>JAUWMI010000029.1 GCA_030613245.1 Candidatus Sumerlaeota bacterium
TCACCAGGCTACTACTTGACCCTACATATAATACATGATTATTCTTGTTTGTAAGAACATATACATATCCTAATCTATTTCTCATATCATTAGTCATTATAGGAGTAAGATCCTTCGTCGCTTCGCTCCTCAGGATGAGCAGTCGGTGTTATAGAAAACTCCCCGACTGCTCAGATAATTGCAATTCATTATAGGGTATTTGGAACGCGACGTCTTGAAATTGAATTTAGAGTTTTTCCCCCTAAGGGTCAACCAGAAAAATTTTTGTTCGGTACCATAAAAATGCTAGCCCATGCTCGAAAATGTTCTGCACGTTGCGCCTGGCAAGCAATCTCAGGGTGTGAGCGCAAGGCGATACTGTATAAACTTCTGGTTGTGGCCAAAGGTTATCGTGTCGTATCGCTTTTCCGCATAGCCGGGAGCACTGGCATACAGGTCGTACGTCCCGTCCGGAAGTCCGTAAATAAGGAATTCGCCGGCCATATTCGAGTCGGCGCTCCACTCCAGTGCCTTAAGGATTTTCGTAGAATTCGTATGTGGCGCAGTCGTTGAAACGAGGATAATTGTAGCTCCTGCAACTGGTTGCTGGCTGCCATTTTCGACCACTATGCCGCTGAATTCCGCATTAAGAAACTCGATGTCCTTCTGTATTTCTTTCGTCACCAGGCTGACATAGTCGCTCGTGGCAATGAATCGCGGGGGCGTCCCAGGGGGTGGCGTAATTACCTTCGCCTCGGCAAGCAGGTAGTATGTTCCCGGAGTGAGATTCTCGATGACGTATTGGCCGTTCTGGGCCACTCTGGCTGTAATGCCGTGCGACCCATTAATAAAATTATTGCTGTCAACAAGATATACCTTCAGGCGGAAATCCTGTAATCCCAGGGCATAGCTGAACAGGGTTCCGCGGAGCGTATGCGAGGTGTCCAGGATAAAATCGACCGTGATGGATTCGTCAGCCAGAACGTATGCCTGCTCGACAGCGTAGACCTTCTGGCCACTAATAGTTTTTTCTGCAGTCAGCGTAGCATAGCCGGGAGGAATCCCGTCAATAATATAGTGGCCTCCCGTGTCAGTTGATGCTTTCTTAGTCACATCACCCGAGCTGGCGGAGACAGTTACCCGGGCCATAGCCTTTCCATCACCGTCCACCACTGTGCCTTCCACAATTCCGCCAGGGTCCATCAAAATGTCGCCAAGCACAGTGGGCTCATCTTTAGAGACGCGAATGCCGCGAATGTGTGTGGTTAGATAATGGCTATGGCGCAAAGTCAGGATGTAAGTATCAGGGACAAGGGAGGTAAACCGGATCATCCCATCATTGCTTGACCTTGCGGTATTCTTCCATCCCTTATTCAATTTCCCTTGGACGCCGCCAATTGGCAAATTCGTTGCCGAGGAGACAATCCGGGCTTTTATGCTTCCTCCTGGATCCAGCATAATGGTGCCTATCTGTGTCGTGCCGGGCGAGAAAACCGAGATGTGCTCAACGCGTTTCTTAGCGTACGCATCAGAAATGATTTCCAGCCGGTAAGTGCCGTCGGGAAGATCTGTAAGCAGAAATTCCCCCCGGTCGTTTAAAAAAGACCTATTGCGAATGGCAAAATTGCCGGTTGCGCCGTCCCCCTGGTCAACCGTTGCGTCGGCGTTCACCACAAAATTGGGCACTGGCAGAAGCGTGGAGCTATCCAGGACATTTCCGCTGATAGCCCCATTAATGGGGAAGATGAAATCCACATCCCCTCGACCGCTCTCAACATTTCTTTTGCGCAGGCGATACGATTGCGTTCCGCTTGCCGTCTTCTTCCTTGCGGTGGCGGTCACCGTGAATTGTCCCTCCCCAATGTTCGAAATAGCATAGTACCCCGTGGCATCCGCAGTTGCTGATCCACTTCCTCTAGCGCTGCCCTGGGGTCTGGCATTTACTCGGGTATCCTTCAGCGCACTCCCTTTATCATCAATAACCATGCCTGAAATCTGGTAACCACGGGCAAGGGTAAAGTTGACGTCAGACAGGTGTTCCTCTTCGGCAAGTTCGAGTGAGCGTCGCTGCGTGACGTAGCCATCTGCGGACGTCCTGATGTTCACACGGCCCTCGGCAACGTAAAAAAACCTGTACCGGCCATCAGACATCGTCCATGCCTCTGGCTGGTCCGAATAGCGATCTCCTTCAAAGCTGCTATGATTGAGCTGGAGTCGGGCCTGGCTTATTGGCGTCCCGTCGGAATTGGTGACTTTCCCCGCAATAGAGCCCCCTCGTTTCAGGATGATGTTGACGGAAGCCAAGGGCTGCTTCTCGCTCAGCAAGATATGTTCGCTTTTTCCTTTTGCGAAATTCTCTGCACATGCACTGGCATAGAGTTCAAGTGTTTTGGCAACGTTAATGCCGGAAATCTTGAAATACCCATTCACGTCAGTGGCTGTCTTGAGCTTACGCGTGTTTATGCGATTTTGAGTTCTCGGCGGTTGAAAGATTTGCACCATGGCACATGGTATTGGCTGATGCGCTGACGTGTAGACGTAACCGTCAACGCTTCCGCCGCTATAGAGCTTGAGGATCACGCGCGGAGAAGGTTGATCTCGATCCAGAACCACCCTATATTGCTGACGATAGGAAGTAATACTTACATAACCTTCTGCAGAGGCAGTTAAATAATAAATGCCAGCCGGAAGATTCTTGAACGTGAAGTCTCCCATGTCGTCGGTGGTGGATTGCATTTTTCGGCCTGCGGGGAACTTGTTGCCAACCTGTGTACGTGCCGCCACTACAGCCTGGGCAACGCCTTTCTTGGTCACGGCGTCCACAACAAAACCATTGATGGTTAGCCCCTCATAGACTTCAAAGTCTATACCTGTGACTTGCTTGCCGGGCTCAACTTTTACTCCGTGTTTTTCGGGAGCCGTAAGCCGGTTGGAAACAACCGCGAGCGAGTACGTATCGCCTGGCAGATTGTCAAACACATAGATGCCCGCACTGTCGCTGGCTGCTCGTTTGCTCAAGGCATACTTTCCACCGCTACCCCGTAATTGTATCCGCAGATTTGTCACCGGTTCTCCCGTATCGAGGTACGTAGCCTTGCCTGTAATTGACCCACCGTGTCCCAGCACGAGGACGTTGTCACTACTGTTAGGTTGGATGCCGGGAAAAACGCCTTGCGCAAAACCCGGAGCTTCAGCCATAAGATCGTACCAGCCTTCTGGACGCACATCTTTGATTGCAAAATGTCCTTCACTATCGGTCAGCACAATGAGCGGCTTTTCAATTACCGTTTTACGACTCTGGGGAGCAGTGTATGAGTGTACCCAGACCTTGGCGCCTTGAATGGGTTTCTTTTGTGCAGTGACTACCTTCCCCTCAATCGTCGCGGCAGCGGAAAGTACAATAGTTATCGGAGCGGGAGGCGTTTGGGGATTCAGGGTGATGTTTTGCGCTGCGGGGGCGAATCCTTGCTTCTCTGCCTTTAACAAGTTAGCTCCAGTGGCAAGGTGAGCCAGGATGAAACCACCGTCAGGCCCTGACATCGTGCTGCTGTATCGGTAGGAGGCGGAGAGTGGTTTCCCACCAAACAAATTCAGACGCGAAATAGTCTTTTCCACAAATACACGGGTGTCTCTTACTGGTTGTTGACTTGCATCAACCACTTTACCCTCTAAGCTTAGGCCCGGGTTCAGTGTAAAGTCCAAACCCTCGAGCTGCTGTCTGTCTTTTAACGCGATGTTAGTGAGACATGCTGAAGCGTAATCGGGATGAAATACACGAATTTCGTAAGAGCTGGCAGTAAGATTTGAAACCCTGTACTGACCGTCCGATCCGGTTGACACTGTGGCAACAGGTTGATCAGAATCGTTGGAGATATTCAGAGCGGAGACATCTACGCCAGGCACTGGAGTTTTTGACTCGTCGGTTATTATTCCAGCAATAGAGGCGAGGAGCGGTGCGCCGACCTTACTCGGTTGGCGAGGCATCGTTTGAGTACTTGCGGCAGCATGTGTGACCAGGGATTGCGCGAGCGTTGGACTCGTTGTCCGGATCACAGGCGACTGGGTCACCAGTCCGCTTCGTGCATCTAATGGGCCGAGTATTGTAGTTTCATCAGGCGCCGGTTTTGAAACAGCGGGAACAGTATCAGGCGATACGGCACTCGGCTGCCGAGCCTGGTCACTCACAAACCTGTATACTGCGAGAGCAACCAGCACGCAGAATATGCTGAGCAGGAGAAGTGTACTGGGCTTAGGCGCTGTCATTGCAATGCTCGTCCTTCCCGGACTCAGTACCAATAATCGTTCGCTTTATAAAAATCTCCGGTCTCTTATAAAACGAATGGCAATTTCGAGCGCAAAGATCGCGTGAAACATTGGAAGCGGTGGCTCTCTTTCAGAATTTGACCGTCTATAATAAGACTAGACAGAACTCAGAAAAGTTTATCAATTGGCGGTCTGGTATGGCAAGGTAAATTCAAAGGAGATATGGGGTGTAGGAAGAATTTAATGGGGTGTTGGTGGTGGGTTTGCGCCTGAGAAACGTAGATTCCCGCGCAGAAGCGAGCTCTTCTGTATTATGCGAAGGCTTTTTCAGTGCAGAGGTCAGGTTCAGACAGGTGAAAAAATCGGCGTTGGTGAGTTCTGATACACGGACTGCACGCAGCATTTAACTCTTGACATAGATTCATCGGTTAGAGCTAGAATACAAACCGATTTGCAGAAAGGGGTGAGAAAGAAAGTTATTGCCACGCAGGCTTGCCATTAAACTCTGAGGAGGATGTTATGAAGCGCATGTGGACGTATCCCGTGGAATCTCTGCTCATAGTAGGTTTGATTTCATTGTTGTCGCTGAGTTGTGGAGTGCTGAGCAAGAAAGAACGCGTTTCTACGATTCCTATCTCCCAGCCTGAGCAGGTAACCAGCGAGATAGAAAGGAAAGCCCAGGTTCCTGAACAGGCTCCCCCCGTAACAGGTGAAGAAGCTGCGCGGCGCATTAGGCCACTTCCAGGTCTTCATGAAATGGCCGGCATGCTGAAGACGGTTTACTTTGATTACGACAAATCTAGCATTCGGGGTGACCAGCGCCCGGGGCTGGATCAGAACGCAGAGTTCCTGCTTATCAATCCTGATATCAATGTGTTGCTTGAAGGACACTGCGACGAGCGGGGCACGGTAGAGTACAATTTTGCCCTGGGCGGACGTCGGGTGACATCGGTCAAGGATTACATGATCAAGAAAGGGATTGTGGAGCATCGGCTGGCAACGCTGTCCAAGGGCGAGGAAGAGCCCGTAGTTCCCGGGCACAACGAGGAAGCGTGGGCGAAGAATCGGCGGGTTAAATTCATCATTATTGAATAGCCTTTCCCGAAGGTCGAGAAATTTATAGTGGCCGTTTGTAAATTGTAAATGCTCTTACAGCCGTTACATAGCTGGTCTTTAACGCTCATCCTGAGCGGACAGGCTAACGGATGTTCAGTGGAGGGCTGATTGCGCAGTCAATGGAGCCCCATTGGCAAAAGGGGTTCTGACTGTAGATCGTACCCTCCATAATTTTATGTCCTGTGCCATACAAAATCGAGGTCCCGTTCCTGCTGTAGGACGATAGTGGTATGTAGTCTGGTTCTGACCAAGCGCACATGATTCAGGTTGGTGTTCAACGCATTGAGGAGTTTTAGGTCTGGCAGAGAGAGCTTGCCTCTGATTGTCTCTTCATTTTTTCTTCACGCCTGTGCTAACCGTAGTGCTCCGAAAGTTCGGTCATGTTTAACGCATGGTGAGTGACGTCCTGTGGGGGTATATTTTTCTTGATTCTTGCAGCAGCGGTGTGAGATGTACACTGCAAGTCTTCTTTGCCCTCCGGTCTTCCGGTAGAGAGATTTCCTGCCTCGCAGGCCGAGGCCGGACGGTCACGCGTCGGAGCCGCAAGAAGACATCTTTTCCTCTGTTATTAGGCGCTGTGAGAAAGGACAGGAAGTATGTTGCGCCAGCTATTGCCGGGAGATTTGGAGGCAATTACAGAGATTTGCCAGGTAGGGATGCCCCATGACCGCTTCTTCGCGGAGTTAGTTAAAGAGAAGACCTTAGGGGCAAGAGACTACGACCCTGGGCTGTCGCTGGTGGATGAGAACTCCGGATGCATTCGAGGGTTTGTTCAAGGCGTATTTGGTGAGGTTCTTGGTGTCGCCCATGGATGGATCCGGCTGATGGTCGTGCACCCCTCATTTCGAAAGCAAGGTGTTGGCTCGCTGCTGCTTCAGGAGATCGAGAATCGCCTTCGGGCGAAAGGAGCCAGAAAGATTTCAACTATGGACAGCACGCCGAACTATCTGACTCCTGGAGTTGATTCCCGCTATACCGAGGCGTATGGTTTCTTTGAGAAGCATGGCTATCAGCGAGTCAGGGAAAATATGAATCTTATTTGCGACGTGCGACCTGATCAATTCGATGTATCCGCGGACATTGATCGCTTAGAGCGCGAGGGATTTCAGATCAAGCGGGCTGACTCCGCAGACAAAGAGCGCGTGCTGAAATTCTTACGCGCTGAGTTTCCCGCGTGGGTTGGCGAGGTTCTAGAATGCTACAGGAACCGTCCCGTTAGTCTTTATATTTGCTATCACCAGGGAGAGGTTGTGGGATTTTCAGCCTATGAGGCAAATAATCGAAACACCGGGTGGTTTGGCCCGATGGGTGTGCTGCCGATGACTCGCGGCCGGGGCATTGGAGGCATTTTGTGTCAGCTTTGCCTCGGTGATATTGGCCGCCAGGGCCACACTCAGAGCATTATTCCCTGGGTTGGGCCGGTGCGATTTTACTCGAAGGTGTGCAATTCGCGCATTGACCGCATTTTCTGGATTTACGAGAAGGAATTGGCCGGGTAGTGCAATATTTTGGAAGGAGCACAGTTCGACATGGAATACGAAGAGATGCTGGTCACGAACGAATTTTCCGAGATCATCCGGTATCACAATAGGGCGTTGGAGCGCCTGAAACGCTTCCAGGAGGGCTATCCGTACCTGATTGCCCCCAACGTGTTTTCGGCTGTGGAATTCAATCTAAAGGAGAATATCACCGTTCTTTATAGGGAATTTCAAGGCCTGCAGAACCAGAAAGAAAAGAAATACGATACGAAGCACACCTGCCGAAGGTGTAATCAGGTGTTTTTCACGTCGTTGCCCGATGGGCTGTGTGACGAATGTCGAGGGAAAGGCGCGCCGGAATAGCCTATATTAGCCTCTTTAGGCGCAAATCTGAGTACTATACGGAAGAATTCTACATCATGCTGAGTCGTAAGGTCCATAGAATTGTGTTGCTGGCCATTGATGCGCTGCTCGTCGCAGTAGCGTTTGGCGTTGCTTATCAGCTGCGCTTTGACTTTCACGTATTGCCAGGGTACAAGCCCCAGTTCCTTTACCTGGTCGGGTTCGTAGTCGCACTTCGACTTGTTCTATTTGGCTTGTTTCACCTCTATAAGGGCATCTTACGCTATGCAAGCATCTATGAGTTACGTGCGATTATTTTTTCCGTGACGGTTGGCACGGTCATTGTGATGCTCTTCAATTTGCTGGTGGAGTACCTGGCACGTCTGGGCCCCTTGCCGCTGAACCCCTCAGGAACGCATGTTTTGCGGATTCCCTGGAGCGTGGTGATTATGGAGTGGGGATTGGCCATTATCCTGATAGGTGGGGAGCGCTTGTCGCGCCGAATGTTGCTCACTGCGGGGCAGCGGCTGCCAAGCGATGCTCTGCGAGTGCTGGTTATCGGTGCAGGTGATGAAGGGGAAGCAGTGGTTCGTGACATGCTGAATAATCCACAGCGAGGGTATCGGCCGGTTGTTTTAATTGATAATGATCGGCGTAAGATCGGGCGGCGTATTCACAATCTCCAGGTGGTGGGCGACATTTCCTGTCTGCGCGATGCTATTGATCGCTATCGCATTGATACAGTGCTGATTGCCTTGCCTGATGCCTCGCCGAAAAAGATCCAGGAAATCGTCGTGGAGTGCAAAAAGACACCTGTCTCCTTCAAGATAGTTCCCAGCATGCATGACCTTATTGAGGGGCGGATTTCAGTTAGTGAAATTCGGCCCGTGGAGATTGAAGATCTGCTCGGCCGCGAGCCAGTTCGGCTGGAGCTCCCGCCAGACAAGAACTACATCCGCGGCGAACGGGTCATGGTTACAGGAGCAGGAGGCTCGATAGGGTCGGAGATCTGCCGCCAGGTTGTCCTCTACCATCCGCAGAAATTGCTCCTTTTTGGCAAAGGCGAGAATAGCATCTACGAGATCGCCACGGAGCTGGGTTTCCATTTTCAAGACGACACGATCGCCGTGGAGATTGGTGATGTCCGCGATCCCGAGAAGCTCGAGCACGTCTTTGCCTCTTTTCGGCCGACCATTGTTTTCCACGCTGCAGCCCATAAGCACGTACCGCTCATGGAGCTGAATCCTGATGAGTCTGTGCGGAACAATATTATAGGCACCTATCGCCTGGCCCGGACAGCAGACAAATATCAGGTGAGGAAGTTTATATTTACCTCCACCGACAAGGCCGTGAGGCCCACCAGTATTATGGGGGCAACCAAGCGGGTAGGCGAAATGGTGATCTATGGCCTTGGTAAGCACTCTGGCACGAACTTCATGGCCGTGCGGTTCGGCAATGTGCTGGGAAGCCGCGGCTCAGTCATTCCTCTGTTTAAACGCCAGATCCAACGTGGCGGCCCAATTACGGTGACGCATCCAGAGGCCTCGCGCTACTTTATGACAATCCCCGAGGCCGTGAGTCTGGTTATTCATACCGGAGCGATCGGAAAGAAGGGCCAGTTGTTCCTCCTTGACATGGGCACGCCGGTGCGGATCGCTGATCTGGCCGCTACTCTGGTTACGCTTTCAGGCTACGAGCCTGGAGTGGATGTTGACATTGTTTTTACCGGTCTGCGGCCCGGCGAAAAGTTATCCGAGGAGCTCCTGACAAAAGGCGAAGGGGTACGCTCAACTGAGATGGGCAAGATTTTTGTTGTGGAGTCAGAGGCCGTAGATTGGGAAACTCTGCAGCGCCAGATTGCGCTGCTGGACGAATGTGCTGCGAGGAACGATCGGGCCAAAATTGTTGAGCTCCTCAAACAGCTTGTACCCGACTTCACCCCGGCGTATTATAAGAGTGGCTAGTAGGCCCGATTGAGCTGGACATGGGTGCCAGGGCGTTATACGTTAGCTGGCACGAATCTGATGGTCGGCTGGAAAAGTGAGTCAGTTGCACAGGAGCGATTCCGGCAGGGCGGGTATGGGTGTACTTGCTGTGTTGAGGAGATCTGGTCTGGGGAGCATAACGCCGCAGAAACTAACCAGAAGTGCTCGTGTCGATCGTACACAAATAGTGCCCTTTTTTGTTGAAATCGCTTTAGGATTCCTGGTACTGTCTAATAAGAAGATTAACAGAAAGCGCGTTTCAGCCTTTTCTTAGTGCAAAGTGACCGGTCCGAGAGTCGGCTGGTTAGAACGGCTGTAGCTGGCGGTCGGTTTTTAGGTTTTTTCCTTCATAAGGCTTTCACCTCTCCATGCTCCTTTTGTCCGCGGGTTTTTTCAGCGTTGTACGGCTTTATAAGTTTGACAGACGTATATACAAGTGTCTGGATGTGGGTAGAGAGGTGCGGCGGAGTGGAAAGGCGAGATGAATTGCCATTCCAGGGCGCTGAGTGCTTGTCCAAGGTGGTGAACGACTATGAAAAAGAAACTTTCTGACCTTATCCGCGCATCAAATTACGATGTGTACAGAATCTTAAAGAATAGCGAAGAATTGCCCTCGGCGCGGACTATGCTGTTGCTCTACCTGACGAATTGCGAGCTGGCAGTCGAGGGCACTCGGCAGAGTCTGCACTCGCTGGAGATTTGTCTGATTCGCGAATGCATCATGGCGTTCCGCAATATGCTTAAGCCGCGCAGCGAACGCCTCGCGCAGTTCAGTGTGCTTCAGTGCCTGTATGATGCGGTGTACAACCAGCAACAGAAATTTGACTATCCGATTACCAGGGCCTTTCTGGAAGAGATGCGTCACCTGTTGCGGGGCATTACGGGCCGGGTCAAGCTGTATAATATGAAAACCGTTCCGCAGTACCTGTACAAGAGTGGGCGCGAGGCAGCCATTGGGCGCTCAAATGATCTGGATAGTCTGGGTGAGTATACGTGGTCGTATATAAATCGGTATGCTTCGGGACTGGATGCGGATGTGAAGAAGCGGCGCGCAGCTAATCGAAAGCGGATTCTAAAGTATTTCAAGGGCAAGCCCGAGGACTGGCGAAATTACAGGTGGCATCTGCGGCACGTGATTCGTGACTCTGAGACTCTGGGAGCTCTGGTTACATTAACCAAGCAGGAGAAAGCCGCTATTGATCTTGCGGTCAAGAACAACGTCCCTATTGGCATCACGCCTTACTATGCCTCTCTGCTAGATGTTGAGCCATCGCGCGAGTATGACCATGCAGTACGGGCACAGGTGATTCCGCCACTGGACTATGTGGAGAAAATCATTGAGGGCCGCCAGCGAGGCGACAGCTCTCTGGATTTCATGCTGGAGTACGATACCTCACCCATTGAGCACGTCACGCGGCGCTATCCATTGATTGTGGTGCTTAAGCCATATAATAGTTGCGCACAGATTTGTGTCTATTGCCAGCGCAACTGGGAAATCGAACGAGTGCTCTGCGACCAAGCGACTATTTCCAATGAAAAGCTTGAGGCTGCGTTGAACTGGCTCAAGCAGCGACCTGTGATCCGCGAGGTGCTCGTGACAGGCGGTGATCCTTTCATTCTTGGCGATGCGTACCTTGACCGGCTGATGGAAAGCCTGAGTGCCATCTCGCATATCGAGCGTATTAGGATAGGAACCCGGACGCCCGTGGTTCTACCTCAGCGGATCACGACCAAGCTGGCCAACATCATTGGTAAGTACTCAAAGCCAGGGCAGCGCGAAGTATGTCTGGTGACTCACTACGAACATGTCTATGAAATTACAGAGGAATCAATCGAGGCCATTGAGCGATTTCGACGAAAAGGGATTGCAGTTTTCAATCAGCTTGTCTTCACGGTAGAGACAAGCCGGCGGTTTGAGAGCGCGGCGCTCCGGCGCCTGCTTCGGCTGATCGGGGTGATTCCCTACTATACGTTTAACACAAAGGGGAAGGAAGAAACCAAGAAGTATCGCGTGCCGATTGCCCGTCTGCTGCAAGAGCAGAAGGAGGAGGCACGGCTGCTAACGGGTGTGATGCGCACGGACGAAGCGGTGTACAATGTGCCTGGGTTAGGAAAGAACTACCTGCGGGCCGGCCAGCATCACAGTCTTATTTCCGTGCTGCCGGATGGAAGCCGGGTCTACGAATTTCATCCATGGGAGAAAAAAATTGCCCTGGCAGACACATTTGTCACGCGCGATGTTCCAATCTATGATTACCTCCAGGATTTGAAACGGCGCGGCGAAAACATCAAGGACTACGAGTCAATCTGGTTCTATTTCTAGGCAAGATATCGCACGCTCTCAGTGCGTTCGCGCCAAGCGCATAAATTATGGTTTCCTTGTCTAATTTCTAAGGTAATATATTCTGTCTACTGTTTACTATCTACTGTCTACTTGCTTTAGGCTGTCCCAGCGCAGCAGATGGAGATCTTCTCTGCTGCGTTGCCAGACAGAATCTCATAATACAGGCATTGGAAAATGTGTTGACAGTAGAAATAATGGCTGGGTACGCTATGATTTCTGAATGCGCAGTTGATAGTGTAGACTTTTCTCTGGTGGAGGCTAGTGGATGCAATATCTAATGGGAATTGATGGAGGTGGCACTAAAACCCTGGGGCTCTTAGCAACGAAAGAGGGCCGCATTATCAAGCAAAAAACCGCAGGCCCGGGGAATTATCATGCTGTAGGTCGTGAGATGGTTGAGGCCAACTTGAAAGAAGTTATTCACGGCCTGCTCGATAAGAATTTTGACAACCTGGCCTGGTGCTACTTAGGACTTTCAGGTGTTGGGCGGCCAAGCGATCATGAAGTTATGGAGCCGATTCTTGAGCGGATTGGAATAAAAGCGAACTTCACGCTTACGAACGATGCGGCTATTGCACTGATGGGCGGTGCATTGTCAAATGTAGGAATTCTGGTTATCGCTGGAACTGGCTCTATTATTTACGGAATAGACGAGCGAGGAAATGTGCGTCGTGCAGGGGGCTACGGCCAGTATCTCGCCGACGAAGGTAGCGGGTATCGCCTCGGTCTGAAAGGGTTGGTCAGCATGATGAAAGGCTACGATGGCCGAGCACCAAAACCGTCATACAACGACCGAATCCTGGAGGTGCTCTCGCTGGAGAGCCCGATGCAGCTGGTGCCGTGGATATCCGGTCTCAAGTCAATTAAAGAAGAAGTTGGCAAGTTCGCGGCGATGGTGCTGGAAGCAGCGGAGGCAGGAGACCCGATTGCCAAACGCATCATGAATGAAGAGATTGGTGATTTGCTGGAAGGTGTCCGGGCTGTACGCAGCGGCCTGGAGCTTCAGGCAGATACTGTACAAATCATCCTCACAGGTGGCGTGTTTGAACACAGCGAATACTATTTTAATCGTATGCGGGACGTAATAGGAAGCGGTGTGTCTGGCGCGGAGGCGATTCGGCCTAAGAGCTCTGCAGGTGTTGGGGCGATCATTGGCGCGGCTGCGAAATTGGAAATACGATTGACGCCGGATTTCCTGAACAACCTGACGACATCGTGGGAAGAATTCAAAGAGTGAGAGGCCTCCGCGGCGTACCGATACCCCGGAAGGATGCTCTGCACATTCTGAAACCGGGAGATGACATCTGTATCAGAGGCTTTTAAGGCAAATTTAACAATAATAACACAGCCAGAAAGGAGGAGGGGAGAAGTATTCATCTGAGAAGGGGTACTTCGCGTGCTACTTTGAATACGTCTCCCAGGTGAGGGCTATGCATGACAAACCGCTCATAAGCATCGTGATGTACTATGTAGAGGATCTGCCGTACGACACTAAGGCCATTTCGCAGATCATAGACAGCGTCTGCAGACAGCACTATACGCCGCTTGAGCTGATTATCGTGGATAATCGCGGGACGAAGTCGAAGCTTGACTTCATTGACACGATCCGCATAAGTGGCGACTTTTCGGTGGAACATCTGCCAGGATCATTCAAGAATCGAGCGGCCATGCTCAATGCCGCCGTGAAGCGGGCGAAGGGAAAATATATAGTTCACCTTGACAATCTTGCCAGTTCAGTCGTGCTTAAACACAGCGCGGTTGATGCCTTCTTCTGGGCAATGCAGCGTGATACGAAGGTAGGAATGATCTACGCAGATTACGAACTGGCAGATGAGGCAGGTGGGTGCATGGAACAGCATCTTCTTGACTATCATGCTGGTCGCCTGCGGGACAATATAGATTTTGGCCATGTTATCATGTATCGCAAAGAAGCAGTGGAAGCAGTAGGTGGACTTTGCGAAGACTGCGCGATTGGGGAGCTGTATGATTTGCGGCTGAAGCTGTCGGAGCGCTACGGCATCCGGCACATCTCGAACAAGAACCGCGGCTCGCTCTACACTGTGGTGGCAAGCAAGAAAGGACACGACGTATTCGACTATCTCCTATCGAGCAAAGAGAACCAGCTGGAACTCGAACGCATCTTGACAGAGCATTTAAAGCGGATCGGAGCATATCTTGCACCAGCAGCCAACTTTCATCGTGTCACGTATACGCCAGAAGAGGAGAAGAAATTTAAGGAATGCATTGCAAGTGTGGTGATTCCGGTAAATAACCGCCCGGAATTCATCGGCACTGCCATTGAGAGCGTACAAAACCAGACAGTGAAAAACGTGGAAGTTATTGTGATGGTTAATGGTGGTGGGAAAGATGCAACGGCCGAGGAGGTTGAGCGCTACATGCAGGGGGGAGATGCATACGACCCCGATGCTCCTAAGGTTCGTCTATTCGTTCTGGACATCAATAATATTGGCCTCTGTTTGAACATGGGAATTGTTGCGGCGCAGGGAAAGTACTATGTGCAGCTCGACTCAGACGATCGGCTTAAGCCGAGTGCGATCGAGAAAATCATTGCGGAATTTGAAAAGGATCCCAGCGTGGGCATGGTCATCGGCTCTTATGAGGTCTGGGAGAAGAACGAAACCACCGGCGAGATCACGCAGAAAGAGGAAATTCCGGTTGTCACGCACGATGAGTGGACGCATGAAAACGGTCGCAATAACCTGTTGCGGATCAATGGGGCAGGAGCACCACGGGCCGCGCACATTAAGATTATCAAGGAGCTGGGATGGTTTGGCCTGAATGACGAACGGTTCTCTCGCAACTACGGCGAGGATTACGACCTTGTGCATCGCGTCAGTGAGACCTATAACATTGCCCGCATCTTTGATCCCATTTATGACGTGATTCGCCACACGGGCGGAACAGATCATAGCATTGACCAATCTACAATTGATCGCAACGACGAAGCCAAGGATTGGATGCGCCTGAAGACCTTGCAGCGTAGGAAGGCAATTAACAAAATATTACAGCAACAGCAGCAGAAGCAAGGGACGTGACGCAACGCAAGGTTGTAGACCTGCCGTAGCCTTGGCGTAGGAATGCGTACCTACAGGGAAAGGATCGGATGGAACTGCCATGCAAGCTGTAATTATTGCCGCGGGGGAAGGGACCAGGTTACGGCCGCTCACGTATCAGACGCCAAAGCCGTTGCTGAAAGTCGCAGGCAAGCCGATTCTCCAGTATAACCTCGAGCACCTTAGAGGTTTGGTTGACGAGGTTATTCTGGTGATTGGCTACAAAGGCGATCAGATCAAGGACTATTTTGGCACACAGTTCCAGGGCCTGCCGATTCGTTATGTCCAACAGAAAGAAAGGCTCGGAACAGCGAATGCCGTGGCGCAGGTGGAGCCGCTGGTTACGGGTCGCTTCATCGTGCTGATGGGTGACAATATCTATCATCGCGACGACATTCAGCGTTGTCTGAACTACGACCTAGCGGCCCTGGCAATGGAGGTTGACGATCCGTCTAAGTATGGCGTCTTTATCGTGGAAGATCACTTGATTCGGGACGTAATTGAGAAGCCCAGCGAGCCGGTATCGCAATTGGCAAATACTGGCTTATATGTTCTGACCGACGAAATCTTTGATGAAATTAGGCACCTTAAGAAGACGCACCGTGCAGAGTACGAGTTTACCGATGCGCTGCGCACCCTGTGCAAAAAGCGCAATATCCACTGTGTGCTGGTTTTGCGGATGTGGATTCCCATTGGCTACAAGGAGGATCTGGAGCGGGCGAATCAGCTGCTTTCGGGCCGGACTGACTGAGCCGGGTTGGCTGTCCGCGTATCTACTCATGCGCGGCTGTGCAAAGGCGCGATTCTGCGAATGAGTGGTGTGCCCTCAGGGTTCAAAGTGCCGGCCATAGTCATAGGTTTCAATGCATGCTTTTCACTCAGACCGGTGCCAACACGTAGGAGGAGTTGTAATTGATGTCCAAAAAGACCACGCCTGTTTCGCGACAGATACCCATTCCGTCTGACCGTCGCAGGGCTTATCGGCTACGGCGGCGTCACTACGTGGAGAGGTATGATCTGATCGGTCTTGAGTTTGCGGATCAGGCGCCACAGCTCGAGCAAGAAAATCAAAAGCTGATGGATCAGGTGAAGACACTTAGTGAGCGCCTTCTACGGACACGTGCCGACTTTGAGAATTTCCGCAAAAGGACTGCACGAGAGCGTAACGAACTCGTCCAGCTAGCTCATGCCGATCTTGTTGCTCAGCTCCTTTCTGTGCTGGATAATTTCGAGTTGGCCCTTTCTTCATCTGCGGCGGCGACCGATGCCAGCGCTTTATTGGAGGGAGTCCAGATGATCCAGAGCCAGCTGCTTACTGCGCTAGGCACTCTTGGCTTGGAGAAGATCAAGGCTGAAGGAGAAATGTTCAATCCGCACTTGCACGAGGCGGTGGGTGTAGTGGAGGCATCAGGCGCGAAAGAAAATACTGTGGCGGAAGTGCTTCGTCCTGGGTATATGCTTAAGACGAAGGTGCTGCGCCCTGCTATGGTCAAAGTGAGCAGACCGAAACCTGCTCGCCGCAAAGAAAAATAGGACAAAGAGGCCGTGCCGCTGTACTTCCATGTGCTTCACGGCGCGTGACTCACAGAAAAAACACCGCCTCATATCTTCGTCCGCACTCATTCACGTCGCATGGCACTCCGCACATACCTACAACATCTACGCCCACTCTCATGGCCGGTTGTGATGTTTCATTTCAGCGTAGGAGCGCTGCTGGCTTCGGCATTTTCTCGACCTTCTTTATGGCAATTTGTTTCATTAGCATGCGGCGCAGCGATCTGGGGTATCTGTTTAAATGGTGGCACGCTGGCGTTTAACAGCGCGTTTGACAGGGACAAGGGTGATATCGGGTACCTCGATAATCCACCGCCAGTGCCGCCTCGTTTGTCTCTGGTTGCCATTGTATTGATGCTGGGAGGGGCTGTTGGGGCATGGTTTCTGGCACCGTTGTTTTTTATCTGCTACGGCATCTGCGTTGTGCTGTCGGTGCTCTATTCGTGTCCACCGATACGTTTGAAGGCCCACGCAGGTTTTGACGTAATCATTAATGCTAGCGGGTATGGCGGTCTCACGCTGCTGGCCGGATGGGCAGTGTTTGAGCCACGGTTTGCGACAAAGATTCTTCTGCTTGCTCTCGCCTTCGGCTTTCTGTTCGCCGGGTTTTATCCTCTGACGCAGATCTACCAGCACCAGCACGACAAGGCATGTAAGGATAAGACGTTCACGGTCTGGGTTGGGCCCCGGATAGCCCTGATTTTCTCGCTTATCAATCTTCTTCTGGCCATGGCCGTTTTTCTCTTTACATATCAATACATTCAGGGACTAAGGCTGCCGGGGATTGCGCTGGTGGCGATTTTGCTGGCATGGCTGAGTATTGTACTTCCCTGGATGCGGCTTTTTCCAGCGTATGATGGCAAGCGAGGCATGTATCGCGCGCTTACGGTCTGGGCAATCACCGACACTGCGATTATCTTGCTCTTCTCGCCTCTCCTGGCACTGTAAGACCACGGCATAATTGATTGGTGAATGTGCCCGCAATGAAGGTACCTTATTATGGACTTTGATATAAGACAGGCTATTCAAAAGCAGGAATATCACACTGTGCAGGCGCATTTTCTCAAGGGCGGACGCTGTAATCAGAAAAAGCCTGACTATTGTTCACTCACTTTGCGCTGAAAAACTTCATAGAAAAGTTTCCAGAATGCCTACACCAGGAAAAGGGATTTTTCGAGTCACTTCGCTGCTTATATTGTGGTGGGTGCTTCTTTTTTCCCCTGGGCAACGGGCCAGGGCCGACCGCATCGAGTCCTTTGACGCGCTTTTCCCGGCTGATACGCTTCTCTATTGCTCCATCCAGAACCTTCGGGAGTTTCACGTCCGCTGGCAGGCCAGCCCAGTGCCAGCGCTCGTGAAAGATCGGGTGCTCTTAGACGTATTGAAAAATGCCGGCGTGGATCAATGGATGCGATCTCGGCTTCCTCTGGCGTATCGCGTTCAGATTTCTCTTAAAGACATGATTCGTATTTTCCCACAGCGTGGGGCTGTGGTGTTAGTCTCAACGAACCCGTCACGCGTTTCCCTTGAGAATATCCATGTCTTGCTTCTGGCCGACTATAAGGGGAGCCAGGCTGATGTTGAATCGCTGATTAATACATGCCTTCCCGGTCTGAAGGAAGTTAGCAGGAAGAGCTCAAGCGTAAACGGCGTCACCGTGTATAGCTGCAATTATGTGCTCACCGAGCCGGTTTCGATCCCTGAAGTGAATGCCAAAAAAGGAAAGTCGGCAGGATCCGACACAACTGTTCCAGCGGAGTCAGCGTCCTCTCCCGCTACAGTATTGAAAGAATACCAGTATCCCGTTGTATACGCCTTTCATGATTCTGTTTTCCTTTTTGGCCTGGGAACAGACGCCGCATTGAAAGCCGTGCTGAAGGATTGGCAGACGCCCTCAGCTTCGTCGCTGGCCCAGAAGAGCACCTACCAGGCACTTGCTGCAAACAATCGGAAGTCTGCAGACCTCTTTCTATACATCAACGCGGGCCTGTGCTTTCAGCTCCTGGAAGATGAGGTAGGCTCCCAACGCGAATCTGCGAGCTCGGGTGGACTTGATATTCGGGCCCTCGGCTTGTCGGAATTTCAGGAAGCAGGCGTTTGGCTTGAGCTTAAACCGCAGGGGCTGGATATCGTGCAAGAAATTTTGCTATCGCGAAGAGAGTCAGGTACGTCCGGGCTTCTTTTTCCGCAGGTGGTAAACAGCTTCAGGTCGCTCGGGCTTACGCCACCTGATGCGATTGTCTACAAGAGTTTAGTATGGGATTGTGCGGCGCAGTGGCGCACGCTTAAGAAGATTCTTCGCGCAAGCTGGCCAGACGCCTTCGCTCGTCTTTCCGACCTGGAAAAGTCTTTGGATGCCCAATTTGGATTTTCCCTGGAGCAGGAGCTTCTTAGCGTCGTCAGGGGAGAATGCACACGATACGTACGTCGACGCTCAGACCAGGGACAGCCGTTTTATTCAAAGACATACATTATTGACGTGAGCGATGCAGCGCAGGTACAGCGCTGCATGGAAAAGATGCTGGAGGCAGCGAAATCCCTCGGCATGATCCAGTATCAGCGCGATATGTATCTCGGACACACCGTTTTTGTCATCAGGCCGTTAAATATAACTGGTTCCATGCATCCATGGGGACTTGCCTGTCTTCCTTCATTCTGTGTCGCAAGCAGCTCCATTGACGAGGTGCGCGAGCTTATCAAACGCATGAACGCCAAGACAGGGCAAAGCCTTGCGGAAAATGCCGAGATTCAGCGTCTTCGCAGTCGGCATCCCCGTAACGCATTGCGCCTTTCCTACCGTGTGTATGAGCAGCAAGCGCAGCAATTGCAAACTATATTGGTGTGGCTCAAGCCGCTGCTTTCAAAGACAGCGGCTTCCGTTGTTCAGGCTTTTGAGCTGGCATATGTTGTTAATCACCAAGTTCTTCCGCGATACTTTCACAAAGTCATTTCTCTGTGGACCGTAACGAGCAAGTCGGCATATGGCGAAATAAATATTTTCTACCGCAGCCCATGACGCCAATGGCTTGCACAATCTGCAGGATACGATGCGTGGATGTCTGGAACTGAAAGGTGTAACTGCAGCGGGGATTCAACGGCGGAGAATTTTGTTCCTGATTGTTCTATGCCAGATGTTAAACATTAGCACCAGAAACACGAGTGCGCTAAGGAGGCGCAGGTTCTGGGGAATCAGTTCCGATCCGCTTCCCATGTGGGCATAGATGTTAATCGCAAAGTGCTGATAGATCCAATTGAGGAGTAGGCCGAGGCTAAGACTCAGCATAAAGATGCATGTGAGGTAGATCAGCATTGATCTCTTGCCGAGCATTTTGCCAACCGCGACGATTGTTGCCACGTTGGTGGCCGAGCCGGCAATGATCAGCACAAATGCAGCTCCCGGCGAAATTCCCTTGAGAATTAACATCGCAGCAATCGGCGTCGAGCAGCTCGAGCAGATGTATAGCGGAATACTGATCAATAGTGCCGCAAGCAGCGACAGGGCTTCGTACTGCTGGTAGCGCTCGAAATACGACTCTGGAACCAGGGCTCCTACCAGACCAGCAAGAATAATTCCCGCCATCAGCCAGTTTCCCACTTCGCCCAGCAAGTTCCCAAACGCGTATTGAATGGCCTGCAGGGCGCGAGACCGCGGTGGCTCGCTTGCTTGGCCACCAGCTGGCGGCAGACATTCGGACGTGCATGCAGCCGGAGCAGTTTGCGCATTCACAGTATCCGCGTCCTTGCGTCCAAACAGCAATTCTGCTGTTCCGCTCACTACCGCGGTGATTAATGCTCCGATCGGGCGATACACAGTCATCAGCGGATCAAGAAGAGCGTAAGAGAGGGCAACGGAATCAATACCGGTTTCTGGAGTGGCAATGAGAAAGGCAACCGTCGCTTCGCGATTGGCACCTTTTTGTCTCAGCGAATAAGCCGTAGGAACAACGCCACACGAGCAGAGCGGCAGCGGCAGGCCAATGAGAGACGCCTTAACTACTGATGCGAATCCTTTCTTGCCCAGAATTTGCCGGACTTTCTCCGTCGGGATATAGATGTGCAGGATCCCCCCGAGAAGAAAACCTGCCAGGATATAGAAGGATGAATCGAGAATAATATCCCAGATATTCTGCGCGATTTGCTGCACTGTCTGGATCATTTATGCTTCACCAATCGGAAGATCTAAGCGCCCAACTTAACTGTACCACATCTACTGCTTTCTTCGCGGCACGCGCCCAAAACATCATTCATCGCTCTTCTTCTTTGCCTTTGCCACGCTATCTTTTGCCCTATTAATCACCATCTCAACCGCATCTTTGAACGCTTTTGCCTCATCCATGACGATGGCATGTGGGCTATATTTCGCCCGCTGAAACATGTCGGTTATCTGGTCAATAGTTAAGGACTGTTCGCTAGTTGTGATTTTCAAATAGTTCGCATACTCAAGTGGCGTGATCCATGGATTGCGCCCCCACCCGAGCGTGGTTAGCTGTTCACACAGGAGCCCATAGTAGAAGACGACCATCTCGCGTGGGTTGGAGAAGTGGGTCTTGAAGCGCCGGATGAGTTTCTTTTTCACTATTTTCTTGAGTGTGGACAAGGATGATTGAGCGGGCAGAAAGGGCTTGGTCCGGGACTTTACTACCTTCTTGTGAATCCAGCCGAGTATAGCCAGAGTACCGACGCAGAGAATCAGCAGGATCACGGCGCTAAGCACGAGGTCGAATATCATTTTTGTGTCCAGTGGCTGTGCGGCTAGACCCGAAGGTCTCACGAGCGATCCCTTTGCAATGGCCCCTGGCTCTGGCAATACCGGCGTCAGGCCGTAAAGCCCCAGAGAGGTGAGGCTAATCAGGATCACGTAGAGCAGCATACTTTCTCCAACGTCACGGATTTTGATCTGGTTTAGCACGGAATATCGTTCGCCGATGAACACGAAGCGATCGCCAATCATGCAGATAATCAGCAGTATACCGGCAGCGAGCAACCAGAAGACAGGTACCCCTGGATCAACCAGGGTTGTTGCAATCAGAATAAGAATGTTGTTCGCATAAAGCCGGGTGAAATACTGCGAACGCTGCAGCAGCAGGCACAACGGAATATTCAGGAAAAGGAAGCAAGGGATCAGCGACGTGCGCTCAAACAGATATATCGGCATCACGAATAACACTGCGTGCACGAGAAAGAGAGCCAGGCGCTCGCGGTATTGCAGATTCGTCAGCAGGTCAAGGAACAGGAGTCGCAGCGCACTTGCAATCAGGAAGAGTAATCCATAGCCGAGTGAGATGAGTGGAAAGTAAATCAGTACCGGGAGATTAAGTCCGTAGCGAATCCCAATCAGCGCAGTCACAACGGTAAAAGCGTATGCGCTGACATAGAGGCCAATGCGATATAGTGTTGTTGCGGTATGGAGAGTAATCGGCATGGTCAGGCGTTTGGTACTCCCAGGCGTTGTTCGATCTTGTCGCGTTTGGCCAGGGTGTACACCGTACACCCCTCGGCCACGAGCAGTTGTTTCAGCTCGGCCATTGATGGTGCCTTCACGTGCAAGCGCTCTTGCTCTTCCCAGATTTTGAGGAAGGAGCGATCGTCAATCAACACTACAATAATCTTGATGCGAGAAATCACCAGATAGTGCAATGTTGGGCGTAATCTGGGCAGGGAAAAGTTCGTCGCGCTCATAATGAGAATGACCGTTGATCTTCGGCGCAGGTGGCGAACCTTCTGGCTGAAAATATCTTCAAACGACCCCTCGCCTTCGGCTTTGTAGAACGTCATATGATCAAGAATCGTGATGAGGTGCTGCATGCCACCACCAAGTGGAACGTGATTGACTTGCTTGCCCAGGGCAAACACCTGGACAAGGTGCGATTTTTCGATTGCTGCTTTAGCCACGGATGCGGCTGTTTTGATAAGATACTCCACGGATGTTACGTCGCCAAATCCGGTAAGTGAGAGGCGGTAAAGATCAAGGAAGATGGTAACTTCAGTGACGACGTCTTCCTGAAACTCTTTGACCAGCAGGCGGTTGTGGCGGGCAGTTGAGGGCCAGTGAATACGCCTAGGGCTGTCGCCGCGCTGGTAGTCACGCAAGCCCATAAATTCTTCGCTATGTCCTGGATCCAGTGTCGTCTCAGTCCCGACATTGGCCAGAGTTCCATACCCCAGAATTGGAAAGTCCTTCAGGTCCAGCGCCTGTGGATATACAAGCAGCTCGGTAAAGGCATCTATGCGGAGCGTTCGAGGAAACACCCCTGCAGGATCTGCACACTGAAGCTCAAGCGGTCCCAATACATATAGACCCCTTTTGCGGACACACTTTACCTTGTACTCCATTTGATACAGATTAGTCCGGTCAAAGCAGCATGGCACGATCGAGTGGACTTTGTAATGCTGGCTCGGGGGAATCCGATCAGCAACCTCTATGAGGTAGTGTGGGACTGCCGATTCAGTAGCGAATTCCAGGGCGATGGAAATTTCCTGTTCCTCAAATGTTCGCGGATAGTGCTTGCGGGAAATGCGCAGATGCTGAAAAAGCAGAGCTGAGTTCACATAGGTGACGATCAGGATCACGAGCAACAGCTCGCCGAGGAAGAAGAGCGCGTTGTTTCCTCTGGCGTATCCGGCGTAGAGCGCCAGAGTGGTGAGAAATAGCAGACAGTTGCGCTTCGTGAGAACCGGGGTAGGCTCGCTAAAGTTCATAATTCTTTATGGGGACGTCCACTGTGCGAAGGATCTCGTCAATAATGTGGTCAGGAGTCACTCCGCCCAGTTGCGATTGCGGTTTCAGAAGCAGACGATGGCGCAGGATAGGGTGGCAGAGCGCTTTCACGGTATCAGGCGTCACAAAGTCGTTGCCATCAATCACTGAATAAGCCTGACTCACGCGGTAGAGGGCGAGGGAGGCACGCGGACTTGCCCCCAGCATCAGATTCGCGTGTGCACGCGTTGCTTCCACCAGGCGCACGATATAGTCGTTAATGGATTTGTCAACGTAGATGTGTTTCACTCGCTCCTGCAGATCGAGAATGTCGCGGATTGTAGCCACTGAGGCGAGCGAATCAATCGGGTGCGCCAGCCGCTGATCCTCCAGAATCTGAATTTCATGATAATGTCCGGGATAGCCGATATCAATTTGCATTAAGAATCGGTCGAGCTGCGCCTCAGGCAGGCGATACACACCCTGTTGCTCTATTGGATTCTGCGTGGCCATGGCAAAGAACACCATCGGCAGTGTGTAGGTTTTGCCATCAACCGTGACCTGACGTTCTTCCATGCTTTCCAGCAAGCTGGACTGGGTGCGAGGCGTGGCGCGATTGAGCTCATCCGCCAGGAGGATGTTGGTGAAGACCGGTCCTTCGCGAAATTCAAACGTCAGGTTTTTCTGATTAAAGATCGAGACGCCGGTGATGTCGGATGGGAGCAGGTCGGGCGTAAATTGTACACGCTTATAAATGCCATCAAGGGAAAGGGCCAGGCTCCTGGCCAGGAATGTCTTGCCAACGCCAGGAACGTCTTCGATGAGAATGTGACCGCGGGCCAGCAGTGCAGCGATCACCTGCTTTACCACTGCCTCTTTGCCAATAATGACCTTTTGAATATTCTGGAGCAGGTTGGCGATCGTGTCAGTACTCATCGGATTGCATTTCTCTTAGTGTGGTGACGTGTCAGGGCAGGCGATGGCCTGGAGCGAGTATAAATTTGTACGCCAATTTGGCTGAATTGCCCGCCAGGCGTTTTTGCCTTATCGAACTAATAACTATACTCACTCCGCTTTCTCCCCGGGAATATACAAATAGTACAGCGTGCCACGCCCAAAATCAAGCGCTTTATGCTCAGGAAAGCAAGGTTGGTAGAAACGCCGCAATGCCTCGAGCATCTCCGGGGTGTATCGGGAGAAGAACTGCTGGGGATTCATGATATCCTGTGTAGTGATCACAACGTCAAATCGCTGCTCGCGGATGTCACGCACGAATGGCGCTTGATTCCATTTTCCTTCCCGCGCTAATTGTGACATAATAAACGGGTGAAAGAGCACTTGTTTTCCCGCCATGATGTTGAATATCGGAAACTCGCTCAGCACGTCCCCCGTCTGCTCTTGCACAGCATTCAACACAACGGACGCTTTATTCATATCGGTGAGATCAGGATTATGCGGATAAAAGAGGATGGGCCGTTTTTGATGCAGATTGATGGCGTGCATGTAGAGCAACGCGACCAGAAGTACGTACATCATCAGGCGTCCTGGCGCGGCAGCCTGACTGGCAGCGCGCGTGATGAAGTTGCCCAGACGTATGCACAGAAAGAGCGAAATGGCGATGTGCGGCTCCAGCAGATAGTTCGTGGCTGCTCCCTGTTTTGCCAGGCCAATGAGCGAGAGTCCAGAGACCAGGAAGTAAACCGTGAACAAATCCAGCCGCTTTAGAACGTTAATAGCGCCTATTGGCGTATCTTCTGGCCCTCCATCTGACTCGCTGCTCGGTAGGACCCTTGTTCGATGCAAGAGAGGGACAATAATGCTGGCGAGCGCGTACAAACAGATAACCCCTGCTGCAACCAGTAATGCCCAGTTAAATCGCACGAGATGCTTAAGCATCGCTTTGAGCTGGAAAAAGTCAAAGATGTTCGCATTGTAAAGCACCGTGTGATTGTAGTATTCCCCGCGCGTGAACACGATTAGCAGGATGAAGATCAGTACGATTGGCGCGAGCAGATTGCCTATGAAACGGAGTCCGCGTCTGTAATCCTGAAGCAGGAGAAAGAGGCAGCAGCTTAGCGGAACAGCCAGCTGGCTCTGTTTCGTATAGATAGCTAGAACAAATGCGCAAATTGCGAGAATCCTTCCCAACTTGCTGCTCGTGAGAGCAATTAGCGTTAACCCGACAAGGCTGAAAAAAATCGCCAGCAAATCAACGCGATAATATGGGAGCCACTCGTATAGATCGTAGGTGATTGTGAAGAGCAGAGGCGCAAGCAGAGATATCATGACATTCCGGGTATTTTGATACACCAGAATGAACATTAGTGCGAGAATGCCAACCCAGCTTAGCAAACTAATCATTCTTCCTGATAGCAGGTAATAGCTGCTGGGCCGGAAAATCTTGAGCGTCAGAGCATTGAGTCCTGGATATATCGGTGCGTAGGTGCCGACCAGATATGGCGACTCCTGGATGGGTTGGTAAATTGACGTCCCCTGGCTAAGCAGAAAGGCCTGGTTTACGAGAAAGCCCTCTTCCGCGTCCAGCTGGTACGGAAACCTGAGCCCCTCGTATGCCCGCATAAGCGGATAGCGGACCAATAGGAGCAAATAGATCAGCACAGGGAGTAGAACTAAGGAGAGAAGCCAGATACTGGTGTGAGGCTTGCGACGGGTTCCAGTGGCGGGCATGCAGGAGCTCCCTATGAGCCAGGTCGGTTGGCCAGCACGCGCTTCACTGCAGCCAGGACCTGCTCGGCGGACAACGCATCCATACAGCTGGGATTTATCGTACACGTGGCCTTATAGCACGGGGCGCAGGGAAACTCAGAGACTACTTTTTCGCCGCGACCGAATAGATCAACCTCAGCAGGGCATGTAGAACCGAAAAACGCTACGACCTGTTTTTTCAAGCCAATCGCAATGTGCATGGTCAGGCTGTCGGAGCTGACCACCAGATCGCACGTGCTCACAATGCCGAGAAAATCTTCCAGACTGTTATCACACCCAGTGTCAATGATGCGCTGATCGCACTGACGCAAGATTTCCGCGTTGAAACTGCGCTCGCGTGGACCACCAAGGAGCAAGACGCACACCTCTGGCTCTTTGGTCAGCTGTGCGATTATCTCGACGAAACCGCCTACAGTCCACTGTTTGGTCTGGAAGACCGATCCACAGCCAGTATTGACGCCAAGAACTAGTTTTGCCTCGGCAAGGCGATGGATTCTGGCAAATTGCCCGGCGAATTGTTTCGAGCGCTCGCTCAATTCGAGCACGTACTCTTCATTATGATAAGGGAGACCGGCCATCTCGTATACGATTTGCGGGTACGTTTTAGTGTTCTGGCGAAATTTGAGTTCGTCGGACAAGCCGAGTTGCAGCGCATATTGACTTTCAGTATTAAAGACCGTCAAGGTGCCAGCCTCCGATGGAGCAAAGCCGCGCTTTTCAGTTGCGCGCACCAGATTAGCTACGGCAAGGGCCCTTGGCTCCTTTTCAAAGTTCAGCAGTAAATCAAACTGTTCGGAAAGCAGCACAAGCAAATTCGACGGTTCAAAGCACACGAGGCGTGCGATATAGGGGTTTGTATTCAGCAGCACTTCTGACGCAGCGGCAGTGAGCCACGTGATATGGCACGGCTGGTACTGCCGGGCCAGACCGGGAAGGATGCACGTGGTGCGTAACACGTCACCCATGGCTGCAAGCTTCACCACCAGTATTCGCGTTCCTTGCGGACTATAGTGAGGACATTTCTCGCACACATCTGCCTTGCCGCATGGCTTATAGCCAGTGTAAAAGCGGCAGTCAAACCTGATCGTATTAAGATTCGGTATATTCTCTGACGAAGGCATTGGCTATTCCCTTTGTTCTCGACGTTAGTAGACCATATGAACCAGGCGCACACTTTGTAAATAGATTTCTGGGTTTCTAAATGTCGTGCTCCGCACACCGGCGAAGGAAATTACACTGGCAGCTTAGTCTCTGGCGGATTTTCTTTTCTCAACTAGCTCGACGGTTGCCCGCGCAACAATCAGTTCCTCATTCGTTGGCAGTACTGAACTTACCTCAGTTGAAAGAAACCGGATGAGTCGCTCTACCGCTTCTGTGTAGTCATTAACCTTTCTAATTTCAGTGATCTGGTCTTTTCCCTCGACTGCGAATGAAGATTTTGAAGATGTTCTGGAAATGTCAACGATCTTACCCCAGGCCAAAAGTCGCTCTTTCGTTTCATTGATTTCAAAGAGCTTACACTTTAGAGAAGTGTACCCGAGGTTTATGGCCAATATTTTCATTGGTGCGATTCAGTTCTAAAGCTATATAATCTTTACGAGTGCCTTTTATGAGTGCAGGACAAATAACATTTTGCGTTGTGGATACGACTTTTAACGAATTTTCGTTTGACAAAGCTGATGAAAAATACTAAAAGAAAAGATAAATTAGTGATTTTAGTAGGATAGAATTTCTTTTTCCTTATCTTAATTCAGAGTAAAAATCAACGATTATCCGGGGTGTGATGATTAGACAAAAAGTCCAGCTGATTCTTGCATCAACCGCTCTGATCCTGGTGATGGTGATCGGTTCAGTAGCCTTTGGGGGTGGTATGCCACCGAAAGTTCTGAAGGACGTTGATATTCAGCTGATCGGAGTGGTTCTCTATGAAGGCAAGTCAACGGCACTCATCCGCGATAGAGCGGCAAGCACGGAGCAATTCTATGAAGTTGGAGATAAGCTTCGGGACTACCGCGTGTCGCAGATTAAGGCAGGAAGCGTGACGTTTGAACGGAGAAACGTGAAGTATCTGCTTTATCTGTTTGCGCCGCCGGATCTCGTGCCCCCACGTGCTCAAACGCAAGTTGCTTCTTCAGGCTCCGCTACACCTTCCCAGAAATCCTCAAAAGCATCCTCCGCGCAAACATCGAAGAATACTCAACGGAGATCCCGAGCGAGGTTTATTATTCCGATGGAGGGAAAGTTGACATCGGGATTCGGGTATCGCACCCACCCGATGGGAGGGGGACAGAAGTTTCATAATGGTATTGACATTGCGGCAGCCCATGGAACTTCAGTCAAGGCTGCTGCTGCTGGCAAGGTGATTTTTGTCGGCATGAAACGGAGCCTTGGTAATGTGGTGACTATACAGCATACTTCAGGGTATCAAACCCTTTACGGTCATATGTCCAAGATCCTGGTGAAGAAAGGCGAACGGGTAAAACAGGGTCAGGTGATTGGCCGAGAGGGCTCAACCGGTATTTCCACAGGCCCGCATTTGCATTTTTCCATTTTGCGATACGGCAAGTATTTAGATCCTGCCCGTTATCTCCCACTCGAGAAAGAATAGCATGGATTTGCTCGCCTTTGGGGCACATCCCGACGACTGCGAGTTATACGCAGGCGGCCTGTTGGCTAAGCTGGTTCGCAAGGGCTATGAGGTTGGGATTGTTGATTTGACACGTGGCGAGATGTCGTCGCGTGGGTCTGTGGCCGAGCGGCAGCGCGAGATAGGAAAGGCATCGAAGATCCTCGGCCTTAGCCTGCGCAAGACTCTTGACCTTGGTGATACCCAACTGGCCAATACGCCCCAGGCTCGGCTTGCCATTATCCGGGTTGTTAGGCAATGCCGACCACGGCTGGTGCTCTACCAGTATCCCATGGATCGCCATCCAGATCACGTACGAGGCAGCCTGCTGGTCAGGGAAGCATGCTACTATTCTCACCTGACCAAGATTCGTACCAACCAGAAGCGCTATAGGCCGGGGTATGAATTCTGTTTTCTTGGAACTATTGTTGGCGAGACCGTCAACCCAAGCTTTATTGTAGATATCAGCGATACATTTGAGCAGAAGATTAAAGCGATCCAGGCGTTCTCATCACAGTTTTATAATCCAGATTACCAGGACAAGGAGACCTACATAAGTTCCCGGGCCTTCCTTGAATTTGTAGAAACCCGAGCAAAGTTTTACGGTGCGCTGATCGGGGTACAATATGGCGAGCCGTACGTGTCCAAGTCATTTCTCAGGATTAATGATCCGGTAGCATTTTACCTGTCGGCCCCGTAGTAACATATCATAATCTGTCCTTACTGCTCCCATCTTAAACTTTTCGCCTATCTTTTCAACTTCTCGTGGTGTCCTAATCTGATTTGTTGTGTTCTGTTTGTTTTTTGCAGAGATGTTATACTTAGCGCCCTTCCTAATACTTTTGCCTGGCCAAAATGCTGTAGGGGCGAGGTTGCCCCGCCCCTACGTCCTTACCGCAGGGATTATCTATCATTGGTTTAGATTCAATATAAAATAGCCTCTCTGTGGCATTCTTCAATCAAAACAGGACACAAGGCAACTTCTCATTGATTTTCTTATCTGTGGACGTATAGGGTTTGCTCAGCGGATGGATTCTGGGCAATTGCATTTGCAATCTATCCAAATCTATCAGCATGGGGCTTGACATGGCTTCGCCGATCTCGTTCTGGGTGCTATTTTGTTCTTTTGTGGCACTGTTGGTGCTGCCGGGAGTGACCATATTACTCCTTATGAATCTGGGGCGCCGGATTAATTTTTTTGGATTGATTTCGATTGGCTTTTTTATCTCCTTTCTTTTGCTGGCACTGCTGGCGTTTATTGGCCTTCGATTTTCTTTTCCCTTCGACTATCTGCTCTACAGTGAATATGTCATTGTTCTTGTATCAGCACTGGTTCTCCTCTTCCTTTATGAATTTCGCAGGTGGTCCTTCTTTCGGGTGTGGCGATTCTTGCGACGCAACTTTCACATCGAGGATCTGGTGGTGCTCGCAATAGCGCTTGCCACCAGTGTGCTCATGCTACTCCACGGCGGCTTCATTGAGTTTGGGGACGTATGGGTTCATGTTGCTTACATAACAAAATTTTTGACGCACGGGGTCCTGGCGTCTGCATATCCGTTCTTCGAGTCACCGGTGATAGATATTAACTACAGTTACTGTGCGTATCACCCCGTGCTTGCCAGTCTGGCGTACCTGCTTAATTGCGACGTGCTATTTCTGTGGTACTATCTGCCGGTACTACTGGCTCCGATGGTCATTATCTGTAACTATTATTTTGCCACACGCGTAACGCGCAGCCGATTTGTAGGCCTTATTGCTGTCCTGTTTCTGTTTTACAATCTGGCATTCCAAATTCAACCATTGTTTGGATTTTCGTTTTGTGGGTATCCGGGAAGTTTTGGGGTCTTGATTCTGCTTCCATTACTCTGGGTGTTAACGTTCAATTACCTGCGCGATCTCGGCTGGCGGGATTTTATTTTCGTAGGTGTCGGATTCCTCGGGCTTCTAACGGTGCATAAGTTAGTAGCGTTCTACTTCTGTATTGATTTTCTTTTGCTCGGGATTATGTTGCTCATTTATTTTCGGAAGCGTTGGTCGAAGCAATTGGGTGTATTGAGGCTGACAGTGCTATTCGGCGTGCTAGGTGGGGCTTATGCATTGATTATTGCTCCGATTCCTCCTGTTGTGAATCCACTACACGTGGGGTTTCGTATGGATGAGATCGTACAGGTCACCCGGCAGAGCTTCATTGCAAATCCGCGCATCTTTTTGTTTCAAATGGGGACTGTCATGTCCCATTTCCCTTACACCTTTCTTCCCATGCTGGGTATTCTACTTTTGCCATTTCTCCTCATGGATTTACGGCGCAACGGCATAGGGAAGTGCTATCTGCTGTCGGCAACGGTAGCCATGCCGCTCATCCTGTTCAATCCAGTCTTACTGCCGTTGTTCAAGCGGTGGATTACCTTGGAAGGTGCGGTGCGGATTGTACAGACCGTTCCCTACTTCATTTTGATTCCCTATACGTTATATCTCATCATACAGACAACGCTCACGTCCATGTATCGGACAGTGCGCTCGGCCCGAAATCGCATGTGGATCAATCTGGTCTTACTGGTTCTATTTATTGGAGTGACGCTGTTTCATTTTTCGCGTGTCGAAATGAAACAGTGGCAGGTGCGATCGCCCAAATCGTTATGGAATGCTAATGCACTCTTTCCTGTTGCCAAGCTCATTCAGCATGAAGGTCTCACGGGGAAAAGGCTGATTGGTGATTTCTATTCGAGCTACGTTGTAGGGGCGCTCTCAGGGGTTGAGGTTCTGGGTATTCCAGAGACTATGAGCTCGCCAAGCCACAATTTCGTGCAGCGCAAGAACCAGCAAATCTATACATTTTTCTTGCCGAATGGTTTCACAAGGAAAGTGGAATTTCTAAAGGCGCATGATGTCAAATATGTGCTTCTCAATCGGCTCTGGATTCGGCAGGAGGTTATGGACTACTTTGTTGACCACTTCGGAGCACGTGCCGATTTGTTTCATCTTATCTATCAGGCACCCGCTGTTAGGCTGTACCAGCTTGGCGATTAGCGACAATAGCGCCGTTGGGTGTTCTTCGGAGCGAAAGCGAACAGAATTCTGCTACAGGAGTATGTAGGATGCGCATTGGGATCACCTGTTACCCGACATATGGGGGAAGCGGGGTTGTGGCCACCGAGCTTGGGCGTTTTTTGGCAAAGAGAGGCCATACGATTCACTTTATCAGCTATGCGGTGCCGTTCCGATTGGCCCGTGAATTTAGCGATAGGATTTTTTATCACGAGGTGGAGACCGTTGACTATCCTCTTCTGGCCCATCAGCTCTACACCATATCGCTTGGAGCGAAAATGGCGCAGACAATTAAGGATGCGCAGCTCGATATCTTGCATGTTCACTATGCTGTCCCGCATGCGATCAGCGCATTTCTGGCACGGAGTGTTTTGCGGTCGGAGAAGGTGAAGATTATTACCACACTGCATGGCACAGATATCACATTGGTCGGGCGTTCGCCCTCCTTCTTTCCAATTGTACGATTCTGCATAGAGAGGAGCGATGCAGTGACCGCGGTGTCACAATGGCTCAAAAAGGAGACAGTGAGAGAATTTGGGATTCGCCGGCGCATCAGAGTGATCCCAAATTTTGTAGATACGGATAAGTTTCGACGAGGGCCAACGCCCTGTAAACGGAGCCTGTACGTCAAGCCGGGCGAGAAGATCGTCATGCACATTTCCAATTTTCGGCCGGTGAAGCGGCTGGGCGATGTAATTCGCACCTTCAAGTTGATCCAAGGAGAGGTTCCGTCGCGGCTGCTGCTCATTGGCGATGGACCGGACCGGGACATGGCAAGGCAGTTGGCGCGGCAGCTGCGGATTCAGAAGCGGGTTGTATTTCTTGGTAAGCAGGACTGCATCGAGCATTTTCTGGCGTGCGCGGACATCTTTTTGCTGCCCAGCGAGAGTGAGTCGTTTGGCCTTGCTGCTCTGGAGGCGATGAGTTGTGGAGTTCCAGTAGTGGCATCACGGCTTGGAGGCATCCCAGAGATTGTTATTGACGGAGAGACAGGATTTCTGGCGGAGGTAGGTGATGTAGAGGGGATGGCCGCTAAGGCTATTGAGATATTGCGAAATCCGACGTTAGCCAGACAGATGGGACAGCGTGCGCGGGGACTGGTGGAAAAGAAATTTAGGGCTGATTTTATTATAAATCAATATGAAAGGCTTTATTTTGACTTGCTCAGCAAACCCTCAAAGCGGCCTTTCACGTATTGATACGAACGTGATTTGCGCTGGCATGGCAATAGTGGTCGTCTTGTAGGCGATGCGAGCTGTCTCTCAGTTGCCTTTTAAGGCTCTTTCTCAAATGAGGCAGCATTTTAGATCGTAAGCTTGAAAGATTTTGAGGCGGAAGTATTGATGATTGCGAATCCCAGAGGTTCGACGCTTAATTGCTGCAATAAGGAGATTTTCATAAGAAAGTCCTCGGGTTATAGGGCAAAGTGCGATGAATCTAGAATTTGTTATGCAAGTCTAAAAATACTGGAGTTGCTGGACGGCTTAAGCATTTATTCTGCTAACTGATTTGACAAATAGCTCTTTTTAATTTCATTGACAGCGGCGGGATGGGGTGTTAGCGTCTGTTTTCGTTTTGGCTTGAGTATCAAGGTGGACATCCCTTATCGGATATTTCGCAAGCAAAGGGAGTATTATGGAATCCTTATCAGGACTGGTAATGGCTGCGGCTGCCCAGCAGGACTCTGGGCAGAGTATGACGCTAATGATCATGATGTTCGGCACCATTGCGCTGGCCTTTTATTTCATTATTATCAGGCCGCAAAAGCGCGAGCAGAGACAGCGTCAGGTTATGCTTGAAAGCGTGAAAAAGGGTGACAAGGTGGTCACCGTTGGAGGGATTCACGGCGTTGTGGTGGATGTGGACAGCAATGCGAGTATCGTGACTGTTGAAGTGGCGAAGAATGTCAGGTTGAATTTCACCAAAAGTTCAGTTTCCAATATTACCAAGAAAGGAAAAGACGCGAAGGAAAAAGAGACGGCTCGGGCAATCAGCGAGGAGAAGAAAAAGTGAGGACGTGGTGCTTGATTTTTGCGCATGCTGTGCGGGCAAGGAGATTTTCTACACACATAGGCAGGTAGCGGCCTCGCAGTGGCGTATTGCCTCTCCGTGTGAATAAGACTATGAAGAAGCAAAACCCTTTTCAGATGCCTCAGATGGATGATCTTGAGGTGAAGCCCAGTGTTGATCAGTCAGTTTTGGTCACAATGGATGACGTAAAGGCGAATCCCGAGGTTCAGATACTGGTGAACAAGTCTGACGAGTACCTGGGCATTATCGGATATACGGATCACGGAATTAATCATGTGACCAGGGTATCGGATCGCGCCTACAAGATCATCAAGGAACTCGAATTGCCTGAACGTGAGGCGCATTTGGCAGGCATTGCCGGATATCTGCACGATATTGGCAATGTGGTACATCGCCACAATCACGCTTACGTCAGTGCACTCTTGAGTTACCATATTCTTATGAAGATGGGAATGTCGATGGAGGAGATTACCATTATAATGGGCGCCATTGGCAATCATGACGAGAGCGACGGGGATCCAATTAACAATCCTTGTGCAGCGTTGATTATTGCCGACAAGTCGGACGTCTTGCGCGGTCGGGTACGTAATCCGCGAATGATTAATTTTGACATTCACGACCGGGTGAATTATGCAGTCGAGGAATCGCAAGTCGTGGTGGATCGGAAGAGCCACTTAATCACCTTAAAGCTGAAGGTCAACACAGACATTTCGCAGGTTATGGAGTACTTTGAGATATTTATGTCCCGCATGACGATCTCGCGGCGCTCAGCAAATTATCTGAACTGTGATTTCGGGCTTATCATTAACGACATCAAGTTGTTGTGATGGCGTCTACCTCTCGATTTCCATCCCGTTGAAGGTTTCACGCGCATCGGCAGCCGTTGCGACAAAGACTGCATGTGCGGCATGTATTGCATAATGCTATGAAGAGGACTGTGCGAAATGGGTGGATGATCGAGGGAAACCGGCCAGCCCACCGAAAATTCTCAATTAACTGTTGCGAAAGGTGAGGGACGAATGCCGAAGGAGTTGAACTGGAGAATTCTGTTTATCATTGTGGTTACACTGGTGTGCCTGGTGTTGATCTATCCCACGGCACGTTACTTTATCCAGGTGACAACGAGGCCAGTGCCGCGCGATGTGCTCAGGCTACTGGAAACTAACTTTTCGGAGTACTTTCAAACGGCAAAGCCTGGAACCAATCGGCAATGGCGTGACTTTGAGGCAAATCTGGATGAGCTTCTGGCTGTTAAGGATATTGTAAGCCAGCGTGATGCCATGTTGGATCAGCTGCAGGTGGTTCCTGCGAAGCGTGAGGAATTTCTCGGACTACTTAACGACCTGGCCGAGCAAAGATACTTGCAAAAGTTGCGCGACAAGAGCATCAAGCTGGGCCTGGATCTGCAGGGCGGTGTGGACGTGCTGCTTTCTGTTGATCTAGAAAAGGCGGCGCGTGATCGCTTGCGAACGATTCGCGACCGGATGAAGCGCACGTTCCAGAACAACGATATTGATGCTACGCTTGAGCTGAGAGAGAAGGTCCAATCAGTGCTGATCGCGCTTGAGGATCAGAGAGATTATCGCGCTGCGGCGCATATCGTAGACGATTTTCGGGACTTCTTTGAGTCGTTCGATGTTGAGGATCTGAAGGAAGGACGTCTCGTGCTAACGTTGAATCCGGAGGTGGCGAAGAACTATGCCAATGAGGCCATTGACAGTGCCTTGAAGGTAATTCGCCAGCGGGTAGATGAGTTGGGGGTGACTCAGCCATCAGTGGTGAAGCAGGGTGCCAATAGAATTCGGGTTCAGCTACCGGGTGAGCGTGACCCAGAACGGGTGGTTCGGACAATTATTAAGCCCGCTACGCTGGAGTTTCGTCTGTTGCACGACCGCAACGAGGAACTGGTAGAGACCCTGATGGATGAAAATGGGAATCTGCTTCCTGATGCTACTGTTCCGACCGAGTATATTGTCTTGAAGGGAGAAATCACCAGTCGTGACCGTGAGACCGGAGTGACCACCACACAGAAAGATGTGGCATTTCTAGTGCGCGATAAGGTGGAAATTACTGGGAAGAATCTGGTGAATTCCTGGGTCAGCTATAACCAGGTGTCGCTTGAGAGCCCGGTTGAAGTCTGGCTGGAGTTCGACCGTCAGGGGGCCAGAGACTTTCGCGATATAACGACAAATAACGTCGGCAAGAGGCTGGCGGTTATTCTCGACAACCACGTCTACTCTGCGCCGGTGATTGACGACCCTATTCCAAATGGCATGTGCTACATTCGGGGCAATTTCACCATGGAGGAAGCGCGGGAGCTCAGCCTGGTGCTCAAGGCAGGCGCACTGCCAGCAGAGCTCAAGACGGAAGAGAAACGCGCAGTCGAGGCAACTCTGGGCACTGATTCGATCCGAAGCAGCGTGAGGGCATTAGTCTTTGGGGCAGCAATCGTGATCGTCTTCATGATTCTTTACTACGCCAGCGCGGGGCTGATTGCTGATTTTGCATTGCTCCTGAACCTCTTGCTCATTCTTGCGGTGCTGGCAATGGCACGAGCCACGTTGACGCTCTCCGGTATTGGCGGCATTCTCCTGACCATTGGCATGGCCGTAGATGCGAATGTCTTGATCTACGAACGGGTTCGAGAGGAGGCAAGAGGCGGAAAACCGATCAAGGCTGCGGTCTCCAATGGATTTCGACGTGCGTTCAGGGTTATTCTTGATTCGAATATGACCACGCTCATTGCCGCCCTCGTGTTACTGCAATTTGCCGAAGGGTCGGTGCAGGGCTTTGCCCTCTGCATGACCATTGGATTGCTGGCTAATCTCTATACAGGTCTCACGGTGACGCACTCGCTTACAGACTTATGGGTGGGCATGAGAAACAAAATTAATGTGGGCTGGCTGGCGATCTTGCGGCACGCAAACGTGAAGTTTCTCAGTCTGCGACATGCAGGTTACGTCCTGTCAGGGTGCCTTTTTATCTTGTGCCTGGGCACGCTGATAGCGAACAAGGGGCCGAACTATGCGGTGGATTTTAGCGGTGGCGTGGTTTCGGATGTAGTCTTTCACGAGACGACATCTACTAGTGAGGTGCGAAAGGCCCTGACGCGAGCAGGAATCAGCGGTGAGCGGGTACAGAAGGTGGCAGGGGAGAATGAATATTCAGTTCGCATCAAGCTCATAGACGATGATCTTGAAAAGACGCAGGATATTCTGGAGACGTCACTGCGAGATTATTTTGGCGCGGACAGTTTCACTGTTCTTGGGACGCAGAGCATTGGCAACGAGATCGGACAGGAGTTTGCACAAATTGCCCTTACCGCGGTGATTATTGCGGGCATCTGTATTCTTATCTACATCTGGTTCAGGTTTCAACTGGCATTCGGGGCGGCGTCGGTCGTGGCCTTGCTCCATGATGCTTTTATAACGCTTGGCCTCATCACACTGTTCAATCGTGAGATCAGTCTGACTGTGGTGTCGGCCCTGCTGATGGTGATTGGCTATTCGATTAATGACACGATTGTGATATTTGACCGGATTCGAGAAAACATGCGCTCAGTGTTTGGCAAGAGTTTTCGCGAAATTGCCGATATGAGTATTAATCAGTCGCTCAGCCGGACGTTTATTACGTCTGGGACATCGCTGATGGTTATTCTGACTATGTATTTCCTGGGAGGGAAAGGCCTGAATGATTTTGCGCTGACGTTGCTGATCGGAATCATTATTGGGACCTATTCGTCGAGCTTTGTTGCCACACCTCTGATCTATGAATACAGTAAGTGGAAGGGACTGCGCACAGAGAAGGAAAAAAAGGAACGAAAGATTCAGTATAAAACCACTCGGGTGGCAAAGTGAGAAGGGGTAATGGGGTATTTTTTAGCATAGGAGATCCCTCGCATTCGCTCGGGATTAAATTCGGCCATACACTACCGCCCTTTGCCAAAGGGGCAGGATTGTGCCCTCATTAAAAAAAGGCCTGGGTTCAAAAACCCAGGCGCACGATTTTTGTTTATGGTTTTGCTTCCCTGTGGTTATCCACTAAGAGCGCCAGTTGCTCCAGTTTAATTATATGCCAAATATATATTTTATCAACATTTTACTTTTAAAATCTGATTTTTATATAATGTACAAAAAGAAAACATGGTAAAATATGCCTGATACCTTTCTAATAACACTGGTATTCATTGCTTTATGCACTATAATCGGTGCCTTTGTTAAAGGTCGCAGCAAGGACAGGTGCCTTATGGATTTTAAAGACTCGCCAGTCAGTTTAGAACTAAAGGACGGTAAATCAATCTGGGGCAGGCTCAATGTAGAGCATACCGGAATTGAACTAATGTATGATTCAGATTATTTTGATGAAAAAGATGGGCATTATGAAAGAAGCTATATTCTTTATAAAAATGAATTTCCCAATATCGAGTTGGTTATCAGGTACCAGGATAAACTAAACCAGGAGGAGAAAACCCATCGAGAAAAGACCCTAAAAAGATATTACAAACCAAAGGTTATGCATCGGATAAAGCGAAAATTGAGGAATTTCTTCTGCGTGGTAAGGGATGCACTGGTTGAGGTATTCAATCTTTTTATGGGTCGTATTCGCACTGCTACTCCCGCAGGTGCTGTCTTATCCGGTCAGGATAAATATGTCTCTCAAATACAGCAACAATTGATTCCTGCTGCCAACACCTCCTTTGAACCTCTTCTCGAGAAATATATTGGTAAAAAGGTAGTTATAAAAATGATGAGGAAGGATAAAGCTGTAGAATATTCAGGGATATTAAAAGACTATAGTACTGATTTTATTGAGATTTTAGATGTAGAATACAAACAGCAAGATTCAACAAGAAGGGCAGATATTATTACATCACGTCAACTGGCCCTGGTCAGACATTTAGGAAAATGATTAAAGATGCTATGCTATATAAAAGTTCAGGTGACTTCAGAGTTGAATGCAGCCTCTGCGCATATCGCTGTAAAATTGCGGATTCAAAGTTCGGCTTCTGTGGTGTAAGACAGAATAAAAACGGTAAATTATATACCCATGTTTACGCAGAGGCAATAGCCTCCCACATAGACCCTATGGAAAAGAAGCCTTTATACCACTTTTTTCCAGGCTCAGCAGCATATTCAATAGCCACTATTGGCTACAATTTTCGATGTCCGTTTTCTCAAAACTGAAGGAGGGAAGGATCATTGAAAGAGTACACCACAGAACAGCTGCGCAACGTGGCACTGGCAGGTCACACTAGCGCCGGGAAAACAACGCTGGCCGAGGCACTTCTCTATGCGCTGAAATTTACTGATCGGCTTGGGCGCGTGGATGAAGGCAATACGATTTCAGATTATGATCCGGAGGAAATTAAACGAAATCTCTCGATCAATGCGTCTGTGCTGCCGGTTGAGTACAAAGAATTTAAGATAAATGTGCTTGATGTTCCTGGGTATCGCGATTTCATCGGCGAAATTAAGAGCTGCCTACGAGTGGCTGACGCAGCGATACTCGTGCTTGACGCCACAGCGGGCGTTGAGGTGGGCACGGAGTTTGCCTGGGAGTACGCGGAGGAATACGGTGTGCCACGTGCGTTCTTTGTGAATAAGCTGGATAAGGAGCGAGCCGATTTCGCGGCCACCATGCAGAGTATTCGGGACGTCTTTGGAGTTCGTGCTGTGCCGGTAGTGCTTCCGGTTGGCAAGGAAGCGCAGCTGGAGGGTTTGATTGATCTTCTCCAGATGAAGATGATTACAGAGGAGCCTGGTGGAAAGGCCAGGAGCAGGCCGATACCTGAAGCACTCAAGGCAGAGGCGGAAGCGGCGCGGGCCAAGCTGGTCGAGGCCGCGGCTGAAGGCGATGACGAGTTGACGATGAAGTTTCTCGATGACCAACCACTGAGCGAAGAGGAAATTCAGCGGGGACTGAAGGAAGGGATGATGGCCGGCACGCTCTTCCCGGTACTCTGTGGTGCAGCGGCACGCTCGCTCGGATTAGAGAGTCTACTGAACTTTGTAGTGTCCTGCTTTCCATCACCCCTTGAGCGGCCTGGAATGGTGGGAAAAGTTGCCGGGGGAGACAAGGATATGGAGCGCCGCTATGACGTGTCGCAGCCATTTTCCGCATTCGTCTTTAAGACGGTTTCTGATCCCTATGCGGGCCGGTTGAGCTTTTTTAAAATCATTTCTGGTTCCCTGAGCAGCGACTCGGTGGTTTACAACAGTACCAAGAGCACGGAAGAAAGGATCAGCCACTTACTCTGTGTAAGGGGCAAAAAGCAAGAGAATGTGCACCAGTTGGTCGCTGGTGACATTGGGGCTGTTGCAAAGCTCAGCGCCACCACAACGAATGATACACTCTGTGAGCCGAAGCATCAGATTGAATATCCACCAACGGCATTGCCTCCGTTGACGTATTCCATGGCGATAGTAGCCAAATCGAAGACAGATGAAGAGAAGGTTGGCCTCGCCATGCATCGCCTGATTGAACAGGATTCCACATTGTCGCTGCGCCGGGACGTGGAAGTGCGGCAGACGATTCTCTCCGGTATGGGTGACATGCACCTGGATGTAGCTGTGAGCCGTCTGCGCCAGCAGTCTAAAGTCGATATTAATCTGGGGGAGCCACGTGTGCCTTACAAAGAGACAATCACCCGGAAAGCTGAGGGACAGGGCAAATATAAGAAGCAATCAGGCGGGCGCGGCCAGTATGGAGACGTCTGGCTGCGGCTTGAGCCCCTCCCTCGCGGAACCGGTTCTGAATTTTCGTGGAAAGTCGTTGGCGGAGTGGTTCCGAGTAAGTATGAAACGTCAGTGCATAAAGGCATTAATGAAACGATGGAGAAGGGGATTCTTGCCGGCTACAAGGTAGTGGACGTTAAGACCGAATGCTATGATGGTTCACACCATTCCGTAGATTCGTCGGACATCGCCTTCAAGATTGCTGCGTCAATGGCCTTTAAAAAAATGGCGCTCGAGGCAAGCCCTATTCTGCTCGAGCCGATTATGAATCTGAAAGTTACAGTGCCAGAGAACTTCATGGGCGACGTGATGGGCGACTTGAGCGGGAAACGTGGGCGCATTATGGGTAATCTCGCGCATGGGCGAAAGATTGTAATTGAGGCGCAGGTTCCGCTTGCCGAGATGTTTGTGTATTCCAAGGAGTTGCGGTCGCTGACTCAGGGACGTGGCGTATACGAGATGGAATTCTCGCGCTACGAGCAGGTGCCGTCAAACCTGCAGGAAAAGGTTATTGCCGACGCGGCCGAGCGCAAGAAAGAAGAGGAAGGCTAGGCTGATAAAGGCCGAAGCCGGGCAAATGAGACCATGGATCAGCGCGGATTGCACTCATTATCCGTGTTCATCCGTGGCTTTATTGTTTCATACGATTTAGTGCATGTATCCGCGTGGTGGGTGTCGAAATTAAGCCCCCAGCCAGGTGGGGATGCTCTGAGCGGTCGAAGACCACATGTGGCCTGGTACAGCAACGACGCGTGTAGGCATCTGGAGAGGCGCTGCGCACGGTTCTGTATTTATGCACTAGGTGCGCCCGAAGAACGTCTTCATTTCGCGAAACAAGTCCTCTTCATTGCACTGATATATTTTTCGCGCCGGCAAGGAGCTGAGGAAAATCGTTCCATATTGTCGGGTGATGACGCGTCGGTCGAAAATCAGCACAGCGCCTCGGTCTGTCCGACTCCGAATTAACCTTCCGAATCCCTGCTTGAATTTAATCACAGCGTGGGGAACTTCCAACTCATAAAACGGATCCTTGCCCTGCTTTTCCAGGAATTCCGCACGAGCTTCCAGGATTGGCTCAGAAGGAACTTGAAAGGGCAGTTTGGTCAAGAGCAAGCACTGAAGCGCTTCTCCCTTCACATCCACTCCTTCCCAGAAGCTTGAGGTCGCAAACAGGATAGAGGAGGCATCCTGTTTAAACTTACTCAGGAGACGATGGCGATTTTCGCTTCCTTGCCGCAGGCAGGTATATCCGAGTGTCTGAGCAATGGGACTCAGGGCTTCGTACATCGCGTTGAGCAACCTGTAAGAGGTAAACAGTATGAATGCCCGGCCTTCGGAAATTACAATTGACTTCACGATGAGCTGTTTTAAACGGTCGGAGTACTGCGGCGTATTCGGCTCAGGGATGTCAAGTGGGACCCCCACGAAGGCCTGCTGTTCGTAGTCAAATGGGGTATCGAGCTGAAGCAGAATGAGGCGACCGGTTTGTTCGGACGATTCCGACCGAGAGGGCTTGCCGCGCTTGTGGGATTGCGGGGCTGGCCGTTCTTTGGCGACTATCGTTGTATGCTTACGCAGCTGATAGGATTGTAATCCCAGGCGGTTGCGCAGATAATCGAAGTTATTATCAACGGTCAGGGTAGCTGAGGTCATTACAATGGTTTTATGTGCTTCATAGACGGCGCGCTTCATGTTCTGGCTTATGTCAATGGGCGCTGAATAGAAGCGCAGGGCTGGTGGCTTCTGATTTTGTGGTCCAATGTATTCAAACCAGTGGCAAAAGGCTTCATTGCGCGAATAGAAGAAGCGGAGTTTGGCTGCTGCATTCTCCAGGCGGAGGGCCTGGGCGCGCAAGTCAAGCAGCGGAGAGGTCAGCTCTTCCCGTTCCGATTCAGACAACTGTGCCGTGGCCTTGAGCAGTGCCTTAGTCTTGTCGGTAAACGCGGTAATTCCGGCTGTTATGCTCTTAATCGCCTCGTTTACCGCTGTGTTCCAGAATGACGAACAGGCCACTCTTTCAGTCACGCGCAGCTTTATGTCTTGCTCTGCTGTTTGCCCGCTGGCTTCCAGATATTTCTGCAGTTCCTCGATCACGTGATCAAAGGCTGCATTAATGGTCTCGAGCAGAGCATGGCATTGAGGAATAAGCTCATTGTGAATTGCCTCGAGTATCTGTGTGGTCGTGGTTTTTGGTTCCTTTTTCGAGAGGGCAAAGAGTTTTTTCGCGAGAAAAGGGAGAAGGCCTTTATTCTCTTTCTGGCTTGATACCATGCGGCCAAGAAACCGGAGCAATCCCCGGCGGGTGATGCGGTGGCTGAAGTAAGAGGTAGCAACGTCCTCCAGGTTATGTGCCTCGTCGAACACGATGCGATCAAAGGGAGGAAGGATCGCCGCAGTAGTGTAATTGTCAGTTTCCTGACGCAGGGCAAGGTCGGCCATGAGCAGATGATGGTTGGCTACGATGATATCAGCGCGTGCCGCACGCCGCCGCGCCGTGTAGAAGAAGCATTTTTCATAGTACGGGCAGCGAATGCGCAGGCAATTGTCATACTCGCTCTGGAGGTGCTCCCAGAGGCGCTCGTTCGGCTGAACATTGAGATCACCCAGACTGCCATCCTGGGTTTTGTCTACCCACGCCAGCAACTCATTGAGCCCCGCCCGTAGCGACTTATCCTCAAGGGCCAGAGGCTCGGTTTTGAGATAAGCGGCCTTACGAAGGCAAATATAGTTGTTGCGCCCTTTCATCAAAACGCTTGCAAACTTGAGGCCCGCACATTTCTGTAGTAGGGGTATATCCTTATGAATGAGCTGCTCCTGGAGATTTATAGTGTTGGTTGAGATGATAACCCGCTCTTGATTCTTCAGACTCCAGAGCACCGCTGGGATCAGGTAGGCCAGCGATTTTCCCGTGCCGGTGCCTGCTTCGATCACCGCAATGGCGTTTGTATTGAAGGCTGTTACAATACACGAAGTCATATCGTATTGCTGCGGGCGATACTCGTATTCAGGAAAGTTGCGGGCGAGAGGGCCTTCCGGGCTGATGAGCGAGAGGCATTCGTCGGGACTGAGTGGCTCGATGCGCTTCTCGACCACTGGTTTCACAACTACGTAGACGCGTGTACACTCGTTGTCAATGATGTATGATCCAATGTTCATACTCCCCAGAGAAGAGGCGATGTCAATGTCAGCTCCGGAAGGTTCCAGTGGGCCGTCGGGATGATTATGAATAACGACATCGCCCGGCTGGGCGAGCTGGAGTAGCACTGGAACTGCATTTTGATTGCCAAAGGCGTGGGGCTCAACTTCAATTATACACTGCTCGGCATTGACCTTGCCGATAAAAAAGACCTCATTGCCTCTATTATCCGCGATGGCCGCGCGCATTTCATCGCGACACTTTTTGCTAATAAGGCGGGTAATCCTGGCGGTAGACCGCACCGGCTGTTTCTGAGTGTCAGACATGCTGTTCCAAATTCTCACGGAAAATTGTTAAAGGCGTTCCACGCGAACCGTGGCTCGGGCTATTATTGAGATTTGTATAGATAACGGTACAGCATGTGGGGGCGTTTAGTTAAACGCCCCTACAACTATGCGTGCCATCCGCCTAGGCAGATGAATCTACACGGGCAAGTTGAAAATGCGCCTGTGGCGTGATGCCCGTGCCACGTTGAATGGCACAGTCGAGGGCCAAGCATTCGCACAAAAATAAGGCCTTCAGCGGCTTTGGCTGTTTCTTTATTTATGCAAAAAGTAATAAGACGCATCGGTGGGGATGCGTAGGGGATATCCCGGATCACTGTGTTTTTGTCACGGACTCGAATTGCAGACAGAGTTCTGTTAGCGTTTTTATACAAGCGCCTGTGGCACCCGCCTTGTAATACTTCCACTCTTTTTCCACCAGCGCTGTTCCCGCAACGTCAAGATGCGCCCACGGAATGTCTTTGGGAACGAATTCCTGCAGGAACAGGGCTGCCGTGATGGCTCCTGCATTCGGAGAAGAACCAATATTATTGATGTCCGCGACATCAGATTTCAACTGTTGTTTGTACTCCTCGTACAGCGGAAGCTGCCAGAGATCTTCACCCACTCGGCATCCCAGGGAGATTATCTGCTCAACGAACTCGTTCTTGTTGCCCAGGATACCTGTGATCGAAGTGCCGAGCGCGCGTATAACTGAACCCGTGAGCGTGGCGACATCAACCAGATGGGTAGCCCCTTCTTCTCCTGCACGGGCAAATCCATCGGTGAGTACAAGCCGACCTTCGGCGTCCGTATTTTCGATGTGGATGGTTTTCCCATTTTTGGCCTTTATAATCTCGCCGGGCAACACTGCTTTAGCATCAATCGCATTCTGGGCAGCCGGGATGATTGCAGTCACTTTGATCGAGGGCTTCAGCTGTGCAATTGCCTGCATGGTAAAGATCACAGCGGCCCCACCCGCCATATCGCTTTTCATGTGCCACATATCTTTATGAGGCTTGAGGCAGATGCCCCCCGTATCGAATGTCAAGCCCTTTCCGACCAGACAGAGATGATGCGTGCTTGCCGTTTTGGGTGGATTGTAGCGAAGGATAATTAACCGCGGCGGGTAGACACTTCCCCGACCTACGGCAAGGAGACCTGCGTAACCGGTCTTCTTGAGCGCTGCCTCGTCTAGAATTGTTGCCGATAGGTTGTTGGCACGGGCAACCTCGCGTGCAACGCTGGCAAGGCTTTCGGGGTAAATCACATCCGCTGGCTCGTTAACAATATCGCGGCAGGCATTGATTGCTGTTGTCAGAATGTTCACTTTCTGGAGCTCTTCTTGCAATCCTGAGCGATCATCAGGGCGGCAGATGATTTCGAGATTGGGTGCTTTGCCGCGACGCTCCTGCTCGCTTTTGTATTTGGTGAATTCATACGAACCGAGTAGCGCGCCTTCGATTACATGTTTGGCAACGGCACTCCCGTCCTTTGTATTGAGCAAGAAGGCGGCATTGCGGAGACCCAGATTTCGACAATGTTTGAGCGCTTTGTACGTGATGATTTTGACTTTTTCGGATAGAGGGTAATGCGGAATTAGTGTTGTGGATTGTATGTATAGATTTTGAATCTTTGCTTTTGGGGGGAAGCTATAGATGCACGCTTGTTTAATGGTTTTTTGTTTCACACCCCTGGCAAACCGCCTAACCAGCTTCGTGAGAGTCGGCGACAGGCCGGTAAGGAACTGCTGTTGGTCGTCAAGAATACAGATGAGGAGCTGGGTACGTATGCTCGGAATGTGCTTTGCAGTGATTCGAACGTTCATGAACGTTTCTCCTTTCAATTATGATACTGTGTAGGGGTTCAAAACTTTGAACCCACACAATGGAGCGCGAAAAAAATAGCCTCTGAAGGCTTCGGATCCTCTCGAGAGCGCGGGACGCCCTGCTTCTTCACGCAGGACAGCGGCGCAGAGGTCGAGCAGTGTACTACCCATCGCTATTGGATGCCTGCTTGCGCGTGGGCGGCGACTTGTCAAGACGGCGCTTTAAACGATTCAAGCGGTACTGCAAATCGTCAAGGATTGCATCGAAATTTCCAATGCGTGATTGCCGATCCAGCAGATCATCGAGCTCGCGCTGCATTTCGAGATACTTGAGTGCCTGCACGACGATTTCCTGTGCTCTGGCGTGGTTCCTGGCCCGGTGTTCGTAGTACTTGGCCAGCTCGACAAAAGCATTCAGATTATAAATGTGGGAACCAGAAATCTGGGTGTGCCAGAGCTCTGCAGCATCCTCCCAGCGGTTTTGACGCTTGTAGATTTTTGCAATATGAGCGGTGATGAGATGCGAGAGATGCTCGTCACGCGCAAACAGCAGGGCGCGTTCCATGCACTCCACAGCCTGATTAATCCGGCCGTTGCGCTCAAACAAATAGCTGAGTCCAATCAGGTCAAAAGCGTGATTGAGTTCCGGCGAGCTGGGCTTGCGATAGTAATAGGCGAGCCGCGCAAGGAGTGCTGCCATGGAAATCACGTCCTGCGCATTATGGTCGAACACCGGAATGATGCGTTCGCGTCGCAGCCCGCGCACGTAGTCAAAGAACACCTGCGGAACAAGGCTTCCGTCTATGTCATGCACTCGCTCAATGCCGAGAATGTTCTGTTCGATGCTGTCGAGCGAGCAACTCGGCAGGCGCTTGCGCCACAGGCGTCTGGCAAGATGCAGCAAATCTATGTGCGGAAGCTCCCACACGGATCGAAGACGATTGTAAATAAACCGGGTTCGGAGTAGTGGGACGTCGAATGCCTTGCCATTGTACGTCACCAGGGCCTGAAATTCGGGCATCCGTTCGCTGAGCCGGTTCATTAAGGCCAGCTCCTGATCGAAGTCTTCCATAAAATACTGCTCAACCACGAATTGCCCGGAGCGAAAGTAGCCAAGGCCGACCAGAAAAGGATACGTTCCTGTGCCACCCGCCAACCCGGTAGTTTCAACGTCAAGGAAGACTACTCGCTCAAGATCACAGCTGGCGAGTTCTGGATTACGGCCAAGGGCTGAGAGAGTTTCAGGGTCAACTGCTTCAACGTGATCTGCGTCAGGGAAGACGTAGCCGCGCTGCGCAGGGGCCGCTAGCAAGGGGAGAGTGAGCCGTCTTTGCACGACAACGCCGTGAGGAGTAGAAACAGTGGCAGCGTCGGGGATGAGTTTGTCAATAGGAACTGCGGCCTGGCGCGGGCGCTGCTTTTCTTGCGTAAAATAGTCACTTGCCCGGTAGAGTTTCCCACCCAGCTGCCTGATGAGCGCGTCAGCACTTCGCTTATTCGACTTGTCCGGACTGTTCATAATTTACATTAGCCACTGAGGCATAGAGGCACGGAGAAACATTTGGAAGCATCCTCACTGGCTCCCTGTCTCCGTGGTTAAATCTAAAGAATTCATTAAGAAAGTGTGACGGACATACATATAAGAAGTGTGGAAAGAATAATCAAGTCAATTGTGCCAGGCTTACTCGTACACCATCACATTTGAAATGAGGAGTAAAAAATCGGGGACTGTCCCAAGCGAGGAACGAGCGCGTGGACTGTACACTATTTTTCAGTGCTGAGCCGCAGCTGCAAGAATTCATATCATACCAACCAGCTATTGAAACCACGAATTGCGTGCATTTTTCCTCTTTACAAACACTGGTGGTATTGGCCAGAGTATTTTGGATTTGTCCGACAAGTCCGCCTCTGGCGCAACGGAATCAGCCTGAGGCTGATAAATTGGGTGCGAATACGCGGCGCAGGGATGAAGGGAGTGCGTGATGCGCGTAGTGTTTCTGGGTACAGGTACGTCGTTCGGCGTCCCGATAATTGGATGTCAGTGTCGGGTCTGTCAGTCAGAAAATCCGAAGAATAAACGGCTTCGCTCTAGCGTTTACTGTGTGGAAGGAGACAGCCGGGTGCTGATTGATTGTTCCACCGATTTCCGCCAGCAGGCCCTTACGCATCAGATTGATCGTATGGACGCGGTGCTTTTTACGCATAATCACGCAGACCATATCTCGGGGATTGATGATTTGCGCATCTACAACCTAGTGCATCATCGGGCAATTGATGTTTACGGCAACGAGAACGTTATTGATGATATAAAGCGCCGGTATGACTACTGTTTTAGCCCAGTACAGATCGGTGGGGGAGTGCCACAGTTTGAATTGCATCGTGCTGATGCCCCATTCCGTATTGGTGAGATAGCCATCACCCCGATTCCGGTGTGGCACGGCAGTATGGAGATTTTAGGATATCGCTTGAATGATTTTTGCTACGTTACTGATGCGAACAAGATCCCTGAGAGTTCGCTGGCTGAGATGCGTGGGCTGAAGCTATTGGTTATTAATGCATTGCGTGAGAAGCCCTTTGCCACGCATTTCTCGCTGGCCGAAGCGCTTGAAATTGCGAAGGCGTTACAACCCCGCCAAGCGTATTTCACCCATATTTCTCACCGCCTGGATCACGAGGATATTAACCGCACATTGCCCGCGGAGTATCAGCTTGCCTATGATGGGCTGACCGTTGATCTGGACTGAAGTGGTTAGGCCATAATCCTGCCGACATGTCTCTTCTTGGAAGGGTAATTTAAGCATATCCAGTGATCTTCATGTGGTTCTTCCCCCAGTCACAATTACATTTACATTATTAGCTGGTGGAGGATATTCTTGCGGAAAAATGTAAGACCCCTAACAGAAAGAACTATCAAACCACGACGGCACGACGCAAATGCGCCTTAGGCGCACATTTTGATAGTCTCTCTTTGAGCTCCTAATAAGAAGACTTACATTCCATGTCCTTCTCTCTTTGCCTACACGGGCAGGATGCCCGTGCCACCTCCTTATTAAGCTTCCGAGATATCTAAGTCCCGTAGATGTTCGAAACATTCATTTTGTTACGGGCTGTAAAAAGCTATTGACATAGCCTACAAGTGTAGGCTATCGCCTATTTATGTTGTTAATCAGCTGAAGCTAAAGATTCTGGAGGTTTGGTATTCATGGACAGAAGAGCCAAAAAAGTTTCCAGCCCACCACGTCTGTCTGAAGCGGAATGGATTATTATGAAGCCATTCTGGGAAAGTGGCGCACTGGCTGCACGAGACCTATTCGCCGCACTTTCGTCTAATAATCAGTGGGCTTATAAGACTGTGAAGACAATGCTTGCCCGGCTGGTAAAAAAGGCTGCTCTCGAATACACTCAGGTGGGAAACTCTTATCTCTACCGTGCTCGATTCGGGCAGGAGGAAATGGTGAGGGCAGCGGTTAAGAATTTTTCCCACCGCGTGTTGGATGGAGCACTCGAACCTTTTCTTGTCCACTTTTTTGAAGGCAGAGAACCCTCGGCAGAGGAAATCTCCACTCTGCGAGGCGTTCTTAAACAACTTAAGGAAAAGCAGGCGCAGGATAATGAGAAAAAGGCGAGGAACAAAAAATGATGAATGAAATTATCAGGTTATGGGGGCAATGGATGCTCGCCACATCGTGGCAGGTAGGGGTAATTATTATGATAGTTGGTGCTCTATGTTTCTTTTGGCGCACGGCCCCGGTGCGCATGGTGCATTTGCTCTGGCTTTTGGTTTTTATCAAACTTCTTATTCCACCGCATCTGGGACATGATTATTCGCTTGCCAATCTTCTTGTGCGTTCGGAAATTTTCACATCGCAGCAGGTAGCGGTTAGTAGTGAACAAGAGCAATGGCAAGTTCCTGCTGCGCATGTGCCCCCAATTACCATCGCAGATAAGAGCGTAATGAACGACAATGAGGTCGGTTCATCTCTTTCGTCCACGTCAAATCAAGAACCACTGGTTGTCACTAGTATAACTCCTCCGTTTACTTACCAGCATATTCTTTTTGTCCTTTGGCTGGTAGGCGCTGCAGGGCTTTTGCTCAGAAGTCTAATGAGTGCCAGGAGATTCCGGGGGTGGTTGTCTGCTTACGGACAGCCGCCACCTTCATGGTTTAAAGACAAACTGGCAGAATGGTCTCAGAAAGTCGGGCTCAGAAAACCCCCAGTATGCGTTATTGTTCCAGGAAGCCATTGTCCGTGCCTTTTCGGCTGGTTCAAGCCCCAATTACTCTTCCCTGAGGAGTTGCTAAAGCGCTTGACCCCGGAGCAATTACAAATGGCTGTTTATCACGAATTAACTCATATAAAGAGAAGGGATACCATTATGAACGGGCTGCAAAGTTTACTGCAAATTATTTACTGGTTTCATCCAGCGGTCTGGTTGGCGGGACGCCAGGTTCGGCATTACAGGGAGATGGTGGTGGATGAGACGGTCGTATCCGCTCATAAGAATTTACCCAAGCATACTTATGAGCAAACGATTCTTGCTCTGGCAGAGCAAAGTCCAGCACGCCCGGTGCCTGCGATGGTAGGGATTCTGGAGTCTCGCAGTTTTGTGTTCAGAAGGGTGATGCGACTCGTCGCCAGCTCCTCCACAAGAATTGGTTGGCAGCGAACGCTATTAAGCTGGGTGATGTTGGCTCTGTTTACTTTCTTCTTAATTCCAATGGGGATAAGTCAGCCAAAGGTTTCCCCATCTGATAGGCTAAACGTGGAGAAAAAAGCGTTTCCCGAAGTTCTGAATGAGCCGCAGAGGCTCTATATGCAGTGGACGGAAGAAAAATTTTCCGGGTATCTTGACAGGAGTGAATTTGCCAACCTCTCAGATTCAACCAAAGCGGAGCTTGAAGAGAGATGGATTAGCATTCTGGAAGGACCGCGGAGTCGCAAATATTATGATACGATTAATTGTCTTGGGGCTCTAAAGAGCAGACGAGCGGTGAAACCGCTCCTCCATATTGCTGCCGAGCGTCGGGAAAAGGACAATCGCGATCGCTGGATGGCGGTCAGGGCGCTGGGGATAGTTGGCGATGAATCGGTTGTGCCGGAGCTTATTCACCTGATTTATCATTACAATCAGAACACACGGTTCTGGGCGCAGATTTCGCTCGCACGAATCACAGGCGTGAATTTCGGCTATGACTGGCAAAAATGGGGTGAGTGGTGGAATCAGCAAGGTAAGCAACCACCATTCTCTCCTGAAAAAATCACCTGGACCACCAAATACCCTGAATGGGCTGACCCACAGAAGCAAAAGGAAAGTGATAGAGAGTTCATTGAGAAATTAAAACCTAGGGACAAGCCTGAAGAAAAACGCAGCTGGGGGCCGGAGCAGGCAACAGGTGAACCTGACACGCCAAAGGCAGGGGACATTGAAACTGCATGGGCGTCACTGACGCCTGATGGGCAAAAGGAATGGCTGATGCTGGAATATGCCGAATCTGTCGTTCCCAAAGGCGTGAAAATCTACGAAACATATAATCCAGGCGCTGTATATAAAATAAGTGTGTTCACACAAGATGGTGAAGAGGTGGAGGTCTGGACTGGAAAAGACCCCACAGCTCCAGGCAGCGGTAAAGGTGTTTCAGAAATCCCGTTCAGTGTGAACTTCAAAACCAACCGCGTGAAAGTCTATCTCGACTCACCTGGCGTGAAAGGTTGGAACGAGATTGATGCAGTGGGACTGGTTGACATTTACGATAAGACTCAATGGGCAATTGCCGCCGCTGCCAGCAGCACTTACGCTGAGAAACAGAGCGGCACCACAGAGCAGCCCGCACCAATGACTGTCTCTCAAACAGTCGGCGAACCGATCCCTGACAACACCGTAAAACTGAGCTATGTTGATGACACTGCTGAGGGCAAACTTAGTCTGGGCGCTTCAGGGCACGCTGTTCAATTTAAACGTGCCGAAGGCCTTAGGTTTATTGAAGCGGTTCAGATTGCTGCCAGCCGCTACGGCTATCCTGAGCCACCAAAAGAAGACTTTCACCTCTATCTGCTAAATGAAGAATTTCAGGTATTGGCGGATTTGCGCTATCCGTATGCTATGGTCGAGCGGACATCGGATCTTCGCTGGTACACGTTCCGAACGCCCTCCGTTGAAGTTCCAGATAAATTTTATGTAGCTCTGAATTTCAATCCCAACCAAACCAAAGGTATCTATCTGGGTTTCGACAGAAACGTGCAAGAGTCGCACTCATATTCAGGCCTACCTGATAGCGGATATGAAAAAGTGAGAGACACCTATGATTGGATGGTCAGGGTGTATATGTCCAGCGAGCCTTCCGGTGAGAAAGGCCTCCAGCGGTTAGCGGACTGGAAGCCTCCGGAACATATTGACCCATTTGAGGAATGCATTGAAGTAAAATTTGATACAGGCACATCAGATGATATGCAGAGCTACGGCGGGCGTGGGCCGGCTATTCGTTTCCGAATCGGAGATGCCTTGCCAGAGGGGGTTCATTATCCTGATGTTGCCCTTAGAGGTATTCGATTATACGCCAGTCGCTACGGTTCGGGGTATGATCCCCAGCAGACACTCGTTAAGATCTATATAATTGATGAATCCGAGAAAGTATGCCTGGAGGAAACCTTTCCCTATGCCCTTTTCAGCTACAAAGCCAAGTGGGTTGACCTGGTTTTCACCAAGCCTTTCCCTCTCAAGAATCTACCAGATGCCAAAGGATTTATGACCATTGCCCTTGACCCGGAGGCGCATCAGTATAGGGGGATTTACTTTCACTATAACAGGAATCCCAAGACGTCTCATTCCTTGGCGGGAAACGTTAAATCAGGATTTAAACAAATCGCCGACCGGGAGTGGATGATAAGGGCATATTTTGTAGCTAACGGAAAAGACCAGGCGGACGAAGCGGCTAAAGCAAAGAAAGTTTTTTTGCTCAGCGAAACCACTGAGATGAAAGAGATTGCCATAAACCTTCAGGAAGAGATAGACAAGGCACAATCCGGTGGTGTCGTCATCGTTCCGTCAGGCAAGCACGAGGGCCCCCTGGAAATCACCAAGCCCCTGACGCTGCGTGGCGAGGATGCCGGCACGTGCACGATTGAACTGCTCGGCAATGAACCAACCATCACCATCAGAGGTACCAAGAACGTTGTGCTTGAGAATTTGACGGTTCGCTGGGCACCGAAATCAACTGACGTGCGTATTGAATCTCCCGCTGCAATATATGTGCGAGACAGCGACGTTGTGATTCGCGGTTGCCGCCTTGAGCCCATTGATCGGCCCAAAACCACGCCTTACGCTATAATGGCTGCAGGTAGAACCAACGTGACCTTTACCGAAGGCAGGAGCACGGGCTTCGCCTACGCTCTGATTTTCCTTGAGGGTGCCAACGGCACCGTGAGCAACTCGATTCTCACAGATGCCGGGCATAGCGTGGTCACGCTTCATGCCAACTCGCACGTCAAAATCATTGGAAATATCCTTGGCCGATGTGAGTATCATGCGGTGCGCAATACTGGTGGGACAATGGATATGACGAATAATTTGGTAATCGGCGACAATCGAGCTGGCGCTTATCTCGGTAATAAATCAGCCCACGGGCGCATCGCTAACAATCTGTTTTCCAAGAATCGTGGAGCGCTCTGGGCTTATGCTCGTTCCGACGTTGTTATCGAGAACAACGTTTTTTATGCTGAAAATGCTCCCGGTGTGGGGTTTCAGGATACCTGCAACTTAACCATACGCCGCAATAGCTTCGTGAACAATGCGCAAGGTCTGACCAGGTATTCAAAAGAAGGCAGACCGCCTGGCATCGGCGCGCGCACCAATGGCAACCACTATTGGAACAATAAAGAAGACTTCGTGAATTTTGACAAAGAGGCCTCTGCGCTATATGGGGACCCGAAATTCACCGACCCCAGCAATGGTGATTTCTCGCCGCAAAAAGGCTCACCGCTTCTGGATGATGAAGGCAACCCAGTCGCCGGCCTGACTGATCCCAAGCCAATTCGGGCTCTCTGGGCAACCTGGACTACGCTGAATCAATAGTGGGGGATAAATGGTAACCCATTTGACCAGTTGCTCACACCTTTGAAACAGATTCCCTGCAATAGCATGTGTTCCTATCCATTCCCCTGAAGGTCACAGTATTCCTGCGCCGTCATGAAGTGCGCTATCAACATGTCATTCGGCAACCAACAGGTCAAATGGAGACGGGATTCTAATTGTTGACTGGCGGGGAGAGTGATGGTATTCTCTTGCTCTTCTTTTAGAGAAGGAAAGCTTTCGGAGCACTTCGATAATTTTAGAATAAGAGCGCATAACAAAAAGAAATATCAAACCACAACGGTACAACGAGTACTACGTTAATACCCCTTAGGAACACATTTTGATAGTCTCTCTTAGTAGCTTTCAGTCTTACCTCAGTTAATGGTACAGGTATAAGATGACTCAAATAAAATTCTTTTCAGAGCAATGTTGCTCCGGGAAAGGTAGATAACGATGAAGAAATCGTTTGTTTTAAGTTTTATCCTATTTGTTTTGGCGTTTGCTGTGGCGGCTCAGAATACAGGCGAATGGTCGGCTTCTACGGACACCGCACTGCTCACATTTAACGGTGGCAATGTTATGCAGTCGGATTTTAACGCTTTTATTGATTACAAGACGGTGTTTTACAGCAATGGTGACCGGCGAAGCCCTCAATATCTATTATACAATAATAAAACAGGTCAGGAAGAGACACTTAATAAAATCGCGTTTAATAAAATCGCAAAACTGGTAATACAGCAAAACAAACTGGAGGAAAAAGACTACTTCACCCTGAAAATGAAGAATGATTCCTATCGAATGGCCTGGCAGTACTATATGCTGACACAAATGTATCCGGTCATCAAAGAGGCGAGAGAGCCCTGGAAAGAGAAATGGATGAACTACTATGAGGAAAATATAGACGAATTCAGGGGACCCAACGAAGTGTCTTATCGTATGATTTTCTTTAACACGGTGAAGCCAAATGAAGAGGAAAAACAGAAAAAATATGCCCTCGCGGAAAGAATAAGAAAGGAACTTGAAAAAGAACCCCATGATTTCCTCCCTCTGGCAAAAGAGAACTCCGAGGCCGAGGAATCAGTCAGAGGAGAAATCTTAGGACCTTTTCGGCTTGATAAGATTAACCAGACCCTGGCAGAGGCGATAAAGAATCTCTACATTGGTGAAATCAGTCCGGTAATTCACACTAGCGATGGCACATTTATTATCCTTATCGAAGATATTAAAAAAGGCGAGCCCAAGCCATTTCCAGAAGTGAGACGATACGTGGTGGCAAATACAGGAGAATTTCATGTATACGACATAGTGAAGGATTTCAAAAAGACACTCATTGGAGATGCAGAACCTGTTTTCCTGCATGATAATATCAGTACTGCCACAGCTGAGCTTGATAACGTTATTGCACGGCTTGGGGAAACGGAAATAAGGACCAGGGAAGTAGAGTATCAGCTTTCGGTGCTCTATGATGCTCGATTCAACAATCCCGATGACGTAAAGGATGTACTTGCCTCTCTTTTAGAAAAAAAGGCGATATTTGAATCCGCGAAAAGAAAGGGTTATTTAAACTCTCAACGGTTTGTTAATTATATGAATGCTTATACAGAAGATCAATACGCCAACCATTTTTTCAGGCTGTATCATGGAAAGGAGCTGCCAGAGGAATTTCTTAACTTTGAAGGGGTAGAAGAGCTACTGAAGACCCTTCCTTCGAGGTATAATGCCCGCATAATAAGATATCCAGAAATCCCACCTGTGGAATAGGCTACTAACTCAAAATGCCCGTTTTGGAGCTTTGGAGTGCGGCAGCGAAGCATAGCGCAGCTGCCGCTTTTGAGATCGCAAGCGCAGCTTGCGACGGCGAGGCCGAAGCTACGCTTCGGCCAGGCTCAGGGCGTCTTAGGCGGGAAAAGCGTCCGCCTTCGGCCAGGCCTTCGGCGGATGCACTCCAAAGGCCTTTCCTCCAACACTTATACCTATGTGCAAAATAAATGACCGAAAACCAAAGAAGCGAAAGGGCGAACACATAGGTTCGCCCCTACAGGAGCATTTACGCCAGAGGCGCACAAGTTGCGTGCAACTCGGTGGTTTCATGCAATAGGTGTGAAATGGACGTATGACGTAGGGGCAGACCCGTGTGTCTGCCCCATGCACTACAAAAAAAAACCCGCAATTGCCTGAGAGCAATTGCGGGCTAAGTTTACCCGTTAGGGATGATTAGTATTAATACTCTACCCAGTTATCCAGCCCCGTAGGTGTTGGACTTGGTGTAGGACTTGGTGTAGGCGTAGGCGTTGCTGTCGGAGTTGGGCTTGGAGTTGGTACTGGTGTTGGCCCAAAGTAGACCGCATCCCACAAGGTAGTGGTATAGTCGCTTGCACCAGGAGGCGCCCAGATCCAGCTGTGTTCCGTAATATTGTGCGCTACCCATATATTTCCAGCAGGAGCAAAGGAGAGGTTTGCTTGGGTTGCCATACCGATTCCTGTGCCCACGCTGAAAGTACTCTGAAATACGCCTGCGTTCGAGTAGACGACAACATCCGGATAAGTAGAGCGCTCTAGCAGAGCCACCCAATCCTTGTCATCGGAGTAGTCAATGGAGTAGGTGTAGTTATTCCGATAGAACGCGCCACTAGAATCTGTGGACAGGTCGTCACCTGTCTTAAGCCAGACGATAGCGTCACCTGTTGGATTAACACAGTCCAGCCTGTCCTGGGGGCCGGCCCATCTTGAATTGGCTAGATAGATGTTATGGCTCGGGTCAAGAGTGAAGTCTTTGATCGAGTAGATCAAACTCGATCCAGTGATGCTTGGCCCGTCAATCAGGGTGTTCCTTGCACCGGTGTAATTGTCGATAGTTTCGCCAATTTCCCAGTAGTACATATCCTGGCCATACGCTAGGTCTCTATCCATTCCAATCAGCCGTTTGCTCGAGCCGGTTCCAGAGGTCATGGCTGCGTAAAGACGGCCATGGTTTGCGCCGCCTGCCAACAGCATCCGCCTGGCAGTGGTGCCGGTTCCAACGCCGTAATACATCATGACGTCATCCGTTACACCATTAGTTCCCCAGTCACCGACGGTTATGACATTGTCATCAACGCCAGCGTGAACTCTCCACGGTGACCAGTTGTCCCCTGAATCCCAGCTGGCAGATGGGTTATTGTCTGCAGCCGCATAAGCAGCAGCAGCAGTTCCACCATAGAACGTCCCATCACATTTCAGGATATAGACGCCCTGCTGGTCAGCAGTTGCACCAGGATTGCTGGATGCTTCCGGATAGGAGCTACCCACGAACATGTAGCCAAAGGCATGGCTGGTCTGGTCCTCAATACAGCCGATACCTGTAGCGGTCCAGTACTGCAGATCGCCTATTCCGCCATATCGTATCTTGCCGAAGAGGTTATAGTCTGGCAAGGCGAAGTAGATATCAAAGTCTGCAGCGCCTACCGGGTTAATCGTCAGGTCACCATTTCCGCTCCAGGTGGCCCGGCTACCGGGTGGCGACCAGCTGGTAATCTGTGTTCCAGTGTCACCATCAGCGAGCACAATGTCATTATTGCTGTTGAGGACGACTGCGATTACGTCTTTTCCACCAATACGAGCGTAATCGCCAGCACACGTATTAACTGGCCCAGAGAAACTGGTGTCTTCAGCCCAAACTCCCGAAGACCTGACCCAGCGCTCAACATTACCGGCGTTCGTGCTGCACCAGATTACGTCGCCATCACCACCGGTGTTGCCATCGCGCCCAATGACCATGTGGGAATTAGGCATGACAGCCGTTGATTCCAACAGGCTGAACGTAGTGCCATCGGTGGAAGTATGAATTCTCGTTGCAACTGAGCCTGCGTTGCCGCCCTCGTAAATAATGGTGCTTGCACCAGCGTTGGCGACGTCAAGCGCCCGGCAGTGAGCCGCCATAAAAGCAACTGCTACTGGGCTTGAGGCAGCGTCATCGGACTCAAGACGAACGATTGGGAAGCCAGCGCCAAGGTATGACGAGAGATAAACAGTCCCGTCAGTGGCAGTAGCGCCATCATACGGCCCCAACCAGCCGCTCAGGGACCACGTCTCATCATAATCCGCATCGTTGTCAGCATCGTAGGTATCAACAACAGTCAAGCCCAACTCGTGCTGGTATTCACCGCTGGAATTCACCACATACAGCGCATCTGCTGGAGTGGTGGTCGAAATAATGATGTTGGAACCATTAAAGCCAATACCGCGCAGGTTGGCAGTGTTGGCGATTCCCAATTCCGTGGTTCCGGTTGTCCAGATGTCGTGGACAGTCAGAGGAGTGATGTTCGTCCAGCTGCTGCCATAACCAGCAGATTCTGCCTCAACTGTGAACTTATAACCTCCCAAGGCGACATCAACGGCGGATTGGTTTTTGCCATCCCAAGCCACACTCTGGTCACCACGGTCCAGGGCACCCAGATCGAAGGTTCTCTGCACTGTGCTGGCGGGAAGAGGACCAATGACCTGCACTGTCACGGTAGTGGCGTCGTCACTGAGAGTGAACTCTAGGTCAACGCTTCCACCTGACAAGAGATTAGGCGCTGATGAGTCCAGATGTGCCGCAAAAGGAGCGGCATAAGCGATTGTCCCGATGAGACACAGTGATGCAATTACTGCGAACAATGCAACCTTTCGCATCAACTAGTACCTCCCTTCATAAAATTAGGATATAAAATTTACAAACCTCAAAATGCTAAGTTTCATAACCTCCTTTCCTTTGAAATATGGTAATCCCCTAGGGAAATCCTTACGACATTAAATATGCTATACATGGCTCCCTATGTATTGCAAGAAAAAAATGAACTTTTAACAATTCTTTTTGCAAACTAGAACCAAGCGATTACTTATAAGTCAGGTATTAAATATGAAGAAGAGATTGGATAAGTAGGGGCTCATCCGCCGCGGCGGATGAGCCTTTATTGTACTGAATCTGGCAGGTAGAATTACTTTACTTTATTGCAAGTTGGTTTTTGTAGGGGCGACCCGCCGCGGCGGGCCGCCCATGGGCGTTTAATTAAACGCCCCTACGTCCTGACCGCAGCGATTATCTATTATTGGGTTTAGATTCAATATAAGGCTCTTTGTCAGATAGGTTAGCAAGGAAGCCTCTGATGCATTGAATAACTTCAGTGTTTTCATATCTCGGCAAGTGTACGGCAGTTGCTTGGATCTGTGCCTCATTACGTAATGTGCCTGCTGTGTATTCCCTCTTCACCAGCCAACAGGACGAGTAGGGGCGTTTAATTAAACGCCCCTACAATTGATGAATGTGAAGCCCAATAAATGCTATGAAAACCACGCATTATGGAATCCCAAGAACCAAAATTTTTTGTAGGGGCGTATTGCAATACGCCCCTACCATAGGTGGTTTGATTAAAAATGCTGGTGAGATGGGAAGTCAACTTGAATATCAGGAGGGACAGGCCCTTTAAAAGGGCGTTTAATTAAACGCCCCTACATTGTTACGATCAAAGTTACGATGAAAAAACGCTAACTCATTTGACAAAGAGCCTCTTTTTCTATGATCTTGTTAATGCATTCATAGCTCTCTTACCCCTTCCCTCTCCCTTGTGGATCGCCATCTCCAGTCATTGCCCAATCTTGCCTCCTCTCCCCTTGCGGGAGAGGATAGAGGTGAGGGGGAAATGCGCCTTGTGCGTAGGGATTATCTCTCCCAAAATGGTAACTCATTTGAGAAAG
>JAUWMI010000044.1 GCA_030613245.1 Candidatus Sumerlaeota bacterium
CGGCGGTGCGTCTCCCGCCGCGTCGGGCACGGATTACGACCTCTACTTTGTGCCACCAGCAAATGATCCCGCTGCCATGCTTGCGTTCGACCTGCTTAACTTTAATCCTGACGATGCGGCAACGGCAGAACTTTCGCTGGATACGGTTACGGTTGATCGCTTTGCACTGGATTCGCTATCAACTCCGACAGTTGTTCAGGATTACACGTTCGAGCTGAGCCAGGACGGCTGGACAACGGGAGGCGCATCGATAGCGTTCGGTTCGCCCCAGTATATCTATTCTAGCGGTGCGCTTGAGCTGCGGGCAATAACCAACACGAATACGTTTGGCTTCTGGGGCAACAATCCAGCGGATATAACAATAGAGGCGAACAAACTGTATCGAGGGACATTCGAAGTGCGGACAGACGTGACCAATCAGGCACTGGTACCAGAGATGCGGTTGCGGTACAACACCGGGAATCTGCAAGCCTCGCACACCTTCGGCATTTCAAGCATTGGTGACGGGGCAAATTCCCCGGGCACCACAAACACAACATATGACAGGCTCTACTTCTTGCCACCGACGAACTGCGTCGGTGAAGACTTGCTCATTTCATTCGACATACTCAACTTTAATCCCGACGACGCACCAACCGCAAGCCTGATCCTCGACCGCGCAATTATAGAGACTATTGAACCCCCGGCCTTGCCCTGATCCGCCTTCGGCGGTAATGCGTGCCTTCGGCGGACAAGTTTTGCAGGTAGGGGCACGCCGTGGCGTGCCTCTACTACTCGCCATTCAGACTAACTGCGAAAAAGCTTGATTCTGGTCGGGAGCAGTGAAATAAGAAGCTTGGAGGACCGAATCCTGAGGAATCAGGCTTTTTGAGGGGGAGTAAAATGCAGAAGATTCGTTCTCAGAGCCGATTGGCAATATGCAAGCCGGCTTCGCTAAAAATACCAATTCTTCTAGCGTTAATCTGCTTTCTTAACGTCTCTCTGGTATGCGCCGCAGCGACAATAAACGTCCCTGCAGACTATCTAACAATTCAGGCAGCCATCAACGCCGCATTCGATGCCGATGAAATCATTGTCTCCCCGGGCGCCTACTACGAAAACATAAACTTCAACGGCAAAAACATTATCCTGCGCTCCACCGACCGCACCAGTAAAACCATAGTTGCCACCACCATCATTGATGGTAGAAGCACTGACAGCGTAGTGACCTTCTCCGGCACAGAACTGGCCAACTGTGTCATCTCCGGCTTTACCATTGCCAATGGCTATAGTGGCCGAGGCGGTGGTGGTATCTACGGCAATGGTACTCTGGCAACCATCCAATACAACAATATTACAACAAACACTGCATACTACCACTACTACCATTATGGTAGTCCTTGTGGTGCGGGCATTAATGACTGTGACGGCACTATACAGAATAATACGATCTCGGGCAACACAGCCGATAGGGATGGCGGCGGGCTCTATGGTTGCGAGGGCATTATTCTAAACAATACCATCTTCGGCAACTCGGCTTCTGGTGGCGGTGGGCTCGCGTATTGCAATGGCACTATACAGAACAATAGGATCTGGGAGAACCTGGCAAAGTATAGTGGCGGTGGGCTTTACTGGTGCAATGGCGCCATCTTGAACAACATCATCTGTGAGAACTCATCATGGAACAACGGCGGAGGACTTGCTCGGTGCGGCGGCATAATTCAGGATAACACTATCTCCAACAACTCTGCTGATAAACTCGGCGGCGGGATGTCCGATTGTAACGGCACCATCCTGAACAATACCATCTGGGGAAACCAGGCTGAGTACTATGGTGGTGGGCTCTACGGGTGCTGCAGTAACATCAGAAACTGTATTGTCTGGCAAAATACCGCCACTACAGACACCCAACTTGCATATTGCGCTACGCCCTATAATAGCTGCATTCAAGATTGGACCGGTGCGGGAAGAGGGAACATCTCAGCCGATCCGAGATTCGTTGATCCATACTATGGGGATTATCACCTCCAGGGCGACTCTCCCTGTATTGATTCAGGCAATAAACTATATCTGACTGGTGAATACATTGCAGATATTGATGGGGAATGCCGAATAGCTGGTGAATCTTTGGATATAGGAAGTGATGAGTACGGCAGTTCCCCAGACCGTGATGGCGATCTTTTAGCGGACAGTGATGAGACCACTCATGGTACAGACCTCAACAACCCGGACACAGATGATGATGGTTTACAAGACGGCGTTGAAGTGCTTCGCGGCACAAATCCAGCGGTTTTTGATACACCTCCAGGAATTTCCATTCCTGCTGATTATCTCTCCATCCAGCAAGCCCTGTTTCTGGCTTTTACCTCGGAAGTAATTACCCTACTCCCGGGAACGTATACTGAGAATATCCACTTCCTTGGGAAGAATGTGATCCTACGCTCAACCAACCCAACCAGCCCGGCCATTGTCGCCAGTACCATTATTGATGGTGGAAGCACCGATACGGTGGTTACCTTCGCTGGCACGGAACTCACCACCTGCGTCCTTTCCGGCTTCACCATTGCCAATGGTTACGGGCTCTACGGCGGTGGTATTTATGGCAACGGCTCGCTAGCGACGATTCAGAACAACAACATAACAACAAATACTGCAGTAGCAATAGTGCGTTGGCCTGAATATTATCATTATGACGGCTGCGGGGGCGGACTTTCCGACTGCGACGGCACTATCCAGAACAGCACAATCTCGGGCAACTGGGCAGAAAGAAAAGGCGCAGGGCTCTATGATTGTGATGGAACCATCCGGGACAATCCCATTGTGGCCAACTCGGGAGAGTGCCTTGGTGCAGGGTTGTCAGAATGCGACGGTACTATCCAGCACAATAGCATATCGAATAATTCGGCGAGTAGCGGGGGCGGACTTTATGAGTGCTCTGGCATCATCAAAGACAATACTATCTTCCGAAACACCGCTCATTATTACGGCGCAGGCCTTAGTAGTTGCGATGGCATAATCGAAAGCAATATAATCTCTGGTAACTCGGCTGGGCATGGTGGTGGAGGGTTTTTTCTCTGCGAAGCCATCATCCAGAACAATATCATTTCCGGTAACTCAGCAAAGTTCACCGGCGGCGGGCTTGCTTCTTGCTCTGGCACCATCCAGAACAATACCATCTTCGGCAACTCGGCTGATCGTGGAGGCGGGCTCTACTGGAGCAGCAGACCAGTCAATTGTATCATTTGGGCAAATATTCCCCATCAGACTTACTGGTGCCCCGATCCGGCTTATTGTTGCATAGAGCATTGGACAGAGGGCGGCATTGGAAATATCAGTTCCGATCCTCAATTAGTTGACCCAGCCAACGCCGATTTTCATCTTCTCCCTAATTCGCCCTGTATAGATGCAGGAGGCACGGTTACTTTAGCTCAGGACTTTGAAGGTGACCCGAGACCCTGGAATGGGTCTGCCGAGCCCCGTGGTGACGGCTCGGACTTTGACATCGGCGCGGATGAGTATTATATTCCACCTACACCCACTCCAACCCCAACGCCTTCACCCACCCCTTGCGTGATCTATGTTCCGGAGGACTATACTCTTATCCAGGATGCCATAGATGCTGCTGCCGAGGGCTGCGAGATCATTGTCTCCCCAGGCACCTACTACGAAAACATAAACTTCTTCGGCAAAAACATCATCCTGCGCTCTACGGATCCTACCAGTCCAACCGTAGTCGCCAGCACCATCATCGACGGGAGCTTGTTCGGCTCCGTCGTGACTTTCTCTGGCAGTGAAGACGAAACTTGTGTCCTCTCTGGCTTCACTATCACCAACGGCAGGGCTAGAGATGGTGGCGGAATCTTTGCCGACAGTACCGAGGCAACTATACAATACAACAATATAACAGGAAATAGGGCCTACGGGCATGGCGGTGGGCTGTGTGGGTGCAACGGCACTGGGGCAACTATACAATACAACAATATAACAGGAAATATCGCCTACGATGATGGCGGTGGACTCTATGGATTCGACGGCACTATCCAGAACAATACCATCTCTGACAACTTGGCTACTGGAGATTATGCATTTGGCGGCGGGCTCTCAGAGTGCCACGGCACCATCCAGAACAATACCATCTCTGACAACTCGGCTCGCCATGGCGGCGGGCTGTACTCGTGCGACGGCATTATCCAGAACAATATCATCTCACACAACTCGGCCACTGGCAAATATGGAACTGGCGGCGGCCTCGCTTCGTGCAACGGCATCATCCAGAACAATATCATCTCACATAACTCAGCTAGTAGTGAAACTTATGGAGGTGCCGGGCTTATTTTTTGTTACGGCACCATCCAAAATAATACCATCTCACACAACTCGGCTACAGGGACAGATGCAGTTGGTGGTGGACTCTACGATTGCGACGGTGCCATCAGAAACTGTATTATCTGGCGCAATACTGCCTCATCAGCTCCTCAACTTTATCGGTGCTCCACGCCGTCTTATTCTTGCATCCAGGATTGGACCGGCGGCGGCACTGGAAATATTTACTTTGACCCTGCACTGGTTGACCCCGATAATGGTGATTTTCATGTTCGGCCCGTTTCTCCGTGTATTGATGCAGGAGGCACTGTTACTTTGGGCCAAGATTTTGAAGGCGATCCCAGACCCTATGATGCAATATCAAATCCCTATGGAGACGGATCTGACTTTGATATCGGTGCCGATGAATTCATTGGCATTTTATCACCAAATTACCCGCCTGAGAAACCAACCAATATATCACCAGCGAATGGGGCGACTGGCGTTTTATTGATCCTTACTTTGGAAAGCTCTACTTTTGCAGACCCGAACGCGGGTGAGCTCCATTTTGCCAGTCAGTGGCAAATTGATGACAACAGAGATTTCTCCAGTCCTGACTATGACAGTGGCTTTGATACTGTACACAAGATAAGCATAATTGCTACGCCAAGAGATATGAAAACTTTGACTATGTACTATTGGCGAGTCAGACACATGGACAATCGCAATAAATGGAGCGAGTGGTCTGACCCAACAAATTTTACCACTAAAGCACCCATAGTGCTTGCCGTGCCGGATGATTATTCAACTATTCAACAGGCGATAGATGCTGCCACTGACGGCGACGAAATCATAGTCTCCCCGGGCATTTACTATGAGAGCATTAACTTCAATGGCAAGAATATCGTCCTTCGTTCTATTGACCCCACGAACCCTTCAGTGGTTGCCAGCACCATCATTGATGGCAATCGCGCTTTTGACTCCGTTGTGAGGTTTTCGGGAAGGGAACACACCACCTGCGTTCTCTCCGGCTTTACCATAACAAACGGCGCTGCTCCCTATGGTGGTGGTATAAATGGTGGTGGTATAGCTGGAATAGGCACTCAGGCAACAATCCAGCACAATAATATAACCAACAATGCTGCCTATTACAACGGATTGTATGGGGGTAATGGTGGAGGCCTGACTGGTTGTGACGGCACCATCGAGTTCAACAATATATCTGGAAACCTTGCTACATATTTTGGAGGAGGCCTTAAATCTTGCGACGGCATTATCCAGAACAATGTTATCTCGCAAAACGTCTCTCGTATGGGTGAAGGTGGCGGGCTCTATTATTGCCGTGGCACAATACAGAACAATACCATTTCGGGCAACTCGGCTAGCAGAGGCGGCGGGCTGGCATATTGCCCGCGTGCCATCATTAGAAATTGTATTATCTGGCAAAATATCGCCCCTTCAGGCCCGCAGCTTCGTGATGATTCCTCCACACCTTCTTATTCTTGCATCCAGGATTGGACAGGCGGAGGGACCGGGAATATTTCCTTTGATCCCCAATTAGTTGACCCTGACAATGGCGATTTCCATCTCCAGTCAACTTCTCAGTGCATAGATGCAGGCGGCACTGTTACTTTGGCTCAAGACTTTGAAGGTGACCCAAGGCCTTGGGATGCCACAAGCGAGCCGCGTGGTGATGGCTCTGATTACGACATCGGCGCGGATGAGTATTATATTCCACCTACACCCACTCCAACTCCAACGCCTTCACCCACACCTTGCGTGATCTATGTTCCGGAGAACTATACCCTTATCCAGGATGCCATAGATGCCGCTGCCGAGGGCTGCGAGATCATTGTTTCCCCGGACACCTACTACGAGAATATCAACTTCTTCGGCAAAAACATCATCCTGCGCTCTACGGATCCTACCAGTCCTACCGTAGTCGCCAGTACTATCATTGACGGAAATCAAGCTGGTTCCGTGGTCATATTCACAGGTGCAGAAAATGAATCCTGCGTCCTTGCCGGTTTTACCATTACCAGTGGTTATGCTCCGTATGGGGGTGGCATCAATGGCAATATCAACGGAAGCTCGGCAGATTTGGGCACCCTGGCAACTATCCAATATAACCATATAACTTCAAACACTGCGTATAATAGCTTTCCTAGTGGTGTTGGTGGCGGACTTTACAATTGTGATGGTATCATAAAGAATAATATCATCTCTGGCAACTCAGCTGAGTCACTTGGCGGTGGACTATGCTATTGTGACGGCATCATACAGGACAATACTATCTCACAAAACTCCGCTCATTACGGCGGAGGTCTCAATAGATGCAACGCTACAATAAAAAACAACATCATCTCTGATAACATCGCGCAGGAGTCAGGTGGTGGGCTTACTTATTGCCATGGCATCATTGATAGAAATATTATCTCAGGCAACACTGCAGATTATGGTGGTGGGCTTGATTTCTGCCGCGGAACGATTCGGAATAATATTATTCGAGATAACATAGCCAGGTATTCCGAAGGCAGAGGCGGAGGAATATCTAATTGCGACGGCACAATAATAAATAATACGATTTTCAGAAATTCAGCTCCTGGAACCTCTGGTAACGGAGGTGGCCTCTCGGGATGCAAAGGTACCCTCATAAACAATACCATTTATGGCAATTCAGCAGGGGAAAAAGCAGGTGGCCTCTCGGGATGCCATGGATTTATCATTAATTGCATAATTTGGGGGAACTCCGCTCCTGCCGACAGTCAGGTGTGGGGTGTCAATCCTCCTTTTTACAGCTGTGTTCAGAATGGAGGCGATAGCACACGGGGAACTATATCAGCCGATCCAAGATTCCTTGACCCTGCGAATGGAGACTTTCATCTCCACTCGGACTCACCTTGTATTGATGCTGGGAATAAATACTATCTTTATGGGGGATACTTAGCTGATATGGATGGGGAATGTCGAATAATTGGCAGTAATGTAGATATGGGGAGCCATGAGTATGGTAGTTCGCTTGACAACGATGGAGATCTGCTCGTAGATAGTGAAGAGGGCGCTCACGGGTGCGATGCCAATAATCCCGACACTGATGGAGATGGATTATTAGATGGTTTAGAAGTGATACGGGGCACTGACCCAATTATCTTCAACACCCCTCCTGGAATTTCGGTTCCTACCGACTATCCTCTTATTCAGCAAGCATTATTCCTGGCTTTTCCCTCCGAGGAGATAACCATCTCACCGGGCACTTATTATGAGCGAATTCATATTCTGGGGAAGAACATGACGTTACAGAGTTCCAGTCCTCTTGATAGCCGTATCGTTGATGATACTGTAATTGATGGAGAAGGGCTCTTTACCGTTATAACCTTTGAGGGTACTGAAGATGAGACCTGTGTTGTGAAAGGATTATCGATTCGAAATGGCGGCTCTGCGCTTAGCGGCGGAGGGATATGTGGCAACAGAACAAAGGCGACAATTGAGAATAACAAAATTGTGAACAACATGGCCCGGAATGATGGCGCCGGAATATCCTGGTTTAATGGTATTATACAAAACAATGCTATAGTAGGAAACTCGGTTATTTGGGGTAGTGGAGGAGGACTTTGCTATTGCTGGGAAGCAACCATTCAGAACAATATCATAGCCGGCAATTCTGCCTATTATGGCGGCGGAATGTTTCGCTGCGACGATATCATACAGAACAATACTATCTGGGGCAACTCGGCTACCGGTGGAGCATATTCTCGTGGCGGAGGGCTCGAAGATTGCGACGGTACTATCAGAAACTGTACAATCTGGGCAAATACTGCCGTGTCTATGGGTGATCAGCTTCATGAGTGCTCCACGCCTTCTTATAGTTGCATTCAGGATTGGACCGAGGGCGGCACGGGGAATATCTCTTCTGATCCGCAATTAGTAGACCCGGCAAATGGTGACTTCCGCTTGCGGTCCACGTCACCTTGCGTAGATGCGGGGGCTCTTATCGCTGACTTAACGAAGGACCTCGAAGGTGACCCGAGACCCTGGGATGGCACCTCGGAACCCCGTGGGGATGGCTCTGACTACGACATCGGCACGGATGAATACATAGGTCCTATTAGGTACGATTTCGCTGGTTCAGATGAGGGCTGGAGAGCGGGCACGGCAGTGATTTTCTCGGAACCGCAGTGGATGTTTGAGCCTGGAAGCCTGAAATTGATTTCGCACACCAATACCAACACCTTTGGCTTCTGGGTGAGCCCAGAGAACGCTATTCCCGCGAATGAACAGTATCTCTATCGCGCGCAGTTCGTGGTCTCAACTGACGTGACGGAGCCACCCCTTGTTCCGCAGATTCGTCTGCGCGTGAATGCGAGAAATTTTCAGCAGGCGGATTACCTTACCATTGACAGCAATGGTGACGGCGGTGCGTCGCCCGCCGCGGCGGGCACAACCTACGAACTCTATTTTATACCCCCAGCGAATGATGACTATTGCATGATGGCTTTTGATCTGCTGAACTTTAATCCTTCGGATGCCCCCGATGCAGAGCTAGCTCTGGAGAGCGTGCTCGTCGAGCGCTTCAGACTGGATACTCTGGATGAGTCTACGACAATAACCTGGACCTATGATTTTGAGTCGAGTCAAGAGTTCTGGTTTACCGGTAATGGAACTCCTGAGTTTACCGATCCCGAGTCCTTTTGGGCTGATGGAGCGTTGCATTTGCGGTCAACGACAAATACCAACACGTTCGGCTACTGGGGGAGTGATCCGGCGGATATAACGATTGAGGCAAACCAATTGTATCGGGGAACGTTTGAGGTAAGAACAGACGAACCGGAGCGAAGCCTTGTGCCACAGATGCGCCTGCGGTTCAACACCGCCAATTTGCAAGCATCGCGCTCGCTTGAAATCGCCAGCGCAGGTGACGGCGCAAATTCCCCGGGTACCGCAAACACCACATACGCCCGGCTCTACTTCTTGCCTCCAGCGAACTGCGTCGGCGAAGGCTTAATCGTTTCGTTCGACATACTCAACTTCAATCCCGGAGATGCACCAACTGCCAGCCTGGTTCTCGACCGGGCAACCATCGAGACTCTCTCACCTCCGGCCTTGCCCTGAGATGGACGAGCAATTACAATTTTTGGGTGCCTGGAACGCATCCGGGAATTAATATTTTCAACTTCCGAATCGTCTAATTGATGACAAAGAACAATTCGTAAGAACTGCCACGGAGACATCTGGCGCGTTAGCGATCATCAGATGGAATAGCCGTCGCGGAGTATGGATAAGAAAGACCGCGACAACAAGACCAGGTGTACCAAACTGTCCGCCCAGGCGCTCAGGATGGTCCGTATCGTGCAGCGCTCCCTGGACTCCTGTGCCGCTGGCCCCGATTCTTATCTTCTAACCCCCATAATCCCAGTTGTATACGCGAAAGCAAAAGAATCTGCTGGATTGGAATCAAAATTGCAAATAAGAAGTTGTGAACTTTAGAACTTTTTGAATGCTTCAGCTCCTAAAACGCTCTTATCAGGCTTGGGCAAGGTCATTGAGGCGATTTACCCGCCATTGGCGCGGTGAATTTCGTTCACTTTAAGCCCTGAATGTAGACTGAACGAAATTGCCAGAGCCATGGCTTTTCAGCTATGACGCCTTCGCCACATTGCTCTAAGGAGAAGCTGGCCTTTTTGGTTTTAGTCCGCCTCAAGGCGGGCTCAAATAAAGGCATCGTGGATAGTCTGTGTATTTCAACGCCCTTCATATAGCACTCTTAAAGCTTTACCGCACCTGGAGCACTTGGGAAAAGTTCCAAAGTTCAGAATAAGTTGTGAAGTGAAAATCATCTGCGCCAATGCGGGGTTTATCAATCAAACGCCACTCAAGGCGCTGTGCTAGTAATTGTTATCTTTTCCCTCATTCGTACCCAATTGTTATCCATTTTTGCGTAGGGGCACGCCGCAGCGTGCCCCTACAATTGTTTTACCTGTGTCCATCTGCGTTTATCTGTGGTTAGTTAGTGTTGCAACCGCAGATGTCATTTCTCACCCTGCAGTTCCTAGAACGAAAAGTGGCGATAGTGTGAAGCTTTATTACCTGCGGGTGACATCATGCCCGAGCTGCCGGAGAGCTTCGTAGAGAACAATGGCGACGGTGGTGGCGAGGTTCAGGCTGCGGACAGCTGGGTTGAGGATCGGCACGCGAATGGTGCGCTCGCTGTTCGCTTCAAGCAATGCAGCGGGCAAGCCATGGGTCTCGCTGCCGAAGACGAGGAAGTCGTCAGGAGAATAGCGCACGTCGCTGTAAAGAAGCGCGCCCTGCTTGGTTGCAAAATAGAACGTATGGTTTGGATGCGTCTCTGTGAGCTCATCAAACGAGCGATGGACGTGCATGTTGACATGCTCCCAGTAGTCAAGCCCGGCACGGCGCAGAGCTCGATTGTCCAGGCGAAATCCGAGCGGCCTCACAAGATGCAACTCAGTAGCCGTTGCAGCGCACAACCGCGCTACATTCCCTGTATTCTGTGGAATTCGCGGCGCCACCAGAACGACGTGTAACAATGCAGCACTCCTTTGAAATCAAAACATAGGGCAACAAGGATGCGAAGTAGACCTGGATGGCTTGATATTCCTTTGCGGCCCTAAAGGTTGCAACAGAAAAAGATCCGTATTCAAGCTGGAGCCAAGCATGGTTTGAGTTTTCCAAATTATCGGATTGTGATTTTGCGGCTCACCACGGTGGAAAGCGGAACCTACCAGGCTTTGGTCTTTGATATTGGGCAAGTTACACCGCATGAACTCCCCGGCATGATTGTTGCACTAACATTATACAGCGCGTCAGCATTACATGCGATTTATGCTGGTGCAGCTGACTTGGGGAGAAATAAAGGAATGGTGAAGCTTAGCCTTACGTTTCACTGCCACCCGCAGGTGCCGCCATTGAAGCACGATGACAGCGAGAGCAGACATCCCTTGAGTGATGAGCCAGCTCGCGGTAGTGATCAGCGCTCTGGCACAGGTGGCAAACGAAAACAAAACAAAAACCGCGGTGCACGTCCGCGGCGTCAATAAGTAACCCCTTTCGTATTTCTTCTCTCTTTCGCCAGGAGAGAATAGGGTAGAGGGTGGGGGCGGAACGACCCAGCAATTGGGCGCGAAGCAAAACGGAACGCTGTATTTTGCCCAGGACAGGTTTCAATTGCGCACGCTGCCCCTTTCGACCTGCTGTGCATCACCTGCGCAGACTACGCTTTCCTTCGCCCCCACCTCTGCCCAAATGCCTTCCTGCCTGATTAAGCCAATCCAAATTTAAATGTTATTGCGTAGGGTGAGCCGGTTTTGCTACCTTTGAGACAATGAATGTTTCTTATTTTGGGCAGGGAGCAGATAAAGCACTTCTTGCTCCTGGGCTTTGTTTGCGCGGAGGTATGCCTGCGCCAGTTTCGAGGCAAATGGGTTATTCTCTATTCTTATCCCAAGGGATAATACCAAAGGCTGCACCTTAGAGGTGCCTGATTTCTCAGGCACGCTGAAGAAGTAAAAAAACAGCTATCGGCTTTGCAGAAAAAGTCCCGATGTCCGGTTTCGATAATTTAACCTGGATCATCTCAAAATGAGATATTTCACTTACTTAATGCTTATATTGGGCGGCCTTGTATTCATAAACTGTGATCATCGACCTAGCGCTGAAAAAACTGAGGAAGATAAAGTCATGGGAACTTCTCATCAAAATATGGACGAGAGGAAGCCAAATCGGTTGATAAAGGAAAAGAGTCCGTACTTGTTGCAGCATGCGTATAATCCAGTGGATTGGTATCCGTGGAGGAAAGAGGCGTTTGAAAAGGCAAAGAAAGAAAACAAGCCAATATTTCTTTCCATCGGCTACTCAACTTGCCACTGGTGTCACGTTATGGAGACGGAATCCTTTGAGGATCAGGAAGTTGCACGATTGATGAATGAAGCCTTTATCTGCATCAAGGTGGATAGAGAAGAAAGACCCGACATTGACGGTATCTATATGACCGTGTGTCAGCTAATGACAGGGAGCGGTGGCTGGCCCCTCACCATCATTATGACTCCCGATAAAAAGCCTTTCTTTGCCGCTACGTATATTCCCAAAGAGAGCAGGTTTGGGCAGCCGGGGATGAAGGAGTTGATTCCTCAGATCGAAAAGATGTGGAAGTCGGAGAGGGAGCGGCTGGAAAATATTGGCGCAGAGTTGACTTCGGCCCTTAAGGAAAGACCGGTAGATGTATCAGGCCCCGAGCCTGGCGAGGATGCTCTCCATAAGGCTTATAAAGAGCTTGCTGCTGCTTTTGACGAGCACCACGGCGGATTCGGCGGTGCGCCGAAATTTCCCTCACCTCACAATCTCTTTTTTCTGCTTCGCTACTGGAAGCGCACCGGCGATCAAAAGCCTCTCTCAATGGTGGAGAAAACTCTTAGTTCAATGCGGCTTGGTGGCGTCTACGACCATATAGGCTTTGGCTTTCATCGTTACTCTACTGATGAGCGCTGGCTTTTGCCCCATTTTGAAAAGATGCTCTATGACCAGGCAATGCTGGTAATGGCTTACACTGAGACGTATCAGGCGACGGGGAAAGAAGCATACAAACAGACGGCGCGCGAGATTCTCACTTATGTATTGCGCGATATGACTGCTCCTGAGGGCAGCTTTCATTCCGCTGAGGATGCTGATAGCGAAGGCGAGGAGGGGAAATTTTATCTGTGGAATGAAAAAGAAATTCGGAAAGTGCTTACAGCTGAGGAAGCAGAACTGGTGATAAAAATCTTCAACGTCGAAAAGGCGGGTAATTTTACCGAGGAGGCAACGCGCACAAAAACGGGCAGGAATATTTTGCACTTGCAAGAGCCCATCCCTGAACTTGCCAAGGAGCTCAAAATCCCACCTGAGAAGCTCAAGCAGATGTTAGAAAAAGCAAGACAAAAGCTGTTCGCCGTCCGAGAAAAGCGCGTGCATCCTGATAAGGACGACAAGATTTTAACCGATTGGAATGGCTTGATGATTGCAGCAATGGCGAAGGCTGCCCGCGTATTTGGTGAAGAGAAATTCGAAGCAGCAGCCAGGAAAGCAGCAGATTTCATGCTTACCAGAATGCGTAATGCAAACAGGCAGCTTTTTCATCGCTTTCGGGATGGTGATGCGGCAATCACCGGTTTTCTGGATGACTACGCATTTCTTATCTGGGGCTTAATCGAGCTGTATGAAACGACTTTTGAAGTGAAATACCTGGAGGCTGCGAACGAATTGAATAAATTGATGATTGAGCTGTTCTGGGATGATGAGGGTGGTGCTTTTTACTTTACCGCCGATAATGCAGAGAAACTTTTGGTGCGAAAAAAAGATTTTTATGATGGTGCGTATCCGTCGGGCAATTCGGTCGCAATGTTTAACCTCCTGCGCCTTGGTCGTATGACGGCCAATACTGAATATGACAAGAAAGCCGCGCGTCTTAATCGCGCCTTTTCCCCGATGATCTCCAGGGTCCCCATAGCCTGTACTCAGCAACTGGTTGCCCTGGATTTTGCTATCGGCCCCTCATACGAAGTGGTTGTCGTTGGTAACTTCAAGGCAGCCGACACCAGAGCAATGCTCAGTGCGCTGAGAAGCACGTTTATCCCTAATAAGGTGCTGCTATTCCGTCCGGCTGCAGAGGAATCTCCCGCAATTGCGCGCCTAGCCGAATTTACCTACTATCTATCAAGCCAGAAAGGCAAAGCCACCGCCTACGTGTGTCGCAATTATGTATGTAATCTCCCCACCACAGATATTAACAAAATGCTGGAATTATTAAACGTCCCTGAGTAAAAAAAGCACGCGATTTTTCCTTAGGAACGGGGGTAACAATTTTAATTGCAAGATAGGTGATGGACGATTAGCGTATTCTGATTATTGGAAATTTCGGATCTACCCTACTATTTCGAAGTGCGGTAGCGGAACGCAGTGAAGCAACCGCCTACCCGCCTTAGGCGGGCTTTGTTAGTCGCGGGCTTCGATTACGAGAAAAGCCGAAGCTGCGCTTCGGCGTATGAAAGCGCAAGCTATGCTATTGCGTCGCTTGCGCACTCCAAAGATAATTATAGGTAACCTATGACTCTTAAGCTTTGGAGTGCGGCAGCGAAACGTAGTGTAGCTACCGCTTTGCATAACATAAGCGCAAGCTTATGCAATCATCATTTATGCTTACAAAAGTGAAAGCGCCCGGATAATCTATCCGAACGCACTCCAAAAGGTAAAGTATGTCAGAAAAGGATAAAAGTGGGTGGCATCATAGCCCAATGCACGTTTTTGTACCAAGCTCAACTTATATGGTTACGGGAGGAACATATAAGAAACAGCCCTTCTTTCAAGGAGAAAGACGACTTAGTTTTCTCCTTGAACAACTATTTCTGTGTGCGAAAAGATACACCTGGCAGTTGCAGGCTTGGTGCATATTACCTAATCATTACCATTTTATTAGCATGGCGCCAGCAGAAGTTGCCAGGCTATCTGATTTTGTGAGAGATTTTCATTCCCGCACCGCATTGTATGTGAATGAATTAGATGGAACACCATCGCGCAAGGTCTGGTTTCAATACTGGGATACATGTATTACATTTGAGAAAAGTTATTATGCTCGATTAAATTATGTTCATAATAATGCAGTGAAACATCAAATAGCAAACGTTGCTACCGAGTATCCTTTCTGTTCGGCTCGCTGGTTTGAACAAAATGTTGAGTCTTCTTTTTATCGCATGGCTAGTTCGTTTAAATACGATAAATTGAACGTGGTCGATGATTTTTGACTTTTGGATTGCGGTAGCGGGGCGTAATATAGCTACCGCTTTCCCGCTATAGGCGGACCTTATTACTCGTAAGCGAAGCTTACGAGAGAAGCCGCAGCTGCGCTTCGGCCTATGAAAGCGTCCGCCTTAGCGAACGCACTCCGAAAATAATTGTAGTAGCCAAAGCGCTTGGAGAAAATGTAAAGGAAGGTGAGTGATGGATCCGGTTTTGCTCTCCCGTATACAGTTTGGGCTCGTGGCAGGCTTCCACTTTATCTTCCCTCCCACAACCTTTGGACTAACATTTGTCATACTAATTCTCGAAACTCTCTACCTCAAACATAATAAAGAGCTGTATAAGAGACTCTCCAGCTTCCTGATAAGGATTCTGGGACTGGTTTTTGTCTTAGGTGTTGCCACTGGAATCGTACTGGAATTTGCCTTCGGCAACAATTGGTCTGAGTATTCCCGGTTCGTTGGCGACATTTTCGGCGCACCTCTGGCCGCAGAGGGAATCTTTGCGTTTTTCCTTGAATCAGTGTTCCTCGGCGTACTTTTGTTTGGCAGAAATCGTGTCTCCAAGAAAGCCTACTGGGTTGCAGCATTTATGGTGTTCTTTGGGGCTCACCTCTCAGGCTTATGGATACTCATAGCCAATTCCTGGATGCAGACGCCTGCGGGTTTCAAGATTGAAGGCGGCAGGGCTATCCTTACCAACTTTTTTCAGGCAGCCATCAATCACTCCACTATTATTCGCTTCATTCATACTGTAATTGCTGGCTGGATAACCGGCTCGCTTCTTGTCGCAGGAATAAGTGCCTGGTATTTGCTCAAAAACCGCCACATAGAATATGCAAAAACTCTGCTCAGAATCGCACTGATTATTTTTATACCCGCTGCCGTCATTCAGCTTTTTACCGGACATGCCCATTCCGTGCAGGTAGCAAAAACCCAGCCCGAAAAAATGGCTGCCTACGAAGCACTCTGGGAAACCAAAGCAGGTGCGCCTCTCGCCATTTTTGGCATTCCAGATGCACGCGCACAAAAGACGTACTTCTATATCGGAATTCCTAAAATGTTGAGTTTTCTCGTGCACTTCGACCCCAACGCGGAGATAAAGGGACTTAACGCATTTCCTGAAGATGAGCGGCCGCCGGTTTTTCTGCCTTTTGTCTCTTATCACATCATGATCTGTCTTGGGATGTTGTTTATTATTATTGCTCTGGCAGGTTCATATCTGGCCTTAAGGAAAAAACTATGGGATTCAAAATGGTATCTGAGAGTGCTGCTCTATTCCATCCCACTCCCCTATTTAGCCAATGAGTTTGGCTGGATAGGGACGGAGGTAGGGAGACAACCCTGGGCAGTTTATCGGGTGCTCAGGACCGCGGACGCCGCTTCGGTCGTGGTTCCCGCAGGTCAAATTCTCTTCACCCTGATCATGTTTGGACTTATTTACACGTTCCTCTTCGTAATATTTCTTCGCGTATTGATCAAATTCGTGAGACAGGGGCCTGAAGTAGACATCGCCACGGGATACTGAATAATGGAATTAACAGGGACTAAAAACGGAGGCTGACGATGGAGACCTGGGACGTCCTGCGCACTGTATGGTATTTAATCCTCGGCGGGCTTCTGGTCGGCTATTCCATACTCGATGGATTTGACTTGGGAATCGGCGTACTTATGCGGTTTCTCGGGAAGAAAGAGGAAGAGAAAAGGGTTCTCTTCCGCGCCATAGGGCCTTTCTGGGATGGCAATGAAGTGTGGTTAGTAACTGGTGGAGCTGCACTTTTTGCTGCCTTCCCCCACGCCTATGCGACAGTGTTCAGTGGTTTCTATCTTGCTTTGATGCTGGTGCTGTTCGCTCTTATCTTCCGCGCAGTTTCTATTGAGTTCTGGGCTCATGATGAAAAGCGCCGCCAGCTCTGGGAATGGGCATTTATCATTGGCAGTTTCCTTCCCTCTCTTCTCTATGGGGTGGCTCTTGGCAATGTAATAGTAGGAGTTCCGCTTAATGACAAAATGGATTTTACCGGTACTTTCTTTACGCTGCTTCGTCCCTATCCTCTGGTGATCGGAGTATTCGGTCTGGTTGCCATTCTCTTGCAGGGTGCATCCTATGCAGCTATGAAATGCGATGGAGATATCAGGGAAAGGGCAAGGAAAATTATGAGGGTGCTCTGGGTTTTGTTTATAGTGCTGCTAATAATCTCATTTATCTTCACCGCCTTCCACCTGCCCGGAGCTCTAAAAAGTCCATTCGCCTGGCTGGCCTGTCTTGTGATATTATTTGCCCTGGTAATGCTTAAAATAGCAGCGGGGATGGGCAAGGACATAAAGGCGTTTTATATGTCTTCCCTTGCCTTTCTGGGACTTTGGGGGATTGTGGGTGCCATTCACTATCCCAATCTGGTCAAGGCAAGCAACGACCCTGCTCTCAGTCTCACCATTTATAATGCTTCCTCAAGCACATTAACCCTAACTGTTATGCTGGTCATCGCTCTTATCGGCATGCCAGTTGTGATTGCCTATTCTGCGTATGTTTACAATATTTTTAAAGGCAAGGTAAGTCTGGAGGGAAAAGACTACTAATATTAGGCGCATCACCTCAAAGAAGTACAAAGGAGTAACGGAACATGAAAATCTACGTGGCTGTGGATATGGAAGGCATTTCCGGGATTACTTCTCCCGACCAATGCACCAAGGGGAACGCGCTTTATCCCGAAGGGCGTAAACTTCTAGCCAACGATGTGAATGCCGTAGTCGAAGGTGCTCTGGCCGGAGGTGCTAAAGAGATCATCGTTGGCGACTTGCACGACGGCTCGCTTAATCTTTCCCCATTCGACCTTCACCCAAAGGCCAAACTGGTCTCTGGTACCCCATTTACATTTGCGCTCTTGCCGTGCCTGGATGATTCTTGTGATGGAGTTTTCTTTGTCGGGTTTCATGCCAAGGCCGGGACCCTACAGGCAATCTGCGAACACACCGTAAACAGCTCAAGCTGGCATAAATTGGTAGTCAATGGAGAGGAAATGGGCGAGACAGGATTCTGCGCGGCTATCGCGGGTGAACATGGCGTGCCTGTACTGTTGGTCGCTGGTGATGATAAGGTCTGCGCCGAAGCCTGCGAATTATTAGGCCCGATCGAAACAGCGCAGGTGAAAACCGGTCTGGGGCGCCATCGCGGTTTGTGTCTTTCGCCCGAAGAATCGGCGAAAGTCCTCAAGCAAGCAGCCCGTAACGCGCTCGGCCACAAAGATCAGATTAAGCCTTTTACGCTCAGCTCGCCTGTAGAAATACGATTGACTTACAAACACACCCACCTGGCCGATGCAGCCCACATTGATAATCCCAAAGCCGAACGTATTGACGGCTATACGCTGGCTTTCCAGGTTGAAAAACTGTCCGACTGGTTCGGTCGGTGGGGAAAACGATTCTAAATCGTGATCCCATTAAATGCCTTTCGTTGTTTGGCTAAGATCGATGACAAAGGCGCCTATTCGGAGCTATTGCACGGGGGATAATTCCGAGGTACCTTTGCCGCCAACCCAGCGGTCCATTACCGTGCATGCAGTAAGGTCGCCGGTGACGTTCACCGCAGTACGACTCATATCAAGAATGCGGTCAACGCCAATGATAAGCGCGATGCCGCTCAGAGGAATACCAACGCTGTCGAGCACTGTTGCCAGTATGACAATGCCAACGCCAGGCGTTCCGGGCGAGCCAATCGAAGCGCCTACCGCTGTTACAATGACCAACAGCAGTCCACTAACGCCAAGGTCTACGCCGAAGACCTGTGCCAGGAAGATTGTAGCCACACCCTGGTAAAGGGCTGTTCCGTCCATATTAATAGTCGCACCCAGAGGTATCAGAAACTGCGAGATTGACGATCTCACGCCCAGTTTCTCTTCAGCGGTCTTGATTGACACCGGCATTACTGCGGCGGAACTCGAAGTCGAGAATGCCAGAAGCTGGACATCTCGCACCGCGCTCAGAAACTTCCAGGGCGAGCGTCGAGATATAACCGAAACAATCAAAAGATACAGGCACAAAAGTATGAACAAGCCCAGTAGTACCGTTCCCACGTAAATGCCCATACCAAATAGCACTTCAAGGCCGATCTTGGTGGTAATCTGTGCCAGCAATCCGAACACCGCAAGCGGTGCCAAGAGCATTGCCCACTTTACAACTGTCATGCAGACTTCCTGCAGCGAGCTGAGAAGATTAAGCAAAGGTCGAGCCTGCTTAGGAGCCAGCGTAACCAGTGCGAGACCAAAGATGATGGCAAACATGACTATCTGGAGCATCTGCCCCCGCACCATTGCACTCAGCGGGTTCGTAGGAAGAAGGGTAACTATTTTCTCGGGTAATTCTTCAAGAGTTGGTGTGCTGACCGCTTCTGGTTCTTCTATTGCGACCCCTTTTTCTATCGTTTTTCTCACCAATTCACTTTCTACGAACTGGCCGGGTTTGATCAATAGTGCAACGCAAATGCCAATGGTGATAGCCACTGAGGTCGTCATTACGAAATAGACGCTGATTCGCAGGCCCAATTTCTTGAGTTGCTCCATATCTTCGCTCGCAGTAATACCTAAAATCACGGATGCGAAAACAAGGGGAATAACAATCATCTGGATCAGGGCCAAAAATAGTTGACCGGGAACTGCCAACCAGTTGCCAATGAGATTGGCGGTTTTCGGCGGCACCAAACCTACCGAAGGGCCCAGCACCGTTCCTACCCCTATGCCAAGTGCCATGCCGATTAGAATCTTCAGCCACAGACGTCCCCTGATCAGGCTTTGCAAATGCTCGCTAAGCCGCTTTAGAGACTTTGGTCTCAAGAGTTCCAATGGATGTGGCATACTATCTTCTCCCTAGAGCATGATACTCTAGCAACATTTGCAATTATTGAGATTTGTATAGATAACGGTACAGCGTGTAGGGGCGTTTAATTAAACGCCCTACAACTATGTGTGGCATCCGCCGAGGCGGATGAATCTACACGGACAAGTTGAAAATGCGCCTGTGGCGTGATGCCCGAGCCACGTTGAATGGCACAGTTGAAGACCAAGCATTCGCACAAAAATAAGGCCTTCAGCGGCTTTGGCTGTTTCTTTATTTATGCGAAAAGCAATAACTCGAATAGGTCAGTGTACTGGAGTTTAGGATTGTGACGGCGCTCCATGCCAGTGGTCGTACATATCCACTCGGCGATTTCAATCCTACAGATTGAGCTAGAGTCTATTTTTCATGTTCTAAGAGCCAAGCAACAGTAGGAGCGATCTCGTGCATTGCCTTGGCGAGCTTATCCGGATTTTTTCCACCAGCTTGCGCCATCTCCGCGCGGCCGCCACCACCGCCAGAGATAATCGGCGCAATTATTTCAACGATCCTATTGGCAGGAACCTGTTTGGCCAACTCTCGGGGTACTGCGCAAATCAGCGTGGCTTTGCCTCCTTTGCTCGAACCTACGCCAATCACAGCCTGCGGCTCGCGGGCTTTCAGAAGGTCAATCAGGTTGCGCATCTCATTTGCCTCAAGGTTGTCCACGGTGTGGGTCAGGATTTTCACCCCTTCAATTGTTTTCGCGGCGTGCAGAATCTCGTCAATTCCAGCATACGATTCTTCCTGACGCATCTGCTGGACTTCCCGCCGAAGCTGTTTAACTTCCACCATGAGCTGCTCCACGCGTTCACCAAGCTCATCTTTGCCTGCAGAGAGTGTCTGGCTCAGGCGAGTGAGAACTTCGCGCTGGCGCGAAAGGTATTCAAACGCTGCGGTGCCAGTGAGTGCTTCGATGCGACGGATGCCTGACGCAATGGACGACTCACTCAAAATGACGAACGAACCGATCTGGCCTGTGGCGCTCAGATGGGTGCCACCGCAGAATTCACGACTGAAGTCTTTAACCTCAACTACCCGCACGGTATCGCCGTATTTTTCACCGAACGGTGCAATAGCGCCAATGCGCCTGGCCTCCTCAAGCGGCAGAGTGCGCGCCGCTACTGGCCGGTTCATCATGACCTGCTCGTTCACCATCGCCTCGACGGCGTGGATCTGCTCGGGCGTTAGCGGCTCGAGGTGAGTAAAGTCGAAGCGAAGCGAAGCGGGAGATACGTTTGAGCCGGATTGGGTGATGTGTTTGCCAATAATGCGTTTGAGTGCGCCTTGCAGCAGATGGGTAGCCGTATGGTTGCGCATGGTCGCGAGGCGCTGAGGTTCGTCTAACGCTGCTTCAACCGCATCACCAACACGTAACGCGCCCTCAATGACTTTTCCTATATGGAGATAGATCCCTTTGGGTGTTTTCTGAGTATCCAGCACTTCGAAGCGCGCATGCCCTGCTGTTATCAATCCGGTATCACCGACCTGTCCACCAGCTTCCGCGTAAAACGGCGTTTCTTTCAGAACAAGAAGCGCCTCCTCACCTGCTGGAATGCTATCGACCCGCTTGCCTTCCTTCAGAATGCCGAGGATCAACGAGCTGGCGGAGAGCGACTCATAGCCGAGAAACGCGGTTGCGCCGTGCTGGGCAAAAAGATCATCCGTGAGTTCAGCTTCGGCTTCGAGTGCTGCACCCTTCCATGCAGCACGTGCGCGCTCACGCTGCTCTGTGAGACACGCCTGAAATCCTTCTTCATCAACGCGCAAGCCCTTTTCGCTGGCGATCTCGCACGTCAGATCGGGCGGAAATCCATACGTATCAAATAACTTGAACGCCTCTTCGCCCGGAATAACAGTTTCATGCTTCCCCTGGAGCTCGCTGATCATCGCATCAAGCAGCTCGATCCCTTGCGTGAGCGTACGGTGAAACCGCTCTTCTTCCATTTCCACTACTTTGCGTACCTGCTGGGGATGCTCATTGATTTCGGGATAGGCGCTACCCATAGTATCAATCGCTGTATCCACGAGGCGAAACAGGAAAGGTTTATCCATGCCAATTTTTTTTCCGTGACGAGCCGCACGGCGCAGGATACGACGCATGACGTAGCCCCTGCCTTCGTTCGATGGCACCACGCCTTCGCTCAGCACGAATGTCAGCGCACGCACGTGATCGGCAATGACGTTGAGCGACATCCGGCTCTCGTGCGAGTCTGTATAGCGCACGCCTATCGCATCAGCCGCTGCCTGCACAATGGGATACAACAGATCTGTCTCGAAGAGACTGGAGGTCTTCTGCATAATACAGGCAACGCGCTCCATGCCCAGACCCGTATCAATACCGCGATTTTTAAGCGGTAGACGCGAGCCGTCCTTCTGCTGATCGAACTGTGGGAACACAAGGTTCCAGAACTCCAGATACCGCTCGCAATCGCAGCCGACCTGACACGTGGGCTTGCCGCACCCGTAGTCTGGCCCCATGTCGAAGTAGATTTCGCTACACGGGCCGCAGGCGCCAGTATCGCCCGCAGGGCCCCAGAAATTATCCTCTTCACCCAGGCGCACGATGCGCTCCCCGCTCAAACCAATCTCGTCGCGCCAGATTCCGTACGCCTCGTCATCTTCGCGGAATACCGACGCGTACAGGCGCTCTTTCGAAATACCCAGTACCGCTGTGGTGAACTCCCAGGCCCACACGATAGCTTCGCGCTTAAAGTAATCACCGAAGGAAAAATTGCCCAGCATCTCGAAAAACGTCAGATGGCGGAGTGTCGAGCCAACATTCTCCAGATCACCCGTGCGCAGGCACTTCTGGACTGTGGTTGCACGACGGTAAGGAAGTTCCACAGCGCCCGACCAGAGCGGCTTGAACTGCACCATACCTGCGCTGGTGAAGAGCAGAGTGGGATCGTCGGGAGGAACCAGCGGGGCAGCCGAGACGTGCGTATGGCCGCGTTCTACAAAAAAGTCCACAAAGCGCTTTCGTATCTCCTCGCCTGTCATCCGGTTATCTCCGTTCACAAGTAAATTCAATACCTTGCAGGTTCTCAAATCGGATTCAAGTGAAAAGTTTTGAAAGGCAAATTCACAGCTGCCGATTTCTAACTTGACTTGAGTGCGCAATTGCCCACAGATAACCGTATCTGTGGATCTCAATGAAGGAAAAGAGCACTATGAAATTCGGGATTAGCATGTGGAGCTTTGTCACGGAGTACCACAAGGGGAACATGACAGTAGAGCAGTTTATCGCATATGCTTCCGAGCATGGCTACGAGTTGGTTGAGCTGCTCGACTACTTTTGGAAAGATGCCGGGACGGATATTCCGCACGCCAGAGCCGCTGCAAAACGGCATGGAATCGAGATCGGGGTCTATTCCATTGGCAACGACTTTGCGCATGCGGATGTTGAGGAGCGCCACAAAGCGATTGCCTACGTAAAACGCGGCATAAACGAAGCGGCAGAAATTGGCGCACCCGTGTTACGCATCTTCGGTGGTTCGCCTAAGCCCGGGCTCGACTTTGCGCGTGTCAAACCATGGTTCCTCGACGCCTTGCGTGAATGCGCCACCCATGCTGCTGGTAGCAAGATTACGCTCGCCATGGAAAATCACGGCACCTTGAGCGGCAGCAGCGCTCAGATCCTCGAACTCATCCGCGAGGTCAACTCACCCTGGTTCCGTGCAACCGCTGACACAGGAAATTTCCTGCTCGTTGACGAAAAGCCGCTCGATGCAATCCAGCACCTTGCACCGTATATCGCTCATGTCCACTGTAAAGACTTTGCCGCGGTTGAAAAGGAAATTCCAAGCGAGGTAAGCACATCACTGGCGGGGAAAAAGTACAGCGGGTGTGCGATTGGCAAAGGCGCAGCCCAGATTGGCCCGATCATCGCATTTCTCAAGCAGCGTGCTTACAACGGCCCTATCTCGCTCGAATATGAAGGCCTCGGTGATCCCTACGCCGGCGTCGCGCAGAGCCAGAAATTCGTTAAACAGTATCTCTGAAATGCCTGTCTTTCATGCGCTTCGTGGTAGAAGAAAAATACAAGGGCAGGCACAAGGCGCATTTTCCCCCTCACCTCCATCTTCTCCCGCAAGGGGAGAGGAAGCAAGGTTGGGCAATGACTGGAAATGGCGAATAGCAAAAAGCACCCTGTCAATTCACGCTATCTTCTTAAAGAAACCTTCAAGCATTAAAAGCAGAATGCAGTTATGGAAGAAGTCGTATTAGAAACCTGCAAATACTCAACTTGCTCTTTGACACATGACTATTCTTGCCGACCTATCTGGCAAAGAGCCAAAAATGTTAAGCGTAGGGGCGTATTGCAATACGCCCTACATTTCTGAATCACCGCTGAATCGCTGGCAGATGTTCAAACGTAGACAATCCTTCAAGCGGCTGTTTAGCGTCAATTCCCTAGTGAAGGTCAACGATAGTTACCGCTTCGCCGCCTTCTTCTACCGTACCCAGGCGGAAGGATTTAACGTGACAATGCGAGGCGAGAAACTCGTGAAGCGCCTTGCGCAGCGCGCCTGTACCATAGCCGTGCTGGAGCTTGGCAAAGCCGTGCTGGCTCAGCGCTGCATCGTCGAGGTATTTGTCCACACGCTCCAGCGCATCTTCCACGCGCAGGCCATGCAGATCGAGCTCATATGGCAGGTCTGGTTTAGGAGTGTAATGGATTCCTGTCGCAGGGATTGCCTCTAGCTGCTGGCGCTCCGCGTCTGAGAGCAGGCACAGTTTTCTAAGAGGCAGCTCAACCTCAACATTTTTGAGCTGCACCGTAGCGATTCCCTTCTCTTGATCCACGCGTTTTATCACGCCGTGATCATTCATGTCGGGAACATAAACCCAGTTGCCTTCGCCGAGGGATTCGAGCAGCTCTGCGGAAGCGGATTGCTCGAGCGTGCGGCGTTCGGCCTCAACCTCCTGGATCATTTCATCCAGTTCCTCTCTGGCCTGGACAATGGATTCGCGCGAGGGAAGATGGGCGATTTTCGATTCGATCAGTGCCTTCGCCTCTGCCAGCAAGTGCTCCTTTTCGTCAAGCAAGCGCTGTCGCATTCCGCGCCTCTCCTGCTCCACCTGGTCACGTAAGGCTTTATAGTGCTCATACTCGGTCGTCTGCGCCTCTTTTATGCGATCCGCTTCGCTCACCAGACGCGCAAGCTCCTGTTCCTTTTCCTGAAGCACTATGATGAGCTCGGTGAGCTGCTGCTCGCCAGCAGGAAGCATGGCCGTTGCACGCTCAACAACTTCCGGTGGCAAGCCGACACTGGAGGCGATGATAAGAGCTTCGCTCACTCCCGGCACATCCATGGAGAGAACAAAAGAAGGGCGCTTGGTCATTTCATCGAGCCGAAACGATGCATTGCGGGCAACGAGAAAGCTATGCGCCCATTGTTTCAGCACTGACAGGTGCGATGTCGCCAGTGTGAGCGCAGCTCGGCTGCCGCTTTCTTCCAGGACTGCCACAGCCAGTGCGCCGCCTTCTGTCGGATCCGTGGCAGTGCCAAGCTCATCCAGCAGCACGAGGCTCTCCTGATCAACCTGCGCGAGAATACGTGCAATATTGCGAATATGCGAGGAGAAGGTACTGATGCCCTGCGTGACGTCCTGCTCGTCACCAATATCAGCGAAGATATTTGAGAAAATCGGAAACACGGAATCGGCCGAAGCAGGCACGGGAAACGCGCATTGCGTCATTAGAGCCTGAAGGCCGAGCGTTTTGAGTGCCGTGGTTTTCCCACCAGCATTTGGCCCGGTAATAACCAGTACGCGATTGTCGCGCTCGAGGCCAAGATCCAGAGGAACTGACTGCTGGCGCGCACCTAGATAGAGGAGAGGGTGATGCACCTTGACCAGCGACAGCGGCTTCGTGAGCGAAAGCCCGGGAATGCTGAGCTGATGTGCCGTAGCAAAGCGCGACTTGGCATTCAAGAAATCCAGCTCCGCCATGAGTGCTGTATTTAGCTCAATTATGTTGAGCTCCGCGCGCACGGCATTGCTAAGGGCAATAAGAATCTTGCGCACCTCTTCCTGTTCCTGAAGGCGCAGGTCTGCAAGCTCGTTTACCACGTCAACCATTTCGAACGGCTCGATGAAAATCGTCTCGCCGGTCTGCGAGGCGCCATGCACGATACCGCGCATCTTGCCTTTACTCCCTGCGCGGACGGGAAGCACATAGCGGCCTCCGCGAAGCGTGAAATAGTCGTCCTGCAAAATGTAGGAGTCCCGGAGCGAGAGAATCGTTTTCTCTAGCTGATGCTGAATTTTAATTTCCAGGTGATGAATCTCGCTGCGAAGCGAGTGGAGCAAGGGCGAGGCATTATCGCGTACCTCCCCCTTCTCATTAATCTTCGAGCGCAGCAGACGCTCGACATCGTTAAGGGGCGTTAGGGCGTTGAAGGCGACGTAAAGGTTCGGACAGATGTGCCGGTGCTTTTTTAAGAACGATTTTACACGTGCGATTAGCTGAAGAAACGTTGCCACGGCAAGGAGCTCGGCTGCGTCCAGCTTTGCATCTTCCGGCCCAAGGCGCTTCCATAACAACCGCAAATCTGTCAGCTCTTCCAGCGGTAGCTCGCCACCTGACTCATCAAGCGCCATGAGCTCGCGCACGAACTCAAACGCCTTGCTGAGCTCGGCGAGATCCGTGAGCGGCTCCAGCGCGTGCGTCTTCTCCTGGCCGAGAGGCGAGATGCAGTACTTAGCTACGATCGCCTTGACCTTGTCGAACTCTAGCAGCTTCTGACTGGCAGGATCCATTGGCTGAACACCATAATGCGTAACCGCGCCTGGAGCGCGTAAAAGCTGCGCTCTGCATGGCCGCGGATAAACGCGCCGGACGAAAAGCAACGGCTATTTCTGTAATGATAGCTCTTAGGTGCGATTCTTACGTGTTCTTGAGGTGAGATTCAATCATTTTCAGAATCTCGTCGCGGCCTTCGCCTGTTCTGGCAGAGAAGGCAATAAAGGGAATCGCCTCAGCGCCTGGAAATGCAGCAGTGATCCGGCGTATCTGGCGCACGAGCTCGCTGCGCGAGAGCTTGTCGGTCTTGGTCAAAACGATAAAATAGGGAATGTTGTGCAGGTCGAGCCACGCCACCAGCTCGAGCTCCTCTTTTTCAGGTAGGCGCCGTGCATCCAGGATCAGGATGAAGGCCTTGAGTGCCGGATTGTCACGCAGATAGCCTTCGACAAGCTTTCCCCACTGCCGACGCATTGCTTTGGAAACTTTGGCATAGCCATACCCGGGAAGATCAACGAAGTAGACAGTGCCATTAATGAGGAAGAAATTGATCTGGCGCGTGCGGCCTGGCGTGGCGCTGGTGCGGGCAAGATTTTTCCGACGGACGACCGTGTTGAGCAGGCTGGATTTGCCGACGTTCGAGCGGCCGGCAAAAGCAATCTGGGGCAGTGCGTCGCGAGGAAAGTCAGCACGCCGCGCTGTGCTGCAAAGAAACTCTGCCGTCTTAACGCGCATACCGTGTCCTTTTTATGAACACAAAATGACTTAAATGAGGGGTCGGGGAGTTTTCCCTCCGATCCCTCATCCCAAGCGAAGCAAGGGATCTCCTTCAGGATGAATCCTTCAGGATGAATCCTTTCAAGCCATTATAGAGATCCATCCACTTCGGATTCATTGATTCTATTTCTCATATCATTAGTCATTATAGGAGTAAGATCCTTCGTCGCTTCGCTCCTCAGGATGAGCAGTCGGCGTTATAGAAAACTCCCCGACTGCTCACTTAAATGAACCAACAATTTCGCCTCACCCTAGGGGCAGGTCCTTGTGCCTGCCCTATTATGTTGGGCAACCACGAGGGTTGCCCCTACGATTAGCCTTAAATTGCCTTTTTAAGCAAATGTGTATTACCAAAAGGTGCCATTAAGGTCAATGATTGTTCGTGGATTCAAAACATTTTCATCACTGGACCTTGAGTGAACGTTAATTACACGTAGACTATGGACTTTCAGAAAATGAGGAGGGAGATGCCCTGCCTGCCTCCGGCGGGGTTTATTACCTGCCCTTGGTCTGAGGCAGGGGTGGATGCGGTCCGGTATCGGGGGGTTTGGTGATACTGGCCTGAGTGCCGGTCTGTTTGCGCACAGACGCGCCCCTGGAGGGATGGGCTCCTTTGGTAGCGAGTTTCTTGACCAGAGAGGCGTCAATCACTTCATCGAGATTCTCGACAAGGATGAACTTGATGTCCTTTCGGACCTTGTCGGAGATCTCTTCCAAATCGTCGTTGTTGTCTCTCGGGATGATGATGGTACGAATATTGGCGCGATGTGCGGCCAGAATTTTCTCTTTCAGTCCGCCGATCTTGAGCACCTTACCTCGCAGCGTAATCTCGCCGGTCATTGCAATGTCCTGGCGTACGGGGCAGTTACTGAGCGCGGAGACCATAGAGGTGGCCATGGTGACGCCGGCAGAGGGACCATCTTTGGCAATCGCACCTTCCGGGATATGGATGTGGATGTCGGTAGTCTTGTAAAAGTTTTCATTGATCTTGAGCTTAGAGGTGCGCGAGCGGATGTAGCTGAGCGCGGTTTTTGCGGATTCCTGCATTACCTCACCGAGCTTGCCGGTCAGCACGAGGGTGCCTTTACCCTTCATAATGGTAGTTTCGGTAGGGAGGATTTCGCCGCCAACATCAGTCCAAGCGAGTCCTGTGGCCACGCCGATCTCCGTGGCTTTATGGAGCTCGAGGTCTTTAAAGCGGATCGGGCCAAGGTACTCGCGCACTTTTTCAGGGTCGATCTTCTCAAGCCACTTGCGGTTCTTGTGCACCATTTTTTTCGCCACCTTGCGATAGATGCTGGCAATCTCGCGTTCCAGGTTGCGCACGCCCGCCTCGCGCGTGTAGCCTGTGATTATCAGGTCAAGTGCCTTGGCTGAAAAGCTGATATTCCGTTTAGTCAGGCCGTGGCTTTTGAGCTGTTTAGGAATGAGAAACTGGATGGCGATCTCGAGCTTTTCGTCCTGGGTGTACCCCGCAAGGCGCAGTACCTCCATGCGGTCAACGAGAGCTGGAGGAATGCCGGCAGTAGTATTTGCCGTAGTGATAAAGAGGACTTCCGAAAGGTCGAAATCAATTTCCAGATAGTGGTCATTAAATGCTTTGTTTTGTTCGGGATCGAGCACCTCGAGCAGAGCAGCAGAGGGATCGCCTCGGAAGTCCACGCTCATCTTGTCAATTTCATCCATGAGAAAGACAGGGTTCATAGAGCCGGCTTTTTTGATACACTGAATAATCTTGCCGGGGAGGGCGCCGATGTAAGTGCGACGATGTCCACGAACTTCAGCTTCGTCGCGCACGCCACCGAGCGACACACGGACAAAGCGACGGCCAAGGGTGCGAGCTATTGACCGCGCCAGCGACGTCTTTCCCACGCCCGGCGGCCCCACAAAGCAGAGAATAGGCCCTTTCATGCTCTTGACCAGCTTATGCACGGCGAGATACTCGATGATCCGCTCTTTGATCTTCTCTAGACCGTAGTGATCTTCGTCGAGAATACGCTGAGCGCGGTCGAGGTCGAGATGGTCTTTGCTATGCTTGCCCCATGGTAGCTCAGTGAGCCATTCGAGGTACGTGCGCGACACCGTAGCTTCTGGCGAGAGAGTCGCCATTTTGGCCAATCGAGAGACTTCCTTCTGCGCTTTTGTACGTGCCTCTTTTGAGAGTTTAGTTTTTTCAATGCGCTCGACGATCTCCTCAATCTCAATATCCTCTTCGCTCGCGATGCCCAGCTCCTTTTCGATCGCTTTTAGCTGTTCGCTGAGGTAGTATTCCTTCTGGCTCTTGCCGATTTGCGACTTGACCTGTGAGAGGATTTTGTTTTCCAGCTCAAGCAACTCGTTCTCAGCGTCCAGAAGGTGAGTGAGGAGCAGATATTTCTTTTCCACACGGGAAGTTTCCAAAATCTTCTGCTTATCTTTTGTTTTTAAGGCAGTATGATTGGTGATGGCATTGGCCAGACCGACTGGGTGATCTATGTTCTTAATACTGAGGCAGAGATCCTCGGGAATTTTGTCGGACAATCTGGCGTAGGTTTCAAACTGACCCAAGGTGGTGCGCATGAGCGCCTCAAGGTGCTTGGAGGAACGGTACTGGGTGGGCAGGCGGACGATTAGGGCCTGGAGGAATTTATCATTCTTCAAGAGATCAACTATCCGGCCAACGTACTGGCCCTGGACAAGAATCTTTGCTGAGCCGTCAGGCACGCGAAGCACCTGCAATACTTCCGCCACGGTGCCTATTTGGTAGATGTCTTCGTCTGAGGGATTTTCGACATCGGGGTTTTTCTGTGCAGTGAGAAAGATCTGTTTGTCGCGGTTAAGTGTTTCTTCAAGTGCAGCCAGCGACTTCTGACGAACCACGTAAAGCGGAGTGATATTATTAGGAAATACTATGATTTCCTTTAAAGGCATGACGGGAAATATGGCTGTTTCATCCTTGTCCATAGTAATTCCTAGTGAAATGAAGCCTCAGCTCAGGCCAGTTCCTTTTTCTCCCGCAGGATAAACACCGGATTCTCGCGGTTCTTCACCACATTGGCATCAATACGACACAGGGCGATCTCCTGGGCGCGCGTCGGGAGTTCGTACATGATGTTCAGCATGATCTCCTCAATGACCGTACGAAGCCCGCGAGCACCGGTTTCCGTCTCCATCGCCTGCTGCGCAATGGCCTTGAGTGCCTCGGGTGTAAATTCCAGCTCAACGCCTTCGAGCTCGAAGTATTTTTTGTACTGCTTCACAATGGCGTTCTTGGGCCGTTCGAGTATTTCGATCAGCTCCTCCTCGTTCAGTTTGTCCAAGGTAGAAGTGACGGGGAAGCGGCCAATGAACTCGGGTATGAAGCCGTATTTCAGTAGGTCATAAAACTGTACCTGGCGCAGCAGGGCGCCGATGTTCTTCTCCCGTTTGCCCACGATATCGGCTCCAAAGCCCATGGTGCGATTTGATACGCGCCTTTCAATAATGTTCTCCAGGCCGCTGAAGGCGCCACCGCAGATGAACAAAACGTTCGTCGTATCAATCTTAATGTATTCCTGATGGGGATGCTTGCGGCCACCGGTTGGCGGAACGTTGGCAATTGCCCCTTCCAGGATTTTCAGAAGTGCCTGCTGAACGCCTTCGCCTGAAACATCGCGAGTAATCGAGACATTCTGAGTCGTCTTCGCAAGTTTATCAATCTCGTCTATATAGATAATTCCTCTCTGCGCCCGCTCAATATCGCCATTGGCATTCTGAAGCAGGCGGAGTAGGACATTTTCGACATCCTCGCCGACATAGCCAGCCTGGGTAAGTGACGTTGCATCGGAAATGGCAAATGGAACGTCGAGAATTTTTGCCAGGGTTTTCGCCACCAGAGTCTTACCCGACCCGGTAGGGCCGATCAACAAAATATTACTCTTTTCGAGCTCAATGTCCTCGGCATAAAGGTTGTGTAAAACTCGCTTGTAGTGATTGTGCACCGCCACAGAGAGGATCTTTTTGGTATGGTCCTGAGAAATGACGTATTGATCAAGGGTTCCCTTGATTTCTTTGGGCGTTGGCAAACGTCGAATGCTCTGGAGGGCTTCCTCTTCGGCCTGGACCATCTGGTCGCGACGCAGGCGCTCGCTGCACTGGTTAATGCACTCGTCGCAGACGTAGACACTTGTCATTGTGTCCTTCTGCGGTAGCCCCTTGAAGAGCGTTTGCACCGAGTGCTGATCTTTTCCGCAAAACGAACAACGTAGGCGCATCAGCGATTTTTCTCCTGTTTCTCACCCATTTAATAGCAACTGTGTTTGAATGTATATACTAATCTTGCAAACATGGCAATCAAAAAACACCTTGTTTAAAATCCCACAGACAGGCATCGAGTTGCCAGCGACTGCTCTGGCCTGAACTGCCAGGCTTTCTGGTCAAAACCATTTGTCTAACTGCTGCAAAATCAAACAGAAATATCAGCTTCTCGCGTCTTTATAGCGGATTGAATAATTCACATCCCGCACAGGATGCGCGTGCCCTGAGCGGTCTGAGTCTACCGGGCTATGAACTTTCCAAGAAGTGACTACGTAGATTCTGTTCAAAGTTTGGCGCCATACATTTGAACAGGCAAGGATGCCTGTACCACCATCAAGACCGCAGAGCATGGCATTGGCGTGAAGGCTGCGCCACAAGACATCATGTTGCCGGAATGCCCCAATGTGCCAGCGGAAGGTTGGCATGGCGGAGCAATAGTGATGTGTGTAAACCGTTGACATTCATGGGATGATTTGTAAAGTAGAAGGCAATTACATCAGAGAGGTGAGGTATTGTTGAATTCAATGCCCCTGAGGCGTATTAACCGCGCAGTGCGAGGGTATTCAGTAAGGCAAATCTTTTTGCCGGCACTATTACTCAGTGGGCCTTCTTCGGTACCTGGTAGATAATAACCCGGATACCAATAGCAAGATAAGATGGAGGAACAAGTACCGTCATGAAGCAGATTCGCATTCCCCATGGAGCTTTATGTGTTCTGCTGGGCGCGCTGGCGCTCGGTGTGTGTGTTGCAGGCTACTGCCAGATTACAGGTTCGGCGCATGATTTTTCGTACCTGAACCCGGAACAGAAACTCTGCATCTCTTGTCATACGCCACACGGGGCAGATACCAGCGCCGTTCAAGCCCCCTTATGGAACCGCGAAATTCCATCGCGTACCTATTTTGTCTACAGTAGCCCCAGCCTCGATGCCACGATGGATCAACCAAGCGCAGCGTCCAAGCTCTGCCTGAGCTGCCACGATGGCTCCCTCGCCGTTGATCTGTATGGTGGGAATATTGGCACCCGATACATCCGGGACTCAGAGGCAATTGCAGGGGATTTCGATGAGCTCCGCAGCGATCATCCCATTTCTTTTTTGTATGACGATGCCTTGGCGGCCGAGGACGGGGAACTTTATCCGCCCACAACTACTTCTTCAGGCCTGGGCCGCACGATTCAGCTCGATCTGTTGATCGAGGATCAGCTTGAATGTTCTTCATGTCATGACGTGCATAACGGGCCGGCGGCTGTTGCGGTAGATGACAACCTGCTTGTGATTACTCAGCGCGAAAGTCGCCTCTGCCTGACCTGTCATAACAAGTAGCCTCGCCTGCAGCCACCGTTTCATTAAAGTCCTATTACTGAGGTGCAAGCATAAGTCTGCACGCAGAAGTATGAGGGTTCCCCACGATAATTTCACGTTTTCAAACCAACAAACGGGCTAATCCCATGAAGTAACGGCACAGAGCGCGGTGAGCTCTCGTACGAGGAGTAATTTACGGTGAGAAATGCGAGCGAATCTGCTCTTCCAGTGCTTGGGGCACCGGATATCCAAAGCCTTGCGCCAGCTCCAGATGGTAATATGCCTGCTCGTAATCAGGAGGCGTTAGCCCCACATAGCATCGCGCCAGGTTGTAGTGTGCGCTGCGATTGTTAGGCCAGATGCGAAGAGATTCATTCAGCTGCTGAATCGCTCGTTCAGTGTGGCCTTGCGCTGCGTAGACCACGCCAAGATTGTTGCACACCTGATAGTCGTTCGGATTGAGCTGCACGGCCCTTTCCAGAAGCGCCTGGGCTTTCTCGATCTCCCCTTCATCGAAATAGATGTGCGCCATGCCATCCAGCGCTGGGACTGCGTTGGGAGATTTCCTGTATGTGTCTGACCAGAGCAGCTTGTCGTTTCCCCAGACAAGATTGCGATAGACAACCCCGTAGGTGTAGAAGATAAGCGGCACAGCGCACACAACGATCATCACAAACTCTCGGCGCGACTCGATCCATTCCGTGCGCACCGCTTTGAGCAAACCCCACAGCACTCCCGCCAGCACTCCTGCTATTAATGCAAAGCCGACACACGGGAGGTACATATAGCGCTCTGCCAAGGGATTGGAAATCGGAATCACATTTGAGACCGGCAGAAACGTGATGCCAATCCAGATAAGGCCAAAGGCGAGCACTGGCTTGCGATAGCGCAGAAGAAACCCTATCGCAACAAGGTAGCCCAAAGAGAAGAGCGCTGATAAGAGAATGGTCGGGTGGAAGGGAGTCAAAATTGGCTCAATATCATGAATCAAGCACAGGCCTTTCGGCACGAGAAACAGCGACCAGTAGAACACAAAAATGCGTAGGAAGTTAAAAAGCGCGATTTCTCGTTGGAGACCAAATATTGGTAATGGGAGCGCCCGAGGGGGAACCATCAGCACAAATCGAATAAGAAGGTAGAAGATGAGTACGCCGGCATGGAGCACGAGAAAGAGCGACATGCGTGCCTGCAGCGAAGGCGTGCGCGCCATGCGACTGGGGCGTAGCATGAGCTCCATCAAGAGGAGCAGGAGCGGCAGGGGCGCGGCAGATTCTTTCGAGAGCATGGCCAGGAGTGATGCGATGAGCGAAAGCACCATGAGCAGCCCGTTTCGCCGTTGTGCCCGGAACGTCTGTACGTAGAGAACCACTGCGAGAAGCACAAAGCAGGTGGCAAGCAGATCCTCGCGAAATGAAATCGCATTGACCGCCTCGGTATTAACTGGATGCAGCGAAAAGACAAGCGCCCCGAACAAAGGCACAAACGTTGCGCGAAAGAAGACTGTCAAAAGCCAATATACGAGCAGGGCGTTCAGAATATGAATAGCCAGATTCGTGGCATGATAGCCCACCGGACGCTTTTGCCACAGCGCATGCTCGAGGAAATAAGTGAACGTCACCACGGGACGGTAGGAAAGTTCAATCGTCTTGTCGAAGTAGTCTTGCGTGAAGAGGCCTGGCAGATTTCGGAGTGATGTAATGAACGTGCTTTCCAGAATTACCGATTTGTCGTCGTAGGTGAACTTATTGAACAGGGTGTTTCCATAGACAATAAGGTTCACCAGTACGATCAACAAGAGCAGCTTCTGTTGTCCGCGACCGGAAAGGCGTGGGTCTCCCAGCGGTGACTCTTGTGGTCCATTCGAAGCAGGCGTATGGAGCTGGTTCATGAGTCTTGAGCTGGCCAGGAGCTAACAGCGAGCTGCGGTATTGTCATCCTAGGAACCCCGCTGCCTGCGTTTGCCAGCTTTGCGGACTTTTAAGCGAGCCGTGGTGAGACGCGAGACAAAGTCCGGCAGCAGGAATGCCCCCAGGTGAACGTTTGGATTATAGTATCGGGTTTTGAGCTGGAATTGGTTCCGTCGGTTAGAACGAAATGCCCCAATCGGATTTTGTTTCACGGAGCAAAATGCCAGGCAGTAGCTTCCGTCAGAGTAGGTGGGGATATGTACCATGTAGGCCAGTGCAATTGAGTAGACGCTGCGCAGTTTCTGAAACGTAGCACGGACATGGCGGGGGGTATAGAAGGGTGATCCCACCTGGGCAGTCAGAACGCCTTGCGGCGCCATGGCCTTGCGGGTATGGCGGTAAAAGGCAAGGTTAAACAGGGTTTTGCTTGGTCCGGCGGGATCAGTGGAG
>JAUWMI010000063.1 GCA_030613245.1 Candidatus Sumerlaeota bacterium
GTGGCTCTTTGTCAGATAGGTTAGCAAGAAAGCCTCTGATGCATTGAATAACTTCAGTGTTTTCGTATCTCGGCAAGCGTACGGCAATTGCTTGGATCTGTGCCTCATTACGTAATGTGCCTGCTGTGTATTCCCTCTTCATCAGCCAACAGGGCGAGTAGGGGCGTTTAATTAAACGCCCCTACTATTCAGCCGACCTTTTTCTATAGTTACGATGAAAAAACGCCAACTCATTTGACAAAGAGCCTCTTTTTCTATGATCTTGTTAATGCATTCATAGCCCCCTCACCCCTTCCCTCTCCCTTGTGGATCGCCATCTCCAGTCATTGCCCAATCTTGCCTCCTCTCCCCTTGTGGGAGAGGATAGAGGTGAGGGGGGAAATGCGCCTTGTGCGTAGGGATTATCTCTCCCAAAATGGTAACTCATTTGACAAAGAGCCAAAAGAGTATTAGCGTCTGGAAGAATGGTATTCGCTGCAAACAGTCCCGATTTCATCGAATCAAAGTGCACTCTATTAGTGCTCAATGAAACAGGGAAGACAGCCATTATGCTTAAAATTCTTGACATTTTGGCTGGATGAGTAATTCTGCATGGTTTATAAGATTAACAGAAGCAAGGCTGCAGTGGATATTTTTTGCCTAAAACATCCTGAAGAAAGGAGTTACCAATGTCGGTTTCTGTGAGCCCTCAAGGAGAATCCTTTCCCCTTCCAACAGCTGAGGAGGAAGAAAAAGAATACAAGCGACTTGAAAAGCTGGCCGCCCAGAAGCGAGCAGAAGGCAGGGAGATTGTTATAGTGCTCGGTCTGGGTTTTGTAGGAGCGGTAATGGCCACAGTAGTGGCGGATAGCGTAGACAAGAAGACCGGAAAGCCCGGGAAATTCGTGATAGGCCTGCAGCGGCCATCACGACGGTCGTACTGGAAAATCCCGGTGCTTAATCGCGGCATCGCGCCGGTTGAGTCGGAAGATCCTGAAGTTCCCGAGATGATTCACCGCACAGTGGTAGAGAAGAAAACCTTAATCGCAACGTTTACCAATGAAGCTCTTCGGCTTGCAGACGTGGTAATCGTAGACGTACAGTGCGACTATATAAAAAATGCTCTTGGAAATTTGAGCGACGGCCATGCGGATATGGAAGCACTCAAGCAATCATTCTACGTTATCGGCCAGAAAATTCCGCCCGAAGCGCTGGTTCTCATTGAAACAACGGTAGCCCCCGGAACAACCGAGCGCGTGGCGTTGCCTATTCTCAGGGAAGAATTCAGCAAGCGGGGCATTTCCTCTACGCCCGTGCTTGCACACTCGTATGAGCGTGTGATGCCAGGTAAAGAATACGTTCGATCAATTCGGGATTTCTGGCGTGTGTGTGCAGGCATTGACGAAAGGAGCCGCGATCGCGTCGTAAAATTCCTTACGGAGGTTCTCAATACTGAGGAATATCCCATGACCGTGATGGACTCACCCATTGAATCAGAGACCACGAAGATTATGGAAAATAGCTGGCGCGCGACGATCCTGGCGTTCATGGCAGAATGGGGACTGTATGCTGAGAAGACCGGGGTGGATCTGGTGAAGGTGGTGAAGGCCATCAAGGTGCGGCCCACGCACTGTAACATTCTCTTTGCCGGCCCTGGTGTGGGTGGCTACTGTCTGCCAAAAGACGGAGGGCTTGGGGTCTGGGCCTACAAGAATGTTCTCGACTTCCAGGACGATATTTTCAAAATCACGTCGCTCGCGATTGATATTAACGATACGAAGGCGCTGCACGCAGCCGATCTGGTTGAAGAAGCACTCAAGGAGATGGGCAAGACGATCAAGGGTGCAAAAGTCTTGATTCTTGGAACAGCGTATCGGGAGGATGTTGGCGACACGCGGTATTCCGCCTCGGAAATAATCGTGCGCAAACTGACGGAACTTGGCTCCGAAGTCTCTGCGCATGACCCGTACGTCAAGAGCTGGTGGGAACTCGAGACGCAGGATGAGAATCCCAAGCACTCGTGGGCACGTTTTTTCAAGAACCAGGTCAAGCTCAAGGAGTTAAAGGTTCAAAAAGATCTCGATGCAGCGCTGAAGGGCATGGATGCAGTAGTGTTTGCCGCAAGACATAAGGCATACCTTGGTCTTGAGCCGCAGCACGTTGTCCGGAGCGCAGGACAGCAAGTGGCTGTTCTTGATTGCTTTGGGATTTTGACGGATGAAACCATCGCCGATTACCTGCGCCTGGGTTGTGCGGTTCACGCCATGGGGCGGGGACATATCGGGCGTATAAAAGCCAAAATCGCTTCGACGAAGCGTACGCCGTAGCGCTCTAACACCGGACTCCACTTCTCGCCAAACCATGAACTCACCGAGCTATAAGCAGTTGGATCGCTCTACGCCTTGCGGTCGCCAGATTGTCCATTATATTCGCGTTCCCGCGAAGGCACTCCAGACGCAATCTGTCACGGTACTTCCTGTGGCTGTCCCACCGGTTAGGTCTGCGAAGCACATGGAGACCGTTGCCTCTGCATTCCGTCGCATAAAAAATAGCGACGAACGCGGCATTCGCGGAGAAGAGAGCAACGACCCGGTTCTGGTGGTCTTGCGTGGATATGGCGATCAAGAGGCTGAGACCGCAGTGCTTCGCTGCGGAAACCAGATTCTCCTGGGCCACGATACATTTGAATTCCACACGCTTCAGTCACTTGTGCGCGAGCGCAATCTCATCGTCAGGATTTCGCAAGCAAATCCCCAGGTACAGCATTTCAGTGTACGCAATGTAGCAGAGCAGCAGATCAAGCAGTTGGTGGAGAAGCTTGGAGCTGCTGGCCGACTTCTTTACTCCGTGCCAGCCGATGCACCATCACCAACACGAATTGGCCAATCCTCTATTCTGGTTGAACCCGGCCTTCCTGTGAGATTTACGAGCACATCCGAAACGTTGTCTTTGCTCTGTGAGCACCACAACGCGATAGCGAGTATCAACGGTGGATTCTTTCTCAACATGCCCGAGGAGTTAACCACCATCCATAGCGCCATGAACGACATGGTGGGTCTTTTCCTGGCTGATGGAAAATTGAATCCTCCGCCGATATACTACCGCGGGGCAATTTTCTTTCCGCAACACGGAGGACCAGAGATACGACGAATAGGCATGTGGGATGTGATATTCGAGTTTCCGCAGGGGTTTCGGTTTGTGCCACATCCGAAACCGACTGGCTCCGACAAGAAGACCCATGCTTGCCTCGTTAATCCGAAAGAACCGGGCATCACAAAAGAACCGATCATCTACACTCGCGCTTTTGGCGCGAAAACGCCAGAACTTCCCGGAGCCTACGACCTTGTTATCGTTGGGGATCAGGTGGTCGAGATTTCGGAAGGCGGAAATACATTTATCCCCTACAACGGATTTGTGCTTTGCCTCGGGAATCAGTTTCCCGCATTGAAAGAACTGCTCGAGGATCTTCAATCGCAGACACAACACAGCCATATCCGGTATCAACTGCAAGATTCCGCGCTTGCGGACCAAGTGTCCGCAGGACTGGGCGCTGGGCCAGTATTGCTTCTGGGAGGCAAGAAGCAACTGCCGGGCGAGCACAGGCCTTTGCGTCTGGCAAAGGAAGAATTCAGGGCGCCGCAGCTTCCACCTTCGCGCTTTGACTACTATGGCCAAGGTGCGCTCTACTGTCACCCCAGAAGCGCAATAGGGATTAACCGCGAGGGGGACATACTCCTGGTGACAGTTGACGATGATCGGCAGGTGCATCTGCCTGGAGAGAAACGAATCAGCATCGGTGCGACATTGCCGGAGCTCGCCGACATTCTCAAGTCGCTTGGTGCCGTGGATGCGCTGAACCTGGATGGAGGGGGATCCGCCACGATGTGGTATAATGGTCAGACTGTTAATCGTCCGTCCGATGGTACACCACGTCTTATTTCAACAGCCATATTGGTGAAAGAAACATCGTGAGAAGTCCCGCTGAAATAGAGCAAGCGTATCAGAAGCGCGGACTATCGAAGCAGACCGTCGCGGTGATCCCGGCAGCTGGCTTGAGCACGCGTATGACCCCGCTCTGGACGCGCGTGGATCCCTACCTTGATTCGTTGGCAAAACCTGCCATGACCGATTTTGCTACCTCCCGTTCTTTCCTCGATTTGATTCTCACCAAGCTACTCAACGAAGACGTAGTTAGCCGAGTGTGGGTCAGAGTAGGTAAGCGACTTCCAGCACAGCTTGAAGAGTGTCACAGTGACAAAGAAAAGATGCAGTTCAAAATTGAGCAAGATCTCATGGCAATCATCAGACGCTGGGACCGCGTGCGCGCATTCTACAGTAATCCAGACGGAGATGACGAAGGGACCGGAGCAACAATCGTCTCGGTCGAAGCGAAGGCGATGCTCGAAAATGAACGGGACGTGCAGAGCGTGCTTTTTTGCTATGGCGACACCGTTACTATCAGCACCGCAACGCTGAAGGAAATTATCCTTGAACACACAATCAAGCACAACGATGTGACAGTAGTATCAATGCGAGTGCCAGATGCATCTGGCTATGGCCGTGTTGTGCGCGACCGCCACACAAACGAGTTTCTCGGAATCGTCGAGCAGAAGGTGATCGGGACAACTGAAGAAGAGCGGAAGGCAAAGCAGCGGTGCGAGTTCAAACAGGGACAGGTAAAGATTGCCACCGAACATCTCCACGCAATCCATGAGCGGAATACAGGCCTTTTGGCAGTGACCAGGGAGGTATTCCTGAATACGATTCGACATGTTGACCTGTCGGCCAGTAGTATGCCCGACAGATCAGCTGCGCCATCTGCTTCCACTTCTGGCCAAGCAGTGCCTATTTATGTGCTTAAACAACGCGGTGGCAGTGAATATTATCTTCCAGAGGTGGCGAATAAAGTAGAACGGGCTGGTGGAAAAGTGGGGATTTTTACGCTTCCAGAAAAGATATTGCGTGCCTTTGATTCGCGCACCAACATTCGTCACTTCGCGCTGGAAAAAGACGTGCGATTCAAGACAGAGGTTCCTCCTGCGTGGGTTCAGAAAATTTCCCAATGGCAATCGTACGAGCCCCTGGACGAGAAATGCTTGCAGGTGCTGGAGCAGCTATTCGGCGTATCAATCTATCCCGGGTCTCTCATTCGAACTGATCCCTCAATTCACCGCTTCCTTTTGTCTCTGTCGGATGCGATTCAGCAGACAGGCGGGTACCGAACGTTTTGCGCCGCCTACGAGCACGAGCTTCGGGAAAGCCGGCTAGTGTCTATTCCCCAACTGAGCGACTACGCCTCTGCCCCTATACACATCGGATGCCACACGCTGCTCAAGGGTTATGTGGCGCTGGGCGAATGCATTTCAATAAGCCCATGGGCCACAATTGAGAACAGCGCCATTATTAAGAGCAAAATCGACCGCAAGGCCGTGATCCGCAATGCGCTGGTCTCCAACAGCCACATCCGCAGCTCCGCAGTCTCCCCTACGTGCGTAGAGTCAACGGAGATTTGCAATTCGAGTTTTCCGCTCTGACCGGACTGGAGAGTTGAAGTTGCAAACATACGGCGGAATCATGGTATCCGAGCCAGCTGGTATATGGCCAAGGAATATATCTCACGTGCCAATCTTGGCTTGACACGTCCTCTCTTTTCCCTTACGTACATTTCAGAAAGCACAGCTCTGCCCACATAAGCGAGGAGATCGATGGGCGCGAGTAAAACCTGCCAAGGAGGGAAGCCATGGATTTTTCCAGTTTGAAATCAGACACGCGTTTTCTCGAAAAGGTTGTCGAATTTTGCGAGCGCGTTGAGCGTGAACAGATTGACAATATCATGGCAGCTGCAGAGCTCATGGCTAACGCAGTTGCGAAGGATGAGCTGATTCACGTCTATGGTGGCGGCGGACATACATGTCTGTGCATGGCCGAGATGTTTTTCCGCGCAGGCGGTCTGGCGTGCATCAACGCGATCATGGATATTGGCATTTCACCGTTCAACCAGTCACTCAAGTATCTGGAGTTGGAACGCACGGTAAATTACGGTCGCAGCATTGTTCGGTATTACGCGCCGAAAAAGGACGAGGTGTTCATCATCTTCCACAACATCGGGATCAATGCAGCAACCATTGATGCAGCTCTGGAGGCAAAAGCCTGCGGCGTGAAACTCATTGCGGTTTCTTCGCGTGAATGGCAATCTTTACCATCAGATCATCCGATTCGACATCCGAGCAAAAAAAATCTGTTTGACCTTGCTGATATCTGCATTGATGACTACGATCCGATTGGAGATGCGGTTATTACAATGGAAGGGCTGGATACGCCAATCTGTCCGATTTCCGGCATTGTGGACTTTTACATTGTCCATCGGCTGGAAATGGAAACCGTGCGCAAACTGATCGCACGGGGCATAGATCCACCAATCTGGCGGAGCGCTAATGCGCCCAAGGGTGATGAATATAATGCGCAATACGTGAAGCGCTACTTTTCGCGGATCAAGAATCTCTGAGGAGCGTTCCACAAAAAGCAGCCTGGATTCACAATGTAACGTATAAAGATGTCGTTTTGTCGTCCGAGGGGCGACTATAAAGAAAGACCCTATTGATATGCGCTACGGTATCACACTCATTGCCTTGTTATTCTGTTTGTGGAGCATCAAGAGTACGGCTCAGACTGCTGAATTTCATCAATTGATTGAAGTTATGGTGCCGAGCCCCGCAGATCTTCAGCTCCTGGTTAATCTAGGGCTTGATATCTGGGAGGTGAAGGACGGCAAGGCGACTGTCTATCTCTGGAGTGTCGAGGAGCTCACTCAACTTGATACAAGTGGCATTTCCTATCGTGTACTCTACCCTGACCGGAAGAGTGTCTATCAATCGCTTGATCTACCGCTTGCTCTGCCAGCTGACGCAGGATTATTTCATACATACGATGAGCTACTCACCGTGCTTGAGAATCTTGAAACCAGTTATTCGGACATTGCAGCGTCAGTTACTATCGGAACCACTCATGAGGGACGAAACATCGCAGGCCTGAAGATCAGCGACAATGTGACGTACGACGATCCAGGTGAGCCGATCATCGTGATCCTTGGCTGTCAGCATGCACGTGAGTGGATATCTGTGGAAGTATCCACAGGCCTCGTAAATTTTCTGGTTGAGCAGTATACGACCAATACAACCGTCCAGCAGATCGTTGACTCCAGCGAGATCTATATTTTCCCCATGATAAATCCGGATGGGCATAGCTACTGCGTAACAACGTATCGGCTATGGCGCAAGAATCGCAAGCCGAATGACGACGGCATAACGGTCGGCGTTGATCTTAACAGAAACTTTTCCTACAAATGGGAAACCGGGGGTTCCAGCACATCGCCTGGCTCAAACACCTATCGCGGTCCATATCCCTTTTCAGAACAGGAGACGCTGGCGCTCAAGAATTTCGTTGATACGCACCCGAGGATTGTCGGCGTGATTAACTATCACTCCTACGGACAGGACATCCTGTACGCCTGGGCATATACGTACACGGATGCGCCCAACCAGGCGTTTCTCGACGGGCTGGCCGCGCCAATGGAAGCGGCAATTGAAGCCGTGAATGGCTCCGGATATCTACGGGATCAGTGGGCAGATAGCCTGTCGTATACAGGCGGAGGAACAACTGTGGACTGGTGTAATGCGGAGATCGGCGTGCCCTGTTTCACGATCGAGCTGCCGCCGGCCACCAATCCTCCGGGATTTGTGCCACCGGAATCTGCAATTGAACCTGCTGTGGAGGAGAACATTCCAGGCGCACTTTTGCTTATGCAATGGGCCATCAATGAATGGGACGATGCGAGCAGCACGATTATTTCCAACACTCAAGTTAGCGCTATTACCGATACGTCGGCACGCGTAAGCTGGGACACCGACCGAGCAAGCTGGGGTCAGATTGAATACGGAACTGACGATCAGTACGGATCAGCCACTCCGCTCGACAAAATTCCGAACCTGTCACATACCATGCTCATTGAGGGGCTTTTGCCTGGCACAACCTACCACTATCGCATTACAGCGACCGATCTTGGCAGGCGCGCGACTCAATCGCCTGATGGGATGTTCACGACAACCGGCGCACCGTCGCGAATTGGCGATTGGGAGCAGTTTGAGCATCGTCCGCACAGTTCTGTTTCGCCTTCGCGTACTTCGGAATCTCCTTGACCTGGTCGCCGCCTTTTCCCTATAAAACAGGCAGTGTCAAATCCGCTATCGAAATACACAAGCAGGCGGGAATGATGCCTGAAGCATTCGACATGAATAATATAACGCGCTATGATGCGTTCAAGCCCGATTCTATCCGTGGCTACACCATACTCAGTGAGATTGGTAAAGGCGCCACAGGCGTAGTCTATGCTGCCCGTAATATACAGACCGGTGCCCTTGTTGCCATCAAAGTTCTCTATCCATTCTATTCGCACAACAAGGACCATCTGCATCGGCTCACGCGAGAAGCCGAGCTCACCAAGCGGCTGAACCACCCAAACATTGTAGCTGGCCATGAGTATGGCCTTTGCCAGGGACACTATTACTTTGTTATGGAGTTCGTCAAAGGACATCCGCTCGATCATCTGTTGAAAAAGCAGAGAGTTTTCTCTGAGCAGGAAGCCATACGCATTATGTTGGAAGTCGCCAGAGCCCTCGATGCAGCGCAGCAGCTTAAAATTATCCACCGAGATATCAAACCAAGCAATATCGTGATCACGCCTGAAAACAGAATCAAGTTGATGGACTTCGGCCTGGCAAAGGAGGAGATTGACCGTACAAGCACCAGCCATGGGACGATTCTGGGCACGCCTTTGTATATCTCACCTGAGCAGGCGCAAGGCGAGACCGCAATTGATACACGCAGCGATATCTATTCCCTTGGCATCACGTTTTATCATCTTGTGACTGGCGAGCCGCCCTTTGCAGACCTCGATACTTCGCTTCTCCTCACCAAGAAAATCACGGATCCCATTCCTTCACCAAAAACACGGAACCCCAACCTGTCAGATGAAGTGTCATACGTTATCATGAAGATGTGCGAGCGTGAGAAGGCAAAGCGCTACAGCTCGCCGGCGGAATTGATTGAAGATCTGGAAAAACTAGCTGCCGGAACGTTCTGCATTACCAAAAAACCCGAGCCGTCGAAGCCGAAAGCTCAGGTGGCAATCAGCGATCTGCTGGAGCGCGAGATTGATGATCCAGCGCTGCTCCGTTTGCTTCTTTCACGCAATGACATCGCGTTGCAGCCACGGATCCTTGGTGAGCTGGACGTGCTCTTTTACGAAGAGGATCGTACGAAGGAGACTTACCTTTTGTTGAAAGGGAAATTGGAAGTGCTGAAGGCTGGCCGACAGATTACAGTTATTGAAAAGCCCGGGACGTTCATCGGCGAGATGTCAACGCTTCTGAAAGTGCCACGCACAGCGACTATCCGCGCGCTGGAGCCAACAACTCTTCTCGAGATCAAAGAGAACCAATTCGGCGAATTCTTGCGTGTTGCACCCGAGCTGGGCTACCATCTTGCAGTCCGCCTCGCCTCACATCTGGAAAAGACCACTACACGGTTAAAAGAGGTTCAGGCGAAACTGGCCGCTGTTCGCCAGCACTACCGCTTCATTCGCGACGAGCTCGAAGACTAGAGCAAACGCCATCACTGTGTCTTTCGATTATTTCTTCCTAACCATCCTTTATCCGTAGATACTCCTGCCGCGTGTCTATATCCAGCACTACTCCTTCATCACGAACAGGCACGAGCAAGACCAGGTCAGAATGTTCTTTAACAACAGAGTGTGCACCAAGGCCGAGAGGTGTGTGCAGGAGTTCCTGGAACAGCAATCTTGGAAAAACTGCTGGATGGCCCTTGCGGCCACGGAAAGTAGGGATTAGAATCTTTTGCGGCGACTCGGCAGATTCCGCTGCCAGAAGCCGGTAGGTCTCGGTGCACACACATGGGTGATCAACCAGACAGAGCAATGCGGCTCGGGTTCCTGAGGGTAGGGCACGAAGCGCGAGCTGAAAAGAATAAAGTTGGCCAAGGTCAGGCCGCGTATTGACAATAAAACTGCAATCGGGAAGGGAGATTTCCTTGAGCTGATTACGATGCGCATGATTAAACACAACTACCACATTGTGAACACCCGCAGTCTGGAGGCGTTCCACAATTATTTCCACAAATGTTTTATCGCCAATGGTAAGAAACAGTTTTGGCGAGCCAATACGCGTGGATTCTCCAGCAGCCAGGATAATAGCCGTAATGTCGGAGAACTGCTCCATACTATTTCACATCCAGTCGCGTCCGCCGCACTTCCAGCACGTCGCTCAGCGTTATTCTCACACCAAGCACTCCTGAAAGGGCAATCAGGGGGTCAATATAATCTGGAGATTGAAGTGCTAGCCGTATTTCGAATTGCATACCACTATCGGGTGTCCGAAAATGGATATCGCGGATGGATCTTTTCAAGTCCCGCCAAACGATCCTGTTTTGTTTTTTGAATTGAAACTTAAGCTGCGCACTCTCGCGAAAGGCTGCGATTCGCTCTTTAACAGCTAAGGAGGAAATATCAACCGTTTTTTCATGGACAATCACCACATAACTCGCTGTATGAATCGTCGCCCCAAGCGATGGGCTGTTGAGAAATACCGGCAAGGCGGCAAGCAGGCGCAAGCCTGGAAGGGTGTGCATGTTGAGTGTCTCGAGAACCTCATGAGGATTATACGGTTTAGCAAAAAATACATCCATCAATTCGCCATCGCTTTCGTAACCCAGAGCGAGCGGTGAAGCGAATTGGAGGCGTGGCTGCGGATTGAATCCTTTGGTATAGGCCACAGCGAGTTGCGACTTTGCCAGCACGTGTTTGACCACTTTTGCCAGATCCAGGTGAGAAATAAACCGCAGCGCTCCTTGTTTGGTAAAGCGAAATCGAATACGCTGCTGGGCCGCTTCATCAGACCGGTGTGGCAGATTCATGGCAGCGGGGAATTCCAGTGCAGCTTGGCTTAGTTCCTGTTCAGATGCATGCGCTGGCTGAATAGCATCTCGACAAACCCGGCATCCTCGACACCCTGCTCTTGTGCAATCCGGCGTGTCAATCCCTTGGAGTGCCCGCTCGCGTTCGCGCCACAGAAATGCTTTCTCCACCAACGTATCCAGGTGATCCCACGGGAAATGTTCATGCTCATCGCGCTGGCGATGAGCGTACCAGGCAGGGTCTAGCCCGTGCGTAGCAAACGCCTGTTGCCACTTTTTTATGTTCAGATGCTCGCCCCAACTGTCAAAGCGACACCCAAGATTCCAGGCACTTTTAAGAACAGCGGCCAGGCGGCGATCGCCTCTGCTCAGCGCGCCCTCCAGCACGCTAGCATCAATTGATGCGGCCTTAACGTCAACGCAACGCGAGCGCACTCGAGATGCAACGTACTCGAACCGTTTGCGCAACTCCTCGGCCAAGAGCTGTGCCTCCCATTGAAATGGCGTGTGTGGCTTGGGCACAAATGGGCCGAGCGTGACGTTAAGCGTGCATCGTCTTCGCCAGATGGCCCTCCCTTTGGCCTCAATGGCCTTGATCAACGCAATCATGCCATCGAGATCTTCGTACGTCTCAGTTGGAAGTCCGATCATAAAATAGAGCTTCAGGGTGTGCCACCCTTGACCAAAAACGTGAGCGCAGAGCTCAACGAAGTCATCCTGCTGAAAGCTCTTATTGATTACGGTGCGCAGGCGTTCGGTGCCTGCTTCAGGAGCGAAAGTGAGCCCTGTTTTGCGTACGGACTGGATTGCTCTGGCGATCGCAACGTCAAAGTCGCTCGGGCGTAGAGAAGGAAGCGACAGCCCGACATGCGCGCGGCCGAACTCCTGTAATAAGCGATTCACCAGCGGGCCCAAGCAGGAATAATCTGCGCTGCTCAACGAGAGCAAGGCAATTTCCTGGTAGCCTGTATTTGCCAGTCCCTGGCGACAAATCTCAAGAATCTGCTCTGGCGGCCGCTCCCGCAGCGGCCTATGAATCATTCCGGCCTGGCAGAACCGACACCCGCAGCTGCATCCACGCTTAATCTCAACCGCGAAGCGATCGTGAATAATGCGCAGGAGCGGCACTACTGGCCGAACGCTTCCCAGGTCGCTCGTCAGATCGAAAACGCGCTTCTGGACTACTGGAGGCGCTGCAGGCTCGCGCGGCGTAACATTCGTGACCCGACCACTGGCGTCATACTGGCACTCGTAGAAGTCGGGCACATAAACTCCCGGAATGCGCGCCAGATTTCGAAGTAACTCGCGTTTCTCTCGCGCGCCACTTCGTTTGAATTCCTCAACCGCGTGCATTATTTCGAGCACCACCTCTTCTCCATCACCGAGCACGAAGCAATCAATAAACGGCGCAAGTGGCTCGGGTGAAAACGTACCGCACCCACCAGCAACGATCAGAGGAAGTGGCGCTTCACGCTGCGCAGAATCAGTATCTAATCCTGCCAGTGAGATCATGTTTAATACGTTTGTATAGGTCAATTCATGTTGCAACGTGAAGCCAATGATGTCGCACGTATCAAGTGGAAGGTTGCTCTCAAGTGTTCGCAGCGGAATTCCGTGCTCGCGCATTATCGTTTCAAAATCAATCCATGGAGCAAATACGCGCTCAGCAGCGAATCTCTCAATGGCATTGATGCGCTCGTAAAGAATCTTAAAGCCATGGTACGACATCCCGACGTCGTAGAGATCCGGAAATGCCAGCGCAATTCTTACCATAACGCTCTGCGCTGTTTTTTTAACGACGTTGACCTCTCCATTCGTGTAGCGGCCAGGCCGTTCTGCAGAGAGCACGTATCTGGTGAGAACATCGTCGAGTATTTTTTTATTGCAACTTTTCCGCACCATGATATCTAGGTATTTACAGTATCGGTCACAATCTACGCAACGACAAAATGGGAACAATCAAGGACAATATAGCGCATCTTCAAGCGGCGATCAGCGAAACCGCAGAACGCGTTGGTCGCAATGCTAATGATGTCACGCTGCTGGTGGTCACGAAGAACCGAACTATTGAACAGATTCAACAGCTGCTGGAGTGCGGGGAATTTCTGCTGGGTGAAAATCGAGTACAAGAAGCGAAGCCGAAAATTCCTTTGCTCCCCACAACACTCCACTGGCACATGGTCGGTCACTTACAGCGCAACAAGGTGAAAGACGCGCTTCAACTCTTCGAGATAATTCAATCTGTTGATAGCTCGCGGCTGGCACACGAGATTCAAAAGATTGCCGAGGCAACAGACCGCTCGGTGGAGGTGCTCGTACAAGTCAATGTGGCAAGCGAAGAGACGAAATTCGGCATTCCAGCTGAGGAGACCCGAGCGTTTGTGAAAGAGCTTGCTGCATTGCCCCGGCTGCGTGTAAAGGGACTTATGACTATTGCGCCATTAACTGAAGATCCGGAGGAAGTGCGGCCTCATTTTCGTCGCCTCAGGCAGATATTCGATACGCTCGCGGCTGCACAAATTCCTGGTGTGGAAATGCGATACCTATCGATGGGAATGACCAATGACTACCGTGTGGCTATCGAGGAAGGCGCGAATCTACTCCGCATAGGAAGCGCTGTGTTTGACTAGTACATCATCACCCAAGATTTGATGGATATGCCCTTCGACAAGCTCAGAGTGAAGCAAGTAATTCTACCTGTCAGATTCAGTACAGTCAGCTACTACGTAGGGGCGTTTAATTAAACGCCCCTACATCTTCTGAAATCTTGACAGAAGAATATTCAAATAGGAGCAATTTGGAAGTCATTTTAAACCTCATATCTCCTGTGATGGTGTACTAGTCTCATAGTTAAGTGAGCAGTCGGGGAGTTTTCTATAACGCCGACTGCTCATCCTGAGGAGCGAAGCGACGAAGGATCTTACTCCTATAATGGTATTGCAAATGGGTGAAACATGAAATCTCAACCAGCGATAGGATTTATCGGCGCAGGCAATATGGGTGCGGCATTGATGCGGGGCGTTCTCGATGCGCACATTACGTCTCCGCAGAGCGTGTGGGCGGCAGATGTTGCGGCTGAGAAACTGGCCGTGCTTCAAGCGGAGTTACATATTCAGACCACCGCGTCGAATCCAGAGGTTCTACGGCGTTGCAACGTCGTGGTACTTGCTGTGAAGCCGCAGAACATGGACGACGTGCTGTCAGAAATCGCATCAGTCACATCCGCAAAACATTTTTTTATTTCTATAGCTGCCGGTATTCCTACCGCGCGCATTGAAGCTGCCTTGGGCAATCAACCACGCGTCATTCGCATCATGCCCAATACGCCGGCGCTGATTAAATGTGGCGCATCGGCACTTGCACGCGGCAAGTATGCCACGCCAGATGATCTGACGTTTGCCGTGCGGATGTTTCAGGCCGTTGGGGTAGCGGTTACGCTCGATGAATCGCTCCTGGATGCAGTAACGGGTCTTACGGGCAGCGGGCCTGCCTATATTTTTCTTATGATCGAAAGTCTTATTAAGGCAGGTGTTGAATTGGGCTTGAAGCCGGCAGATGCTGACCAGCTGGTCAAGCAGATGGTGTTAGGAGCTGCACGCATGGCCAGCGAGTTACCGCAGACGCCTGCGCAGTTGCGCGAGGCCGTGACCTCGCCTGGCGGAACAACGTTCGCTGGCTTGCAGGTTCTGGATAAGGCTAATTACAGAGATGTGATCAGCGCGGCAGTAAAGCGTGCAACTGAACGGGCTAAAGAATTGGCCCAATCATAAAGTGGAGAGGAGAAGAACCATGAACGGACTTACCGGACAAGTACGCATACCCACGTTGTTGTTGTACATCATTCTTATCCTTGGATTATGTGCATTTCTTGCGCCTGGTATGGACGTAGTGGCCCAGGTTCAACAGGCTGACGAGCGAAGTTCCCCAATAGTTATAACGGCCGAGGTTACTCCGCCGCAGCAGGGTGTGACACAAGTGGCTTTGGCTGCCAGAGTAAACGGCGCGGAATATTCGCGCTCTCAAATGGCCCATATTACAGCGCCTGGTAAAGAACTCAACATTGAGCTTCTAGTTGCCGGTCCCCCTGCATCGCTGAAAATCCAGCCTTCATCCGTGGCCGCTACTCCAGATGTCACCACCTGCGACGTAACGAACCTCCAACATCTCACGTGGACGTTAACTGGAGGAAGCCTGGTGAAGGCAATGGATCGCGGCATTGTGTGGCGAGCACCCGAAGAGCCGGGCAACCCGCGCATTGACGTGCGATTTACTGAGGAGCGCCAATATCAGACAACGGGAAAAATTTCGGCAACCGCTCAGCGCGAAGTCACCCGCTACCAGGGTGATTTCAGCATGTACTTTCTCATACCCTATCCTTTCGATCGCTCAGGCAAGGGCATTATTGAGGGCTATCCCATCGGCATCTACCCGGACGAGGAATCGCTAACCGTCAAGGCCTATATCGCTCAACACCGCGAGCATTACCATCCACCAGAATACTTCATCAAAGTAACGCCGGAGACAAGCGCGCTTCACATTTCCGAGCATTTCCGTCTGGGTGATTTTTCACCGCTATCAGATAAGGGCCAGACACACTTTATTGCACTCGACCTGAGGGCGCTGAAGCGATTGGAGGGCGTAGCGTCACGCCTGAGCCAGCAGGGAATTCCAGGGGAAAACATCAAAATTCTGCGTGCCTTCATCTCGCCAAATGAGCTCCAGCGCTTGCGCCTCAAGGGCCTCGTCCTGGCGAAATTTACCCGCTATATGTATGGCGACGCCGTGGCCTTCATTGTTGACGCAGATGGTGATAATCGGATGGATGATTTGAACGGCGACGGCATCATTGATATTCAGGATGCAGACGTGCTGGCAAATATTATCGAACAGATAGAGCGCCAGACGCGCGAGTATGGCGGCGTGGGAGTATATGGTTCGTTCAAGGATCCAGTGCTGCCTGATACACCCTATGTCCAATTTGATCTGCGCGGCTTTCGGTCGCGCTGGCGATCCGACGTTAAGATAATGCCTGGTGGCGAGGGTAACGAAGGATAGTGGGATACGTTGCTTGAGGATCGAAACGAGGATTTTGCTTCTGCCCGAGCGACGTGGCTGCTTGTAATATCCGCTTGACATTCCCCAGCGCTCACGCAATTAGTAACCTAACGTTAGGCTATTAGCTCCCTTTGAGAGCGCATTCCCATGCGAGGGGTGTGAGTGCTCCTAGCAACCCGGTCTAAAATCAATCCGATTCCCCTGGCAGTTCTCTTGATCTGTGGCCTTCTTTGTACTCCGGCCATTAAGGCCGCGCCCACGCCATCCTCACCATCTGCATCTTTTGACCCGTGGATTTTCTGGAACTCCTACTCTCAATTTCGCCTCTCCCCCACTCACGCCCAACAAATCACCTATGATTTCCTGATAACAACACTTAAGCAACTGAACGAATCGTATCCTGCGATTGTATCGCTCGAGGAAATCGGCAAATCTGTTAAAGGCAAAACACTTTATCTCGTTAAGATTGGCAAGGGAGACATACCGGTTCTTATTTGGTCGGGACAACACGGGGATGAACCCAAATGTACTGCGGCGTTGCTCGACTTTATCAATTTCATGTGTAGTGCTGCGGAGACGCCGATCTCCCGCACGATACTGGAAAACACCACGCTCATCATTTTCCCCATGGTTAATCCTGATGGTGCTGCAAAAGACACTCGGCGCAACACCCAGGGCCTGGACATTAACCGGGATGCGCAGTTGCTGCAGACCCCTGGGGGACAGATACTTAAGCGTCTTTACCTCAAGTATCACCCGAAGTTCTGTTTTAATCTTCACGACCACGGTCCACGCCGCACGGTGAAGACTACTAAGAAAGTCGTGGCATTGAGTCTTCAGGCAAGTTTGTTTGACGAGTACGACAACGACAACCCGGCCAGAATTCGGGCAAAAAAGGTAATTGGTAGAATCTACGAAGCAGTGTCGCCCTTCGCATACGGCCACATTGCCCGTTACGAAGCAGACTATATGCCGCGTGCATTTGGCGACTCGATGATGCGCTGGGGCGTCAGCAGCATTCTCATTGAATCGGGCGGCTGGCTCGGCGGGCCCGACGACGACGCGATGGTGGTGAAGCTACACTGCCTGGCCTTGCTGACTGCCGTGCATGCGATTGCCAGCGGCTCTTATGAGGATGCAAGTCCCGGGCTTTACGATACACTGCCAGGGTTTGGCAGGAATATGGTTGATCTCGCCATTCGTGGGGCAACGATTATTGATGGCTCCGGGATTTCGCCATTCAAGGGTGATGTTGGTATCAACATTACGGTACGGTATCGCTCCGGAACAAGCCAACCTTCATATAGCGCCAGGATCCAAGATGTGGGCGACCTCAGCATTATAGAAGCCAAGCAGACCATTCATGCAGATGGCTACATATTAACCCCGGGATTCATCAACGTTGTCCCCTCGGTCTCTTGGTCTGATTTGCAAACTACGCCAGCGTTGCTTTCGTATCTTAAAACAGGCTTTACATCGCTTGTGTGCCAGGGGCCACCGCCTGAACGTGAGGCTTCCAAGAAGAAGTCGGAAGTCTCGGCTGACACGATGTTGCCGCTTAATCTGCACTACTTTGACTCTGTTCCAACATTGCAGGCCTTGCAGGAACAGAATTTCTTTCACAGCCGCGGCGGCGTGTTTGTGGCACCTCGACCAGTTGCATGGCAAACGCTGCTGTCGCTTCTCGGAACTGCCCGAGATACTGCAGACGCAGATCGCGCGGTCAATGCAGATGCGCCTTCGTCGGATATGAATATCTGGCTAGCCTTTAGGAATCGGGGAACAAAGGCTCGAAATACGCTTCATCTTATCGCCGATCCTCCCGCGCAACAACACCGATCATCAAGACCAGAAGATGATGCTGAACTGCGCGAATTCATTCAACGCGTGCTTAAGGACTCGTCTCGCATTACCATGGCATTTGATCCGCTTAAAAACAAACAGGCACATTCCCTGGCTCCCGCAGACAAACTGTTTTTTAACATCCCTGGCCCCAAGGCAGGTGAAGCGTTCCTCTCGCAGATGGTCGAGCGGCTCAGCCATGATCAACCCGGGCTGACGTTGCCACAAGTGGTTCAAAAGCTCACCTCCCTAGCTGCAAGGAGCTGCGGATTGGGCAATAAAGGTATGATCCGTGTGGGATATGGTGCGGATCTTGCCCTGTTCCCAATCGTCAATGCAGCCAATGCAGGAAGTGCCGACCGCATTTTGCCCGGCGGGCTACACACGCTCATAGTGAACGGCGTGGTCGTACTGGAAAACAGAATCGCCACGGGTAAGTATCCGGGGAAGATCATATCAGGAGAATAATATGACAGACCTGGGCTGGCTCTCGATACTACCTCCTGTGCTGGCTATTGTGCTGGCAATCTGGACAAAGCAGGTCTACCTGTCACTCTTTTTTGGCATCTGGTTCGGGTGGACGATACTGGCAAGCTGGAATCCAATCGCAGGGCTGCGCGATGCGTTGGATTCGTGCATCAACGTCTTCAGCGATGCGGGAAGCACGCGGGTCATTCTGTTCAGTGCACTGGTAGGTGCGCTGATCACCCTTACCCAGCGCTCTGGGGGTATGGAGGGATTTGTGAATATGATGACCCAGCGCGGTCTGGTCAAAAGCCGAAAGACAGCGGGACTAATGGCTTGGCTGATTGGTGTGTGTGTATTCGTCGAGTCAAGTATAACGTGTCTGGTAGTTGGATCTGTGTCGCGCCCGATTTTTGATCGGCTGAAGATCTCACGCGAAAAACTGGCATACATCTGCGACTCCACGTCTGCGCCGATCTGCATTCTTATTCCCCTCAATGCATGGGGAGCGTATATTATCGGGCTGCTTGCAAAGGAAGATGTAGCGCGGCCTGTGGCCGTGTTGATAGCGGCTATTCCATTTAACTTCTACGCTATTGCAGCCGCAGCCATGGTGCTCTACATTGTGCTAACAGGTCGCGACTTCGGCCCTATGGCGAAAGCTGAGCACCGGGCGCGCGAGCTAGGAAAAGTATTGCGCGATGGCGCAGAGCCGATGATCTCCACCGATGTAATTGCAATTGAAACCAAGCCCGGACTGCCGCCGCGACCCATAAATATGATTGTACCCATTGCCACTATGGTACTGATGATGCCAGTGGGCCTGCTCATAACGGGAAAAGGCAATCTGATGGAAGGTTCGGGATCAACGGCAGTTTTTTGGGCAGTACTTGCAGCTATTACGGTGGCCTGTGGGATGTATCTGGCGCAAAAATTCTTCACGCTTCGTGAGGTTATGGATCTCACGATGAAAGGCATCGGAGGTCTTGTGCCCCTGGCCATTCTGATGATTCTCGCATTCAGCATCGGGAGCACGTGTAAGGTGCTCGGCACGGGGCCATATGTGGCGGGTGTGGCGTCGCAATGGGTCCATCCGAATCTGGTGCCGCCACTGGTTTTTCTTATTGCTTGCTTTATCGCGTTTTCAACTGGAACATCCTGGGGTACATTTGCCATTATGCTTCCCATAGCAATCCCCATGGCAACGATCATGGACGTGAGCTTGCCTATGACTTTGGCCGCAGTGCTTGGTGGCGGCGTGTTTGGAGATCACTGTTCACCAATTTCCGATACAACAATTGTGTCGTCCATGGCATCCGCGTCGGATCATATTGATCACGTCCGGACTCAGCTTCCGTACGCTCTGACTGCGGCGTCGATTGCTGTGACGATTTACCTGATCATCGCAATCGTCTAAGGCAAATAAGCCTGATACACCAATTCCTGACTGGAGAAATGCAAGATGCGGATGAAACGGTTTCTTCTATGCTCGCTGGCAGCGCTTATCACCATTACAGCAGCTTGTGGTGAACAGAGATCAACTACAGAAGCGATTTCTACATCTGCGCGTGAAAAGGCATTTGACTTTCCAACTGACAAGAAAGACCCACAAACATTCCTGCGAGCAAACGCCTTCAATCCCGACGTCGGCAATTACGGCCCCACGCGGAGTGACCGGCAGAACCGTCCGAAATTTCACGAAGGGATTGATATTCTGGGCAATCTTGGCGATAACGTGTATAGCACAGCAAAGGGGAAAGTTGTTCGGATAGATAACGATGAGGGAGGATATGGGAATCTGGTGGTGATCGAACACGAGAATGGTCTGGTCTCTTTCTATGGCCACCTAAGTCGTGTGCAGAAAGACGAACTGAAGAAGCTCAATTTCATAGT
>JAUWMI010000055.1 GCA_030613245.1 Candidatus Sumerlaeota bacterium
TCCAGCGAAAGTTCTGCCGTTGCCGCATCGTCAGGATTAAAGTTAAGCAGGTCGAACGCAAGCATGGCAGCGGGATCATTTGCTGGTGGCACAAAGTAGAGGTCGTAATCCGTGCCCGACGCGGCGGGAGACGCACCGCCGGCACCCGCGCTCTCGATCGAGAGAACATCATACTGCTGCAGGTTGAGCGAGTTTGCACGAAGACGTATCTGGGGAACCAGTGATTGATCCGTTATATCAGTCGAGACATTGAACCGTGCGCGATAGAGATAGTCCGCATCGGCAGGAACTGCATCCTGGGGACTCTGCCAGAAGCCGAACGTATTCGTATTCGTTGATGAGGTAATCTTCAGGTAGTCAGGTGCCCAGGAGAAGCCAGGCACACTAAAGGCAACCGGCGCGCTACCGCTGGTCCACTCCTCGCGATCCGGGACAAAGTCAAACACAATCTGCCAGGGCGTTGGTGAGGGTGTGGGCGTCGGTGTTGCAGTTGGGGTGAGAGTCGGCGTCGGAGACGGTGTCGGAGTTGGTGTAGGGGTAGGAAAGCGGAAATCCGCCACTACGAGGGAATGGTCTGAAGCATTGCGCGTATCGCTGGCTTGCAGGCCATAGGCAGCCAAGTCTCCAGGCGACATCGTCTCGGTCCACAGCGCAAAATTGCGCCGTACTTCAACAACGCTGTCCGTGAAGATAATGTAATCGAGTCGGCCCGGAGTAAAGCTGCTGGTATCTCTGCGCCAGGTATAAGAGTCTCGTGCAGCGGTATGATAAGCAAGGACATCAGTAAGGGAACTTCCATCCCAATCCGGAGAGAAGTCAGGGCCATAGCTCGCCTCGTCAACGATATCGCCAGTAAGAAGCGTGGTAAGTTGCTGCGCGTAGCCGACAAGGTTCATGTCACCCAGGTGCACAACCGGAGTATCAGACGGCAGGTCGTATATCCCACCAGCGGTTTCAAAATCCCTGACGAAAGCCATAATAGAATCACATTCTTGCTGCCGCTGTATGTCGTTATCGCCAGCCGGCAGATGTGAATTGATAATAAAGAGGTCTTTTGGATAATTACCATCAGGGAGGTTGATCAGGACGGCGAGATTCGTCTCAATTTCCCAACGCCTTGCTATGGGATACCTGCTGACCGTCACACAGTCAAAAGCGTCGGATGCGTACCACTGTTCACCAGGCCCTGAGGGAAGAATTGTTTCTATGACTGTAGCTGTTTCGCTGGCTGAATGGTCATAAATTTCCTGAAAGTTAATAATATCCGGCTGAAGAGCCTGGAGAATTCGGCCAAAGCTACTAGTGCGCAAAAATAGCCCATCGCTTAAAACATTGTAGGTCAGCACTCGGATGTCTGCATCATCTTCTTTACCGAGCGGAATTGGGTCATAAGGAGGCACAGATGTTTCGTCAAACGTGTATGACAGCGTCTGTCCGGAATCAGGTGCTTGGTCGTGAGCTCCTGCAATGTTATTCACAAGCTGAAGTTTAATGGTATCTGCACGGAAAAATGGCGTGCCGTAATAAGTAGCATTTCTGGAGAGGGCGATTTCAAATTCAGTTGCGGAGACGGTGGGTGACTGAATCATACCGATCTGGTTCAACCTAAAAAGTGTTATGCCGGAATTATGCAGCCGTCCCTGGCGCTCGCCAAAAGCAATGCTGAAGTCGGCGCCGATGCCATTAATAGAATATCCGGTGGCTGAGTTATTATCAGAGTCAATGTAGAGATAGATGCTGTTTTCTCTCTGGAGGTTATGCTCCGAGCCAAGTTCAAAACGAATGAACAGCCGTTCCGAGTCGTTGCAAATCCAAATTTTACCGAAATCAATATCACCACCGCCCTGGTCACCGCTGGCGTCCTGATATAAAGGAGCCAGTCCCTGCCAATCATCGTATCGTCCATCCATGAAGATCGCACGTGATTCTGCCCAGGCACATAAGCACGATAAGGCTAAGAAAATCGCCGTCAACAGGCTTAGTGTTTTGCTAGGTCTAAGAAAAAGAACCTTCATGATCTCATGCAAACCCATATTCAAAGACTTCCCGATTCCATTGAGAGATAAAATTCGCAAATTATATAAGAAGACGTGTAGCTTATTTATTGAATACTTCTTCCCACGATCTCTTTCACAACATCTTTATGCACCAGGAAATTCATCATCTTTAATTTTACATAATCTTCATGATAGAAAAAATAGCCTTTATGTTTTCCGTTTTGAGCGCTGCTTCCGGAATCTTTAATCAGGTACCAATCTTTTCCGTCTTTTTCTAAGTATCCGACAAGATGAATCGCATGATCATCCGTTGTGCTGTCATTGCTGAAGCGAAATTGCCGTGCATGCTCATCAATATAATCCGCGGGGATATCAAATGTTGCAACCATCGCCACATCTAGCTTTCCATAATATCCAGGCTCGGAGGTATCGCCGACAATACAAACCGTATACCCTTCGCGGACGGCCTTCTTTATGATCTTCATAAAATCATCCAACCGCACATTATAATACTCTTTGCTGTGCCACCAATTGTCCCTAACTTCATACTCTACCTTTTCGTAATAGGGTTTTTCTTTTAACGACATCACGTCAATGTAATCATATAAATTCAATTGCAGGATATTCTCAAAATACTCTTTAGGGGTCATTTCTTTGCCATCAATACGAATCGTTGCCGGGGGCTTGCCCATGTAGTTATTCATTATTGATTTTATGGTGGCTAGTACAGCCTCTTCGTTCCACGCATTTCGCTCTTTTACCGACTCCAGGTAATTTTCCATTTCGGAATACATTTTCCTAAGATCGTGAAATTTTTGCTCGGGGTTCATTGATTTATAGAATTCTTGAGGGACAACTCCATACTTTTCCCAAATCCGCTTTGTTGCGTTAGGTTGCGAGCCTTTGCTGAATACAGAATCACCTCTCTCTCGTACGAAACGCCGTGCCTTCTCAACATACTCCCAATAGACACTGTACATCTCGGAAAGTTTAATCTGTCTTTGAGTAAGTCGGTAGATTTCTGACTCAAAAAGTGACGTTGACGAGAAACTCCAGCACGTACCGGTCATACCTTGCGAAATTGGCTCACTATACCAGGATTTATGAAATTCATTCACCGAGACGGGAATGTTCACCCCGGTGAAATCCATTTTTAGCTTTTTTATCTTTTCCTCTTCTTTCTTGCTGAGTTCATCAGCACTTTTTTTCATGGACTCTAAAAATTCATCCTTATCATCTAAGAAAACAGCTGCATCGTGCCTCTCGGTTTGTGCGGGCACCTGGTTTCCCATAATACAAACGATAAGAAACAAAGCTACCAATATAGTCTTTTTCATCGCACTATCCTTTCAACGGCTTAATGTTACATCAAAATACATGCAATGTGTAGGGGTTTGATTAATCAAACCCCTACCATTAATCGCAGCCAACGCTCAGTTTACTCGGCGTTACAACACCCTATAGCGCCCAGGAAGAGATGGTTCTGAGGCACGATGACTTTAGCCTGTAGCTCCTGCTCGAGCAAGCGTTGTACAGCGTTGTTGCGGGCAACGCCACCGCTCAAGATGTAGTGTGCACTTTGCATGCGCCGCACATCAGGCATCACGCGCCTCACCACAGAGTAATTCACACCCGCGCAAATCCTCTCGATTGGTTTGCCCTCGGCCAGGCAGCCAATGACTTCCGATTCTCCAAACACCGCGCACGTCGAGCTCAGTATGGCAGGGTCTTTAGAGTGCTGACCCATTTCGTCAAGCGAGATGTCCAGAGCTGCAGCCATGTTTTCCAGATAGCGACCACTGCTGGCCGCGCACTTATCATTCGTCTGAAAATCAATCATCCTGCCCTGGACCATCTTGACGACCTTCGTGTCCTGTCCACCAATATCAATCAGTGTGAAATCTCGCAGCCCAGTCTCGACAATAGCGCCCAGTGTATGGGCTTTGGGCTCGGCAAGAATTTCTGCTCCGCTCAACTGCATCGCATATCGGCCATATCCGGTTGCCAGAAGCTTGTCAAAACGCGGCAGGCCAAGCCGTGCCAGGTCAATAGCGAGCTTCCCACCAGTCAATCTTCCGTACTTACGGTAGAAGGATATCGTATCGAACGAGTGGAAGTTGTAGCTTCCATCATCGCACTTCAGGACAATCTTGACCATGCGGCTTCCAAGATCAACGCCACAAATCACAGTATTTTCCCCCTCCGCCATTTTTCCCTTTGGCCTATTTTAAAAATGGCCACAGAGACACAGAGATAAAGGATACTGAATTGTAAATTGTAAATTGCAAAATGCAAATTTAAACGTTGATATTTGAAACTTTCATTCTACAATTTCTCCCTCTTTGAGGATCTCTGTGTCTCTGTGCCTCTGTGGCTCTACTAAAGGCAGTCCCCAACTTCATTCAATGCACGCAGGAGGAGCGAGTAAGAAGTCGGTGAGGCGAGCTAGTTCTTTTGTCTCACGTGGCGTCTGCCGGTTTACTAACATCTTTAATAATTCCGAGGGGATATTCCTTGGTGACGACCTCGTCAATGTAACGATTTGACTGAGTTGGCGTGATGCGCCAGTTGACCGGACAGGAAGAGAGGACTTCCACCAGAGAGAAGCCGAGACCATCCAGCTGGGTCTGAAACGCGGTGCGAATGTATCTCTTCGCTTTAAGAATGTTCTTGGGTGAATGGACACTGCCACGGACAATATATGCGCTGCCCGGGGTAACAGCGAGCATCTCGGAAATTTTTATAGGATAGCCCGCCAGCTTGGCATCTCGTCCCATGTGAGTAGTAGCGGTTTTCTGCTTAAGCAAGGTGGTTGGGGCCATCTGGCCTCCTGTCATGCCATATGTGCCATTGTTGACAAAAATTGCCGTAATAAGCTCGCCGCGATTTGCACTGTGAATAATCTCAGCGGTGCCGATCGCTGCCAGATCCCCATCTCCCTGATACGAGAAAACAAGGTTGCCCGGATGCACACGCTTTATCCCGGTAGCCACGCAGGGCGTGCGGCCATGCGGCGCCTCGCAGACGTCAAAATTAAAATAGTTATACGCTGTTACGGCACACCCGACTGGCGCCACGCAAACTGTGCGCTCGCGTATACCCAGCTCATCAATCACTTCAGCTATCAGGCGATGCACAATTCCGTGGCCGCATCCTGAACAATAGTGCATGGGCGTGGACTTCATACTCTCAGGCCGTGCAAAGACAGTTTTCATACTGCCTCCTTCAGGCTAGACCGAGGGGCTTTCCCAAAATGGCCTTACCCCATCCATATCAAAGTAATTCTTGTACCTGCGCAAGTACGTCTTCGGTGACCACGACGTTTCCCCCACTTCGGCCGTAAAAGGAAACCGGAACCGTACTACCCAGTGCGAGCCGAACGTCTTCAACCATCTGCCCGCAGCTCATCTCAACTACCAGGACTGCCTGGATGCCCCTCGCCGCTTGCTGAAGCTCAGGCGTTGGATACGGAAACAGAGTGATGGGACGAAACAGGCCGACTGCCTGGCCGTTTGAGCGAGCAGTGACAACCGCTGCTTTACAGATACGCGCTGCGATTCCATAAGCGACGAGCAGAACCTTTGCCCCATCGGTCATAAAGTGCTCGCACCGACGTTCGGCCTGGGTTATCCGTGCATATTTTTCTTGCAGGCATTGATTAAATGCCTCGTGTAGGTCAAGATCCAGGTAGAGTGATTTGATTTCACGCGGGCCGCGCCCTTTGCAGCCAGTCAGAGCCCAGGGCTTGTCAATAGGTTTGCGCTGATCTGGCTGCCTCAGCACCACAGGCTCCATCATCTGACCCAGCAGTCCGTCCGTGAGAACCAATGCAGGATTCCGATAACGATCTGCAAGATCAAACGCCAGAATTGTGAAATCCATCATTTCCTGCACGGTCGAAGGAGCCAGCACCAGGCAGTGATAATCGCCATGGCCTCCGCTTCTTACAGCCTGAAAATAGTCTGATTGCGCGGGGCCAATACTTCCCAGCCCTGGCCCGCCGCGCGCCACGTTCACAATCACTGCGGGTAACTGCTGGCCGGCCATATATGAAATACCCTCCTGCATAAGACTGATGCCTGGACTCGACGAGCTAGTCATGGCACGTGCGCCAGCTGCGGCAGCGCCAAGCACCATGTTGATCGCAGCCAGCTCGCTTTCGCTCTGAATGAAGGTGCCGCCAACGTCCATCATACGCCGCGACATATAAGCTGTCAGCTCGTTCTGCGGTGTAATTGGATACCCGAAATAGTGGCGACAACCGGCGATCATCGCGCCTTCGCCAACCGCTTCGTTGCCCTTCATCAGGAGTTTTTTTTCCGTAGCAGTCACCATGTTATTCACACGAATTAATACGTCATGGGCTAGCCCTGTTTAACGTATCAGTACATATGATACGGCCAATATTCCGGCAACGTCAATAATTTATATCGCACTACGCATGCAGGGCGCCCATGCTTTGAATGAAAGGTGGTGGGGGAGGGGTTTCCCCGGTTCTGGGCGAGGAGACCTCGCCCCTACAACAGTCGACATGTGCCGACAGTGGCTGGTGGGGGATCGATTGGGCAGTTAAAAGTAGGGGCAATTCATGAATTGCCCCTACAGCGCCATTCGGATAAAAGAAAAGACTTTAAGCATGGCCGGACAATCCAGTTGACATCCCCTTGGGTGGCCAATAACATTTGAAATTAGTATGTCAACGATGAAGAATGCAGGGCTAAATTCGCTTGATAAAGCGTTGCTGAATGTAATTCAGCAAGATTTCCCGGTTTGCCCGCGGCCGTACGCTGAACTGGCACAGCAGCTATCGTGTGAGGAACAGGAGCTGCTTCAGCGCGTCAGACGACTCAAAGCCAATGGAACAATTAAGCGGCTCGGCGCGGTGTTCGATACGCAGCATCTCGGCTTTGCCAGCACCCTGATTGCAATGCGAGTGCCTGAGGAGCGCATTGACGCTGTGGCTGAGGAGATCAGCACCTATCGTGGGGTCAGCCATAACTACAAGCGAACGCATCACTACAACCTCTGGTTTACCCTGGCAGCAGAGTCGCAAGAGGCGTTGACCAGGACCATCGCTGAGATTCGTGAGCGCACCGGCATTGACGAAGTCTTGGTTCTCCCAGCACGTAAGACGTTTAAGATTCGAGTTAACTTCGAGCTCTGAGACCATACGATGCTTTCACTACAAGATAAGCGCCTGATTCATGAGCTGCAAAGCGATCTGCCGCTTATGCTGACCCCCTATGCGGCAGTTGCGGAAGCGATTGGTATTGCCGAGCAAGCAGTGATCGAGAAGATTCAAGAGTGGAAGCGCGATGGGGTAATCCGGCGCATTGGCGCTGTGCTTCGCCATCAGCAGGTTGGGCGCAGTTATAATGTCATGACTGTGTGGAACGTTCCGGTGGATCGCGTGGACGAAATCGGAGCGCTTCTGGCCTCGTACCCGGAGATTACCCATTGCTACGAGCGAGCAACGTCAGTGGATTGGCCTTATAACCTTTTTGCCATGATTCATTGCGCGAGTGAAGCCGAATGTAATAGCCTGATCAGTTCCATAGTCGCGAAAACGGGCATTCAGGATTATCGTCTCTTGCTCAGCACTAAGGAATACAAAAAGGAAAGTCTTCAATTCTTCTAGTACATGCCCTTGCCGGGCATCAGGATCTTAGACGTTCACGGAGACGTGCATGAAGTCGAAAGTGGCAGTTTTAAAAACTGAACCGGACCGCATACTTGAGGACTACGCGCGCCTGATGCAGCTGGCGGAACTCGAACGCCACTTGCCAAAAGACGTTCCTACGCTTCTGAAGGTCAATATCTCGTGGCACCACTACTATCCTGCGTGCTCTACAGCGCCCTGGCAGTACGACGGTGTTGTTAGTACGCTCATCAAGGCAGGTTACCCGCACGAGCAGATCATACCGGCGCATAATCGCACCGTGGTGGTGGACGACAAACTCGGCATCAAACGCAATCACCTGGATACGGTTGATCGTAAACACGGTCTGAAACCTGTGCATCTCTACGAGCCGCCTGTGAAGTGGGTAGTCTATCAGCCTAAAGGTAAGTACCGCGTTCTACATACCATTTATCCGGATGGAGTTCGTATCCCGGAATTCTTCATCGGGAAAAACATCATTCACCTCCCTACGGTCAAGACTCACGTCTTTACAACCATCACTGGCGCAATGAAGAACGCCTTCGGTGGGCTTCTCTCCGAGCGCCGCCACTGGACCCACCGAGTGATCCACGAAACTCTGGTTGATTTGCTCATGATACAGAAGGAGATTCACACTGGCATTTTTGCGGTGATGGATGGCACGATTGCAGGCGATGGGCCCGGCCCGCGCGCCATGATTCCTCACGTCAAAGACTTTATCCTGGCCAGCGCAGATCAGGTTGCTATTGATGCGGTAAGCGCTAAAATGCAGGGGTTCGATCCCCTCAGCCTGGATTTCATTCGAATTGCCCACGAAGACGGCCTCGGCGTGGGGGACCCCCGTGAGATCGAGATCGTCGGCACAGACATCTCAGGTGTCAACTTCCACTTCCAGGGCGATCAGAACACCTTTGCCAGTCGCGGCCAGAAGATGATCTATCACGGCCCGCTCAAACGATTTGAAAAGATTTTGCTCCAGAGTCCACTCGTCCCATGGTCTTATGCCGCGTCGCGCCTGTATCACGATGTCTATTGGTATCCGTTTGTAGGAAAGAAACGCGTCCGCCAGATTCTCCAGACCAAATGGGGCGCACTCTTCAGACAGTACGCGAAGAGGAGAGAAGACGATAAGTAAAATAGAATACGAAGGTCCTAAGAAACGCCGTAAATCTATCCGCTTAAAAGGTTACGATTATTCGCAGGTGGGAGCATATTTTGTAACAATATGTATGAATAGACGAGCATGTTTATTGGGAGATGAGGTGAACGGTAAAGTTTTATTAAATGATGTGGGGAAATTGGTGGGTTAAGGTTATCTGGGAAATTTCCAAATATAGAATTGGATCAATATGTCGTTATGCCAAACCATTTTCACGCAATTATATCAATTGTAGGGGCAGACCTATGTGTCTGCCCTGATAACGCAGCTAAGGGCGAACACACGGGTTCGCCCCTACACCGAATGATACAATGGTTTAAAACCATGTCCACCAATGAATATATTCACGCGGTAAAACAAATGGGATGGACACCGTTCGATAAAAAACTATGGCAGCGGAATTACTACGAACGCATAATATGCAACGATAAGGAGCTATTCCGAACAAGAGAATACATTCAGAATAATCCCTTAAATTGGGAGATGGATAGAGAAAACCCGTCATCAAAGAACTTCAATTTGGAACATAGCCTATATTGGAAAGAAATCATAAAAAAGGAGAAGGGCTAGTGCACCATACAGATTCTCAAGGGATGAACGCAGGGAAAAAGATTTGGCAAATTCCCATCCACGGGAAAACATCTTTTGTCTGGTGGATCGTGATTGCGGCAATATTTTCATTCCAGCCAGCAGGGAGTTTTGCAAAGCTTCCGCGTGCCAAGCCAGAGAAGGTCGGGATGTCGAGTCATCATTTGCGGTATATCAAGGAGGCGATGGATGAGGCAATTCAGAACAAGAAGGCTCCTGGCGGAGTAGTGATTGTGCTTCGCAACGGCCATATTGTCTATCGTAGTGCTTTCGGATTGAAGGCCCTTGAGCCTGAACCGGAGGCGATCTCCATTGATACGATGTACGACATGGCGTCGCTCACCAAGGTTGTGACCACGACTTCCATGATTATGCTGCTTGTGCAGGACGGCAAGCTACGTCTGGATGACCCGGTTTCGCAATTCATCCCGGAATATACTGGAGCCGACAAAGACAAGACGACGCTGCGGCATCTGCTGACGCATACCTCAGGTCTGCCTCCCTTTAAGCGCTACTTCGAGCAATTTCCAGAGGGCGATGCACGGCAGAAAATTGTAGCAGACATCTGCGAAACGACTCTGCGTACCAAGCTGGGCGAGCAATTCATTTACAGTGATCTGGGATTTATCCTGTTGGGCGAGATCATTGAACGCGTCACCAAGATGGGGCTTGGCGAGGTTGCCGTGCAGCGTCTGTTCCAACCACTGGGGATGAAGGATACCATGTTCAATCCCCCGGAAGCGCGGAAGCCACGCTGTGCACCTACGGAGAAGCGTGATGGAAAGTTTCTACGCGGCGAGGTGCACGATGGAAACGCGTGGGTTCAAAACGGGGTGTCGGGACATGCCGGGCTTTTCTCGACTGCCGATGATCTCGCAATCTTCTGCCAGATGCTACTCAACGGTGGCCGCCATGAAAAGCGGGTCATCTTAAGCCCCCTCACCGTGAAGGCGATGACCTCGCCGCAAATAAATGCCAATGATGAGGTGAGAGGACTGGGCTGGGATATTAAATCCCGCTATTCGTATCTACGGGGCGACCTTTTCTCCAAAGAATCGTACGGGCATACGGGGTGGACCGGAACGTCGCTCTGGCTCAGTCCGCGCGATAAGTGCGCGATTATTCTGTTGACCAATCGTAATCATCCGGATGGAAAAGGAGATGTGAAACGCCTGCGGGCGATAATAAGCAACATTGTCGCATCATCAATCATAAAATAGTAGAGGCGTGCAACCCTGGCTTTGCCTGTGCCAGGCAGTGAATACAGCTGGCCTCCGGAACGCGGCGTGCGCGTCCGGATGAATACAAGGTCTAGCGTCAGCGCAGCAGATCCCGCACGCCTGAGAAGGGTGAGAATTGAAAATGAAAGATGTACGACGAACAAAGCGTGTACAAGTACGGCTGGATGTGAAGGTGCTGGTTCTGCTTCCGGAAGAGACCTTTCGGCCGGAAGAGGCTGATGGCTATACCGCGGACATTAGTGATCGGGGAATGATGATCTACCTTCCGGGCATGGACGAGTCACACTACAAGAAGCTCCTGACGCAGCAGCGGTGGGCAAAGGTGTTCTTACCCCCGCCGCAGAAGGTTGCCATGGGGCCGCTAATCGGCAAGATCGTGTGGATTGACTACGATGCCAGGGGCAATCTGCCCATCTGTAAGATGGGTGTCTTCTTTGATACCATCAACGCGGAGGAAAAGAAGGCCCTGAGTGAATTGGTAGAACTCCTTGCTAGGCAAGAAGAGAAAAAGGACTGACCCGTCTCGAGCAAGCTTCCTCCATAAAGACCATAGCTTACTTTAGCATCTTTTCAATGACGTTGCGCACAACAGGATCCTTGCGCAGCGCGCTCGACGCCCCTTCGTATGTGAATTTCCCCGTGGCAATAAGAAGCGCCTTGGGAACTACTTTCTCCTTTCCTGTCGCAGTTTCTACATGACGCGAAATAGGTGCACGTGTAAGGCCCGGGCTAATATCATTGGTTTCGTAGATGGCACGCAGGAGGCCTTGGCGCGCAACCTTCTCGCTTACCCCCATAATGGTCGAAATGATCCTGATAGTGCGGTGATAGAGCTTCGTGTTGCTAATCTTAAGGTCAATCATCCGGTTCTGATACACTTTGCCCGAGATCACATGAGCCCCGGTGGTAATGGTGTTCAGGATGAGCTTTGTCGCAAACTCAGCCAGAATATTGTAGCCTTGAATGAATCCTGATGGAACGATGTCAGGCGCGACAATAGTATCCAGACGTTTGGCAAGCGCTGACGGAAGTTCACGCACCTCTTGTTGTGCCGATGCATCTTTGCCGCGAGAAGGGCCTGACTGGGCGGTCCGGAGCACCACTGCGCCAGTGCCGGCTCCTGCTTGTTGCGAGCGTGTAAGCAGGGGGCCAAGAAATGCCAGATCATCTGGTGTGCCAAGGCCGATGACCAGGTCGCATTCTGCCAGATACGGGAGCTTTTCGTTTGTGAACTCCTCCAGGCTAATCCGGTAAGGCGGGCCAACGTGGCTGAGGTCTTTTCCCGACCCAAGCAACCCAAGCCATCCCTGGTCAATAAATCCACGGACATCTTCAAAATCTGCGCCAAAGGTTGGCGGACACTCAGAGGCGTCAATCGTAGCAAGCGTGCCGTAGACATCGCGGCCTAGATAGTAAATGTGGGCTTTTGCCCGCAGCGCCTCACTTGCAATCTGGACGAGCTGGGTGATCTTGTCGCGCTCACGATACGTGGCAATGCGTGCTTCGTCATAGCGTTGGATCAGGCGATCCAAGAGCTCGGGAAGCGGCATGTCGGCGCGGAGCTCTGGAAGGAGGAAGTGGGGCGTTAGGCGGTCGCTGGTACGCAGGATGGCCAGAGAGAATACCAATTCCAGGAGCAGCTTGGTCGCACTTCCCCCTATCATCCGTGTGGATCCGGCTATCGGCTCAGGGCCAATAATGGGGTTCAGCACCACACCCTGGTGACTTGCTTCGACACGGCGTGCGACATCCAGAAATGTTTTGTCCCACCCTTCAACGGGTACGTTGCGCGCAAGATCAATTGGATTGAAACCCAGAAGTACGTTCAGCGTATCGGCCTGATCCAGAGTGTGCTCGAGTTGGCCAGCGATGTACGGCGCTGACAAGCCGCAGGTGATTCCAAAATAGGCGATCTGGCTAGCGCCCTGGATTACAGCTTGGAGATCCTCGACCGCCTGGTGTGGATTGTCTTCTGCTCCTTCCTGTGCCTTGATCAATGCGCGGTCGCCGCCTGCAATGAGATAGCGGAAGATTGGAGGCTTGCCGACATCAGCCATCAGGCGATTGAAGGTGCGCGCAGCAAACATGGCGAGGCGACCGCTGGTGCCTGCACCCGAGACGACAATAACGCGCTCAGCTGCATCCCGAATCAGCGGCTCGAGACGCTCAATCACTTCCACAATTCTCTCTCGGACCTCCGGCCCAGCAAGTCCTTGATACGATTCCCAACCGTGAAATATCTGAGCATCGGTCTGGCACAGAAGATCAACAATCCCGCCAGCGTCTGCAATATCAATGTCACGAGTCAAGTCATTTGGCGCTTCGGTAATGCTCTGGGTTTGAGAAGCCGTCATTAGTCTCTACTCCCTATGAATGCCATCGAAACTCGCCCATCAGTACACCGAGTACGCGCTGATCGTCAAGCTCATAATCTGCCGGACACCAGCCGCGATCAACAACAAATCCCAGCGTGCCTACTGTGCCCGCAGGCGCAGGAATTTCTACAGTTACATCTTTCCAGACATTCCGCTGATGAAACACTGCTGTGTCAAGTAGTGTTCTGTTGAAATAGATATTCACCTCGACGGGACGTCCCTCCACGTCAGGGTGTCCAACCATGAGCGCCACAGTAAGATACCGGTCCTGCACGGGAGCCGTAAGCGCTGCGCGCTGGTGCGTCCAGCGAAAGGGGCGCTGGGGAACGGATGCATCCTGCTGGCCGCGCGCTGTCTCCCATGAATAAAACCCTGTGGGGGTGGTAACGTGGTCTGCGCAGGTAATCTCTTCAGCGATAGAAATTCCAAATGGGTAGAGAAACTCGTATAGGTTGCGGTCCATCGTCGTCCAGGTTCGGTCTGTAGTGAACTGAAGACGCGAGGCCTTCCCCACGAAATCCGGCACGAAATACTCAATATCCTGAACGCCACTAGTAGAAATTATACGTGTATCAACCGGCTGGCTGTCAATACAAAATGCGAACTTAACTGGACGGTGCTGAATGTTGGGATGGCCAGCCTGCACGGTTACCCGCAGGACCGGCGCAGAAATCTGGCGACTCACGATCAAAGTCCGAGTACCAAGAATCCACGTCTTATCAAACCAATTTGCTCGCCAGTAGAGATCCCGTGTTGAACAGCCGGGAATCCGTAGCAGGAGAAGCACCACCAGTCCGCCAAGAAGCATACTGCGCTTCAAGCGGCTGGTGACAAGCGGAGCACATCTGAAGTCATCTCTGATCAGAAAAAACAGAAGCCCCAGAACAATCCAGAACAGAAGCTCGATTATGCGCACATAAAACATATACTGCATCAGGCCGTAGATGGCAAAGGCAATCAGGGCACCCGTGCATCCGAGCAGGAATTTTTTGCGGGCATCATCCGGCGCACATCTTTGAAATACTTTAATACCCCCGCGCAGTGCCACCACGAGCAGCCCTATGAACGCAAGGAGCGCTATTGGCCCTCGCTCGACCAGCATGTGCAGATACGTACTGTGTGCCGTTACCTTGTCCAGCCTGTCATAAGGATGCGGCGGCAAAAAGGTGATCGAGTGGCGCACATAGTAATTCCCCAGGCCAATGCCAAACAATGGCTGCAGAGTATATAAGCGAAGCGAGGCTGCCCAGATGTCCTGGCGATCTTTGAACCGCGCAACCTGGAGCAGGCGATTGGCGAGCGGATGGTCGTGACGCTTTAGCTGAACGAACGTGAAGATTCCGGTCGCAACTATGGACAACGCGATTACCAACGCAATAACGTAGGTGCGCAGCCGCGCCTGGCGTAAGACGAACGGCTTCGCCCCTGCCAGTGCAATCACAAATCCTCCACTCGCCAGAAATGCCAGCCACCCTCCACGCGCATACGTGAAGACCAGCGCATGCACTATGATATACAACGCTAGGAATGTCCATACGGTTCGTTTACGCCGCGAGAAGATCAACGCTGCAATCAGAAACGGCGCCACCATCACCAGATACTCGGCAAACCACCCTGAATGGCCGAACAACGACTGCAATCGCACGAAGCCCAGAGCGAGAATGTCCTTGTTCAACGGCCGGTAAAAGGTGAGTGAAATGACGCCATGATAGTCCAGAATCCCTAGCAGTGACGTCATAAGCGCTGATCCGATCAAACAGATCAGCAGCCATTTTACCTGGCTCAGGGTCTCCACGCGATTTACAATATAGTAAAATAGCAATACTGAAAGGCCGAGATCAAAAAATGCCCGCAGTGACCAGCGCATCGTCGTTGCATACGTTGTGTATGTCTTGTAGAGAAACGGAAACAGGCCGCCGCTGGCCTGATACTCCTGTCCTATAACATTCCAGAGCGGGGCGAAAGAAAGACACGTGAGAAATACAAATAGCCCGATCCATAGATCGAATGGCGTACGCCGAAACCTCAATGGCCTCTGCCGGAGCAATCGCACCAGCCACTCGAGCAACAGAATAATAACCACCATATCGAGAAAATAAAGCGTGTAACGTCCACCAGGGTTATTGCCGAACAAAGGAAACAGAATCACGAGGAAATACAGGCAGAAAATTGGGCGAATCCAAACGAAAACCAGGAGAAGCGTGGTCAGGTAGACGATGACAAAATTTGAATAGGCCAACAGGTCCACCAGAATGAATAGCAGAATGCCAATGAGCAAAACAAGCAGCATTCTGGCAAGGCGCAGCGGCCCTGGATGGTCTATAATGATTTCGTGGGTCTGAAGCGTCATGTGTCTCAGAGGTTTCAGGAGCACATTTCTCGCCTATCACACGACCAAGCGTGCTCCGACCGTGGGTTTATGCGGTATTATCTAGAGATAGCCGGCTAAAGCGTCAACTAAATTGTGTGCTGAATCGCGTCTATTTACACCCCAAACGTTGGGCGGCCACCCCTGATGAATGCGGGAACACGCCAGGTTTGGGTTGACAAGGAGTACGCCGGCGAATGTAATAGACAAGGAAGGTCATGGAAAAGCAATGCAGCGTCAAATTGCGTATTGATCGCGTTTGACCTGCTTCCTTAAAGACAAATTGCATGAGCAATCAGTCATTAGCTCTGCTCAGTTGCCGCTCAGTGCGGCCTCAGAAGACGCCTAATGACAGGGGCACGCACAACGACACGCCGTGAGGAGTTGCACATAGTTGTGAGGCGTTTGCACCCACCAAGAAATCTGATTTGCATCTCACGTATGCCGGTTTGCCGCGAGGGTTATTGCACACGGCGTTTGCAGGCCATGGTGGTCCTGGTGATACTCTTTGCCGCAGGGTGTGCCAGCACCTCTGTGCGCATGATTAACAATACCGGCCGCAATCAGCGCTATTCTGTAGAGAAGGGTATTGCATCGTGGTACGGTAAGGATCATGCTGGCCGCCTCACTGCGAATGGCGAGAGATTCAATCCCCGGCGCTTGACCGCGGCGCATAAAACACTCCCCTTTGATACAATTGTGCGCGCGACGAATCTCAAAAACAACCGGCAGGTTGTGGTGCGGATTAATGACCGCGGACCTTACGTGGAAGGGCGCATTATTGATCTCTCGCGGCGCGCAGCTAAGAAAGTGGACATGCTTGAGGACGGCATTGTACCTACGCGCGTTGAGGTACTGAAGTATCCTGAGCCTCGCAAACGGCGCCGATGAACCGATTACGACGAATTGAGATCTGAGTGTATCATCCGCCTGAGCCCACAGCATGACCTGATCTCTGACTGATACTTAACGTGCGTAAAGACAGGAAGTCTTCTCACATGGTTTCGGAATTAGCGCAACAATCGGTCAAGCCGCTTATTCCACCTCCAACTTTTGCGGCGCCACCGTCTCGTGCGCGCGCAAAGCGCATAATTATTCGGCTGATCTGGGCTGTAGTGATTTTGCTCGTGCTGGTGCGGATATCTCTGCCTTTTGTGGTGCGGTCAGTGCTTCAGCGCTCGCTGAGCACGATGCTGGGGACTACCGTGCAGATTCGAGACGTAGACCTCAGTCTGCTGCGCGGCGCGGTTTGGATCCAGGGTCTGCGCATCCAGGGGCCTGAAGGATTTCAGACGCGCGAGCCGATTCAGCTCAAGGAACTGGGAGTAAATGTGAAGGTCTGGTCGCTGCTCGGCAAGACCTTGACTATCCAGCGCGTCGCGGTCAAGAATCCAATGCTTGTGCTCGAACGTAACACCCAGGGGGAGATCGGTGTGCTTCGCCTCATTGAGCAGATGTCCAAGGAAGAGGCCCCACCGTCGAAGCCGACGCAATCCCAACCGCCAGCGATCTGCATTAATTCAATTACCGTGAAAAATGGCGAGATTGTTTTTCTGGATCATCAGGCCGACGACCAGCCTTTAGCCACAGCTATCTACGAGCTGAACGCGCGAGTGCGGAACCTCCGGCCCGCAACTCCCGAGTCTCAGATGCCCACAACCTACAAGCTAACGGCGCGGCTCCTCGACAAACCAGGCGCGAGCCTGAACGTCGAAGGTAAGGGAGATTTTTTGAGCAAAACGCTGTCGATGGATACGCAGCTTGTGCTCGAGCGGCTAGCGCTGGTGCATTTTGCGCCTTACTACGCTGGCTCGCCGCTTGAGATACGCAATGGCTTCGTTTCGGCAGAAACCCACGCTGTCTGCCAGCGTAACGTGCTCAACATGCCAATTCAGATTACCTTTTCTGAGATGGATGTTACTGTGCGAACGAGGATGGCCATGCGCAAAGTCTTTGGATTGCCTGCTCGTCTGGTCGTGGCGTTCTTTACCTCACCGGAAGGCACGCTACCAATTACCGCGCATGTAAGCGGCAACGTGCATGACCCGCAATTCAATCTGGAGCAAACCATTGCCCGCGCCGTGAGCAAGGCAATGCAAAACCAAGTTCTGGAGCTGCGAGATGTGGAAAAACTGGGTGTTGACACCGGCATAGAAATACTCGAGAGAGCACTGGAGTCAGGCAAGGAGACACTCAAGGCCGTCCCTGGGGAACTGAAAAAGGGAACGCAGAAAATCGGCGAGCGTCTAAAGCAGATTATCCCCGGGCAGAAAGAAAAAGAAGAGTAATGCTCCAGGTCGGCATTAGGGCTACCTGCTTTAATAACTCGAGGGGCCTGAATTTGTTTAATAAAGGAGAGCCACCACTTGTTTTGGTGGACATTATAGGGACACGCCGCGGCGTGTCCCTACGCAAGAAATAGTACGTTGCCCGTTGTCGAAATAATTCGTGGTTTATATTGACTTCTCCCACCGTATTGTTTCTAATCATAGCAGAGTTGTGTCCTAGGCAGAATTTTTTCATTCAGCAATTTCCTGCGGATAGGATAAACGCATAAATTAAGACAATGTGGGTCAGGGTATTTCAGTGTATGTCTGACACCTTTCTGCAGCAGGCTTATTTTGTAAGGGGACTAAAGCCATGAACAAGCACATACGGCGCCGGGTTATTCCGGTGCTTGGATTTCTTCTGCTCTGGGCTGGGCTCGTGGCAGCACCGCGCGATACTGTCACGTCTGGCGCAGTAGCGCTCCTGAGCTTCGAGGGTGTGATCAACCCGATGGCGGCCAACTATATTACGCGCGGCATCGAACTTGCAGAAAAGATGAGTGCCGAATGCGTGATTGTGAAGCTCGACACCCCGGGTGGACTGGACCCCTCAATGCGCGTGATAATACAAAAGATAATGAATGCCGCAGTTCCGGTAGTTGTTTATGTGTCGCCAAGTGGAGCCCGCGCGGCCTCTGCAGGTGTATTCATCACGATGGCTGCCGACTTTGCCGCCATGGCTCCCGGCACAAATATTGGCGCTGCCCATCCTGTCGACTTAACTGGAAAAGGAGCCTCTGATAAAATCCTTAACGACGCGGCTGCCTATATCAGGTCCATTGCAGCAGCTCGTCACCGAAACGTCGAATGGGCTGAGAAGGCTGTGCGCGAGAGCGTCTCGATAACCGAGCGCGAAGCCCTTGAAGCCAACGTTATTGATATCGTGGCGGAAAGTATACCTCACTTGCTGCGCCAGCTGGATGGCAAGGTTGCAATGATGCGCGGTGGGCCGAAGACGCTTCGCACGCGCGATATGCCGCTAGAACGAATCTCGATGAACTGGCGCGAAAAGTTCTTTCACGCACTGGCAGACCCGAATGTGGCCTACATCTTCTTCCTACTCGGTATCTATGGACTCATTTACGAAGTCACGCACGTTGGTGCCATCTTTCCGGGGGTCGCAGGGGCGATCTTCATCATCCTCGCACTCATGGCGTTTTCCAGTTTGCCGATCAACCTGGCTGGTGTGTTTCTGATCATCCTGGGGATGATCTTCTTTGTGCTTGAGCTGAAGACGCCATCCTATGGAGCGCTCGGACTAGGTGGGATTATAGCATTTGCGCTGGGCTCCCTTATTCTCTTTTCGCCATCGCCCTTTTACGCGGTGGGCAAGAGCCTGATCCTCGGATTCGTGATCGTGACCACGGCGTTTTTTCTCATTGTAATCCGTCTGGTCTGGAAGGCACATCGCGGCAGGATTATTTCGGGTATTGAGCGGCTGCAGGATGCCGAAGGTGTGGTGAAACTTCCGCTCGATCCGTCAGGCATTGTGCATGTGGATGGAGAGGAATGGAACGCTTATACTGACGGCGAACCGCTTAGACTGGGCGAGAAGATTCGCGTGTTGGGGGTGAAGGGGCTGACACTCCGGGTGGAGAAAGTAGGAGGCACGATTAAGCTAGGTAAATAAAAAGATAAAGGAGGAGCTCTACTATGCTGCAGTACGTGTTCGGCGTTATTCTTTTCCTGGTCATCATCCTGCTCTTGATGGCCATTAAGATCGTGCGGGAGTATAAGCGCATGGTGGTGTTTCGGTTAGGCCGATGCATCGGCTCTCGCGGGCCAGGCTTTGTGCTCTTGATTCCGTTTGTTGATATTCCCGTGTGGGTTGATCTGCGTGAGATGTTTCTGGAAATCCCGCGCCAGACCTGTTTCACCAAGGACAACGCGGCGGTTGCCATTGACTTTTTGATCTACTGGAAGGTGCTGGATGCGGTGCCCAGCGTGGTCCAGGTGCAGAGATTTGCTGCTGCCTCGCAAGGTATTGCCACAACTACGCTGCGTGCCGTGGTGGGCGATATCGTGCTGGACGATGTGCTGTCCAAGCGCGAGCAGATCAACGCCGTGTTGCGGGTGAAGCTGGACGAAGTGACGGAGCGCTGGGGCGTAAAAGTGACTGCCGTGGAGATTCGCGAGATCGAGCCGCCTCGCGAGATACAGGAAGCCATGACACGGCAGATGTCTGCCGAGCGGACTCGCCGCGCCATAGTCACTGAAGCCGAGGGTGTTAAGCAGCAAAAGATCTTGGTTGCCGAAGGCGATCGCCAGGCTACGATTCTTCAGGCCGAAGGAACGCGCCGCGCACTCGTTCTGCGCGCCGAAGGCTACGCGCTCGGTCTGGAAAAAATATTCGAAGTTGCCAAGCGCATTGATGCCAAAACCATGAGCCTCCAGTATCTGGAAGCGCTCAAGGACATCGGTGCCAGTCCTTCAACTAAGTACATCTTTCCCATGGAATTTGCCAATTTCCTCAAACCGTTTACCAGCTTTGCAGGGGAATCGGTGAAGCTGCCAAGCGGGCCCGCGCAACCGTAACGCAAGCGTCTGACAACAGCGCGGCATTTATTTGAATCGTGGTGTAGTAGTGTAGGGGCGTATTGCAATACGCCCCTACGTTCTTAAAGCAATCTGCACGACCTAATGTCTCACCTTTTTTTCATTGCAATCATTTTGTGCTTTGTCTAATAGGAAATCTGCATCGCGTGCATGATCGGAGCCGCACATAACGAGACGGTGCACAAGTACATACCTTCATCGTGCTGACAGGAGAGCGAGCAATGAGAACTCCTCCTATTCATTCCTTTAATTGGATACGCGACTGTACGGGAATGGTTATTCCAGTGTGGTTTCATCGGGATTTGTCAGAGGAAGTAGTATATAATACACTCCACGCGACACTTAGCGATTCTCAGCATTTCGTTCATCCAAAGAATCTCTGCCTGGTTGTTGATGGCGATGCGCGCACAGCGGAGCTTGCGCACAAGCTGCAGCGCAAATTGCTCGGCGTCTGGGGCGATCTCTTTGACCTCCAACCACTCGAGGCCAACCGCGGCAAGCAGTATGCCGTAAGGCACGGAATGGCTCAATTGCTCAAGCATCCGGAGCTGTCGTACCTGGTTGTACGCGATTGCGACGGCTCGCACCTGGTCTCTGACGTACCACCGCTCGTGTGCTTTGCGGAACACATCTTTCAGACAACAAAAAACACTCGTATGCTGGTTATCGGGCGCCGACATGTGCTGGATGCGCCGCTAGGTTTTGAACGGGCGGAACTGGAAGAGATGCAAAGCCGCGTGCTGATCGAGAGCGTTGCCATGGCCCTTGCACGCGAAAAGCGTGTGGCCAACCTTCAATTCTGCTCACCCTGCAGCGATGTTGTTGATATGCAAAGCGGCTATAAGGTTTACAGCCACCAAACAGCCCTGGATCTCTTCGTCAAGCTGCAGCCGAAATTCGCCTGTTTATCTGAAGCCGAATACTGGCGCTACGGTACGGAGACTGTACCGGTTGTGGAGGCCCTTATGAGCAAAGCGATTCTAGGCGAGATGCCTCGCTTTGCTCCGCACGATCAAGGGCCAACCTCAATTGATCGCTCAGTGTACTTGGCGCACTATGGCTGCGCTATTGCGTGGATTGTTACCCGCCTGAATGTGCCTCATGATGTAGCTACACAGTTACTTGCAAATGTCTCCGTGCGCCTTCGTCTTTTCCATCTCCCTGAAGGACGCCAACTCTTGAAGGATCTTCAAGCAGAGGTCATCAAACGACTCGACGCGTTTTACACCAAAGGTGCACCTCCAATTTAAAACATCTCTTGATGCCGGCTATCGCCTGACGTTGCGCGACATTTCCGTATAGTCACGCGCAGTTTGCGCTGCTGTTCAGTCGGCCGCAAGAGCACTCACAACACACCGTACAAAGCATCCAGGAGAAAAACCGATGCCAGCGGATTCAACCCGAGACCAGGCATTTTCTCCCCGTGAGCAACTTCTGGCCGTATTCCGCGGTGAAGTGCCGGATCGTGTACCCTGGTTCGCTGACCTGTCGTGGTGGCATAGCGCAGCAATGGAATTGGGCGAGCTGGAACCCCAGTATCACAATGATGGGGTGGTTGAGCTTCACCGCAATATTCGCTGCGGCATCTATCTGCCACTCTGCTCGGCATGGAATCTCTCGTATGGATGCGCTGTGCGCACGGTGCGAGAGGGAGCTCGTCTTGTGCGAACTTTTGCGACGCCGATGGGTGAGTTGCGCGAGGTGCAACGCTACCTGCCAGAGTCTTTTACCTGGGCATTTACCGAGCAACTGGTAAAAAGCGCGCACGACCTGCCTGCGCTGCGCTATATCATTGACAGCCAACAATACGAGGGAAATCACGGCGAAGTAGAGTACCGTTTGGCACTTTACGGCAACCAGGGACTTCCGGTCATGTCAGTGCCGCGCACTCCGCTCTCGCGAATGTTTGTCGAGTTCGCCGGGGTGGAGACCACCATCTATGCCCTCTGCGAAGAACCAGAGGAAATGCGCAAAATTTTCGACTCCATGGAAGTGTCGGACAACGCGGCATATCTCCTCACCACAAAGGCTCCCGGGCCTCTGGTCATGTTTCCAGACAATCTGACAAGCGAGGTGGTGAGCCCCCAGCTCTTCGAGCAGTATAGCTTTGCGTACTATGAGCAGCGCATCAAGGAGCTGCACGTTGCGGAGAAATGGTGCCTGACTCATATTGACGGCACCTTGCGAGGGCTCCTGCCGGTGCTCGTACGCACGGGTCTGGACGGCGTGGAGGGCCTTACCCCGTTTCCAACTGGCGATGTGCGGCCTGACGAGTTGCGCACGCTGACAAACAAGAATATTGTGCTCTGGGGTGGGATACCGGGTGCGATGTTTGGCCCTGGCTACAAAAAAGAGACATTCCGCGATTACGTTATTCAGTACCTCACCACCCTACGCGCAAATCCACGCTTCGTCCTTGGTGTGGGCGATCAGGTGCCTCCGCGGAGCGACTTCACAAGAGTCAGCCTGGCCGCTGAGCTCGTGGAAGAGTTCGGCAGGTATTGAACAAGTAGAGGCATCCTGGCGGGTATCACCTCCATTCTAATCCCAAATTTTTCAGTTGCTTTGAAGAAAGAAGCCCGTAAAGGGCCGTAACTAAAGGAAGCACTGTCGTTCAGGGCTAGTGTCGGCACTATTTTCTGGCTCACCTTTTAGTGAGCCAGAAGCGATGGCGATTTCATTCGCCTAGGCGAATGAAATCGCCCGTACTCAAAGGTTTAGGAGGGGAGCGCGAGGGAAACCCTTTTTCTAAAGGGTTTCCCTCGCATTTACTCATATAACGAGACAAAAGGGCACGCCGCGGCGTGCCCCTACAAAATGATAAATACAAAACAGGGTGACCCGGCGGATCGCCCCTACGTTTTTACGGTTTTATTCCTTCCCTTCAAGCAGCGTGTCTACGCGGACAAACTCGTAGCCTTTCTCCTGGAGATAGTCAAGCAAGGCCCCGAAGCGATAGTGGAACTTATCGGTACGTTCTGGCCCTGCCCCGACGTGAAGGAGAAACAAGAACCCATTCAAGCCGTGAGGATCCTCGCGCTCTTTCTTGATAATGCTGTCCCAGATTTCCTGCGCGGAGCGGAAGTTCTTATCTTTCTCGCCCGTATAATCAGCATTCGAGCGCGTGCCCGGTGTGTAATTGATCAGCGTAAGCCCCATCTCGTTGCTCCAGCCCACAATCTCACGATTATAATGCTCGTAGGGCGGAATCCAGTACTTGACGTCCTTGCGGGCAACGCCAAAGCCTTCCAGCTCCTTGAAGTTATCCTCCAGGTCTTTCATGAAAGCCTCTTTCGTAATCAGTGTCTTGTTGCGATCTTCCCACGAACAATAGAGCGGATGCTTGTCTGAATGCGGACTAAGATAATGGCCTTCGGCCACTACTCGTTCGATGATCTCTTTGAATTCCTGGTTCCGAAAGAAATCGCCGATGAAAAAGAACGACGCCTTCGCATTATGCTTCTTCAATTCGTCCAGGATAACCTGCGCACCTTCGGCAAAGTAGCCCCCTGTGAATTCCAGCGCGATGAGCTTCTTGTCCTTCGGCCCACGAATTATCCCTCCCTCAAATCGCTCCAGCGTTGGTGTCGTAGCCGGATAGATCTTCGCTGCCAAGAGAAAGAGAAACCCAAGTGCGAGAATTAGAATTACCAGCTTTATGCCGTCCATTTTTTTTCATGCCTCCCGCTCGATCGAATTTGCGCTGCTCACGTGCGCACGAGCATGCATACTATGACCATTTGCCGATCTGATAACAAGCAATTTCTCGCAAGACTGCCACAGAGATATTCAAAGCACTAATCTCTTTATCATCTACCCCGAGCCTAATAATATAGGATATTCTGCAGTTTTCTATACTTTTGGAGAATATTCTTCAATCAGACAGGATGAGAGTCCCGGACGCAGAGACATCTTACTTGCAATATAAGCTTGCACGCTCCGGGGCACAATATGATACTGATACCTGGTCGGATCCAGAGAAGATTGAATCCACACTCTCGGCCCCGCTCACTGGGCTGGTAGTTCGTCCGGTTGGCTCACCACGACTGGTCTTCTACAGTTCCGGAAACGTTATGTCTAACACCGGAGAGATTGATCCTTGCCCTCAGACCATCCCGCGTATCGCGCTGAACCCATACGACGGCGAATATGAAGGTCCTAATTATTGGAAGAGCTGGATAAAGGCCCGGAACGTATTTGTATGTTTCAGTGCTACTGGAGGCAACCCTGGTCCCAATTGGGATACGAACGGTGACGGGGAGTGGCAAGTGTGGGACAATGAACTTAATGATTGGATTCGCGATCCGGACGACCTTGTTCCCACCATTATCTTTAAGCAGGTAGACCCGTGATATCTAGAATGCGGATAACAGGCGGAGGAGGTAAATTCCTCCGCCTGTATTTTGTCTGCCTAATGTTATTTTTCTATATGGTGGCTGAGGCAGAGCAG
>JAUWMI010000051.1 GCA_030613245.1 Candidatus Sumerlaeota bacterium
CAGCTCGGCGAATACCAGGTCTTCCTCAACCCCCGCTTTGCCGAAAACCCTGCAATTTCTTCCCCCTCACCTTAGAAATTGTTAAGGGTTAAAATGCCCACTCTTAGGTCGATTATGGCGAGGGTTTTCATAGCCGCTTTATTATTTCCAGAAAATCTTTAGGAGATACAATACTTATCCTGCGGTATTCCTTAAGTTTCTGCAGACGTTCATCTCCAGAAACGATCACTTCCGCTCTAGCGGCTACCGCCGTGGCGAGAATAACATCATCAGCGGGATCTTCTTTTATTACCGGCTTCAATTTAGGTAGGTTAGAAACAAAATGAGAAAAACGTCGAAGTCTCCAGAGCAGTTGTTCCCGCTGTTCTGGTAAAATATGGTATTTCTTGGCGAGCCAGGGCCGCGACAAAACTTGCTTAATTTCAGAAAAAAGAGTCTTGGAAAGACAGAGCTGAAACAAGCGATCTTCCCAGGCCTTCATAATGCGACCCGGTGGCGACTTTGGGGTAAGAATTGCACTAACAATCACATTCGTGTCGAGGACAGCATAGATCATACCTTCCCCCGTACTTCAGCAACCGCTTTTGCGACATCTTTTTCCACCTGCCTAAGAGGGAGTTTGGCGTTCTTTTGCTGAATAGTGCGAATTAACTGAAAAAAGTACTTTCGGTCGTGTTCATAGGCCTCATTGATTTCCAAAGGCACTACGGCCACCATTGCTCGCCCATTACGTTCGACAATAAAGCGGTCACCTTTGAGCCGCACCTGATCCATCACCTCGCCCAGCCGTACTCGCATTTCTTTAGCAGTAATTTTTTTTAGCATGCTCATACCCTTCTCTCTTTATACGCCTGAGGCGCATAAAATTAACTTGTTCATACTGACCAGTACAATTGATATAATCATAATAGGCCGGACCCTGGGTTGTCAAGTGGATAATGGGTATTGTCGGGGAGATTTATCAGTTTAGTCAGTTGGTAAGTTAAGGATCTGAATATAATTACACGACTCTAAGTTTAAGTATTGTCTATAGGGCGTATCTTTTGTCTCGTCGAAGTCGAATATGTACCGAGCAATCATTCATAGATAGATATAAGCTCGACAGCATATCTTTGCAAAACGACAATTTTGTTCCCATATCTTCTTTGGGATATTGGAAAGAGCACCTGTTTAATAGTTTTTCTGCCAACCCTAATGCTAAAAGGTGTTTACCTTTGTCCCAGTTTTTCTTTCAACTAACTATTGTGGCAAAGAACCAGAAATTATAGGATCGCTGGGTATGACAGGCCTGGAACAGAGGCCTCTGTCAAGAATAGAACATTACGGTTAAGCGGTGGGTTTTCTCTCGGGTGGGATTTGCCACGAGGGTGCGCCAGCGATATCAACATGGTCAACAACCCCCATTACCAGCTCGCGTATCGGCGCTTTGGGAATGCCAAACACCGTGGACGCGAGGCCCGGCGCCGCCCCGACGATCACAATGTCCCCCTCCCCTGCATCCACGTAGTCAATCGCAATCGTCGGTAAGCCTACGGACTTGCGCTCTAGCGAAAGCTTCTGCACTACCAGCAGCTTGCGGCCCTCATACGCTTCGTACTTGACCGTTGAGATCACCTTTCCTAGCACGAGCGCAAGATACATCTCTTTACCTTTTCATTACAGGAGCAGAAAATCGCCTTCGAATTATGTAGGAGGTCAACATGTTGAACCCCTACGCTCATGTCATACGACAATTTCTCTAAAGCGCTACAGTCCATCCAGAAGCCCGGGATCTACATCCATATTATCAACAATCCCCACAATCCCGGCGTCCACTGGCATTGGAGCGCCCCTTAGCCCTGTATGCACTGCATCGCCGCCTGTGACATAATAGACCAACTCGTCTGTCCCACGGCTGGCCGTGGCATCCGTAGCAATGAGCGGCTTACCGCACGGCTGAAGCTGCGCATCAAGCGGCTGTATCACGCAGATCTTACACGTCTCCAAAGCCTCGTCCTTCTGCGTTGCTACGATTGTGCCAATTACCCGCGCTATGTTCATATCTTCACCTTAGCTTTCGCTCCGAAGAACTTCACACCTTGGCCTGCTCACTGCGCTCAGGGCACTTCCGAAACACGATCTTACCCCCCACTTCCAATGAATCCACAATACCCACAACTGCTGCATCCACAGGCTTATTCTTAGTATTAGCAGTCAAGCGCGCCGAGCTGCCAGTGACAACAAATACAATCTCGTCCACACCGGCCCCAATGGCATCCGCTGCTATAACATAGCTAGGGATAAGCTTAACTTCCATATCAACTGACTGCACAATTAAAAGCTTATATCCCTCTAGCCCCTCGTCTTTTTGTGTGGAAACCACAGTGCCAACAACCTTGCCAAGTATCATCAGCCTCTCTCCTTAAGATATCACAACCGGCTCAATGTCCTTACGAATAATTCTTGCAAAATATTGATGCACCATGGGCGCATTGATAAAATATACGCGCCCACCATGCTGCCTATATGCTTCTTCAACCTATCCTGGGAGTCTTTGTCAAGTATTTTGCGCAGCGAGCCCGCCAAAGGCGGGCCAGCCCTGTCCATGAGTGCACATAAGTTTAGTTCGCAGATTGGGTAGGGGTTTGACTTATCAAACCCATGGTGTTCGTCTTGCAAATTGGAACGCAAAAAGTCTCACGCAAAGCCGCCAAGTCGCCAAGAGATTACGGTGAATTGTGCAGGCTTTAATCGTGATGTTCTTTGCGTCTTTGCGTGAGCTACAGAGTTGTAGGGGCAATTCATGAATTGCCCCTACTGTATTCATGGAGAAACCGAGACCCCCTCAATGGTTACGGATTCGAGATATATCCAGGCATTGGCATCATCAAATGGGCCAAAATTCGCAATGTCGAAGCTCAGTATCACGGTTCCATTGTCGCCAGATAATAACGGGGTGAACAGAACATCATAAGTGCGAGGCGTAGTGACTGGTGCACCTCCTCCATCACCACCACTGATAATATACCGTGCCGTTGAACCATAGAAGTTCCTCTGATTCACTCTCAAACGACACGTCGGAACCAATTCACCTGTTGACAAGCTACTTGCAAGAGAAAATTCGGCTCTATATGTCGCACCGTTCTGCACGAGAATTTCCGGGCTATCCCAGAATCCAAAGCAGAACGACGAGCCCGCCGGGCTTAACCCGAGATGCCCCCCTGCAGATGTCTGTGCTGGTTGATCAAAGGGAATAATTGCGCCGCTAAAAATCCATCCTTCCGCTCCAGTATCAAAATCGAAGGTATAAAGTGGTGGAAGTGGAGTAGGCGTGGGAGTAGGCGTCGGCCCTGAGCTATAAGAGAGACGGCCAAAAACACCCTCGGCGATTGGAAGGCCGCCTTGCGAAGCCGACCGCCTACAGGCATAGTAGATTTTCTTATTGGTCGTATCCACCTGTGCATTTGCATAGTAGCTAGTAAATCCGGGCACCTTATACTCGACACCAGCGACCTTAGCACCAGTATCGGCGTTCAGGCCCCAGAACTCGCCTCGGTTATAGTAGAAAATAAACACCAGCGCAGAATCTTCACCTTCTGGAGGAATATAATCACCACCAACGCAGTATGACCGGTGATTATCAGGATTCGGATCTTCCGGGATGAAACTGGTATTCACGACCCACTCTGTACCAGTATAGTCAAATCGTCTGGGCCAGCCTTGCTGCTGATCGGGATCCGGATTTTCAGGATCGTAATCTGAGGCCCCGGGCTGGAGGCCATATACGGTAGTGAAATTCGGTGGCACAGCAAAGACCCCGGTATAGGCAGCCGGGGCTGCAATAAGGTCTTCAGCGGTCCACGTTGTTGAGCGGTCAGTTGCAATCAGCTGGATCTTTTCATTGTAACCTTCACCCGCAACGTAAATCCGTATGTCAGTGCCTGAACCGTAGGCTCGCAAGCACCACACTGCGCTCATCAGACCGGTTACCGTTATGGTCTCAGCTGCTGCTGATTCATTATCCCACCGATAAAAAGCCTGGCTCAAGCCATAGGCAAAAATCGTCCCGTCTTCTGCGCACGCAATAGCATAGATGAACCCTGATCCGGTTGGCAGCTGAAGCGTTCCGCCTGTGGGTGTGCCGTCGCTCGCATTATAGATCCTTACAGTTTGGCTGGCGGTAACCAAGACATGGTCGGTTGTTGGATTATAGGCACAATTGTAAATCTGCGACGTGGTATAATTCACAACCCAGTCTTCTGTAATGGTCCAGGAAGCATACGCGTTTAATACCAGAACTAATAGTACAAATACAGCCGGGAAACAAACGTAAGTTCTCATGTCCTCTCCCCTCCTATCAAAAGTCAATCGCAAACTAGTTAAAGAAACTTGCTGGCAGTACTCCTGCCGGGCGGGATTTGTTCCTAGCACTTAGAGTGCTCCGCTCCTTGTCACCTCCTCCAATGAATTGCTCCTATTTTACGGCATAACCGATACCTCCTCAATGGTTACAGATTCGAGATAGATCCAGGCATTGGCATCGTCAAATGGGTCAAAGTTCAAAATGTCAAAGCTGAGTGTTACGGTTCCCTCTGCGCCTGATAATAATGGAGTGAACAGTATCTCATAGCTACGAGGCGCGGTTACTGGTGCCCCTCCCCCATCACCACCGCTGATGACTTCACGTGTTGATGAACCATACCAGTTCATTTGATTCGCCCTCAACCGACACGTTGGAACCAGTGAAGCGGTTGTGAGGCTACTTGCAAGAAAGAATGTGGCTTTATAGGTTACGCCATTCTTCACGACTAATTCCGGGCTATCCCAGAATCCAAAGCAGAACGACGAGCCCGCCGGGCTTAACCCTAGATGTCCCCCCGCAGATGTCTGTGCTGGTGGATCAAAGGGAATAATTGCGTCGCTAGATACCCAACCTTCCGCCCCAGTGTCAAAATTGAAGGTATAGGGCAGTGCGATTGGAGTTGGCGTTGGAGTAGGTGTAACTGATGGTGTTGGAGTAGGTGTTGGAACGGCGCTCCCAATAAATTCATCGGCACCAATGTCATAGTCCGAGCCGTCGCCACGGGCTTCTGAAGTTCCATCACAAGGCCTGGCGTCACCTTCAAAGTCTTGCGTAAGATCAGCAATATAGCCTCCGGCATCAATGCACGGAGAGTTGGCCTGAAGATGAAAATCATCGTTGGCTGGATCAACTAACTGAGAATCAGAGCTGATATTCCCCACACCTCCGGCAGTCCAATCCTGGATGCAAGAATAAAAAGGAGAGGCGCTATCAAAAAGTTGTGCATCTGAAGGGGCAGTATTTGACCAGATAATACAGTTTCTGATGTAGCCATTGCACTTATACAGTCCACCGCCGAGCTCGGTGGCTGAATTACCGTATATGGTGTTGTTCTGGATGGTACCATCGCAATTACTTAGCGCACCACCATAAATGGCCGTGTTACTAGAGATAATATCATTCTGGATGATACCACTACAATGCGAGAGCGCACCGCCGCCATAATCAGCCGAGTTACCTGAAATAATATTGCTCTGAATGGTGCCGTCGCACTGTTCAAGCCCACCACCAAAATAAGCCGAGTTCCGGGAAATAGTATTGTTCTGGATAATACCATCGCAATCGGAAAGCCCGCCCCCAGCGTGGCCAGCCCAATTGTCGGAAATTGTATTGTTCTGGATGCGATCATCACAGTCGTATAGCCCCCCACCGCTACCATTCTCAGCCGAATTGCCAGAAATTGTGTTGTTTACAATAGGGCCTCCACATCTAGAAAGCCCCCCTCCTTGGTTAGCTAAGTTACTTGAAATGGTATTGTTCTGTATGTTGCCTGCACAACTGTAAAACCCACCTCCAATATGAGCCGTATTACTAGTAATGGTGTTATTCTCGATTGTGCCTCCGCAAAAGCCAAGACCGCCACCGCTCTTAGCCGAGTTCCCATAGATAAAATTGTTCCGAATTGTTCCACCACATCCGGCAAGCCCACCACCACGGTTATAAAGTCCTGTCGCTGAGTTCCCGTAGATGGTATTGTTTCGGATGATGCCGACGCACTCGTAAAGCCCGCCGCCTTGATCATTAGCTAAATTGGCATGGATGACATTGTTCTGGATAACCGCCAAACTGCCATTGCCACATATGCCTCCGCCATATTGAGCATAACCATTTCTTATGGTAAATCCAGATAGAAAGCAGTCTTCACTTATAGTGTTCGAGAAAGTGACCACACTGCCTGCGCCGTTTGCATCAATGATGGTGTTGGCTACAATGGTTAGGCTGCTGGGAATAGTAGAGCGGAGGATGATATTCTTCGCAATAAAGATACTTTCATAGTAGGTGCCTTTGGACACGACGATTTCATCACCATCATTGGCAGCGCTAATCGCAGCTTGAATGGTGGAATAATTACCCGGGACGGTAATCACTGCGGCAAAGGAAAAAAGCGGTAAAAGAAAAAAGCATAATAAGCTTACCGATTTGATGCGCAATGGAACATGGTAACGATTCGTTTCCATTTTAATCCTCCTCCTTTCAAAATTGGATGGCATAATATAACGTGCTCGCCGAAGCGAAAATCTCCAGCAGTTCACTTTTATGAGCCTCAGGGTCATTGCATTTTCCTCACGTGTCACGTAAAACGTACTAAGCCATCCATTACAACGAATTCTTACATTATCGCCGTATCCATGTCAAAGCAAATGCTCCCATGCGCAAAAATTCCCAGCGCGTGAACTCCGCCAGCGGTGTCACTTTAACCGGTTTGCGAAAAAATGGAGCGGGCAGACATTGCTACAGAAAAGTGCAATGAATGTGTATCAAAATGTCTCGCCTCAAAGAGTCACTGGCCTGAATACGGCAAGAATATGCCTTGTCCAGCCCCTGTGGAAAACCTGTGGATAAATTCTGAATTATATAAATGCAAAATCTTTGAACACCTACCCTGATTTCCTTCTGCTCCGCTCCAGATGCACACGAGACGCACTTTCGCTTTTCCATCGCCCTGGCAATAACGCAAGCCATAACACTAATTTACCTATAGTTATGGCAATTCTCCATCGGTTAGAAACCAAAATGTCACCAGAATAGCTTGTTTCATAACTTCCTGGGATTTACGAGAAAACCATGTGCTTCGCCCATTTCATTTCTGCGGGGTTACGCTTGTGGATAACCTGTTGAAACTCAGTCTGAGCGGTCATTTCCTGAGTCAAGATGCTCTCATATATGCGCCCCAGGCCCATTAGCATCCAGCACCCCGTACCATCCCTCCAAAAGGCAGGGCCAGGTAGGGGCAGTTCACGAACTGTGCGGCTCTGACGCAATTGCCTCTACTCAAAGGGATGGGTAATACAAACGGAGTTTCTCACGAGACGAATCGAAAGTGTGCTTCTTAATTGCTGACGGAGAAGAGTCGCCTGGGCAACTGCTCAGCAAGTTCCCATCCCCACGCACCAGCCCAGAATCCGTTAGGCAGTACTGCACCTAGCTCAATCAATTCCAAGTAGGGCCAGCGAGCAAACGCACTACTTCGCACAGCGAATATTACATTGACAATCGGCTTCCGGCAGCTAGAATCAGCATCAAAAAAATGGAGAAATCACTATGCATTACGTAATCATCGGCTGCGGCGCTGCAGGTGTAAGCGCGGCAAGGGCCATTCGAAGATTTGACTCAAGCGGCACCATTACCCTTGTTTCATTTGAATCTCAGCCATTTTACGTAAAGCCAGAATTGCCGGATTTCATCTCCGGCAAAATCCGACGCTCCACCCTCAGGCGCTCGCTCAAGAAAATCCAGAGCGACCCCAACTGCAACATCCTCGCCGGCAAACGCGTAGTCAAAGTGCTTCCAGAGCAGAATAGCGTGATTTTTTCTGACGGCAATACGCTCTCATTCAATTTCCTGCTAATTGCCACAGGAGCCAAGCCGGCCCTGACTCCCCTTCTCGTTAAGCAGCGCGAAAAATTCTTCCTCTTGCGTACATTCGCTGATGCAGTTCGCATTCGGGCTGCTGCCAAACAGGCCAAACGAGCCGTCCTTTTTGGCGGAGGCTATACCGCAATCGAGATTCTCCGAGCACTGTATAACCTTAACTTACGCCTCACCCTGCTCACCAGCCAGGAACTCTTCTGGACCACCGGAATCACAAGTATCTACTCTGACATGGTCAAAAATCGCCTCACCAACAGTCAGATTGAGGTGGCAATGGACGAGCATCTCCACGACATCCTTGATGTGGACGGTAAGTCATATTGTGCCGTCACGTCTAAGGGGCGCGAACTGGAGTGTGATCTCGTCGTGGTCTCCATGGGTCTCAGGCCTGACATTGACTTTGTCGAAGGGAGCGGGATCAACGTTGATAAAGGCATTGTGGTTGACGAGCAGCTCCGCACAAACGTCTCGAATATCTACTGCGCGGGCGACGTAGCGCAGGTAATTGACCCGAAGAATAAGCTCGATCGTATTAATTTCGGATGGCTCAGCGCTATCCGCCAGGGCGAAGTGGCTGGAAAGAACATGGCAGGCAAGGAGGCATACTACGTCAGGAATGAAGAACCCTATTTTATTGAGCTTTACGGCAAGCCTGTAATGGAACGCTGGTAGAAAGGAATACGAGGCTAGTCGCACTGAAAAGGAGAGAATGATGAATGAAATTCAACCCGGTGTTGAAGCACCCGATTTTACGCTGCCGGATCAGGATCAGAATCCCGTAACCTTGAGCAGTTTTCGCGGCGAGAAAAACGTGATGCTTGCATTCTACCCGCTCGACTGGAGCCCGGTCTGTACCAACGAGAACGTCTGTTTCACCCAGGATCTCAGCCGATTTGAGGCCGTAGGTGCCAAAGTGCTGGCTATCAGTGTTGACAGCACGTACTCGCATAAGGCGTGGGCGGAAAAACTAGGGCTGAAGCACACCCTGCTCAGCGACATGAAACGCGAAGTGTGTAAGAAATACGGCCTTTATCTGGAGGAAGAGAACATTGCCAAGCGCACCACCGTGATTGTGGACAAGCAGGGACTCGTCCGCTACGTAAAGGTGCAGGAAATCACTATGCCGCGCGATGATCAGGAAATCCTCGAAGTGCTAACCAAACTGAAATAGAGTTATGGTAAGGGCAGTTCATGACTTGTGCGCCTCAGGCGTAACTGCCCCTACAAAAGCATGCCGTAACACCCTTCTATGATGAATACCCGCATCCTCTGCTCTCCATCTTGTCGCAGAAAAGTAAAGGCGTAGGCTTTGCCGTAGCTTAGACCAAACAACAAGTAAAACCACAACGGCACAACGCACATGCATCCAAACCCGCATTAAAAACTCAGAACAAGAAAGAATACCGTTAATGCTTCCGTCGTGTACGTTGTGTCGTAGTGGTTAAAATCTTATTCTGATAGGAGCTCTTACGCTTTTTCTTCTGCTGCGCGCGCTTCGTCAGCCAGCGCTGTAGTCAGGTACCGTTCACCAGTATCCGGGATTATCGTTACAATCAGCTTCCCTGCGCTCTCAGGCCGCTTTGCCACTTCCAGCGCTGCCCAGGCAGCTGCCCCTGAGGAGATGCCGCACAGTATACCTTCCTCCTTCGCCAATCTTCGCGCCATCATAAAAGCATCCCCATTGGTTACCTGGATGATTTCATCAATAATTTTCATATCCAGCACTTCAGGAACAAACCCAGCGCCAATGCCTTGAATCTTATGCGGCCCCGGCTTGCCACCAGCAAGCACCGGTGAATCTTTCGGCTCCACGGCAATTGCGCGGAATGAAGGTTTGCGTTTTTTAATGCCCTCGGCCACTCCTGTAAGCGTGCCTCCCGTACCCACACCACACACCAGGATGTCTACCTTGCCGTCCGTATCATTCCAGATCTCTTCCGCCGTAGTCTGGCGATGAATTTCCGGGTTCGCAGGATTCTGGAACTGCTGGGGAATAAGAGCGTGCGGAATCTCGCGCTGGAGTTCTTCCGCTTTACGAATCGCGCCGGGCATACCTTCAGTCCCGGGTGTCAACACCAGCTCGGCCCCCAGCATGCGAAGCAACAGGCGGCGCTCAATACTCATGGTCTCCGGCATGGTCAGGATGAGGCGGTAACCTCTTGCCGCAGCCACAAATGCCAGGGAAATGCCCGTGTTGCCGCTGGTCGGTTCAATAAGAACAGTGTCAGGGGTGATTTGGCCCGTGGCTTCTGCTGCCTCGATCATGCTTATCCCAATGCGATCCTTGACGCTTCCAAGGGGATTAAAGAACTCAAGCTTGGCCAGAATTGTGGCGTTCAGCCCTCTGGCTACTCGATTCAGTCGAACCAGCGGCGTGTTCCCGATGGTCTTGGTGATGTCATCAAAAATTCTTCCCATTGCCTTCCTCCTTACCGCCAAAAGGGAGTTTTGTAGAGGCGTATTGCAATACGCCCCTACGTGCTATACGTTGTATCCAGGAATGCCGGGGTCGGTCATTGCCTCCAGGCGCAGAATCTCGTCGAGCTGCGGCTCAGGCATCAAATCTTTCTCCAGTACCACTTCGCGGATTGTTCTCCCGCTGGCCAGTGCCTGTTTAGCCACTTCCGCTGCCTTCGCATAGCCCAGATGCGTGCTCAGCGCTGTGACGATAGCAGTGCTGCGCTCCGCATAGGCCCGGCACTGCGCTTCATTCGCCTGAATGCCCTTCACGCAGCGCTCGGTAAACACATGCACGGCGTTGCGGAGAATTGTGAGCGACTCCAGCAGGGCTGCGGCAATGGCCGGCATCATCACATTCAGCTCCAACTGCCCCGCTTGCGCTGCGCAGGCAATTGCACTATCGTTCCCGATCACCTGGAAGCAAACCATATTGAGCATCTCCGCCATCACGGGATTAACTTTACCCGGCATCATGGAAGACCCCGGCTGCACAGCTGGCAGCTGAATCTCGGCCAACCCGACACGCGGGCCGGAACTTAGCAGTCTCAGGTCATTCGCAATGCGGCAGAGATCCACCGCCAGATTGCGCACGACACCTGAAAGCGCGGTAAACGGTGCCATGCTCTGCATCGCCTCAAAGTAATTTTCCGTGCAGCGAAGCGCAAATCCTGTTTCCCCCCGCAATGCCTCAACCACTCGCGCGCGGTACTCCGGATGTACATTCAGCCCTGTTCCGACCGCTGATCCGCCAATCCCCACCTCTTCAAGCTGCGGTCGGACGGCCTCCAGCGATCCTATGTGCTTCTCGATGCATCGTGCATATCCCGAAAACTCCTGACCCAGGCGAATCGGCGTGGCATCCTGAAGGTGCGTACGTCCGGATTTCAGAATCCGCTGAAACTCCCCGGCTTTCTTCTCAAGCGCCTCCCTGAGCGCGCCAATCACCACCAGCAACTCGGCAAGGAGCGCCAGCGAAGCCAGGCGCATAGCCGTGGGCATGACATCATTCGTTGATTGCGATTTATTCACGTCATCATTCGGATGGATGATCGAATAGTCGCCTTTTTGCCCGCCTAGAATTTCAATTGCGCGGTTCGCAATCACCTCGTTCGTATTCATATTGTGCGACGTCCCGGCTCCGGCCTGGAAGACGTCCACCACGAACTGATCGCGCAATTGCCCAGCCAGAATCTCATCAGCCGCCTGGATAATAGCACTGCCTTTATCATGCGAGAGCAGGCCGAGCGCAACGTGTACCTGTGCCGCAGCCTTCTTGATCTGCACCGTAGCAATGATCAGCTCCGGATGCGCCGTGCGACCACTGATTGGAAAATTCTCGACAGCGCGCTGCGTTTGCACACCGTAGTACGCATCGTCTGGAATTTCCTTTTCTCCCAGTGCATCTCGTTCGATCCGAGGTGACATTACACTCACGACTCCCTTTTCTTCTCTGCCATGTTCCGCCTCTATAGCCTTACGCAGACATCTTCACGTAAGCCAGCAAGCCGCCGGCTTTCAGGGTTTTTACTTCGCGTTCGGACAGCGCGGCTTTGGCGCGTATGCGTTTCCCAGCCGGCTGCACTACCAGGTCAAAATGTGCCTCACCCGAAATCAATTGCGTTCGAACGTCCCCAATCTCGATACGATCACCCTGGCGAATCTCCTCGTACGACTCCGGCACCTCAAACTCAAGCGGCAATATGCCGTAATTGATCAGGTTCGCCTTGTGAATCCGCGCCAACGACTTCGTCAGCACCACCTCTACCCCAAGGTACATCGGGGCCAACGCTGCATGTTCGCGCGACGAGCCCTGGCCGTAATTCTCCCCACCAACAATCATCCCGTACTTCGCTTTTTTAGCCCGCTGAGCAAAGCTAGCGTCAATCCCATAAAAGACAAACTCCGCAATCGCCGGAATATTGGACCGCAGAGGTAAAATGTTCGATCCAGCCGGCATGATGTCGTCAGTTGAAATATTGTCGCCCACTTTCAGCAAAACTTCACATGCGAGCTGATTTGCCAGCGGCTGCTTGACCGGCACGTCCTGAATGTTCGGCCCTCGAATTATCTCTACGGTTTCTGGGCTGGATGATGGTGGAAGAATCATATTGTCGTTAATCACGAATTGCGCAGGCTCCTTCACTTCTGCTACCGTAACATCAGTTGTACGCGGGTCAACAATTTCGCCCTGGAGAGCAATAACCGCAGCAGCCAGCGGATTGCATAGATATACAAAGGCCGAGCGATTTCCGCAGCGCCCGGGAAAATTGCGGTTAAACGACCGCACAGAAATCCCACTGGTTTGAGGCGCCTGACCCATACCGATGCATGGGCCGCAGGCAGACTCCAGCATGCGAGCGCCGGCAGCAATCATTTTGGCCACGTCGCCCTCGCGCGCCACCATCTCGTACACCTGCTTCGAACCTGGATTTATAGTCAGATCGCAGTGCGGCGCCACGGACCGACCATCCAGAATCGAGGCGACCGCTTTCAGCACCTGGTATGAGGAGTTCGTACAACTCCCGATGCAGACCTGGTCAACTTTCTTCCCGCTCAGCTCGCCAATTGCCACGACGTCATCCGGACTATGAGGTTTCGCCATGAGCGGCTCGAGTTGGCCGAGATCAATTTCGAGCTCTTCGTCATACAACGCACCATGGTCAGCAGTTAAGGCCATCCAATCTTTCTCGCGTCCCTGAGCGCGCAGGTAGCGCCGCGTCAGCTCGTCACTCGGAAAAATAGATGTCGTGGCCCCCAGCTCAGCCCCCATGTTAGTGATGGTAGCCCGCTCAGTGAGATTTAGCGTGGTAACACCCGGCCCGGCAAATTCCAGAATTTTCCCCACTCCCCCTTTCACTGTCAGCCGCCGCAGTATTTCCATAATCACATCCATCGCAGTCACCCAAGGTTGCGCAAGCTGACCGGTCAGCCTGACGAGCATGACTTCAGGCATTTTCATCTCGTAAAGGTCGCCAGCCATCACGGTAGCGACATCAAGCCCGCCCGTGCCAATCGCCAGCATCCCCAGCCCACCAGCCGTGGGCGTATGGCTATCCGCCCCCAGCATCAGCCCTCCTGGCCTGGCAAATCGTTCGAGGTGCACCTGATGGCATATTCCATTCCCGGGGCGTGAGAAATAGGCGCCAAATTTCGCCGCTACGCTTTGCAAGTAGCGGTGGTCGTCGGGATTCCTGAAGTCGTTCTGCAAAATATTGTGATCCACGTAGGAGACAGCCAGCGGTACCTTGATCCGCTCAAGGCCGGTCGCTGCAAATTGCAGAAACGCCATCGTGCCTGTGGCATCCTGAGTCAACACCTGGTCAATCGCAAGCCTGATGATACTCCCCGCGGCCAAGTTGCCTGCTCGCAAGTGAGCGGCCAGGATTTTCTGCACAATGTTTTCCGCTATTGCACTGCTCCCATACTCAATCTTGCAAAGTGAAGGCCAACGTCTCAACAACGAGCTCACGAGAGAGCCTTCTTAGCTCGGCGCCATTGCAAAACCATCCCGCATTTCTGATGACCTAGAAAATTCAAAGTGCCCATTTTTTGGAGTGCGCAAGCGAAGTCAATACGGAGCTTGCGCTTTCATCGGGCGAAGCGTAGCTTCGATCCTCCCTCGCAAGCTACGCTTGCGAGGTACAAAAGCGGCAGCTCAACTCCGTCTCGCTACCGCACTCCAAGACGTTAAACCTCGATGATGAAGATACTTTATATCTATACAAACACCCACAATTTTCGGGCACTTTGAGTTAGAAAAAACTTTCGATCAAAGCATTGATATTAACGTCATCAATCGGCTGATGCACCAACGGGACATCTTTGATCTGTGGTAGCTCGTCTTCATACGTGCTGCGGCTTTCGCGATAAAACAGGCCCAGAGGAATCCGTTCGCCCCCTTCCAGCGCCTTCTCGAAAGCACGAATTTTGTTCGTCGGGTCGTGCTGCTCGTCGGCTAGCTTATAGACGCGCTGGTCGTACCACGTCGGCGTGTTCACCTTGTTAAAGGTGATGCAATACTGGATAATGTCGATCAGGGCAAAGCCCTTATGCTGCATGCCATCTATTATGAGCTGTGTGAGGTCATCTGTTTGTTTGTAATAGGCGCGCGCAACGAATGTTGCCCCTCCGGCAATCGCCAGAGCAATAGGATTTACCGGCTCCTCAATCGAGCCCGTAGGCGTTGACTTTGTTTTGAATCCCTTGATGCTTGTTGGCGCCGTTTGCCCCTTGGTGAGCCCATACACCTGGTTGTTATGGACGAGGTACGTGAGATCTAAATTGCGCCGCATCGTATGAATAAAGTGGCCCATGCCGATTGCATAGGCATCACCATCGCCACCAATAACAATAATCTTCAGCGTGTGATTTGCCAGCCGTGCGCCCGTAGCAATTGGTAGCGCTCGGCCATGAATCCCGTGATACCCAAAAGTCCGCATCGATTGCGGTGTTTTCCCCGCCTGGCCTATCCCGGACACAATAAGAATCCGATGCGGTTCGAGGCCCTGCTGGACAATGGCTTCCTTCAAGGCTTTCAAAATGATAAAGTTTCCACATCCCGGACACCACTCCGGTTTCTCTTCCGTGGTTAATTCCGCGGTGGTAACCATTGTCATAATACCTCCATGACCTTGTGATGGATTTTTTCAGGCGTAAATGGTCTTCCATCATATCTTAAAATCCGATCAGGAATCAAAACACCTGTGTGCTCCCGAATCACACCACCCAATTGTGCGGTCTTATTATTCTCAACCAGGATGAGCTTTCGGGCCTTCGACAGAATCTCGCCCACACGCTTTGCGGGAAACGGACTCAGGTATACGAGCTGGAGGAAGTTTGCCCGAACCCCATCGCGCGCAAGCATTTTCATCGCCTCGCGAATTGGGCCTTTGGTGGAGCCCCAGCCGACGAACGTCAAATCCGCCTCGGGTTCGCCACGCAGCTCCGGCGCAGGGATCACACGCGCCGCAGCCTTCAGCTTGCGAAACCGCTTATCCACTATCCACGTGCGATTCTCCTTGCCTTCGAAGATGTGACCAAGCTCATTATGCTCGTCGCTGGTTGAGGTGAAAATGCCGTCTCTTTGGCCAGGGATGGATCGCGGTGAGACTCCGTTTGGCGTATCGCTATAGCGAATGTACTCATCCATCTCAGCCAGTTGTGCATCGCTCAAGAATTCGCCGCGCTCGATTTTTGCCCGCGCAGGGTCGAGCTTCTCAACCGTGCGCGTACTCGTTAACAGATACTTATCAACCAGCACAATGACCTGGCACTGGAACTTCTCGGCCAGGTTAAAGGCTTCCATAGTCAGATAAAAGCATTCCTCCGCATCGCCCGGTGCAATGACAATCCGTGGAAATTCCCCCTGCGAAGCACTCAATGCGAACTTGAGATCGCTCTGTTCCGTGCGCGTCGGCATCCCTGTACTAGGGCCAGGGCGCTGTCCTTCTATAATGACAACTGGCACCTCTGTCATCGCCGCAAGACCCAGGCCTTCAACCATCAGAGAGAACCCTCCACCCGACGTGCACGTCATGGCCCTGGCGCCAGCAAGGCTCGCGCCAATCACCATGTTGATCGCAGCTATCTCATCTTCTGTCTGCTTTACTACCAGACTATAGTCGCGCTCCTTTGAGGCCAGATACTCCAAAATTGGCGTGTTTGGGGTCATGGGATAGGCTGCCACGAATTTGCAGCCGGCCCGGAGCGCTCCCAGGCAGACCGCCGCACTCCCTGAAATCAACATCCGAGGCTCAGCCGCACTCTTCCGAAGCTTCAAGGGAAATCTATCGCTATACCTGGTCTTCGCGTAGTCATATCCTTGCCTGGCTGCATCAATATTCTGCTTGACGACGGTCTCGCCCTTCTTGCGAAAACTCATGGCCAACAGATCGTCAAGAAGCGAAAGATCATAATCCATCAGTCCGAGCGACGCACCAACTGCCACGACGTTTCGCAGAATCGGTTTGCCCTCCAGTTGCTTTACAATCCCAGCCAGAGGTACGGGAAAGAGCCGCACATCCTCACGCCCAAGATCGCCCTGCTCAAGCGTAATCTTATCTCCATCATAGATAATGCCCCCTTCAGGCTTCAGCTGATTAACGTGCTGGAGCATAGTATCCTTATTCAGCGCTACCAGTAGATCTATTTCATGCGCATGGGCAAAAATTTCCTCTGTATCCACACGAATCTGCATCGCATTGTGTCCTCCTCGCACAATAGACGGCAAATCCGTTTCCGTGAACACGTGAAACCCACCTCGCGAGCATGCACGGGCAAATGCTTCACCCGCCGATAGAATACCATCCCCTGCCTCGCCTCCAATACTCCATACTAGACCATTGCTCTCCATGGTTTTTGCTCCTTGCGAGTAAACAAATGGTCAGCTCTTTGAAGAGAACTTCTCTACCTTATCCAGCCTGGCAAAGTGCCTGAGATGCACACGATGCCCTTGATTCTCTTTTTAGTCCATCCGGAGCCGCCATGTCAAGCCCCCATAGCAACTAAAACCGCCGGATTATTCACTTTGTTGCAGAGAAACGTAGGGACAGATTATAATCTGTCCTTACGGCGGTTCAATTGCGTATCACAATACACGTTTACCAATCATGCATGCCCCCATTCTTCAATCAATCTTCTATGAGCAATCAACTATTGCAGTTGACAAGGATTTCCGCCCTACGTTATCTACTAAACAGAACAAGGGGAGCAAGAGTAGTGCCAAGCGCAACAGCTGCTTGTACTCTTACATTTTGATACGATTCACACACGATGCTGCAAAGTTGCACTCAAAATTTACCGCTGATTTTCGACTTTGTTAAAAAGGACTTTCGCGCACGGTTCGCCGGCTCTGTTGTTGGCATATTCTGGAACGTCATCAACCCGCTGGTGATGGTTGCCATCTATGCGTTGATCTTCTCGCTCGTGATGCGGGCAAAACTCCCAGACAGCGGCGGCGTCCTGCGCGAATTCAGCTACAGTATCTATCTGTGCGCCGGAATAATTCCCTGGACCATGTTTGCTGAGACCTTGCTTCGCTCTACAAACATCTTTCTTGAAAATACAAATTTGATCAAGAAAGTTTCGTTTCCCAAGGAAATTCTCAACATCTCGGCACTGATTACCAGCACAATTAACTTTGCCATTGCGTTCACCTTCTTCATCGTCTTTCTCGCAATCGTCAACCTCTTGCCAGGCTATTCGATGCACATTCCTATTGGCTTGATGTTACTCTTTTACGGCGTCATAATCTGCCAGCAGCTTTTTGCATTTGGCCTTGGCCTGGCCTTTTCCACGCTCAATGTCGTCTTCCGCGACGTTGGACAACTGGTCAATATCTCAATACAACTCTGGTTCTGGTTTACTCCGATTGTATATTGGAAAGAGATCATACCCGTACCGCTTCAGTTCCTATTAAAATTCAACCCGATGTATCACTTTATTAATATCTACCAGAGTATCTTTTACTACAACACATTCCCACAATGGACGCGCCTCGTAGCAATCAGCAGTTTGACGATTCTTGCCCTGGCGCTTGGCTATCTCATTTTTCGCAAATTGAGTGACGACATCCCTGACGAAATTTAGGTGAGGCCTAAAGATGATTGACGTTCAGGCCCTCTCGAAGAAATACAAAATCTACGCGCGGCCACTTGATCGCGTAAAGGAGTGGCTGATTCCCACATCCACGAGCTTCCATCGCGATTTCTGGGCTCTTCGCGATTTAACATTTCACATCAGAAGCGGCAGTGCGGTCGGCATTATTGGTGTTAACGGTGCAGGGAAATCCACACTGCTTAAGATTCTTGCCGGCACGACCAAACCAAGCTCCGGCAACTTCCGTGTGGAGGGCAAGGTGGCTGCACTGCTGGAGCTGGGCATGGGATTTCACTCGGAGTTCACCGGACGCCAGAACGTGATGCTCAATGGCCGATTGCTTGGTCTCACGGGTGATGAACTCAAGGCAAAAATACCCGAAATCATTCGCTTCTCCGAGCTCGGGGACTTCATTGATCAGCCGCTCAGAACCTATTCCTCCGGCATGTATGTGCGACTCGGCTTTGCGGTGGCCAGCAGCCTGGATCCCGAAGTGTTGATTATTGATGAGGCCCTTGCCGTAGGCGACGCCTACTTTCAGCAGAAATGCATCCACCGCCTCAGGCAATTCCGCGAAGAAGGCGTCACCATACTCTTCGTCTCGCATGACCCCGGTGCTGTAAAAACCCTTTGCGAAGAAGCGATGCTGCTCGACGAAGGCCGTCTGGTCGCCCGCGGTAAACCTGACGACGTCCTCGACCACTATAACGCGCTCATTGCCAGCAAGAGCCCTAAGCAGACGGGTTTTACTATCGAGCGCGTAGCTGCACCTACTCAGTCCCTCGCTGTCCAGCATTCCGGCAATTTCCTTGCAGTGATCACCGACGTTGCCATTCTCAACGACAAAGGCCAGACCATTACCACGCTGATCACCGGACAGCGCGTTACAGTACGGCTTAACGTCTTCTTCCTCGACCAGGTCGAGAACCCGACAATCGGACTCCTGATCAAAGACCGCCTGGGCAATGAAATCTTCGGCACAAATTCCTATAAGATGAACCAGCGGCTGGGAACTTACAACAGGGGGGATACTCTAAGTATGAGCTTCACTTTTGCGGCCAATATCGGCCCTGGCGAATACACGCTGACCGCTGCGGTACATACCCTGGATGTCCATCTATTCGAGTGTTACGATTGGGCCGATAAGATTCTCCTGTTTACTGTGGTTCCCTCCAGCGAGTTCGAGTTCGTAGGCACAGCGAAACTCTACCCCGAGTTGTCCTTTGACCATACACCAGGCGACTCTACCAGAGCCAGAGAAATGATTCATCAGATATTCCACGATGCAACCGGACAACTCACCATGAGTCAGGACAGCCAGAAGTTCTTGTGCAAGGGATGGTATGAGCCCGAAGGATTCGACCCTGAGCACATGCGTTGGACTGACGAAGAATTCGCCTTTTTCATCCGCGTAACAGGAAATCAGCTTGTCCTTGAGGCTAGCTGTGGCAAGCCGGATATTGCCACATCTCCGATGGAGGGGACAATCTATGCGGAAGGTCAGCAGGTAGGAATGTTCCGGCTGACAGACGCCGAATGGCACACACTTACGTTTACCCTTCCAGAAACGTTACCGAACCAAGTGGTATTATTTACCGTTCGGCTCAATGCCGGCTGGTCGCCCGCAGCGCTGCTTAAGTCAAACGACCGTCGAACGCTCGGCATTCTGGTCCGGCGGATTGCCATTGTGTCTGCATCCGTAGCAGAGAACAGTAGGGGCAATTCATGAATTGCCCCTACAAAGGCATGCGATGAATCACCATACGAGATCTTTGACTTATCCTCTTCTTTCTGGTTCCTAAACGCGCCATAATCCTGGCCATACATGGACGGATAACATCGACATATTGCCAAACACTTCCGAGGTTATAAAAACGTAAATCAAAGGTGAATTACAATGGATGCAAAAGAGATGACGCCGGAACAAATTCTGGCACGCATTCGTGCCCGCTTGGAGGGAGGGCAACAGCACACCGTTCCTCAGGGCGAGCCACTCATGGCCACAGCGCCGCCCACACAGGGAGTGCCTTCCCTTGCGGCCGACATTACTGCCGATCTTGAGTTGGTCAATCGCAAAAAATTCCCCGGCCAGATTCCACCCCGTAGCCGGCTTGCATTGCTGAAAAGGGTGATCCGTCGCCTCATGCTAGTTTACACGCGAGAACAAACGGATTTCAATGACGCTGTCTCGCGGGTGTTAGCCTCATTGGCTAAGAGCGTGCAACATATAGAATTGTCTTTTCAGAAAAAGCTGGATGCTCTAGATACAAGCATGAAATCGCTGGCTGATGATATGCAGCTGCTGGAATCTTCAACCCCCGAGAAAATTGATTCTCTCGGCACAAGCGTTGAATCGCTGGCTGATAACGTGTGCCAGCTCCGATCTTCATCCCAGAGTCTTGAGTCAAACCTGAACTCACTGGGCGATAACGTACGCCAACTCCAATCACCCGGAACCATTGCACGCCTGGCCGCCCAGGCTAATTATCCAAACGATGAGTTTTACTTCGAATTCGAGCAGGCTTTTCGGGGCAGCGACGATGTGAAATGCGAGGGTTGGAAACATTATGCTGCACTTGTTGCAGATCATTACTCAGCGCATCAGGCAGAATTCAACAAAGCCTACCACCTGGATGTCGGCTGTGGCCGTGGCGAGTTCCTCCAGCACCTTAAATCACGCAAGGTACCAGCAAGAGGGGTCGATTCGAACGAAGTGATGGTTACGCACTGTCACGAACTTGACCTGGAGGTCGCAAAGGCCGACGCCCTCGCCTATCTCGCTGAGGTCGAAGAGAACTCCCTCCTTGGCATAAGTGCATTTCAATTTATTGAGCACCTCTTTCTCAGAGATCTCTGCGATTTTTTTGCCCTGAGCTACAGGACGCTTCGGCCTAAAGGTTTGCTTATTCTCGAAACCGTTAATCCCGAGTCGGTCTATGGACTCCGCTGGTTCTTCATGGACTTTACGCACAATAAGCCCCTCTTTGCCGACATGATCCGATTCATGCTCACGAAAACCGGCTTTCGTGATATTGACGTCCGACTTACCTCACCAGTGGAATCCTGGAAACAGCTGGGCACCGTAGGGCATCAAAAGGCTGACGAGAATTTCCACAAGCTAAACAACCTTATCTTTGGCTATCAGGATTATGCAGTCCTGGCGCATAAATAGGATATGGGCGATCTGTCAGAGGAAGTCGTCAGGCCTAAAAGGCACTGCCCAAACATAACAGTAGACGAAAAGAGTCTTGATGAACGACACTGGACAGCAGAAAAAAAAGATAGTCGCCGTCAACTTCTTTCCGGCCTTTACCCCACCCAAAAGCGGTGGCGAGCTCCGCTACTTCTCCATCTATAAGGCACTGGCCGAGCACTACGACATCACGCTCATTAATCCCACCTTCCCTGAGGCCAAACACGAAATCGTGCAGCATCTTCCAAACCTCATAGAATACCGCATTCCGAAGTCTCGCGCCTATATCTTTCTACACCGTCTTCTGGATCGACTCGGAAAGTTCCCCGAGTGTTCCGGGATCGTGGTTGGCCTTGCCTGTCGCTTCCACAAGGCCCTGCGCCGCTGCATCGCTGAACAGACCAAGAACGCTGATCTAATTATACACGACTCTCCATTCCTCGTTTCCGTGGTGAAGACAAGCGCGGGTCAACGCGAGGTCTACAATTCATACAACATGGAATTCGACCTCCACCAGGCCGGATTGAAGGGTCCTCTTGGATGGCTCTTGTGTCAATATGTGAAACGTCTCGAGAAACGCCTCTGCCAACGAGCTGAGTTGATCTTTGCAACGTCCGATGCTGATCGCCAGCGCTTCTTCGAGCTATACGAAGTCTTGCCAACCAAAGTCGTACTCGCACCCAATGGCGTGGACACGGATGCCATTCGCATTCCCACACCAGCTGAGCGCCAGCAGGCAAAAGCTACATTTCAGATTACCAACAGGCCAGCGTTGCTTTTTTTCGGCAGTGTGCATCCCCCAAACATCGAAGCGGTCCGGTACATTCTTGACACGCTCGCGCCAGCGATACCGAACGGCGTATTCCTTATTGCTGGCAGTGTTTGCAGGTTTTTCAGCTCCCCTCCTTCACAAAATGTTCGAATCCTTGGCACGGTGACCGAGGAGGAGAAACACAATCTGCTGAACGCCGCAGACATCGCTATCAACCCAATGTTCTCCGGCTCAGGCACGAACATCAAAATGCTCGATTATCTGGCTGCAGGTCTTCCCGTGGTCTCTACTCCCGTAGGCGCGCGTGGCTTGCCCCTCGAATCCAACCACACGGCTATTCTATGTGAAGCACGTGAATTCCCTCACGCAATCAACAGCCTGCTCAAAAACGAACCGCTCCGCGAGCAACTCCGGCGAAACGGCCGTCAGCTCGTTGAACAATCCTTCGATTGGCAGCACATTGCCTGTCGCATGCACGCTGCACTCGAACAACCACGGTCGCCTATCATCACTGTGGTGAACAACTATCCCGTTCTCCCTCTTCAGTTTGGTGGCCAGTTTCGTATCTACAACCTCTACTCCCATATAGCCGCACATTTCCGCATCTGCTATATCTGTTTCGACCACACCCGGCCACACCTTCATTGTCGGACTATATGCGAAAATTTCTACCAGATCACGATCCCAGAAGAACGTCTCCATCGTCTGAGCGAACGCATCTGTTTAAAGCTTTTTAAGAAATCCTTGGACGATGTGTTGGCGATTTTCTTCTCGAAATGGAATTTCCAATTCAAAAAGATGCTGCGCCGCTGCGCAGATACATCAGAGCTTCTTATTGCGTGTCACTGCTACCTCTTTCGCCATCTTCGTGGATACCACAAGCACCTGCGCATTCACGAAACACAGAACGTAGAAGCTGATCTAAAACAGGATCTCTTTGAAAAACGTTGTGGCCGATTCATTACCCGGTACGTGAAACGCGTAGAAGCACTGGCATGTCGCAAGAGTACAGCTATTTTCTGTGTCTCCAAAGACGATATGGACCGCGTGCAACAGCTGTACAAGACGAGTACGCCCTGCTACGTGTTTCCGAACGGTGTTGACACTTCGTTCTTCCAGCCTATTTCCGTAGCTGAAAAGCAGGCGTACAAACAGGAGATCGGACTTCAGCCATACCCCGTGGTTTTTTTCATCGGAAGCGCCCACGGTCCAAACATTAATGCTGTCCAGTTCATCATCAACGAACTCGCCCCTGCGCTTCCCGATCTGCTCTTTTTTATTGTGGGAAGCGTTTGCTGGGAAGTTAAAGATTCTCCTTCCCCACCGAACGTTAAGCTCTTTTATAAAGTGGACAGGGTGATGGCGCGCGAGCTCCTGCATCTTGCTGACTTTGCTATAAATCCTATGTCTTACGGCTCAGGCACAAACGTTAAGATGGGGGATTTTCTGGCGGCAGGACTGCCCACGGTAACTACAGCAATTGGAGCGCGCGGGTTTGACGTCGTGGATGGCAGGCACGCCATAATCTGCGATCGAAGCGAGTTTATTACACAGCTCCGGCGTCTCCAGGCGGACAAGCCTCTCGCAGACATGCTGAGCCGCAATGCCCGCCAGCTTGCCACTACACAGTACGATTGGAAATTGATTGCAGAACATATGACTGAGACGTTGACAACATTGCTCCGCCACGCACAGATGCAAAAAGACGTCTCTGACCCCACTCAGTAGCGCAGCGCTCAATCACGAACATGAAAGCACTCCACGTCACATTTCGCTTTGGCCCGGAAGTTGTCGGAGGCGCCGAGTATCACCTGATGAAACTCTCCGAATACCTGACACGCAAAGGGATCGAAGTGGATATCCTTGCTACAACTGCCCGGCACCTAACTCAGAAGACCCACTTTGGCGTTCGCTGGGACAATGCCTATCACAAAGGTCTCGAGCGAGTCGGGTCTTTACGGATATTTCGCTTCCCGCCTCAGAATCTTCCGTCGTCTCTGTTCGGAGTAGGGGCATACGCATTGCAACGCCAATGGGACAACGAAGAATGGCGTCTTCCATTAGCTGAAAATTTGTGCCCTGAGGGTCAGGGTCTTCTTGGGCGGGGTTGGTATTATCCTGAAATCCATGCGGATGGGGTGATGCGGTGGACTCAACAACACGCAGAACTTTTTATAAACGACTCTGACGTCTCGCAGATTCATATCATGGCCCGGTGCCCCAAACGTTTGCGCGGAAATCTCATCATCAATGGCGACCATGCAGGTACGTTCCAGACAACACCGGACTACCAGCAGTTTTCTTTTGACGTTGGGGCGTCAGGTGCACTGCGCGCTGAAGTGATTCTTAATTCCCACTGGCGACCTCTGCGCGATGTGCGACGTCTTGGCATCGCAGTGTGCGAGGTGGGCTATACGACCCACGGGGAAACAAAACGTATCGCTCTGGAAACCGATTATCGCCTCCTTATGCTTCGCGATCCAGAGTCGCTTTGGGACCGCTTTTATCGGCGTGCCATGGCTCGCCCAGGTTGGTGCGGCTGGACGTTCGATCTTCTCCGCGGGCCCATCTCTCTGGGTATGCAGCGATTCTTGCGCAAAAACGCCGGTCGCTACGATGTCATCCTCGGCCATTGCCTTCCCTTCTCAACAGTCGGTTATGCATGCCGGATGGCTCGTCGTGCCAACGTACCTGTAGCACTGCTTCCTCTTGCCCATCTTGATGATGAGTACTATCACTGGCGCCATTACTACCAGATGCTGCGCGACGCCAACGTGATCGTTGCCAATTCCCCGTATTCGGAACAGGTCTACCGCGAGCGTCTCGGCGTGAACGCGAAATACGGCGGCGCTGGAGTGGACAGAACAGAATACGAATCGCCCGAAATCTCAGGCGAGCGCTTTCGCCAGCGATACCAGCTTGGACATCAACCCATTGTACTCTTTGTCGGCCGCAAGGTGATGACAAAACGCTACGATATGCTCATCAAAGCCATAGAACTGGTGAATCGCGAGATGCAATGCCAGCTGGTATTCATCGGACCCGACCAAGACCGAACGCCCATAAGCTCTCCCCACATGCGCTACTTCCCTTCGCTTAAGCACGCTGATATCCTGGATGCCTATGACGCCTGCAATGTCTTCGCCATGATGTCGGAATCCGAGAGTTTCGGCATGGTCTTCTGCGAGGCATGGATGCGCAAAAAGCCGGTTATCGGCAACCGACACTGTCGCCCCGTGGTTGCCTTGATTCGGGATGAAACGGACGGTTTTCTCTGCGACAATGCGTCAGACCTCGCCAGCCGCATTTTGCTCCTCCTGCGCGACCCTGGCCGCGCTCAACGAATGGGTGAGCTGGGATACGAAAAAACCATCCAACAGCATACCTGGGAAGCGATCGCCGAAAGGGTCAAGAACATCTATCAGGACATTAGCCACACTTCCTGAAATTTGCATGACACCTGGGTCCCCTATTTTCTCCCCACCTTTACCAGATTACCTAATAACCTCAGGCTCGCCAAACAGAAGATGTCCGAATTCCCCTGTGTACTGTAGAATATTCTGCAATTTTCTACAATATTGGAGAATATTCTTCATTCCTGCCCTGAAAAGAAAAACACCTATTCGCAGAGGGCCTGGACAAAGAGGGTATGCAACTATAATAATCTCAATTATATATAAGACTTTTTGCAATTTTTATTTGGAATCTTTCCGGTGGGTACGATTCTTGTTTATACAATAAATAAAGGCGGCCAACTTTAGGGAATCAAAAAGGGATTTCTATGCTCCTCGGGCATCGCAGGGTGGGTCTATTACGAACTCAAGGAGGCACTACCACCACTGGCGAAATGTAGCTACGGTTTTCCGTCTTGAAAAATATCCCCCATCGTGTCAGGCCGATCCCCACCTGCATCATCAGGCCTCAGATGCAGCCGCTGGGGATCGGCCGCTTTATATGCCCCATGCCGCAAACAATAGATAGTAGACAGTAAACAGTAGACAGTAGACGGCAAACAGAATATCTAAACCTGGGCATAAATAAATATTGCCTGATGGAGTAAAATAAGCGGGCGTGGCACCGAGCTTCTGGCCGGCGTTGTTGCTTCGATGACGCTGCTAGTAGAGAAGATAGGACTGGCGAAGAGGGGCAAAGCGTTGCTGATCCGCAGTCCACTCAGCAACAATAGAGTTCGCGCGTCGCCCGCCTTCAATGGCCTTGAGCACTGCATCAGTTCCCATCAGGTGATTAAAATGCTCGGGATGCCATTGAAACTTCTCGCGGTGCAACGAGCGGATTTGCACGAGCAGCGTCAGAGCAGATAAAAGCGGCTGAAACTTGCGGCGATCGGTAACAGTAAGCGCTACCCCATGACATTCAGTTGTATAAAATTTTGCCTGCGCTTCGCAACCGGGAAGGGGGTTCGGGCTGACCACAATGGGCGCGAATTCCACACCGCGCAACGCTTCACCCTGCATCACCTCAGCCAGCTTTGGCCCGTCAATCCATGGCGCAGTAATATATTGAAACGGCCGCGGAGTTCCCCGGCCTTCCGAGACATTAGTTCCTTCAAAGATGCATGTCCCCGCAAAGGCAATCGCGGAATCGAGGTCAGGAATATTTGGGGAGGGAGGCACCCAGGGAAGCCTGGTCTCGTCGTACCACATCTCGCGCGCCCATCCTTCTAGAGGAATGACCTCCAGTTGGACCTGGCGTCCTCCCGCAAGCATCCGTTCCCTATTCAGCAGACAGGCCAATTCTCCGGCGGTCAGACCATAACGAATTAACACCGGGTGGAGCCCAACAAACGAGGCGAAACGCGGATCCAGCAGATTACCTTCCAGGATCACGCCGGTTAAGGGATTAGGCCTATCCAGGACAATGAACTCCAGGCCTAGCTCTGCAGCGGCCTCCATTGCAAGGGCCATAGTCCAGACATACGTATAGAACCGCAGGCCAATGTCTTGAATATCGTAGACCAGCGCATCAAGCCCTTGAAGCATTTCGGGTGTCGGCTTCTTCGTCTTTCCATAAAGGCTATACATCCGTATACCGGTCTTCGTGTCGCGGTCCGATTCTACTGCCACACCTGCGGCGTGATTGCCCCGAATTCCATGTTCCGGCCCAAACAGCGCACGAACTTCCACCCCCTCCAGTCCCATCAGCGCATCCACAATGTGCGTGCCATCGTCAAGCACACCCGTATGGTTGGTGATTACTCCAAGTCTCTTCCCGCGAAGCACTTCCCCACCACTCTTGACCACTATCTCCAGCCCGCTTCTTACCTTGCCCACGATTACCCTCTCCTTCATCTGGGAGTCCGACGCTATTCTACGATTCCCGTATGCACCCAGAAGTGGCGACGCTAGAGTTTACATCATTAATCGCCGTACAATACGCAAAGGATTGTATCCTGGTGAGCTTTGAATAATTGGACAACGTGACATGCTGCACTGCTGTTGTGGAAGCACTTCTAGAAGAGATGCTTGTAGATATCGAGAATTTTCTTCGCGGATTTTTCCCATGAGAAGCGGAGCACGTTGGCCTTTCCCTTCTTAATCAGAGTTGTGCGAAACGGATCGTCAGAGAGAATCTTTTTTATCCCCTCCACCATTTTTTCTGGCTTATCCGGATCAATCAACACCGCTGCACCGCCAGAAATTTCCGGAAGCGCGGAGCAATCCGATGCAAGCACCGGGGTTCCCAAAGCCTGGGCTTCGAGAATCGGGAAGCCAAAACCTTCGTATTTCGTGGCAAAGAAGAGGAGAGAAGCGTAAGCCACGACCACCTTTTTCTCCTCTTCCGTGATATTTTCGAGTATTTTCACACGCTGGCGCACTCCCAGTTTGTCAATCAGACGTTCGCAGTCTTTGAAAAATCGGTCGCGCTGCAACACCATAAGAAAGATCAGGTCTTCGAACTTGGCGTCTGACCCTACCAGCTGGGCAAAGGCACGAATCATTTGTGGCAGATTCTTATTTGGGCGCGTGCTGCCTACGTAGAGGAGATACTTTTCCGGAATGGCGTACTTCTCCACGGTCTTTCGCATTGCAAAGGGCTCAACCCCAGTGATGAAATCGCGTTCTATGCCCGAGTGGACCACGATGGTTTTATGCTTCAGCTCAGGGAAGAGGCTGGTGATATGGGCCTTTGTTGCCTCGCTCACAGAGACAATCCATTTAGCCTTGCGCAACGTGCGCGGGTAGACCCATCCGTAGAAGTAATCGTAGCCTTTGCGGATCGGCATGGGGCGCTTGGCCGTAAACTCCGGCATCAGCAAGGGCTGGAGATCGTGCACAGTGACGAGCAGATTGCCCTCAAAGAAGAGAGGTGACAGCGGGAAAAGGGAGTGGAGCAGATCAACGTCCTCTTGCGCCAGGATGCGTGGAAGCGTGAGCAGCGTTTTCAAAGATACGGGACGCGCATTGTATGTTATCACGCGGAAATTGTCGCCTAGCTTCAAGCTCTTGGCGTAGGTAGGATGCACGATAACGACGTACTGATTTGTGGAGTCGAGCCGAGAGAGCTGGAGAATGAGGTTTTCGCTATAAACGCCGATTCCAGAATAGAGATTGCTCAAATACCGAGCATCAATAGCAATCTTCATAATTGCATCCTTCACACCCGGTTAAGCAGTTAGCTGAGGGGTCGGGAAGTTTTACCTCCGACCCCTCATCCCGAGCGAAACGAGGGATCTCCTTTCAAGCCATTATAGAGATCCATCCACTATGGAACTTGATTCGTCTCACCAAGTTACTACTTAACCCTACATATAAAACACGATTATTCTTGTTTGTAAGAACATATACATATCCTAATCTATTTCTCATATCATTAGTCATTATAGGAGTAAGATCCTTCGTCGCTTCGCTCCTCAGGATGAGCAATCGGCGTTATAGAAAACTCCCCGACTGCTCAGTTA
>JAUWMI010000058.1 GCA_030613245.1 Candidatus Sumerlaeota bacterium
TCCAGCACTTTTGTCCGCATGAGAGCGATGGCATCGTCAGGATGCCCCGTGTTAGCCAGATCCTGCCCGCAACAGAGGTCCTTCATGGAGTAGTCCGCTACTTCAGCGCCGAGCGCCTCAATGACCGCATCAAACTTCTGCGGACGTAGTGGATTGTCAAAATAGACTGCATGGCTTGGGCTGCTAAAATGGCACCCCGGGTGCACGGCAATCCGCATTCCAACCAGTGGCTGCGACACGAGCTCGCCAAGTTTTGCTGTTGTCACGTGGTCGTGAAGAAATTCGACCAGATGCACTATGCGGGCGGATCCCTGGTAGGTCAATTTCACCTCGCGCAGGCGGTTATTAAACACCTCGTGTCTGGCGGGATTGTTTTTCAGCTCAATCGCCACGGTCTTCAGCGTAGAGGAACAGCCATTGCAGGGCGTAATTAATAGAGCCTCAGGGTCTGCTCGCTCGGCATTGGCCAGGTTGCGCACTGCGGTGAGCTCCCAGACGTCGCTTCCAAGACTCTTGAGCAAGGTGCGTTCGGGACAACAGGTAAAGCCCGGCATATCCTCTACTGACTGGCCTAACTGTCGCATCATGAGGCGGATTGATTTTTCAAGAAAAGGTAGCCGGGCCGGTATTTGACATCCCCAAAAATAAAAGAGGTTCTTCATCCAGCAGTATTTCTCCACAAAAAGTAAGGCCATTTTAGTGAAAAAAATGCGCTGGTCAAGGAAAACTCCGACGAACCAGTACTCCATAGTATGTGCCCGAGCTGCTCAGGCATGAAGTCCGGCCGCGAGCTGCCGCAAGGCGTTCCAGATCAGCTGTTAGCGGAAAATATTGACAACGACTGGGTTAACCGACAACAATTCTATTTTGCATGGGTAAGGGGGTTCTTTGCATCATAATATTTTTTAACACTGACTCGTGTAGATATGCTTTTATGCAGTGCGCAATTTTATTGCAATCCGCTCGCAGGATAGGCTATGTGTAATCTATTGGAAGTAATCGAGAATCGGGCTTCTCCGATGGTAAAGAGATTGTGAGAAGACAGGCAGGCGATTTTGTGCAGAACATACGACCGGAGACGCACTGAATGGAAATCAAGGGGTTTGACAAGGAGATATTGAATATCGCTTACCAGATGAAGCTTGTCGGGTTTCGCTGGGATTATAGAATTGGAGACTTATTTACCAAAGATTTATCAGAGGTCCACATCGTACTTGATATCCAGGGAGAATGTGATCAGGCCGTTATCTTTGACAAAAGTAACCGGCAATATAGTCCCGGTGAAGTGGTGTGGCTTCCACGGTGGACGGATTGTGTGGACTGGTTAAAGGAACACGGCTACCAGAAGATCTGCGTGGATACGAAACCCACTTATTCCAGCGTGGAGATTACCAGCGAACTCAAGGGCTTCGTCAATGGCATCGGAAAGACGGATCTCGAAGCCATTTACTCTGCCATTGTACAGGCGCTTGAGTTAGAAGGGTGAGAGAATTGGCAGGGTGGGTCAACTTCTGTGTAGGTGCAGTAATAAGGAAAGACGTGTCAGAGCACTAAGACGGTTGGTTGGCTGCCTGCGGGATTCATTATTGGTTTCCGCATAAATATACTGTAATTTCCGGTAGTCACCTTATCAAACAAGGTATATAAATGCTGCATAAATACGTGCAAGGCATAATTTTTTGCTTGCAAAGGAAAGGCCACTTAGGGTAAGGGTCGTTTTGTTTTAGGTAAGTAGAGTCAAAAATCCTTTTTTTCGCCTTTTCACAGCAGATGATGATGCAGATAGCAGACATGACAGAAGCAGTAGAAAACTGTAGCAGAATGGGGTGGCGAAGATGGTGCTCTGGCAGAAAGCGACTGTGGGATTGGATATTGGCTCCAGCGTTGTTAAGGCGGTTCAGTTAAGGCGGTCAGGAAAAGGGATAGAATTAGAAAAATTTGGGATTGCGGAGATTTATCCCGAGGGGGATAAAAAGGCGGCAGCAGAAAGCGTCCGGGAGCTGAAAATTGCCGCTGTCCGCAAGGCGCTTCAGAGCGCAAATATTAGTGCAAAGCAGGCAATTACCGCAGTCAGCGGTGAGTCTATAATCGTCCGGTATATCCAATTGCCCGATATGCCGGAGGATGAGCTGAAAAACGCCCTCAAATGGGAAGCTGAAGAATATATCCCATTTCACATTGACGAGGTCAATATTGACTCGGTCATATTGGGCAAGGCAGGCGAAGGGGGCAAGGTGGATGTCCTCCTCGTCTCTGCGAAAAAGGAACTCGTCAACGAACACGTCGATCTGGTCCGGGCTGTCGGACTTACTCCCCTAATCATTGATGTTGACTCATTTGCCTTCCTGAATTGTTTTGAAGTCAACTACCAACCAAACCCCACAGATGTCATTGCGCTTATTAATATCGGTGCAGAGATCACGAGTATTAACATCTATATTGGTGGGATTTCCCGCTTCTCTCGCGACATTTCTATTGCTGGAGACACCATTACTACCTCGATTCAGTCGCGGCTCGGCATTAGCTTCGCGCAGGCTGAGGAGATGAAAATTGCCGAAGGCGCACCCGTACCGAGCGAGGAAGCTGAAGCCGAGGGTCCGTCGGAATCCGGCCTGCTCGATACAATTCGGGGAACAGTAGAGAAGATCACCGGCGAAGAGCTGGGAGAGGATTCCCAGGAAGCCATTGCCGCAAAGCTGGTTAAGAATTCATTAACCAATTTGGTGAGCGAGATACGGCGCTCAATACAGTTTTTTGAGAACCAGGCCAATGGGAAGGTTGTCCAGAGGATCGTACTCGGTGGCGGAACGTCGAAACTGCGTAACATTGATAAGTTTTTTGGGCACGAGTTGAATCTTCCTGTAGAGATTATTGACCCGTTGCGGCGCATCAGTGTGGTTGGAAAAGATATTGACAGTGACGCGTTGATCAAGGCCAAGCAGATGCTCGGAGTTGGCATTGGACTCGCCTTGAGAAAGGTGGTTGAGTAGATGATCAAGATAAACCTTGTTCCTGCGGAATTGGCCGGCAAGAAGCGCAGAGAGAGGATTGGGGCACCCAAACCCTCTTTTATTGTCACGCTCGTGGTAATTGGGCTCTTCGTCGTGGTGGTCTGTGAAGGCCTGCTCGCGCATCGGGCCAAGGCTGCCAGCGACAATGCACTCAAGACAGCGATTAGCGAGCGCGACGAGGTGAAAGGGCAAATTGACGCCCTGGAGGGTGAATACCAGAGGCTCAAATACATCAAAATGCTGGTTGCGAATCAAATTGAAATCCTTAATTCTCTGAATCCCACCAATCGGCTCTTGTGGTCTGAAAAACTCAACATGCTGGCCGATCTAATTCCTCCCAATGTCTATATCACCGATCTCCTCATGACGGAGAGCGTCCAGAACGTTGAGACCTTCGAATCACAGCAGCATCGTGCCGAATGGGAAAAGGCGGGCAAAAAGGGCACTGCCCCTGCGGTAGTGAAGAAGCCGATCATTAGACAGTCCTTAAGAATTACCGGTATTACGTTTGCTCAAAATAGCGAAAAGCGCTTGCAGCTCGTCTTAGATTTTTTAAACGCTCTACAGAAATATACCTATCGGACGGCGAGTGGGAAAACCCAGCGTTTTATGGACAATTTTGACGATTTGATCAAAATCGTGAGAATTCCGACCATACTTGTCCAAGGGGTTGAGGTGAGTCAGTTTGTTTTCGTAATAACCTCACGACCGCTAAGTTCTAATTAGACGCTGAGCTCCTGGGCAATGCGGTGAAGCAATAGACTGCCTCATTGAGCTGAAAATGGACGTTAGGTATTAAGCGGATTGCTTCCAGAAAGGGGATCGTATCATGACCTTTACGGATAAGGATAAAAAAACGCTTCAGGTTGGCGTGTTCATTGCCCTTCTTATAGGCGCAGGTATTGCCTATTACTATGTCACCGTTATGAAGCCGAAGATCAAGACGGATAGCAACAGGGCCGAGGAACTGAGAAAAGAGATTAAGACGTTGAAGGAAGACTATCGCACCATGCTGGCGCTCAAGGATCAGGAGCATATGATCAGGGCTATGGAGAAGGCGGTCCTCGATGCTGCAAGTCGCCTGCCCAGCAGACCTGATGCCCCCGGTTTTCTCAACGAATTGATTGAGATCCTGCGTATCACCGGCGTGAAGAATCAAACCATCACACCACAAGCATACGGGGAACATACGCTCTATACTGCGATCCCTTACGATATTGAGTGCAGCAGTCGGTATCACGAGTTTGGCCAGTACTTGAATCTTGTCGAGCAAAATCCCAACCGCTTCATGCGGGTTAATAGCTTTCATGTGTCGAATAATGATAAACGGCCAAGTATTCACCCGGTGTCCTTGCGTATATCTACCTTTATGTTTAACCCGCAATAGGAGGCAAATGCGGTGCTATGCAAATGTCCGCCGCCTGGATGAGTGAGTCGCGGAGGACAATGAGGAGAGGGAAAAAGGCACGTCGTCACTTTCCAATATGAGGAGCAGAGATATGAGAATCCATACTGCTGAGATACTTGGTATAGCGATGGTTTTAATGTTGGGGCTGGTAATGGGAGCAAGCGCGCAAGACAAGAGCACCACTGTGCTGGAAGAAATAGTGCTGGTGCAAGACACAACCGATTCTCCGACAAGAGCGGTGTCGAAAACGGTGGATCTGGGTAAGGAGAGCGAGGAACCGGAAATGCCCGGAACGCTCTTCAGGACAAAGGAGGATGTTCGGAAATTACTCGGTGAGGAGCCCAAGTTTGTTTATGACCCACGCGATCTGTCGGACCCGATGATTATTCCATGGGTGCGCCGCGAAGTGATCGTGCGCGAATTGATTGAGATGGCGCAGGAGAAGATCAAAGAAGGATACCTGGAAGAGGCTAAGAAATATCTGGAAGAAATCCTGAAAGAGTATCCGGGATCCCGCCATATAAAGGAGGCCAGGACTCAGCTCAACCAAGTCAAGAAAATGCTTGCTGAGGGCTACGGCCCTGAAGGAGTGCGAAGACCCCGGGTGGTACTCCCCTCATGGGTCGTTTCTAATACGTCGGGAGTAATTGTTGATCAGCAAGATCCGACGCAGTCGGTCGTATTGGTCGGTGATGCAATATTGCGAGTTGGCGATAAAGTGCCCGATTATGATGAAGTGGTTGTGGGTGAAATCAAGGAGAAGGAAGTGGTTTATCAGTATCACGGTAGGAAGTTCCCTGTTGTGGTTGGAGCACGATAGCACATTACTGCGGCGAAAGGAGAACGAGGGACAATGAAAAGGGAAACCGTAGGCTTGGAAGTATGGATTGGTGTCATGCTCGTGTTACCACTGATCGCCCTGATCAACCCAAGTGATGCCACGGAACTAAGGCAACCATTGGTAGAACCGCCCGGCACGTGTGTTTCAGCACCCCAGGTGGAGAGGGTGATGGAGTTTGTCGATGGGGTTGAGTCGGTGGTTATGGATCCGGCTATTCACCCACTTGCTGTTGCCGATATTGACCAATCTCTGATTCCCGAGTTGGCGATGTCAGCAGACGAAAAGGTAGTAGCTGGGCGCAAGAAAGGTAATGGAGAAGCTGAGAAGCCAAAGGAAGAGGTTGCACCAGGTGAAAAAGTCGAGGAAACCTCACCACCTGCCGCTCCTGACGCACCCACAACAGCGCCAGCCGAAGCGCCACCTGCACCGCCAATGGCAGAAGTAGAAGAGCCACCTGCGCCGCCAATAGTTGAGGTCGTGCCTGCACCACCAAGCGAAGAGGCTGTGCCTGCACCTGTCCCCGCGGAACCCGAGCAGCTCGCGGAGTTTAAGCCCTATGTGCCTCCAACAACCGTGGCGGAGGAAATCACAGCCGAAACCGCGGAGGCCGAGCTGCTTAAGCAGGCGATCTTCGCACAAACCGTTACCTTGAGCTTCAAGGATGCTGATCTCCAGAATGTCTTGCGCATCATTTCGCGAAAAACCGGGCTTAATATTATTATGTCGCAAAAGGACGTCAAGGGGACCGTGACAGTGCACCTCGAGGATGTCCCGCTCGGTGCAGCCCTTGACAGTATACTCAAGACGAACGGTCTTTCGTTTGTGCTCGAGCCAGGCAACATTGTGCGGGTCGTTCCGCGCAAGGAAGTGCGGAAGAAGGAGATTGAGCTCAAAACCATTCATCGGCCCATTAATTGGGTTCGGGCCAGAGACGTAAAAGAAACTCTGGAGCCGTTTCTTACCGAAGACGGCCAGATTCAGTCCGACGACGGCACCAACGCACTCATTATTACTGATACGCCGCCCAATGTAGCAATCCTTGAGGATCTGGTTGGCAAGCTCGACATTCCGGAAAAGCAGGTCATGATCGAGGCGCGGATGGTGGATATGAGTGAAGGCGCTCAGAGGGCACTGGGCATCACCTGGGGCTTGCTGAAGTTTGAGCCAGAACCACCAGGATGGGATGATACGCCAATTAATCCGATCACAGGCTTACTCGGCCCGCAGTCCACCTCAGCGTTCTTTAACCCAATAGCCCCGCGTCCAGGGCAGCTGAATATTGGGAAGCTGGCGCACTTTTTTGGCGAAACCTGGAGTCTCGATCTCACACTTTCGGGCATGGAAAATCGCAATGAAATTGTGGTGCTTGCCAATCCCAAGGTGATTACCCTGAACAATGTCTCAGCCACCATTGACATAACCGAGAATCTTCCTTACACTGAGGGTGTATTAAGCGACCAGGGCCAATTTGTAACAGAGGAAGTGCAGTTCGAGGAAACAGGGATTAAGATGAAAGTTACCCCCAACATTACCAATAACGGCTATGTCCGCATGACGATCGAACCCGAGCAGAGAATTTTGCGCCGATATGTCGCCACAAGATATGGAGTTGTTCCCCAGATAGACACCCGGAAATCGCTGACCAACGTAATTGTCAAAGACGAAGATACCGTGGTAGTCGGCGGTCTGCGCAAGATGCAGCGCAGCAACGATGTCACCGGTGTACCGTGGTTCCATCGAATTCCGTTATTTGGGTGGCTATTTAAAGACAACGCAACCACAGCGGACAAGTTGGAACTGATTATATTTGTCACACCGCATATTATTAAAGAGCCGATGCTGACGGCTGAGCAACAGTTCCGGTATGACCAGATTGACTACGACTGGGAACTACCCGACTATTTCTATGATGAGGTGACAATCACTAAATAAGCGGCAGCGAATGTGTGCCGCTCCTTTCGCCCGGAGTTCGGGTAGTAGACCAAAATTCTTGTCCAGCATTCTCAAAGAATGCTGGACATTTTTATTCCTGGGTTTGCGTTAGAGAAGAAGTTCTTCTTTTTTGGCTCTTTGTCAGATAGGTCAGAAAGAATGGTCATATGTCAAAGAGCAAGTTGAGTATTTGCAGGCTTCTAACACGACTTATTCCCTAACTGCATTTTACTTTTAATGCTTGAAGGTTTCTTCAAGAAGATATCGTAACTTGACAGAGTGCTCTTTGCTATTCGCCATCTCCAGTCATTACCCAATCTTGCTTCCTCTCCCCTTGCGGGAGAGGATGGAGGTGAGGGGGATCATTTCTTGACTACAATGCTGACTCATTGGAAAAAGAGGCCCCATTATTTTGCTAACTTATCTGACAAAGACCCTCTTTTTTAAAGTCAGAATACAGTTTTTAATTCTTTTATACAGGATCAATAGGATTTATCCTTGTGTCCTGTTTTGATTGAAGGACGTAGGGGCGGGGTTACCCCGCCCATGCAAAAACCAAACAGAACACAACAAATCAGATTAGGACACCACGGCATTTATCATGCATTAACAAGAGCATAGAAAAAGAGGCTCTTTGTCAAATGAGTTGGCGTTTTTTCATCGTAACCATAGAAAAAGGTCGGCTGAATAGTAGGGGCGTTTAATTAAACGCCCTTACTCGTCCTGTTGGCTGGTGAAGAGGGAATACACAGCAGGCACATTACGTAATGAGGCACAGATCCAAGCAATTGCCGTACACTTGCCGAGATATGAAAACGCTGAAGTTGTTCAATGCATCAGAGGCTTCCTTGCTAACCTATCTGACAAAGAGCCCGATTTTTTATCCTGTTAATGCTGTCCAATAATTTTTGTAATTCTTTTATGCTTCTTTTCAGATAAAGCCACCTGCTTATTAAGCAAAGGCTTTTCTGTGTTTTGCATCATTAATCTTGTCACTTTCTTGGTCTATAGCCTGGCGTCACTCTGTATATGCGGCGGTTGGCCCGCAACACTGCATAGTGGTGCCCTGTATGTGTATGGGTATGGGAGCGGCGCTGGGCAGGAGGAAGCAGCTCTGTCCAGACCTCTGAACGCGTTTTTTTTGCTTTGTGCGGAGTTCTTCATCTTGACAATGCGTGTGTGGCGTTAGATAAGCTTGTCTTTCGACGCGACTGGTAGCCGCCGCATCCATCTTTTGTGCAACGCCTGTCTGTCTCCGTATGCCCGGGCGGCCACACGGTTGCCAGTTTCTCTGGAGAAGATTAGCTCAACGGTAGCTCTGATGAACGATAGCAACGGATTTCTCCAGTCTAAGTCGGGTACTTTTCAGCTTGCCTTCTATATCTGTCTCTGGCTCGCTATCTATTCTATTCTGTACGTGATCTCGCCTGCAGTCCCGTCGTTCGACAGCGGCTCGCTGTTCTTTCGTGGCCGTTACATTCTGCCGTTAATCTCCGGACTAATTCTGCTTTTCACCACCCTTTTTGTGATTCAAGCGAGTGTACGGGTGAGAGTCAGCCACTGGGTACTTTTTGTGGCGCTGTTCAGCTTTGTGATCATTGACAACTACAGCCATCGCCTTGGGCTCGCACCAGTGTACGCCTTTATTCTGAGCGATCTCTCCATAATCCTGGGGGCAATCTGCATTGGCAAGCTGATTGCCCACTACATTGAGGAGAAGAGCTGGATCGTTCCCATTGTGCTGGTAGCAATGGTAGCAGACGTGTGGAGCGTGGCCCATGGCCCAACTGCCATGCTCATGGAGAAAAGCTCTGCGGTCATGAAGCATTTTCTGATCTACTATCCGCTTCTCGGGGCCAGTGAGTTCTTCGAAGACGCATTTCGCGAATTGGGCCCGTATATTGGGATGGGCGACATTATTTTTCTCTCGATTTACCTGGAGCTAGTGCGCAAGTTTGACCTGCACGAGCAGTTGTCACGCGTGGCGTTAGTCGTGGCATTGTTGGTGCCGATTACCCTGGCGAGTTTTGCAGAGAAGGGGATTCCTGCACTCCCGTTTATGTCAGCTATGTTTCTGGCAGTGAATTTCCGGCGCCTCGAATTTAAGAAAAGCGACTTGCTGAAGACTTGCATCTTCGTCGCGATTCTCATGGTGATTGTCTACGTCACCTTTCATAATCCTCAGGTCCAGGAGCTGATGACGGGAGGAAACTAGCGCATCGTCAAGTTTGCAATGACGCATGTAGCGCCACCGGTGGCGGGCGAAAAGCGTTCCCCATATTGTGCGCCTGCATTTTGTCGTAAGCCATGCATGTACTGCAATACTCCGATAAAGGTGAGACGTCCTATTACTCAGAGTACAATCACTGGTGTCACATTATGGCTTCTTAGAGCACCTGATGTAGGGGCGATCCGCTGGGTCGCCCATGCTCCCTCACAAAGGAAATGGGAACTTTGCGTCTCCGCTTCGCTCTTTTGTGCCAGATCTTGCTTTTCTCAGTTCCGAACAAATTAGAGGGGGCGTATGGCAATACGCCCCTACAATAGCTCACGCAAAGGCGCAAAGAAAAGCACGGCTTAAGATTCTGGACTATAGAACTTTTTCCAAGTGACTTGAGTGCGGTGAGGCTTTATCGCTCTTTGTACAGCTAAAGAAACAGCGGATGGCCTTGAGGGTCTGATTATTAACGCCATATTGTCATTTCAACTTTGCAGGTATCTATGCGCGTAAATAGTAGGGGCAATTCATGAATTGCCCCTACAAAGCTTGCATGCGTACCATTAGCTATACCAACATCGATAATGGCGCTATATGAAGGGCATTAAGGTACAGGAATTTTGCACGATACCTTTATTGTAGGCCGCCTTGAGGCGGTCTCTACTTTGCATTCGCCCAGGCGAAGTGAAAGCGAAAGTTGGCTAAGTAAAAATCACCAGGGTTTACCCTGAAGGGCGCTTTAGCGTCGCTTATCCACCCGCGGCTTTAGCCATTGAAAACTGAGCCCTGAGCCACTGCGAGAAGCCACGCTGAAGCGCACTAGTTGAGAATTCTTCTTTTACCCCCCCAGCTAAAGCAGGGGGCAAAGAAGAGTCCGCCGAGGCGGACTAAAACCAAAAGGCGGCATTCTCCTTAGAGCAATGTGGCAAAGGGGTCATAGCTGAAAAGCCAGAGCTCTGGCAATTTCGTTCAGCTCGCCACGCCTAAGGCGGGCAAGCCTCGCGAAGCGGGTTTGCATTGAGGACTTAAAGAGAACGAAATTCACCGCGCCAAAGGCGGGTAAATCGCCTGGACGACCTTGCCTAAGGCTCACAATATCTTTTTGGGCTTGAAGCATTCAAAAAGTTCTAAAGCTCAGTATATTTAGTGCGCTCATTAATAATTCTAAATCAAAGGAGGTGAGCACTGAGATGAGACTCGTAAACAGGGGTATCGCAGTGCTTCTCTGCGTAATCGTGCTTGGCCTGGCGGGCATAGTGCTAGCGCCCTATGTGAATCCGGATGGCTTTTTCTCGACCGCACAGGCCCGGACTAAAGAAGAACCGGTGCTTGACGTAACCCTGATCAAGGCACTCAATACTCCCGGGCTCAAGGACATTGTGATTCTGGGAGACCAGAAGACATTTATTCTCCAGACTAAAGATGCCGTATATGTCTACCGGGTTGACTATGTTCGGAAATAGTGGTGCGCAGATGCTCATGACCTCATTTTGTTGTTTCCGGTCTGCCCGGCGGTAAAGCAGGGTCTTCTGCTGTGCGTAGTGATCTCTATATCAATATGCCTTGAATGTTTTTCGTGTCAGCGGCAGTAGTCTGGGGATTTTGCCAGTGAGGCTCGGGCGGGCGACCTGCCTCTCTACGCTTCCAAGAATACTCATCCGCGGCTGCTGATTTACGGAGACTACTACCTGACGTCTGTGTGCGACGACGACCGAGCTCACTCAGATTGCTGCACGCAGGGGCTCCCTATTACTGTATTCTATCAAAGAAAAAGTACGAGGAGCTACCACCGGAGCTGAAAACACTCACCTATCAAGTCCTTTTTAGCGATTTGGCAAGAGGGTAATAACGGGTTCTCATCTCCAATCAAACGTCTCTTCAATAGCCTCTCAATCCCGCCAGAGGCGGACAAGCGTCCATGCTCAGAAATTTAGGCTGACCCCGCGGGGACACACTTTTTTATTGCGCGGAATGGTTCGGACGGGGTACGGTTCTCCCACCATATTGATTAATATCAAACGGTGCACTTGTGAGCTTTTGCCAGGTTGGACCAGTACTGCCTACCATATTGCGTGTTTCAACCAGACGTCGCTTACATATGTAGCGACATGCTGAGGATGTTGCTGTATGACACGAGACCTGAATATCGGAATTGATGTTGGCTCGGTCAGCGTAAAAACGGTTTTTATTGACGCGGACTTCGACCTGCTGGAGGAAGACTACACCCGTGCCAAAGGGCGGCCGCTGCTCACAGCGTTACGGGTGCTCGAGCGTCTGCTTGCGAAATATCCGGATGCAGCGGTACGGACGGTTGCAGTCACAGGCTCAGGGGGAGAACCCCTGGCCAAGTGCCTTGGCGCGATCTTGGTCAATGAAATCATTGCCCAATCCACGGCAGTAGCACGCTTTCTTCCTCAGGTGCGCACAGTGATTGAAATAGGGGGTCAGGATTCAAAACTGCTGCTTTTTGAATACGATGAGTTTCAGGATCAGCTGATTATGAAAGACTTTGCCATGAACGCACTCTGCGCAGCGGGTACTGGCTCATTTTTGGATCAACAGGCCACGCGACTGGGACTGGCAATTGAAGACGAATTTGGCGCACTGGCGCTTAAGTCAGCGCATCCTCCGCGCATTGCGGGACGCTGCAGTGTGTTTGCCAAGTCAGACATGATTCATCTTCAGCAAATCGCAACGCCAGACTATGATATTGTAGCAGGGCTTTGCCTGGCGCTCGCGCGAAATTTCAAATCTACGCTTGGCAAAGGTAAGAAACTTCACCGGCCAGTGGCTTTTCTAGGGGGCGTGGCCGCCAATATCGGCATGGTGCGGGCATTTGAGAGTGTGCTTGAACTCGGTGCGGGTGAGCTTATTATCCCGCCGCATCATGCCACTATGGGCGCGATTGGAGGCATCCGTTGCCTAATGGAGGAGGGGAGAACGACAGAATTTCGCGGCCTTGACCCGCTCAGGGCGGCGCTTGACTCTGCGGCGCCCGAGCAGACCCGGCTGGCCCCATTGCAGTCGCTATCAGCACCTGCAGATGGCCGTCTGACTGGCGCTCTTGCTGACGATGCGCAGGTTTTCACGCCCGCAGAGCCTGGCGATGGAGACAAGGTTGATGCATATTTGGGCATTGACGTTGGTTCAATCAGCACAAACGTCGTGGTCATTGATCGAAATAACCGATTGCTTGCCAAGCGCTACCTGATGACTGCAAGTCGTCCGATTGATGCGGTGCGCCGCGGGCTTACAGAAGTCGGTGAGGAAATCGGCCACAGGATTCGCGTGTGCGGCGTGGGCACTACCGGCTCGGGCCGCTATCTCATTGGTGATATCGTGGGCGCTGACATCGTGTGCAACGAGATTACAGCACAGGCCACTGCTGCCATCATGGTGGACCCCCAGGTAGATACCATTTTTGAAATCGGTGGCCAGGACTCGAAATATATCAGCCTGGATAAGGGTGCAATTGTTGATTTTGAGATGAACAAGGTTTGTGCAGCGGGTACCGGCTCGTTTCTTGAGGAGCAGGCTGAGCGCTTGGATATTTCCATCAAGCAGGAATTCAGCCAGCGCGCACTGGCCGCCTCAAAGCCTTCGGCCCTGGGCGATCGGTGTACGGTGTTTATGGAGTCAGACTTACTCCACTACCAGCAGCGAGGCGTTGATAAAGGTGATCTGCTCGCCGGTCTGGCCTATTCAATTGTCTATAACTACTTAAACCGCGTCGTGGGTGAAAAGCGAGTCGGCAAGCGCATCTTCTTCCAGGGCGGCGTTGCCTTTAATCAGAGCGTTATCGCAGCATTTGAACGAGTACTGGGTCAGCCAGTTGTCGTTCCGCCTCACCACGATGTCACAGGTGCCATTGGCGTGGCTATTGTCACCAAAGAACGGCATCAAGGGCCGTCAGGGTTCAAAGGGTTTGAGCTCAGCAACCGTAAATATGAGGTCACGACGTTTGAATGCAGCGACTGTCCGAATCTCTGCGAAATTCGCAAGGTTGAGCTGGAGCACGAGCAGCCACTCTTCTACGGGAGCCGGTGTGAGAAATATGACGTTGATCGGGCGAAACGCGACCAATCCGACATCCCGGATCTGTTTGCCGAGCGTGATAAGCTGCTGTTTGGCCGTAGTCTGTCTGGGTCTGCAACCTCGTCGAAAGGAACAGTCGGTATTCCCTGTTGTATGAATTTCTACGAATCCTTGCCATTCTGGCGGGCATTTTTTGAGTCGCTCGGGTTCCGTGTGGTGCTCTCCGGCAGAACCAACAAGCCGATAATCCACCGGGGCGTGGAAAGCGTAGTAGCTGAATCTTGCTATCCGATCAAGGTAGCCCAGGGCCATATCCTTGCGCTGATGGACCAGGATGTGGATTTTATCTTTCTTCCGAGTATTATTAATGCTCCAACCCCGGAATTCGGCCCCAAGGATAAGTGGAATTTTAACTGTCCATACATCCAGACGTTGCCCTTTACGGCAGCTGCGTGCGATGGCTTTCGTGCCGAACAGGTGAAGGTATTCAGTCCGATTCTCTATATGCAATTTGGGCCGAAGCATCTCGTGAAGGTGCTGACCAAACATCGTAAAGAGATCCGAAGCACTAGTGGCGAGATAGCGCGAGCCGTGGCAGCGGCGTATGCAGCCCAGGAGGAGTTTGACCAGGCGCTTGTCAGGCGGGGGCGCGAAGTGCTTGAACACCTGCTGCCCCGCTTTGGTAAGGCAGTGGTGATTGTCAGCCGCCCCTATAACGGCTGCGACTCAGGACTGAATCTCGATCTTCCGAAGAAGTTGCGCAAGCTCGGCGTCCTGGCGCTACCGATGGATATGCTCCCTTTGGATCAGACACCACTATCTCCAGACTGGCAGCGGATGTACTGGCGCTATGGCCAACGGATCATTAAGGCTGCTCGGCTTATCCGCGAGCATCCACAGCTGTATGGCTTGTACATTACAAACTTCGGCTGTGGCCCTGATTCGTTTATGCTCAAGTTCTTCGCCAAAGAGATGCAGGGAAAGCCCTTTCTTCAGATCGAAATTGACGAACACAGTGCTGATGCAGGCACAGTGACACGCTGCGAAGCATTTCTCGATACGCTGAAGAGCCACAAAGAATCACCCGTTGTAGATATTTCTTCAGGACCGATACTAAACCTCAGCCAGATGCAGAGTACGCGCGAGCTCTACTTGCCTTACATGGCTGAGCACGTTTGGGGACTTGAGGCGGCCCTGCGCGTCTCGGGTATCGAGGCCCGGGTGCTTCCCCCTTCGGACGAGGAATCGCTTGATTGGGGTCGCAAGTACACGTCGGGCAAAGAGTGTTATCCTGCTCTGCTGACTGTGGGGGACATTATTCGCAAGACCAAGCAGCCCGATTTTGACCCGCGCCGTGCTGCTTTCTTTATGGCAGTAGCGAATGGACCCTGTCGCTTCGGACAATATCATAAACTCCACCGTTTTGTTCTGGACGAGATCGGGCTGAGTGAGGTCCCCATTGTGGTACTTGATCAGGACGACGATTATCATCGGGATATTGGAGCTCTGAAACTCAATTTTGAAAAGACGGTATGGAAAGCCATTACGGTCATTGATGTGATGATAAAGTGGTTGCTGGAGACGAGGCCGTATGAAGTGCATCGCGGAGAGACCGACGCCGTATTCAGAAGCACGATTGACGGATTGTGCCGCGTAATTATGGCCAAACAGAACATCTGGGCCTACCTGGCGGAGATTCGCAATGTCTTTAGCCGGATTCCCGTGAATGGCCGGGGCGAGCGCCCACGCATTGGTATTGTGGGAGAAATCTATGTGCGGTCTAATCCCTTCAGCAACGACAATATCATTCGCAGAATCGAATCTCTCGGTGGCGAAGTTGTAATGCCTCCCTTGTCGGAGTGGATCAATTACACGACTTACGTTCGCAAGCTGCGAAACCGTTACCGCAGCCGCTATGGCCATATGCTTCGCGATCTGCTCCGCCAACACATCCAGCACTATCTTGAAGGTAAAGTCTATCGTACATTGGGTAGCACTATGGATCCCCATCCTCGGGCCTTGCTTTCCATGGCTCAACCTTATCTCGATCCAAGCTTCGAAGGCGAGGCCGTCTTGAGCGTGGGCAAAGCCATTGAATATATCACCGACCATGGCGTAGCAGGAATTATCAATGTCATGCCCTTCACTTGCATGCCGGGCACGATCGTCACTGCGGTCATGAACCGGGTGCGCGAAACCTACCTCTCAGCGCCCTTCATTACTATGTCCTACACCGGCCAGCAGAATCTCAATACTCAGATTCGGCTGGAGGCTTTCCTCTATCAGGCGCAGCAATACTGGCGCGAACGACGCAAGAAGGCTGAGCCTGCGCATATCTGACCCTTAAGCCCCGATTCCCCCTACTTAGAAGTGGAAATGCCCGAGAACTGAAGGTCTGCATTGCAAAATGCTGATGACTCACTTGGAAATATACCCGCGTCTGATTTTAATATTTGTAGAAACTCGTTAACATTTTTCGATCTTTTGCTTGCTACACGACAATAGAGTGCGGTATATAAGATAAGGCAAAAAGAAATTCAACTTGGGAAGACGGAGCGCCAAATGTATTGCCGTAATTATCAGGAAGAGCACTTCGTGGCCTGCTAAAAAGGCGGCGGTTTCGTAGCGTGTCCACAAAATCAGTTTCGTGGAGTGCTGAATCATGGAAAAGCCAAGGGGTAGAAAAGTTGGGTTGCTCCTAGTTTCCCTGGCCATATTTGCCTGCATGCAGCTGTCTGCCCATGCGCAGGACGCATGGAATGTGGAGCTGGTGGGACAAATTGGGGGTAATTGTAAGGCGGTTTTTGTGCAGGGGGATTATGCGTATATTGGTGAAGGGCCAGGTCTGCGAATTCTTGACATAAGCGATCCGACCAACCCCCAAGCCATTGGGAAGGTTCTGCTTCCAGATATCGTTCTGGGCGTCTATGTGTCAGGCAATTGCGCCTATGTGGCAGATGGGCTTTCAGGGCTTCGGGTCATAGATATAAGCAATCCGGCATCGCCTGTGGAAGTAGGATATTTCCTTACGCCTGACTTTGCCTATGGTGTCTATGTGTCAGGAAATTATGCCTATGTGGCAGATGGGGATAGAGGGCTTCGGGTGATAGATATAAGCAATCCGGCATCGCCTGTGGAAGTGGGATATTGCGATACGCCAGGATCTGCCCGGGACGTATATGTATCGGGAAGTTATGCGTACGTGGCGTACGTGGCAGATTGGTATTCAGGCCTTCGCATTATCAACATAAGCAATCCGGCATTGCCTGTGGAAGCGGGATATGTCGGTACGCCCGGCGAAGCACATGGCGTCTGTGTATCGGGAAATTATGCCTACGTGGCAGATTCGGGTAGAGTCATTCGCGTGATAGATATAAGCAATCCGGCATCGCCTGTGGAAGTGGGATATTGCGATACGCCGGACTATGCCTATGGTGTCTATGTATCAGGCAATTATGCCTATGTGGCAGATTGGCGGGCAGGGCTCAGGGTGGTAGATATAAGCAATCCGGCATCGACTGCGGAAGTGGGATATTACAATACGCCTGGCCATGCCCGGGGCGTCTATGTCTCTGGCAATTATGCGTGTGTGGCAAATGGATCTTCAGGCCTTGGGGTGATAGACATAACCAATCCGGCATCGCCTGTCGAAGTGGGATATTGCGATACGCCCGGCCTTGCCTGCGGCGTCCATGTCGCAGGCAATTACGCCTACGTGGCAGATTGGTCTTCAGGGCTTCGGGTGATAGATATAAGCAATCCGGCATCCCCTGTGGAGGCGGGATATTACGATACGCCGGGCTATGCCATGGATGTCTATGTCTCAGGCAACTACGTCTATGTGGCAGATTCGCAGGCAGGGCTCAGGGTGGTAGATATTAGCAATCCGGCATGGCCTGTGGAGGTGGGATATTATGATCCGTTCGGATGGGCCCAGATCCACAGCCGTGGCGTCCATGTCGCAGGCAATTACGCCTATGTGGCAGATAACCACTCTAAGCTTCGGGTGATAGATGTAAGCAATCCGGCATCCCCTGTGGAAGTGGCATATTACATCACGGCGCGGAATAGTGTGGGCGTTTATGTCTCGGGCAATTACGCGTATGTGGCAAATTCCTATGCAGGCCTTAGAGTGATAAATATAAGTAATCCGGCATCGCCTGTGGAAGCGGGTTATTATGATACGCCTGGCTATGGCTATGCCCAGGGCGTCTATGTCTCGGGCAATTACGCGTATGTGGCAGATAGTGACTGCGGGCTCTTCATCCTCCGCTTTACCGGATTTTCTGACTTTACGCAGGAAAGCGACGGGTGGACTACTCAGAGCGCGCCGGTTTTCTTTACTCCTCCCAATTTCTCCTGGGAACCTGATTTCCTCAAGTTAATCTCTTCAACGAACACAAACACATTTGGCTACTGGTTGAGTCCGCAGATGGCAGTTTCTGCGGATTACGTCCACCGCGCCAGGTTCAAGGTGATGACCAATATCACTAATGAAGCTCTTGTCCCGCACATACGGCTTCGAGTTAACTCGCTAAACTTGCAGCAGTACGATGTGCTTTCAATCGAGAGTGCGGGGGATGGCGGTGCGTCATCGACGCCCACGGGAAGAGATTATAATCTGTATTTCGTACCGCCGGCAAATGACACTGCCGTAACATTTGCCTTCGACCTTCTTAATTTCGATCCCGACGATGCAGCGGTGGCCGAGCTTGCTCTGGATAGCGTGACCGTTGACCGCTTTGCTCTCGATTCACTTTCCACAGCTACGATAGTTCAGGATTACACCTTTGCGCTGATCCAGGAAGGCTGGACGCCAGGAGGTGCTCCAGTATTCTTTACTCAGCCGGATTATATGCATTCTGATGGCGCGCTTGAGCTGCGGGCACTGACCAACACGAACACGTTTGGCTACTGGGTGAACAATCCCTCAGATATTACCATAGAGGCAGACCGCCTATATCGCGGGACATTTGAAGTGCGCACAGACGTGATTAACCGCGCGCTGGTTCCGGAAATGCGGTTGCGCTTCAACGCCGGGAATTTTCAAGCATCGCAAACTCTCGGTATCACAAGTGCAGGTGAAGGCTCAAATTCTCCTGGCACAACAAATACACTCTACGACCGGCTCTATTTCTTGCCGCCAGCAGCCTGTGTGGGCGAATCGCTCATCGTCTCCTTCGACATACTTAACTTCAACCCCGACGATGCAGCCGAAGCCTCGCTCATTCTCGACCGCGCTACCATCGAATCCCTGCCGCTGCCATCGACTCCGTAGGCTCTCGAGACAGGATTTGTGAGATAGGCAAACGGAAATTTTGCAATCTGGTAGGGGCAATTCATGAATTGCCCCTACTGACTGGCATAGACAATTCCAATCTGAATTTTTCACGTGGCCGGAAGGATAAAGCAGATAAGTCGCCCGTAGATAAAGGTTTAGGAAGGGAGCGCGAGGGGTAATTCGCCCAGGCGAATTACCCGCGCTTTTTCAAATGCAATGTTGAGGATTATTGCCTACGTATAGCTGCTTGGAGATTCCCTTTCTTTACTTTTCAGAGTTTGACGATGGGTGTGCGGGTGCGGATGTTCTTGGTGGCGTTGCGGGTGTCTATAATCAGTCGGGCGTGACGGCAGATGAACTCGTAATCGTAGGAGTCATGGTTGGTGATGATGACCACGCAATCGGCCATCTTAAGGGACTTCGCAGTGAGGGGACGCGAGCGCAGCTCAAGGCCTGCTTCGCGTATCTCCGAAACATAGGGATCATTATATTCGATGTGTGCGCCTTCTCTATGAAGGAGCTCGATGACATCCAGGGCGGGCGATTCGCGCAGATCGCCAACGTTCTTCTTATAGGCAGCGCCTACGATTATAATGCGGGCATTCTTTAAGGGTTTTTCGACGCGATTCAGCGCGCTGATAATTTTGTTTACTACATAGGCCGGCATGTTCGCATTAATATCGCCAGCCAGCTCGATAAACTTCGCATAATAATTCAGTGTCTTGAGCTTCCACGAGAGGTAATGCGGATCAATCGGGATGCAGTGGCCACCGAGTCCTGGCCCGGGATAAAAGGCCATGAAGCCGAACGGTTTCGTGGCAGCCGCATCAATCACTTCCCACACGTCCAGATCCAGGCGATCGCACATTAACGCCACCTCATTGACCAGGCCAATGTTCACACTTCGGAAGGTGTTTTCGAGCAGCTTCACCATTTCCGCACATTTGGTAGAGGAAACAGGGACCACCTTATCGAAGATCTTCTTGTAGTACGCCGTCGCCTTGCGTGTGCACTGCGGCGTAATGCCACCGATAATTTTCGGCGTGCCTTTGGTGCGATAGACTTTGTTTCCCGGATCAACCCGTTCGGGAGAGAAGGCGAGATAAAAGTCCTTGCCAACCCTAAGACCGCTCTGGCTGAGCTCGGGCAGTAGCATCTCATCTGTAGTGCCCGGATACGTGGTACTCTCAAGGACAATGATCTGTCCCTTGCGCAGACGTTTACTGATCTCGCTTACCGCGTCGAGAATAAAGGAAATGTCCGGGTCTTTGGTTTTCCGTAATGGCGTCGGCACACAGATGCTGATCGCATCTAGCTCTGTAAGAACATCAAAGTCCGTGGTGGCGCGAAGGCGGCCCTTCTTCACAACCCGCGCCAATGCGTTGTGCGGAACGTCTTCAATGTACGAGCGCCCGCGATTCACTTTGTCAACCTTGTCTTTATCTACGTCAATGCCAATAACCTCAAAGCCGGCATTCGCGATCTCCACGGCCAGAGGTAGGCCAACGTAGCCCAGCCCAATAACACCACATTTCATTATACGCTCCTCCTCTGAGAGCTGTCTGATTGCTGATTTATTAGATCACAAAATAGCAATGTAACGATAAAGCCCGGTTTCGGTCACCCCCAAAAGTTCTCTTCGCTCTCATTGCTCCTCAAAAAAAGCAAGAAAAACTTTACCTGGGCGCTGATTCAAGTGCATGATAAGCACAAAAAGATAGCATCTCTCGTTTCCTTTGGAAAGACTCGCTCCCGCTTGAGCTCGGCCAGGAGTGAAGCCCCCTGGCTTTCCCAGTTTAATGGTGAATTTGCAACTATTCCGCTGCCTTGCAGAACTTAGGCAGGGTCAAAACTGAAAAAATCGGTAAATGAGAAAGAGAAAAAGTGCGAAACTAGCCGTTAAAACTGATACTGGAACTAAATATTGATAGTAAACTTTAACAAGATTTGCTTTAAAATAATCCTTGGTAAGAAGAAGACAAAGGTGAACCGGAGATAGCATCATTCCCATGAAACCGAAAGCGTAGGCCAGGAAGATGAGCGAAGCTAAATGTTCTGTTGGAGCTTCCATTGTGGCGATCAGTGTGATTACCAGAGGAAATGACGTTCCCACAAAACCCACTGCAATTCCTGTAATAATGCCGGTGATAAACGGGAGTGCCATTATTAATGCAATAATTGGTATGTTATAGGCGAGGAGTTCATCTCTCAGGACATTAACCCCGCCACTTTTTTCCAGAATACTTCTGAATACCATTATCGTTACAACAAGAAGTCCCAACTCCCAGATTTGTCTCTTGAGAAAAATTGATTTCACATTTTTCCAGTCGAGCTTGTCGGCGAACACAACCCAGGAAAAGCTCAAGATTAAACCAACAAGAATTGGCGCTCGCTCAAGAAGCTTGGATTCAAAATGAAAATTTCTCTCGATAACATTAATGCAAATTCCGAGGAATAAAAGCGTGAACACCACCAAAAAGATAGGGACGAGTTCGTTAAGGAAACCAAGGAAATTTTGCTTTGTGTAGTCACGATGTTTTTTATCGCCGAGGGAGACATTGCGGAGCATGATGAAATAGCCTGCACCAAGGGCAACCAGCGTCATGGGCAAATTCAGGAGCATGAATTTCCAGGCCGGAACATTGGTTAGCGAGAGGGCAAGGATAACTCCAGGGTAAAGAGGGAACCAGTATTCCCATATGTGCCTGAACCAGTAGTTGATGCTGGTTTTGTGATGAGGAAGGAGCGTTGAGTTCTCGCTCACTGCTCCCACCATGGGTGCAGAAAAGACCGCACCCCCAGGCATTGGAAGAAGACCAATGAGCGCCGGAAATGTAACCAGGGCAATCCGACTCTCTCCGACAAGTCTCTTAAACGACTTGACAATCCGCTCCAACCTCCCTCCCAGCGACATCCCGCTGGAGAGGGATAAAATTCCCATAACGATTACCGCAAGAGAAAACGTATCCAGTGAAAAAATTCCGCTTATTGTTGCCTTTATGAAATTCTGTACAGGCATCTGAAAGAAAATGCCCAAGAAGACACTTCCTAAAATGAGAGAGAAACTCAGAGGGATTTTGCATTTTAATCCAGCGACAACAAGAGCGAGAACCCCCAGAATTTTTATTAACGCCGGTATTTGATTTAACCATTCCATAGGAAGCATCTTTACATGATTGCGCACATACACCGTCAAGGAAAATTCGTGCGAATTTATCCGTCTGGCCTGAGGCGGATCTATTTAGTATCTCAAAAAATCGAAACGCAAGTAATTCCACATCTCTCAGGATTGTCAACTTCTATAAAAAGCCAGAATCGTAAGAAGTTGATACGGCTGCCGTGCTGAAGGGTGCTTTCCACAATCGAAGTCGAATTGATAACGGCATCACTGCTGCAAATTTGTGCAATATGTGAAAGCCGGTTGGTAACAACATGAGGAATTTCCGTTGTTTGTAGAATTGTGGCGCTAAATCTACAAAATTAAGGCATACGGGATATTTTCGATATTGACAGGGGATATTATATTTAGCATATCTAATTTCAATTGTTTACTGAAATGCAGGCTTTTAGCATTTTCATAATGAACACGCTAGTCTTTTGAGCATACGAGCAAGATCACGCGGGTGGTCAGAAAAAAAGAGAAAAGATATGCGAGCATGAGCTTTATGGCAGAGTTTCGACTTCTGTTACGGCAATGATAATACTTGCTCTGTCCCTAATTTAGCTCTGCACGGGATGAGCTTATTTTCAGCGCCGGCAGAGCATGTTTGTTATAAATGAAAAGAAGTAGGGAGTAAGTTTTAAAAGAGCACTGGGCCGGGGCTCTGCTGTCTGATCACGCGGTTGCACCGGAGCACAGCGATTCTATTTTAACAAAAGGAGATCTCATGAACAGCGCAAAGCTTATCATCCATTCTATCTCTTATGTTTGGTCGCGGATCTTTCACTTTATCAGTGAGAATAAATCTGCAAGTTGCTGGAGAAATTCGACGCTGGCCATGCTTGGGATTTTGATGTTAGCATTTCCCGCGCAGCGGACGGGAGCCAGAGAAGTCCCCTTCAGCACAGGCAATCTGATTGATGGAGCATTTGGCTTGCCGTATTCCGTGTACGCGGCAGATGTAGATGGCGACGGCGACCTGGACGTGCTCGGCGCTGGAGCTGGCGATGATGTCTCCTGGTGGGAAAACACGAATGGCGACGGCACAGCATGGACAGAGCACATCGTGGATGAAAGCTTCGATTATGCGATTTCCGTGTATGCGGCGGACGTGGATGG
>JAUWMI010000056.1 GCA_030613245.1 Candidatus Sumerlaeota bacterium
AGGGGGCAAAGAAGAGTCCGCCGAGGCGGACTAAAACCAAAAAGCCGCATTCTCCTTAGAGCAATGTGGCAAAGGCGTCATAGCTGAAAAGCCAGAGCTCTGGCAATTTCGTTCAGCTCGCCACGCCTAAGGCGGGCAAGCCTCGCGAAGCGGGTTTGCATTGAGCGCTTAAAGTAAACGAAATTCACCGCGCCAAAGGCGGGTAAATCGCCTCGACCACCTTGCCTAAGGCTTACAATAGCTTTTTGGGCTTGAAGCATTCAAAAAGTTCTAAAGCTCGCTAATATCAAGTCGTTACCGGAATGTCCAATTAGGGGCGTTTTTTTGTTACGGCAAATCGCAAACACGGAATAATAATGTCGTAGGGACAATCCGCCGCGGCGGATTGCCCAACTGGCTGGGGCTAGCATGCGAAACGAAATTCACTTGCAAAAGCCCCAGTATTGCGGCACTCTAAGCTTGTCTATTTTTGATTCTTCGTAAAGCAAAACGAGAAACGGAACGATTGCAATGCTGCGTCGTGGCAGTTATAGTTGGCCGGTCTGCTGCATCCCTCTTTTTATCGCCATGCTATGTATAGGTCTGGGTCTATTCTCGCGCAGCGTCGGGCAGGAAGCCTCGGAGAAAATAATTGCACCTGCATCCAGACCTGCTGTCCCTCGTGTATTCCGGATGGGATTCCTGCGTACAGACCTCGAACAAGAGCTCGGCATGGCGTGGTACGAAGGGCTTAAGGCCTCCCTGGAGAAGAATGAACAGGTAATGCGCACGTTGCAGGAAGCGGGCTTTTCGGAGATCGCGGTGCTTCCGACCGATGGTCATGAGGACATGATCCAGGCAATGAATCACAAGGAGTTCGACGTAGCGTTCTGCTCGTCTTATGTATTCGCAAGGGTAGAGGAGGAGAAGTATCACGTCATTCTGCAGTTGCGGCGAGACTCCGACATCTGGGATACGCGAGGTGGAGGGCGTGTTTTGCAAAAGGGTGTCGTATTTGTGAATAGCAGGAGTCCCCTGTACAGAGCGGATCTCCGCAATGATGCGGCAGTGAAGCAACAGGCCATAGTCAACTATGTCCCCCAGCAGCGTATGGCCTTTGTCAGCTCATACAGCGCTCCGTCGTACGTCTATCCTCTGGTGAAGCTCTATAAGCAGTTTAGCGGGGTTCGACCGCGAAGTTTCGTCTTTTGCGGCTCTTCAGAAGAAGTGGTAAAATACGTCATTAATGGTCTGGTTGACATCGGGGCATGTGAGGCAGGTGTGATTGACGAGGTGGTTCGCTCAATTGGCCCAGAAATCAGGCCGGGACGCCTGGTACGGGTAATTTTTGAAACTGATTTCCTGCCTACGGATCCCATTGCGCTAAAGGCAGAGTATTATCCGCGGCATCCTGTGGGATTAGCGATAAAAGAGGCAATCAAAAGCTTTTACAATCAGGGCCCGGCAGGGAAGCCCCGGGTAGAGAATAGCCAGGATCTTTACTATCAGAATTTACGCGAAGTGATTGCGGAATTCCACACACTGCGAGCTGCGAGGTAGTGTGGTGCGCATTGATCGAACCAATCTGGTCATCTACATTGCCAACATCGTATTTCTGATTGTTGGGATCACAGTGTTGCTAGTCCTGCAACGCAGTTTTATTCGCGACCGCGATGCCTCGATTGAGAGTATCAAGGGAATGTTCAGTCGGGAGCGTGTGCTGAAGGGTCGAGAAGACATTGGAATAAAATTTTCACAAATTGAAAGTATCGTAAAAATTAATCGACGCAATATTTTTGTCCGTGACCTCTACGTTTCCAAGATCATTGCCAATGTTGGCGAGCATTTAGTGCATCCCTTTGCCTACGCGGCGCTGCATCATGATTGGCGCACACGGCTCGAGCACTTTCGCCGTGAACCGCTAATCGAGAATCGAACGGTTTACGGCTATTTGTACATTGACCTCGATGAGCGGCCAATAACGACAGTGCGGGTTGCTACAGCGGGTCTGGCTGTACTGCTCGTGGTGGTGCTTGTCTTCCTGATGAGTCGGCTGCGTACACAGGAGAAGGTAATTACCAAGACAACCGTGGAGCTCGAAGAGAAGCGTCAGGAGATGATCCGCCTGGAGCGACTGGCTCTGGCTGGTCAGCTAACAGCAAACATCTTTCACGACATCAAAAAGCCGGTTCTGAACATTAAGCACGAGCTCGCAGACCTTGCCCGGCAGATGAGGGGCATACCGAATGGGAATGCACAGATCGAAGGCATTCAGCGCCATGTGGATCTCTTCTTTGCTATTCTACGCGATCTCAATATCGAGCGCTTTGTGCGCGTCGGCAATCGAGAGAAAGAGTACGTGGACGTTAATGACATGCTGGACCGCGCGTTTCAGCTGGTTAAGTATGAGCGTGGTGGAACAGAGATTCAGAAGCTCTATGCACCAGCACTTCCACCGGTTCTAGCCCACCCGTATAAGATGATTCAGGTCTTCTCAAATATTATCTTGAATGCATTTCAGGCTATGGAGGGCAAGGGTAAATTAACCCTACGAACAATGCTGACCGACACAGACATTCGCATCGAGATCGCTGACACCGGCCCCGGAATTTCACCCGATCACCTGCAGAACATCTTCACCCCGTTCTTTACCACTCGCAGCCAGCATGACGGAGCAGGGCTTGGCCTGTACATCTCGAAAAATATTGTTGACGAACTGCAAGGTGAAATTACGGTAGAGAGTAGTGAAAACGTTGGCACCTGTTTTACCATCGCTATCCCCGTCCCCGCGGAAGCACCGGCCATGCGCGAGTCGCCAGCCACCGCCAGCAGTGTGCCGCCAAAAACAGACGGAACGGCGTAAGCTACCCTGGTGGTGTTGCGCTGAGCACAACAGGAAGTTGTAGGTGAAGCACTATGAATGGAGAACCACACATACTGGTGATTGAAGACGACGAGGTCTTTGCCCAACGGCTGAAGCGCAATCTGGAATTAGAGCAGTTACACGTAGATACAGCCACTGGCGGACGCCAGGGAATTAATCTGCTTAAGAAGCGCTATTATGACCTGGTGATCACAGACATCAAGATGCCCGAGGTGAGCGGCCTGGACGTATTGCGCATCATCAAGCAGGGGCTGGAACAAGGTCTGGACACAGACCTACCGGTGGTGGTGCTAACGTCAGTGAATTCCGTGGAGACGGCGGTAGAGGCAATGAAGCTCGGCGCAGTGGATTACATCACGAAGGAAAGCGAGAAGGACGAAATCCTGGTGCGCCTGCGCAAAGTGCTGGAACAAAGCCAGCTGATCAATGAGAATCGCTATCTCAGAGACCAGCTTGAACGCAGCAGCGAGTTTAAAGAGTTCGTGGGCGAGAGCCGAGCAATACGCCGCATCAAGAAAGAAATCGCCGAGGTAGCGCAGAGCACCGTCTCAGTAATGCTGACCGGGGATACGGGTGTAGGCAAAGAGCTCGTGGCGCGGGCAATTCACCGGATGGGCCCAACGGCCCGCGGTCCCTTCATTGACATCAATTGTGCAGCGCTGCCAGACGAAAATTTATTCCAGTCAGAGCTCTTTGGCCACGAAAAAGGTGCATTCACCGATGCCCATGCGCAGCGCAAAGGAAAGTTTGAACTGGCCAATGGCGGTATCCTTTTCCTCGACGAGATCAGCGAGCTCTCGAAAGACTCACAGGCAAAGATCCTCAAGGCCATTGAGAATCTTGAGATCACTCGCCTGGGCGGCTCTAAGGTTATTCGTGTCAATTGTCGCTTTATCTTTGCGACAAACATGAATCTGCTGCAACTGCTTAAGGAAGGACGGTTTCGAGAGGATCTATATTACCGGGTCAACGTGTTTCCGATTCACATTCCGCCGCTGTGTGAGCGTAAAGAAGACATTTCTCTGCTGGCAAATTTCTTTCTCGATCATTTCTATAGGAAGTATTTGAAGCCACTCAAGACTATTGATCCGCAGGCCATGCAGCTCTTACTGTCATACCCCTGGCCTGGAAACGTCCGGGAGCTGCGCAATATTATCGAGCGCCTGGTCATCCGAACTAAGGAGCAAACGATTTCCTACCACGACGTGCTCGAGTGTGGCATCACCAGCGCTGCCGCCAGCGAGTCGATCATTCAGATTCCCGATTCCGGAATCAAGATTGACAATCTGGAGAAGCAGCTGGTGATTGAGGCGCTGAAGAAAGCGGATTGGAACCAGAAAGCAGCTGCCAAGCTACTGGGTATTTCCGTGGATCGAATGAATGCCCGCGTTAAGAAATTCGGGATCAAACACCCTTCCTGGCGCGTGCACAAGTAGCTGAGCAGTCGGGGTAGTTTTCTATAATGCCGACTGCTCATCCTGAGGACCCTGAGTGAAACGAAGGGGACGAAGGATCTTACTCCTATAATGACTAATGATATGAGAAATAGATTAGGATATGTATGTGTTCTTACAAACAAGCAATAATCGTGTTTTATATGACGGGCCAGAAACTCTCCGACCCGTCAAATTAATTGGTATATTATGGGGTTTTTGCTGATATACTAAGTGCTCGTAGAGAGCGTCAGATAAAGGGTTGGAGACGTGAAAAGAAAATAAGGTTAATAGAATCAATGAATACGAAGTGGATGGATCTCTATAATGGCTTGAAAGGATTCATCCTGAAGGAGATCCCTCCCCTTCACTTTGTTCAGGGTCGGGATGAGGGGTCGGAGGTAAAACTCCCCGACCCCTCAAGTAGCCGGCATAGCACCAAACGACATTCTGCGAATGTCGAATTGTAAATTGAAGATTGCAAATTGCAGATTTTAAAACGGAAGAAAAAGCAACGGAACTTTCAGAGAGATTATTAGATTACGGTGTTGAAATTGTAAAACTTACTACGAAACTTTGAAAAACGCCAGATGGAAAGCATATAGCCAGTCAATCATTACGGCAAAGAAAGGGAAGTAAATTTGCAATTTAAAATTTCCAATTTTCATTTTACAATTTTGTATAATTGGGTTGTGAAACCACCATGGCTACCGCTCTTCTGCTCGGCGTAGGCCCTACGCCGTCACCAACAATCACCAGGCTATATGCACCTGGCCTGCGGCTCTGGATTTTCACGCGTACCCTGGCCGCTAATGGACACAGGGTCATCATGGGAGAATCTCAGTTTGCCGGGGAAGCAGAGAAGCTTGAAGCATCCTGCGAGCCCGAACCACTCTTTGCCAATGCTGTGCGCGTGCGGATGCCGGCGTCACCTGAAGCAGCAGCACCAATGATTGAGCGCCTGGTGCAAGAGCATCAGCCTGCGTGCCTTGTAGCGACCACTGACGTAATGATTCTTGCAGCATGCCTTGCGCGCGTTTCCCTACCCCGCTGGTTTGACTTTAACGGCCATCCGATGGCCGAGCGACAGATGCAGGCCAAGGTGTTTGGCAGCGACGGAGGACTACTGGCCCAATGGCGCTATGTGGTGCCGGCGCTCCTGTGCGGGGATCATTTCTCCGTATGCTCACTCCCACAGAAGTATGCGCTAATCGGCGAGCTGGGCTGTTGCGGACGCCTTAACCGGTGGACGGCCGGCCATGACCTGGTAGACGTGATTGTTCCCGGCTATATAGAGCAGCAGGTGTCGGTTCAGCAGAAGCCAGCGATCCGGGGGCCGATTGTCGGCCCAGATGCATTTGTGATGCTCTGGACAGGTGGTTACAATACCTGGGTAGACGTTGAGACCTTGTTCCATGGACTGGAATACGCCATGGAGCGCAGCCCGACCCTCCATTATGTCTCCACTGGGGGTGCTATTCAGGGGCAAGACGAACAGACATTCGAGCGCTTCCAGAACCTGGTGACACAGTCGCCGCATCGCGACCGCTATCATTTCTGCGGCTGGGTTCCCTTGGCTGATTTGCAGAACTACTATCTTGACGCAGATGTGGCAGTCAATATTGATATGTTTTCATACGAGGGCTTGCTTGGTGCGCGCAATCGGTTGTTCGGCTGGATTCTGGCTGAGCTGCCCGTGGTCTCGACCAGCCTGAGCGAGTTCCCACGGGAGCTGGAGGCACAGGGGTTAATTTCGACATTCCAGATAGGCGATTCATGCGGACTCGGCAAGCTGCTGCTTCACATCGAGCAGCACAAAGAAGAGTACCAGCAGAAAGCACGAGCCGCAAAAGAGTTTGTCATCAAGCACTGTGCCCCAGAAAAACTTCTCGCTCCGCTCTTACAGTGGGTCCAGCATCCACAGCATGCAGCGGATCTTCGTCAAGCCGCAGGGACAGATACGGCAAAGAGCGCGCCATCCCCTGATAATTCTCTGGCGCAGACGTTCACCCAGATGCTCAAACTCGGAGACCAGGTCGGAGAGCTGCAGCGTCAAATGCAGACTCTTTCCGCCGAACTGGAGCGAATTAAGGGTAATCGCCTGTATCGCTGGTATAAGAAGTTCTTCGGACGCTAAGAAGCCTTTCTTACCGCAGCCAGATGAATCGGGCTGGCCAGCGGGTGCAAGTAGGGCTATGGGCGGCAAATTAGGCATTAGCCTGTTCCACGGTATACCGACCCTTAGAAAGGAAGTCTATGAGCGGTTTCTTCAGAAGATTTCGTCCACGACGTAAGACCCACTCGTCCCGGCAGGTTCCATCTCCAGAAATCCTTAATCTAGAATTAAGCTACGCATGCAATCTACACTGCTGGATGTGTCCTCGCAGTCTCCCCGCGCAAGAACAGGGACTTCTGACCCCGCAGCTCTTCGAGAAGATCAAGCCCGCACTCAGCCGGTTCCGCTACGTCCACCTGAGCGGGTTTGGCGAACCGCTTCTGTACCCGCAGCTGCCCGAGATTGTTCATGCAAGCAAAGCCGCAGGATGCCACACAAACTTTACAACGAATTGCACGCTGCTCAGCCGCGAGCTAAGCAAGGAGCTCCTCGGTCAGGGCATTGATGCAATAAACGTATCAATCGATGCGAGTTCAGCACAAACCTATGAAACGGTACGCGGCGCAGGAAGATTCGCACAGGTGCTCGACAATCTTCAGCAGTTTGCCGAATTACGGCTCCGCACGGGCACCCGCGTTGAACTTCAATGGGTGTTTCTCATGATGAGATCAACAATTGAGGAGTTACCCGGAGCAGTACGGCTGGCAGCAGAACTAGGGTTTGATCGGCTGGTGGCAAAGCATATGGAGACCGCAGTTTCACCAGAGGATCTCGCAGAAGCGCTTTTTAATACAGGCATAGCTCCGAATCTTGATGCGGAGATGAATAAGCGATTCCACATGTGTGTCAGCGCAGCTCGTAAGGAAGCCAGGCGGCAAAAAATGGCTCTCTTTGTACACCCGCGCCGCTACAGTATTGATGGAACGTGTCTGGCACAGCCACTGAAATCACTATTTATTGATTTCGAAGGGAATGTATCTGCCTGCTGTTATTTGAACGTCCGCAACGTGCGACCTTACATGGCCGAGCCGCCTGCGGACACAGGCATTATTGGCAACCTTTCAGAGCATTCGCTCGATCAATTGTTGCAGCACCCGCAGCATCTGGAATTTTTACGGCAGTGGCAGCAGGGGGCGATTCCTGCGGTCTGCAGAGGTTGTCTCCAAGTTACGCGCATGCGGCTACCCGATGAAGAGCCATAATGGACGCAAAACCAAAGCAGCCATTATCAATACGCAAGAAGATCATCTTCGCGGCGATCAGTATAGTTGTGCTCTGGGCTGTATGCGAAGCGGGCCTGCGCCTTGCCGGTATCGCAGTGTTTCCCACAACTCCATACGCCGACAGTTCGTATGAGGTCGAATGGGAGTTGAAGCCGAACTTTGACGGTACATGGGTAGGGGTCAGCATCAAGACCAACTCACTGGGATTTCGCGATGAAGAGATTCCCCCGGACAAACAGCCTGATGAATTCCGAATCCTCTGCCTTGGCGATTCGGTAACTCTCGGGTATAAATTGGAGGAGCCGCAGACCTACGTCGCGCAGCTAGAAGCTTTGCTCAATCAGCAGTACCGCCCACGGGGCTTCCAGGTGATCAATGCTGGCGTTGACGGCTACTCGACATTTCAAGAATTCTATCTGCTCAAGCAAAAGGGCCTGGCACTTGAGCCGGACTTAATCATAGTCTGCTTCGTGCTGAACGACGTAACGGAACAGTTCCGGACGATGGCAAGTCTGGGAGGAGCGGGTCATTACGCAGGTGCTGGGAAAAAATCGCTCACACGGTGCATGTTGCGAGTGCTCAACAAGAGCGCGCTCTACACAACAGCAAAGCTGGTGTATATGAAGCTGGAGGGGATGCGTCGCGCCCGACTGCAGCGACTCGGAAAGTGGCGCTATCGCTCGCTCGATGATATCTATAACGTGGCAGAACTCTTTAAATCCCCGTTGCGACCGGAGATTGAGACTGCATGGGAATTTACCAAGGCTCAGGTGTTGCGGCTCAGTGAGCTGGCGCGCGAGAATAGCATCCCGGTGCTGGTGTTCGTTCCGCCATATGCCGGGCAAGTTGAAAAACGTGGGATCGGCATGGAACCCCAGCGTGTGCTTGCCCGGTTCTGCCTGCGCCACAAAATCCCGTTCTACGATTTGAGTCCTGGATTTCTCGCGACCTCTGATCCGGAGAGACTCTTCCTTGACGGCAGCCATTATAACGCCGAAGGATCACGACTAATTGCTGATATGCTTTTCCAGAAGTTGACGGCTAATGATGCACTGTTTAAAACAGGAGACGAGTTTTACACAGCTTTTGAGACAGAGATGAAACAGCTGGCAGGCGGCAGTGAAAGCTCCCAGACTGACAAGGAGAACTTATGAACACAGCAGATATCAAATCCCTGATAGCAGGTATGCCGCTTGATGAAAAGATTGGTCAGCTCCTTCTGGCAACATGCTATAGTCAACGGCAGGCTGAGGTGGAAATCGAGCGCTGCAAGGTCGGTGGATTTGTGTACATCTACCATGATGCACTCAGCCTGGCCAAACTGAGCAACCACCTCCAAGAGTGTTCTCCCATTCCCCTGCTGCTGGCCGCAGACTTCGAGCGCGGTACAGGAGCAACAATTGATGGGGGGACAGACCTGGTAAGCCAGATGGGCCTTGGTGCAACGCGCGATCCGAAGCTGTGCTTCGATGTGGCAGCACTGACGGCAGAGGAGGCAGGTCTTCTGGGCGTGAATGTGAATTGTATGCCTGTGCTTGACGTTAATACCAACCCAAATAATCCGATTATTAATGTGCGCTCGTTCGGCGAACACCCCGCACTGGTGGGCGAGCTGGGCTGTGCTTACATTCAAGGTACCCAATCGCGCAATGTACTGGCCGTAGCCAAGCACTTTCCCGGTCACGGCGATACAAAGATCGACACGCATTTGCGCCTAGCCTTGGTGAACTGGGTTGAAGACGAAATCCGGGACGTGGCGCTACCGCCATTCCAGGAGGCAATTCGTGCCGGCGTAGATGGGATCATGCCAGGGCATTTGCGGATACCGGCGCTCGAGCAACAGCCGATTCCAGCAACGATGTCGCGGCGTATCCTGCAGGGACTCTTACGCGATGAGATGGGCTTCAAAGGGCTGATCTTCAGCGATGCGATGGAAATGGGAGGCATCGTGCAGCATTTCTCGTCCGACGAGGCCGTGGAGCGAGTGTTTAATGCGGGATGTGACCTCCTGGTTATGCTGAGCGATAATGAGGAAGCTGTGGACGTGTTGCGCAACGCAGTAAAGCACGGACGCATTGCTGAAGAGCGAGTTAATGAATCTGTAGCGCGCATTCTTGCTGCCAAGACGAAACTGGGGCTGTCCGACCACCGCAAGGTTGACGTTGAGACACTGCCTCAGCGCCTGAACTCGCCGAATGCACAGGCCACCGCACATCGCGCAGCCCTGGCTGGCATCACGCTGGTGAAAAATACGCACGGGCTGATTCCTATCAAGCCCGATACGAAGGTCGCCGTCATTGCCGTGTCGAATTTTGAAGCACCCAGGTCGCTCTGGAAAGACGCTGTGGTCTTCCCCTACGAATTGATGCGCTTTGTGCCACAGGTCAAGTTTCTCTACGCAGGAGTGGCAGACGACCCAACTCAGATAAGCCGCGCAGTTGAGCTGGCTAGCCATGCAGACGTCGTGCTCGTTGCAGCGTTTATCAAGGTTATCGTGGCGCTTGGAAAAATTCGGCCGAACAAGCGCGTATGCCAATGCGTGGCTGCGCTGCGAGAAACCGGCAAGCCGATGGGCATGATCAGCCTGGGCAGCCCCTACATCTTGCGCGACTTTCCGTGGGTGGATAGCTACATTGCAGCCTACGGGAACTCGCCTGCCACACAGCAAGCTGCAGCAGAACTCGTGGCAGGCAAACAGCCATTCCGAGGGATTCTGCCCGTGACGATCGCCGAAAAGTACCCGGCAGGATTCGGTATCTGCGAGTAATATACCGTTTTGCATATTAAATGTCCGCAATTCGCAGCAAACATCAATGGGGCAGACACACGGGTCTGCCCCTACATCACGCACTAATTTTACCGCTGCTACATGGAATTGTCAGGTTTCGGGCAAAATTACTTCATAGGGGCGAACCTATGTGTTCGCCCTTTCTCTTTTTTGATTTTCGGTCATTTATTTTGCAAACGGGTATACACTCGCGCAGAACACATCCTCAGAACCTAAAAATGTAGGGGCGAGGTCTCCTCGCCCCAGGGCGGGGGAACCCCGCCCCTACAGCACAATGGGATATTTCCCGAATTTTTTCGTCGTCTCTACCATGGCACGGTAGTTCTCCGCTTTGACATAATCGGGCACGGAATTACTCGAACCTAGGCAATAGCCCCCTCCAGGCGCGAGCAGGCGAATTTTCTCCTTCACTTCCTCTGTGGTCTCCTCTGGCGTTCCTCGTGTAAGTGTATAGCCCAGGTCTATATTGCCAATCACACAGAGCTTTCCTTTTACTCGCTCCTTCACCTTCGCGATATCCATGGCCTTTGGCTCAATGGGGTGAATGGCGTTAACATCACAGGCAATGATGTCGTCGAACACGTCCCAGAGCACGCCGTCTGTGTGATAGAGAAACGGCAGGTTGTGCTGCCTGGCCAGCTTGCCAATCTTACGAAGCCAGGGGAAGAAATACTGGCGCAAGACCGTGGGCGAGACAATAAGGCTGTTGGCGTACGCAATGTCATCGCTGTACCAGAGCGCAGCGACGCAGTCAAACGTCACCATGTTCTCAAACAAATTGTAGACGATCTCGCCGGTAGTCTGAAACATCTGCTCGATGAGTTCCGGGTTTTCGTAAAGCATCAGCGAGAAGTTCTCAAATCCCATCATCTCCCAGACCATTGTAAAGATGTCGCCATACTGGCCTATCACCTTCATGGAATCAGGAAGAATCTGCGTTATGGTTTCGAATCTGGAGTAGTCTACCGACTCCGGCGCAGGCCAGCGGTAGCGCTCGAATTCCTCCTGGGAGGTAATGACCCCGTTATGTTCGCTAGCCCATTTGCGCTGGGTGCCCTCTTCTGCGATGGGGGTAGTTTTCCTGCCCTCGCGGGGCTGAATGTCTCCAGGATTCATATTAATGATTGGTTGGAGTTTCACATAGTCGTAGCCTGCGGCGCGCCAGAACTCGACTTCGTCCGCCAGGCTGGTAATCCGCTTTTGCAAGTAACCTTCTTTGATACACTGTGCGATCCCCAGCTCAACCAGTGGAACGTAGTCCGGCTCACCACAGAGGAGCGCTGTTCGCAAGCGATCAAAGTTCGGTTCTCGTTCCATTGTGCGGGTCCTTTCCGAGCGGGTTAATTTTATCTCTTTCTATTCCGACCGGGCGTGGTCGGCAATTCGGAGTGCACGTGAAGAGCTGGCAACATAAGCGACATGGGGAATGTTAACGACATTGATGTGGCGGAGCTACATCGTGCAGCGTGGGCCATTGGTTAAAACGATAGTTTGAGAACCTCCTGGACGTACTTCTTGTTATCATAAGCACTCTGACGCGGATCAGTTAAGGATTGATCCAGCTCGATCGTAATCCACCCGCTGTAGTTATTGTTTCGCAAACCTTTCAAAATATCGGGAAAATCTATCGGGCCTCTTCCCAGCTCACTGAAGATAGGCAGCTGATCCTCTGCATCAATTTTCACTGGCGTGGTGGCGTCAGGATTCACATCCTTGAAATGAACATATATGATGCGATCTTTGTAGGTATTGACAACTTCAACGGGATCTGAGCCGCCTTTGTAGAGATGAGCAGTATCAGGACAGAGAAAAACTAAGCGGGGATCAGTACGATCCATAAGGAGGCCAATCTCCTCGCGGTTTTCGATCACTGTACCCAGATGGGGATGATAGGCGGCCTTGATGCCTTTGCCCAGGAGTGCTTGGCCCATGAGATTCAAATTGTCGGCCATCCGTTTGATTGTCTCCTCAGTGGGCGTCCGGTCGTCGCGCACACCACCGCCGAGCACCAAAATCTCCGCACCATTCTCCTTGAGAAAGTCGGCCAGCGCCAGATTCCACTCGAGGTCCTTTGCCAGAGCCTCGCGCGTGCTTAACGTGCCTCCGCCGTAAAGAGTCACCAGCTGGACTCCATGATCGTGCAGAAGAAGTTTAAAGTCGTCTACTGTATCGCGATAGTGATCAGCAATAGCGCCAAAGGTTTCTATGCCTTTGAACCCAAGCCCGCCTATTTCGCGCACTGCCGTGTGGAACATGTCAATGCCCCACGTAATTGTGTGATAGCCAACGCGGATTTTCTCGTTCATGTCTTACCCGCCTCCATTCTTTCTCTCCTACTCGCTGATTCCTACAGAGATGTTGATGTTATTTTCTCGCAATCCTTAACAGGTTCGTCAATAGAATACTCGCGCCGAGAACAAGACAAACCGGAAGCGCCAGGAGCACTACCAGCGGCGTGAGCAAAAATGCAAACGACCCGAACCGCTCGTAAAGACGGACAATTTTCTTGCCTTTGAGCGTGAGCAGTGCTGAGCGTGTTTCCTCAAGCTCGGTGGTCAATTGGGCAATCTGTAGATCTCGTGATTCGAAGCGAAGCGCAGCGGCCTCCTTGTCGGGTCGAAACCGTGGCTCGCGGCAAAAGCTCGACAGCGGCCCAATCGTCTTGTCCCATGTGAAATGCTCGCGCACCAGGTGCTGAGCATTCTGGCCGCGCCGCCTAACTTCTTCCGGCCGTGCCAGAATCTCGCTGACAATACTTTTGAAGCCCGCCTCATCCTCTGGCGACACCACCCATCCTGCCTCGTAGCGGCTGATATACCCGGAGAGCTCTGAATAGTTGTTGTAAATAACCGGCAGCCCGCACCACAGATACACCATCGTGCGCGTAGTGAAGGCGAGCTCCCGTTCCGGGTTCCGCGCCATCAGATCAAGAGCAACTGCCGCATCCTGATACTCAGCAAGCAATTGTTCATATGACATGACTCCCTTCAGCCTGACCCGTGAGTGTTGTTCCAGTCGCTCCAGCAAAGCCTGAAATGTCCCACCCGAAACGTCTCCCTCTGGATGCATTCCGCCATAAAAGGTAAGAGATCCGCGCTGCTGGTCGTCGAAAACTTCAAGCAGCCACGTAAGCGCATCTCTAGGATTCTGCCACGGGAGAAACATACCTCCGTAGATAAACGCATCCGGCTCGCCCTCCCGATATAGCGGGAGCTCGGGCGAAAGCGACAGTGGGATCACCGGAAGTAGTTGCGGCTCGAGCGAAAATCCTGCCAGGGCGAGAAAACCAAGAAAGTAATGACGCTGAAATTCACCGGAACAGAGCACAAAGTCAGCACGCCGCAGGGCCGCTAGCTTCTCGTATAAATCCGACTCGAACGACTCACTGCCCCAGTAAGCGCGCTCCAGCAGATGAGGCCCTGCCAGGTCAATCACCAGGGGGCACTCGACCGTTTCGATCTCGCGCATCAACCCCCAATGCTGTACAACGAGGACATCCGGATTCTTTTCCTGGATGAATGCCGTGAGGTTGCGCCGCTCAAAGCAATTCTTGCGGATTTCCTGGTTCTGAGCAGCAGTATTGGGTAAAACTGAGGTAGGCATTGCAGCGATTACGTCAAAGCCCTGGGTGCGGAGTCCCTGAGCCAGACTCCATGCGCGCAGTCCGGCACCTGTTGTCACCATCCCGGGATAGGGTAGTGGTTCAGTTGTGACAATAAGTATGGCCATGTGCCGAAGCGAAAAGCCTCACTTGGTAGCGCCACCATCTTGCCGGTAGCGCTACAAGCATTCCATGACAACATATACTGGCACACTAACCACTACCCGGTTGCGAAGTCAACGGTTCTTTCCGCTTCGCACTAATCAAACTCTCAGCTTGTACCTTAGCATTTCAAGCCGAAGTTCATAATCCAGTGGGTGGGGGTCGGCCCAGATGCGCTCGCAGTCCTTGCAGAGAGCAAATTTCTCAATCTCATCTCTGTGCATTGCTGCGCGAAAGCGTTGGAAATTTGCGTTATTCCAGATCTCATACAGATTTTCTTTCTTAATATCGCCCAGAATATTCGCATTATCCAGGTCGCCGCAGCAGGTAACCGCCTCACCTTTCCAATTAAATGTTAAATCTCTATACGGAACATCGCATACCCAGCGTTTACCTTTACAATGAGATGGAGAAACATACTCAGTGCCATCCATTACTCCGCTCCATGCATGGGCAAGGATGGTTTTAAATTCATCAACCGGAAGATCTCTAAATTTTTCTTCAAGCAGCTCTCTTTTTTCATATAACGGACGGCGATTATGACGGCCTTTCTCATAAGCCTCAATATTCTGAACTGTTGCACGAGGCAAAGGTGAGCAACGCTTTTGCTTCATTCTGAGAAATGCGCAAATGTTATCCACCACCTTAGAAAAATCCGCTCCTGTTCGCAGCATTTCATATTCTTGCACAGTTCTTCCGTCAAAACTGAAACTTATCTCGTACAGCCCGGCGTTAATGATTTTCTCTGACATTTCAGGAGTCAGCTTTGTAGCATTAGTGTGCAGTGTGGCTTTTATGCCATGTTGGGCACAAATTCGGATAAGCCCATCTATTTGCGGATGCAGCAGCGGTTCACCGGCGAGCCATAAACCAAATGTTTTCGGGGTATGTTTGAGTTCAGAGACTACCTTTATAAGAACGGCGTGGTCGAGAAAGCCTTTTTCACTTTTTGTCAGCCCCGCTCCGGTGGGGCACATCGGGCACTTCAAATTGCACACATTTGTCGGGTCGACAAAGATATTTATCGGGCCATAGTCCAGAACTGTCTTTCTTCGATTTCTGGCCTTTACCAAGGATCGGTCTCTATCTTTTAAATTCTTTTTGACTGCCCTTGTAAAGTGCTGAGCTTTCCACAGGGCATTTCTCAATTTTGTTTTAAAATAGTTGGCCATAATGCACATGCTTACTGCGGGGCTAGCAGTTCGGTGTAAACCTCGACCGTGCGGTCAATCATGCGGTCGAATGCGAAATTGGTAAGTACGTGTTCGCGGGCGCGGCGGGCTTTTGTCTCAAGGAGCTCGGGAGATTGTAAAATTTCCTGCAGGCGCTCGGCGAGATCAGCTGCGTTGCCGCGTTCGAATAAAAAGCCCACTTCGGCGGTTACTACTTCGGGAATTGCACCACTACGCGAAGCCAGCACTGGCGTGCCCTGAAGCATTGCTTCAATCGCCACCAGCCCGAAAGCAGGCTGCGCCAGCTCGGGATACACAAATAAATCCGCAGCAGCATAGTAGCTCGCCAGAAGGTCGTGCGGTACCGCACCGAGGAATTGCACATTGCCGAGCTGCTGCGCAGCGCAAAATGCTTCAAGCTCGCGCTTCTGGGTTCCCGTGCCGCCTATAAGGTAAGTGAAGTTCTTGCTCGGACACTGCGCCAGCGCCTGAAGCACCACCTGTATCCCCTTCATCTCTTCAAGACGCCCAATCGTGAGTAGGATGAGACCGGACAGCCCGAGTCTTTCTCGCGCCTCGTGCTTATCAATCAGCGGGTGCTTGTCCTCATCCACGCCAAGAGGAACCGGACGAATTTTTTCTTCCAACCTCGGCGATCTCCTGAGCAGCTCCTGACGTGTGAACTGACTATCAACGATAATCCTGTGGGCTCGCCGCAAGAGATTTGCATAAAGAGGAGAGATAGCGATACGCTGTCTATAGCGCCACAACCTGGCGATCTTCTGGCTGAGCGAGTACAAGGCAAACTGCGCAGGAGCAAGCGGGGTCTCAGAAAACAGCGTGCCGTGGATGGTGACGACAAATGCAGGACGCCCGAGCTCTGGCGGCCGGTAGGTCAGGCCAGCGAATCCCTGGCTGTGAACGATGTCAAACTGCTCGGCTGCATGAAGTCTGCTGATGGCGCGCGACATCTGGCGAAAGAATCCAGGCGTGTACTGTCCCGGCCGAGTTGACTCGAGGTGATGAATGATAAGCGACTCTCTTGTTTCACGCTTCTTCCCTTCCGGGTGCGCAGAGGTAATAATATGAACCGCATGGCCCCTGACAGCCAGGCCGCGAGCCAGGTCAGCAGTGTGAGATTCAAGACCCCCGGCTTGGTGAACGGGAAGTGCGCGTGTGAGCAGGCAGATCTTCATTGCGTGGCTTCAGGGGAAGGCGAGGCGCCCTGGATAATGATAGTGATAGAGATCGAGGTCTCAAAGGTTACCACTGGCGTTGGCGCGACCTGAATCCTTTGCCGCTTTTCTACAAGCCTCCGCCGAGATGGTTCTAACGTTGGTTCCCCCTTCTGGACCAGTTTGCGTGACTCTCCGTAGTAGTCTCGAATCTGCATCTGAGAATAATAGCGACGCCCGGCTTTGGAGGCATCGGCCTCCTCTTCGCGCGCCCTCTTTACGAGTTTCGGTGGAACTTCGCGCTTAATCGTGAAGCCCTTGTTCTCAAGTTGGTCAACGAATTTTCTATACGCGGAGGCCGGGAGCATGGATGTGATAGTGATCTCATCCTTGCCCTCTTTCACGGAAAGGACATTGCCGCGATTCTGCCGCAGAATCCGCACTACCACTTTCGATTGATTGCTCAGATCTCGTGGGCTTACATAAGAGCCAAAAACCCTCCGCGCCTTCCCTGGTGCAGCGGAAATAACCACACTGGCAGATGCCATAGAGGGCTTTTCCGAGAGTCCTTTCTGCTCGGCTAGCCCGAGAAGTGCCATGTTGAGGTCTTGATCTTTAAAGGCCTCTACGTCCGCCACCGGTTTGTCTGCAACAGGAGAACCTGGCGGTTGAAGCATTTCACCGTTCACTAAAATGCCATTTTTTGCCACGATTTCTCTACGTGCGATAGGGCCCTCCGTCGGCAAATATGGAGTGGCTTTAATAGCCTCGTGTGATGGTAAGGCAAGGTAATCAGTGACTTGCGCTTTTGGTTTCGCTTTTATGTCAAACTGGAGATCTCCTAATTTCCCTGCCTCCTCAGCGGGCACACTTTCCGGCACTTCAGAGGAGCGATAAGCGTGATATCCCAGTACGCCAAGCTTCTCTTCACCTGTCGGGATACCTTCCGCTTCAGACAAATGCAATTGAGCTGGCTTTTTTACTTGCTCTGAGGAGTCGCGAAGTTCAAACGCCTCCTTGTACATGATGGCTTCATCTCGCGACGGCGCAGGAGCTAATGCTGCGCGGCCACCCACTATCTCCTCCTTTATCACAAGCTGACCGCCAGCTACTTCCTTCGCAGGAGCGGTTGATGGTACAACGTCCATCCCTTCAACTTGCGGCGCGACTGGCCGTGCCAGGCTTTCATAAACTTCTTTCTTCAATTCCGCCTCTTCCGGTGGCTCTGTGGTCGTTATCCCAAATGCAGCCTCTTTCTCCATAGCTCCGGCGAGTCCAGTCTCTACTTTTACGACTGTATCTCCCAGGGTCGCCGGAACAGAGGAGAGCGGTACAGCGTGCTCCGCCTCCAGTGCCGTGCCCAGATAGCGCACCCCTCCCGGCGTGGTCGCCTTTTTATCTCTTAGTGTGACCTGAAGCGAGGAAGAGTTAAATATTTGCCATCCAATAAACACCACAATAAAGACAGCCGCGATCTCCATAGCAACTCGGAGCCTGCGAGGGGAAAACAGCGACTGAATTCTGCTTCTCCACGGAATACTTGCTGCGTGTCCTTGCAAGCGGGCCAAAACCTCGGTATGTAATGTCACAGGTGCGGATTTTTTCTCGAGCTGCTTCAATGACGCAATGATGCGCTGATGAGCCTCCAGCTCGTGGCGGCAGCGGGCACACTGCTCAAGGTGTCGCTCGATTTCCGCCTGGCGTTCTGGCTCGAGCGTTTTATCCAGGTAATCGTCGAGTAATTGAAGAAAGGTTTTACACTGTTCCGTTGTCATTGTAACTAACCTCTTAACTCAAATTATACGTAGTGTCTTCCGCTAACGATCCAGTACGTCGCCCATTGCTTTGCGGAGCTCTCTGCGTGCGCGAGATATACGCGATTTGACTGTGCCGAGCGTACAGTGTAGTACCTCGGCAATTTCTTTATACGAGAGCCCCTCAACGTAGCGCAGCAACAGCACCTGGCGATGATCCATACTAAGCCGATAGAGCTTTTCCTTGAGGAGCGACAGTTCCTCACGCGCCGCAGCATGGTCGCGCGGACTCGGATTACAATTAGCCACCTGTAAAGGCTGTTCGTCGGCCTCATCGCCAACAGGGGCATCCAGTGATTCATGCTTCTTCACAGCGCGGCGCTCGCGGTACTTCCAGATGTTTTTCGCGTGGTTCACTACAATCCGATACAGCCAGGTTGAAAATCGAGACTGTCCTTTAAATATATTGATCTTACGAAAGCAGGTAAGAAAGACCTCCTGCGTGAGATCTTGAGCGTCGTCCTCGTTGCCAAGCAGGCGATACGCAAGGTTATACACCGTGTCCTGATAGCGCAGAATAAGATGGTCAAATGCCTGGAGGTTGCCCTGCTGGCACTGGCTAATCAAGCTTTCCTCGCTCATAGCAGAGGAGTTGACGTTAGGCTGAGCCTTGTCTGTCATTTTATTAGACAACAGTGGAGTAAATTTGTTTCGTGCCCACGGGCGATCTGACCAAGGGCTTGTCTCTTTGGCCACGCGATATGGCCTGAGCGCATTCCGCTCGGGCACTCATATATGGAATACTACCAGGGGAGTTTCTGCCAAATCAAGCTTTTCGCTACGGGATCCGCCTTTTTCCCAGCAATATCGCTGGTGGCCGGAGCAGTGAGGCAAGACATCTATGGTTCGTGGGAGCTGAGCGACGGCTTCTGATCTGTCTCCGAAGCACTGGGTACAGACGAATCCACAGTGCACTCTCGCTTATAGCGAATGTGTGAAAGAATGGTGGCTATGACAAAAAGCCCAATGCCGATGCAAATGAAGGTATCCGCAAGATTGAATGTGGGCCAGTGGTAGGTGTTGTACCAATGCGCATCAATGAAATCAATAACGTAGCCCAGCCGGAATCGGTCGAACAAGTTCCCCACGGCACCTCCAAAGATCAGACTGAGCGAGATGCGAGTGAGCTTCTCGTGCCGCGGGATATTGAAGACCCAGATGAGAATTACTACCACGGCAGCCGCTGAGACGGCGGTGAGAATCCAGCCATGGTTGGCGAGGAGCGAAAATGCACCCCCCTTGTTCTGAGCATAGCTTAGCTGAAGAAAGTTAGGGAAAATCTCCTGCGGAAGAGCACCGCGCAGATGAGCCTGTACTAGCAGCTTGCTCACCTGGTCAGCAACGAACACCATCCCAGCACACACAAAAAACATCATGATCGCTGGGCCTCATAGTCGCGCCGACAGGGAACACAAAAGCGGGCAAATGGCTTGGCAAGCAGGCGGTTGATGTTGATTGCCTTGCCACAGGATTCGCAAATGCCATAGTCACCTCGTTCAACGCGCTGAAGCGCTTCCTCAACCTGAGTCAGGCGTTCTTGCTGTATGCGGCGAAGATCTAGTGCTGTTTCTATCGCCTGGTTATCGGTAGCATATTCAGCGAGGTGAATCGAGTACCCCGGAATCTGGTGATTGCCGCCGGCTTCACTATCGGTATGACTAATTTCATCCAGGGCTTTAAGTTCCTGGATCAGGCGCTCGCGCTCTTCGAGCAACTCGTTGCGGAGTTCTTTGAGCTCGCCCTTGCGGATATGACTAACGCGTTGGGCCGGAGCACGCTTCGTTGCTGTCCTTTCGGCTGCCTGTAGTTCATGTCCAGATTCCTGCGCCACGGGCCCTTTTGCTTTCCGCGCCGGCGCGACTGCCTGCTTCTTCTTGCGCATTGCAATAAGTTTAGCAAGATCCTTTGCCCGCTTTTCCTTGCGCTCCTCAGTGGAGAGCCGCGCGCGAGTCTTCGGTCGCTTGGGTTTCGCCACGCGAGCCTTGGGCTTAGCTGCGGGTTTCACACGCTTTGCGCGCTTTGGCACTTTTTTTGCCCTTGCTTTTGGTGGCTTCTTCCTTGCCTTTGGTGCCTTCTTCTTGGGCTTTAGCGCCTTCTTCCTGGGTTTTAGTGCCTTCCTCTTGGCCTTTGCCTTTTTCACCGCTGAACGCCTGGCCTTCTTTGCCTTTTTGGAAGGAGCACGTTTCCTGGCACTCCTCGCCTTGGACGGCCGTGGTTTCTTGCGAGCTTTGGCCGGGCGCTTGGGCCGAGCTTTTTTGACCTTGCGTGATTTCGCTTTCCCAGCAGATCGTTTCTTGGTCGTTCTCGTTTTCGCAGATCGCTTCTTTGCTGATGGCTTTCTGGCTTTGGTTTTTGGCCGCTTGCTTCCTAACCGACGCTTTTTGACCGATTTTCTTTTTTTCATTGCTTGTTCCTCCTTACCACATCAACGCAGCGTTGACACAGCGATGGATGGTCTTTCTGGCTTCCAACATCAATGCCAAACTTCCAGCAGCGCTCGCACTTAGTGCCAGGGGCGGGCTTGATGCTGACCAGCACAGGGAGCTGGCCTTCAGCTACCTCCTGGGTATCAGATACGGCTGCTTTGGCCACAACGCAGCTGGAGACAATAAACAGGGTTGGCAATTGCGGAAGGTAGCGGCAGAGCAAGTCGTAGAGTTTCTCATTTGGCGTTTTGATCAGCACTTCAGCATCAAGACTATGGCCGATCACCTTATCGCGCCTGGCTGTTTCAAGGGCTTTGCACGCTTCACTGCGGATGGTAAGCAACGTTTCCCAACGCTGGGCTAACGGCTCATTCTTCCACTCCGCAGGGATGGTGGAAAACTCGGCAAGATGTACACTGGGCTCCGCCTCGTTCAGGAAGCCCCACGCTTCATCGGTAGTAAAGGGAATTATTGGGGCAAGGAGGCGCAGCAGCGCGTTGAGAATGTAATGGAGAGTTGTTTGTGAAGCACGCCGTGTTGTGTCGTTTTTTTCTGATGTATAGAGCCGATCTTTCAAGACATCAAGGTAGAATGCACTCATCTGAACCACGCAGAAGGTGTACGTCAGGTGATACACCTTGTGAAATTCAAAGGCCTGATAAGCACGGTATATCTTTTCCGCCAGGATGGCCAGCTGGTGAAGCGCCCACTGATCAAGCTCCTCGAGCTGCGCGTAGGAAACCGTATGTAATTTGGGATCAAAGTCATTGAGGTTACCCAAGACGAATTTAAACGTATTGCGTATGCGGCGATACGCGTCAGCAATGCGCTCGAGTATTTCATGCGACAGTTTCATGTCATTGCGGTAATCCTCAGAGGCAACCCAGAGCCGAAGCACGTCGGCGCCTAGATCGTCAACAATATCCAGAGGTGAGACGACGTTACCTTTGGACTTGCTCATAGCCTCGCCTTTTTCATCGAGCGTAAACCCATGGGTGAGCACAGCGCGATAAGGTACGCGATCGCGAGCGCCGATCGAGACCAGAAGTGAAGATTGAAACCACCCGCGGTGCTGGTCGCTTCCTTCAAGGTAAAGGTCTGCCGGGCAATTGAGGTCATCACGCGCCTCAAGCACAGCGATGTGGCTCGCTCCGGAGTCGAACCAAACGTCCAGAATATCGTTCTCTTTCGTAAATTCTTTACCCTCACAGTGTGGACATCGGAAGTCGTCGGGAACAAATCGCTCCACGGGTTCGCGGTACCAAACGTCGGTGCCCTGCTCCCTTACCTGTTCGATGACGCGATCAATAACTGCAAGCTCCAGAAGCGAAGCATTGCATCCCGAACAGGTAACCGCAGGGATTGGCACCCCCCAGCAGCGCTGGCGCGACAGACACCAATCGGGTCGCATCTCAACCATATTATTGATGCGATCACGACCCCAGCGTGGAATCCACTGTACCTCGTCAATCGCCTTGATCGCTCGCTGGCGTACTTGATTCTGGTCAAGTGACATGAACAGCTGTTCCGTTGCGCGGAAAATTATCGGATTATGGCAGCGCCAACAATGCGGGTACGAGTGAACCAGGACGCCGTTCTTTACCAGCAGCTTCTTCTCCTTCAAATAATTGATAATCGGCACGTTGGTGTCCCAGACGAGCATGCCTTCCATGAGAGGAAAGTCGTTGGTAAAACAGCCCTCGCCGTCCACCGGAACAAATACCGGAAGACCATACTTCGTGCCGACCACATAATCGTCGTTACCATGGCCCGGGGCAGTATGGACACATCCGGTGCCCTGATCCAGAGTAACGTGTTCACCGAGGATGACGAGCGATTGTTTGTTGAGCAGAGGGTGGGAGCAATGCAGACCTTCGAGCTCTCGCCCCTTGAATTCCTTCACGATCCGGTAGTCATCCAGATTGCAATCCTTAGCCACGGCGTCGACCATGGCCTTCGCTATAATGAACGTCTCTCCATTGTGTGCCAGCGCAACGTAGTCATAGTCGGGATGCAGACAGACAGCCAGGTTCCCCGGCAGGGTCCATGGAGTCGTTGTCCAGATAAGAATTGACGGGTTCTCGAGCGACTTAACGACCTCCTTCTTTTCCTGGTCAAGCAGAGGAAAGCGAACATAGACGGTATGAGAAGTGCGATCCTCGTATTCTACTTCGGCTTCAGCCAGAGCCGTGCGACAGGAGGTACACCAGTGCACCGGCTTGAGACCTTTATAGATCAGTCCCCGTGCGACGAGGGCGCGAAAGGCGGTGAGAATGCCCGCCTCGTACCCTGGGCTGAGGGTCAAGTAGGGTGAGTCCCAATCACCGGTTACCCCGAGGCGCTTAAATTGCTCGCGCTGAATATTTACGTACTTCATCGCATAGTCATGGCAGAGGCGACGGATTTCCAGCGGGTTGGCGCTCGCCGCGGCGCGCGAGACCACTGCTTCCACATTGAGCGGAATATGCAGCCCGGGGCCGGCCCCGCCGGGCCCCTAGTTCGCATAATGTGCCGCCATA
>JAUWMI010000096.1 GCA_030613245.1 Candidatus Sumerlaeota bacterium
TGGTTGCGGGAATATTCCCGTCTCGAATTTCGCAAAATACACAGTCGTCCAACCATATCACCCCTTTCTGATTACTACTGGTTTATTTTCCCGGAACAGATTATGATCCGGAAACGTGGCCTCTTTACGATCTTCGTGGTCTTCGTGGCGAGTAGTTTAATTAATCTTCTACCACGAAGTACACAAGGAGAAAAGCCCTATGTCCTCCAGGTCACCACATTTTTCTTTACAACCCACTGCGCTCTTTTCATAGTGGCAATCTGGAGTCTGGTGCTGCTACAAACTTGCCATTGATTCTCCTGAGCTGTATACTATATTATATAGTGAGAATCAAGAACAAATCGAACAACTTTCTGAGCGACCAGATCGCGGAGCGTATCCCGTGCAGAATCTCTACGTTCGGCTGAAACAGACGCTGGAAGACGGCGATATAGAAGGCAGCATCGAGCAGGTAAATCAGCTTCTTACCCTCTCTACTGAATCGCTCGATGTGACTGCCGACAACATTGGCAAAACGGCCCTCGCTCTCTACCGCGAGTTCGTAGTTACTCCTGTACATCGCTTTTACCACGATATCGCTTTTCATATTGAGGGGAGTGTGGCCCAGCGCATTCAGGCACTGCTGAAACCCAATATTGAACTGATGGAGGAATGGCTGAGAAAAATTGATGCGGTGTATCGGGAACGGTTGGCACGCGAATTGCGCGAACATGTCAGGCGCCGCGAGACCGATAATGCGATACAGACGATCGCCGAGCTGCTGCGCATTTCAAGTTCGAAGGAAAAAGAGCAGCAAACTATGCCAATTCATATCGGCAACATCCTTGGCACCCTGGAAAACGCCCAGCCGGAAGTTGATCATATCGTGGGGCGACTGCGGGCGGAACATAAGCAGCACGCCATTGATCCTGCTCTGGTCTCCCGTATTGACCAGGCAAAGACCGAGCGACTGCAAACTATCTACCGCAGTCGCATGGAGACCCGGGAAGTCGAATGGAATCGCATCCTGATCAGTACAGTAGTCGAGTTGAAGAAGTACCTGCCGCTTCCTAACGCTATTGGGTCTCCAACCGCTGATGAGATTGACAAATTCGAAAAGGTCGTTCGGGCCATTTTGTGCACGCCGTTTTATGATAATCAGTTCCAGCATTTTGCCGATGCGACCCTGGTGCTGGTTGAGTTTTGCCCGAAAGAGCTATCGCTGGCCGGAGCGTTGTCCGGCGTCGAACAGCGGATGTACCTTACCATGGGCCCAAAGGCACATATGGTGATTCATCGGGTGTTTCAAGCGATCGGGCAGAATCCCGTTCTATGTAAGAAGTTTCTGCGGTTTGCCAAAGGAGACCATCATCACGAGTACCAGAAATATGCAATTGAGCTGATGGGTGCATTTCGGGCATCGAAATTCGTCAAGTTTCTAATCGGAGCATTGCGCGATAAACGCTATCAAGCGGCTCGCGAGGAAGTTCTAGAGTCACTGGGACAGATTGGCGGGCCAGAGGTCATTGATGTGTTACTTGCCGAGCTCGACCGGGTGATGCGAGCCCGGGTGATTGATCCCCCGCGATTGCGCGAGGCGTCGCGCATTGTAACAGCGCTTGGAGACGTCAGCAAAAGCAAGCGGCTGGACGAAAAGAAACGCAATACCCTCATTAAGCAGGTAATCGGGCTTCTTCCAGCAGATGAACAACGGCTGAAGCTCCTGGCCAGCTTCAGCTTCTTTCGCCATCAGACTGAGCACATCCACACCAAGTCGCTCGCCTGGGCAGTTAAGACGCTTACGGAATGTCTGTGGCTGGCAGATGAGCAGCCAAACTTTGCACGGGGCAATGATCGCCAGCGGACCATCCTTGGCTATCGCCAGCAAATAGTTGATACATTAACCGCAATAGGACGACCTGGACTTCAGACGTTCCTGCAATCTGTGGGAAAACATCACCTGCGCTATGGGGGAGCCTATCTGGCGATTGCTGAAGTGCTCGAGAAGATCGGCGATGAACGAGCGGTTCCGATTATTGAAAAACTCCTGTGTAATTCCCTCCTGGCTGATGATGAAGAAATAGGGAAATATCAGAAGGAATACTACTGGGATTCCACGGAGGCTAAACGCAAGCCGTTGAGCCAGGACAAGATTGTTGCCTCGCTCGTGTACGCGGCCGACAAAATCGGCGGAGAGCAGGCGGAACAGCTGTTGAACCGGCTCTTTCAGCAGGTTCAGGGTGGCCATCTTTCCCCGCCCGGCCCTGACACGGCAAACTTTCTGATGGACGCCAATATGCGGATCGCCAAGCGCAAGGGTGTTTCAGCCTTCGCCCCTCCACCTCAGCAAGCACATGATAAGCCAGCGGAAGCAGAGATGGATCCCAAGGAGCAGGCAACTGAGCGGAAACTGATTGAAACCCTGACGAAGAAGACATTTTTCAGGAATCGCAAGCAGCACCGGATTAAAAAGGTTGCGGCTCTTCGTGAGCTCGCCGAGCGCCGATGCGTTGCGGCTCTTGATCCCATGATTGCTCAGTTGGGCGACAAAGATAAGCTCGTCTGCGCAGCGGCTGCCACTGCTTTGTTTGAATTCGCGGCACCCGGAACATCGAAACGCATGCTAGAGAATCTGATCAACCATTTTCTTGCCACATTGGAACACGCTGACAAAGATTTGCGCGAGAAGATCGCCGCACTGCTCACACGGATGAATCGGCGCTGTCCCACTGTACACGAGACGCTCGAACATATCTTTCATAGTGAGCCCAAGGGTACCCTGCGCGCCGAAGTAAGCAAAATTCTTCGCATCATCGAAAAGGAATCGCTATCTTCATTACAATCCGCTGCTCCTCCTCCATCCACTGAGCCGAGCGAAGCCGAGCAAGAGAAACCAGAAGCAGCGAAGCCATCAAGCCCACTGGCAGATCTGGAGAAGAAGCGCCGCTATATGATGGAGCGGCAGGAGTGGATACAAGGCGGCAAGAAGGGCCCACCACCAGAAATGCCTGAGTAGGCCATAGCCTTACTTCATTCCTTACGTTAGCCATATCCTATGTGGCAATATTTACTCCTCATAATGTATCAACATTATGGAGCACACGCCCCGAAATAATGTGAGGGCGACCCCGCGGGTCGCCCTCACGACGGGATATATTTTGCAGCGGGTCTATGTGG
>JAUWMI010000074.1 GCA_030613245.1 Candidatus Sumerlaeota bacterium
CACACGCCCCTAAATATTGTGCGGGCGACCGGGCGGGTCGCCCTCACTACGTCATATATGTTCCAGCGTCTCTATGTGGTCCGGCGTTGCTTTTCAACAACTAGCACAAACAGTGTGTAGATGGCCAGTACGGCCAAACAGCCGAGAAGCAGCAGGAGCCTGATGGGGTCGCTAGAGCTGCGAGCGTATGCAAATGCGAGCAGCCCACATATAACAAAGGTGCTCGCCACAATGCGAAGCACCTGAGCGTGCGAAAAGCCGGCGATCATCAGGCGCTGATAGAGATGACTCCGGTGAGCACGCAGAATGTTCTCGCGCCGGCGAATTCGCCGAAACAGCGTAAAGATCACGTCGTAGAGAAATGGACTCAGCAGCACCACAAACCCAAGGAATGGATACTGCTCCTCCGTTGTCACCGAGACAAACAAGGCAAGCAGCGCGCACAAATAACCCAGAAACTGGCTGCCGCAGTCACCCAGGAACGTCCGCGCCGGACTCCGGTTCAATGCAAGAAATCCCGCGCCGCAGCCAAGCAATACAGGCAAAACGTAGTGAAGCGCCGGCGTGCCCCACTCGCCAAGTACGATTAGCAACGTGAATCCACCGACACACACTGTAAAACTTCCCCCCTGCCCGTCCATTCCATCCATAAAGTTATAGGCGTTCATCATCAGGAGCATCCAGAAAACCGTGAGTGGATAGCCCCAAACACCAAGCGGCACAAGGCCGACATACGGTATGGCAATTTGCTGAAAGCTCAGACCAAAGCCGAGAGGTATCAACGCGCACACACATTGCAGCACCATCTTTTGAACAGCCCTGAGCGGCCTGATGTCGTCAATAAGTCCTACCCCAAAACTCAAACCCCCGCCCACAATAAGTGGATAAAAAAGCAGGTACGGCACAATGAAGCGCAACGAACCTGTCAAAATGCCATAGGCATGAATGCACAGCAGAAGAAGGAGAAACGGTACCACCAATCCGATTCCTCCAATATTTGGCGTCGGTTCTGTATGAGAACTACGTCCGGTTGGATAAGAGAAAATACGGTAGCGCGTTGCCACGGTGATGGCCAGCCGCGTACACAGGTAAGCCGCGCCATAGCCAACGAAAATAATAGGCAACATATAAAGAAGGTAATCGGGATTCATCAACACTCACGCAGCTCAGCAGCCTTGGTTTAAGGGATGACAATATTCATAGGCCGCTGCTTATACTTTCTCGCCGTAATGATTCCACAAGACCCACTGATTGTAGTGATCGTATTCCTCAAGGCTTTCAAAGCCCTGTGGGGACAGAAGACGTTTCTCGATCATGGTGATTAACTGCGGAGTCCCTTTGGCCCGCGGTAGCTCCTTTACCAAGCACGTAGCAAGATTGAGAAAGTTTTCCTCCCCTAGAGCACCAGACACTAACGGCACAGACTTAAAATTAAACGTAGTCTCCCAGATGCGAAAGTGATACTGCGGGTTTTGGCAGAAGAAATCCATCACATTCTTCGACGTCAGCACTCCAGGCGCCAGACGAACACCAGCGCATCCAATCAGGATCACCTGCTCGCGCGGCACCCGAATGCGCTCTACACTGGTCAGAACCTCGAGGATTGACGCCGAGAGACCAATGGCGAAGATCTCTTGTGGCGGGCCAAACTGGAGCCCCGGATGCTGTGTAACGACCAGCACCTTTTGACCAGCATGGCGAAATCGCGTTTGCAGCTCGCGTGCCGCATCGTAGCCCAGGTCGCGCAGCAGAATACCCTTTCCAAGCACAATACGCCTTTCCGCTGCCAGCGTGTCAATGTCCAGATGTTCAGCCAGGAGATCAATCAAAACCCGGCGCTTAACAAGTTCACCCAGAGGGAGAATGAGTGAGAATTGCCGGGTCTGCCACTCCTGCTCTGCAAGGGCTTGCCGGTGAGGAATCGGCTCTACGGGTACAGCAGTAGGGGACGATTCTTGAGGCTGGTCGGCTGGTTCACCGGACAAAATTGGCAGCTCGTACTGCGCCAGCTCCTCAGGCAGCTTCAGCTGCCGATCCGATACAGTTCGAGGCTTGCGTTCTTTTTCCGGAGTAGCGTCTTGTTCTTCCGCCTCAGCTGGCAGCGACGTTTCACCTGCCTGTTGTGCCTTATCGTCTCCCAGGTCCTGGTGCTCGAGGTTCTTATCGTCTACCATCTCTGAAAACTACTCCTCCTCTTTGTTCGACTTATTGGCGCCAGTCTTATCTTGCAGTGCTCCGATGCTGCACCGCGCCATATCTCATCTTTTTTCGTTGCAATTCTTTGCGGAATCCCCAATAAAATATCCGAAATTAGCTTGCGCGTACTTCATATGTTCTTGTCATAAAAATGCGGTCTGAATTTTTCTTGGCGAAAAGTGCGTATACCTTGTAGCAAAAAATCAACAAAACAACCTGAATTGCTCCTATGCCTTTATAAATGTAGCAAAGGGCCCTGTGAAATTCAATCATAATTTTCACTCTCGTGCTGATATGGACATGAAACCACTCAAGATTCTCATCATTAACAGTGGACGCAAATGGATCGGCGAAGTGGCGCACTGCTTTACTCTTTATGAAGAGCTACGCCGACGCGGCCATCGGCCGACTCTCGTGTGCCGCAACGGCTGGGCCCTGATGCACAAAGCCCGCGAGCTCGGCTACCCCTTCTACACACTCCAGATGCACGGCAGGTTCCGGCTTCGGGGCGACATGAGGGATATCCTAAAGCTCCGCAGACTCATCCAACAAGAAAAGATTGATCTAGTGCATTGTCATCGCGGCAAAGATCACTGGCTGGCTGCGATGGCATTGCTATTCACGCGGCGGCGCATACCGCTGGTGCGCACCCGCCACGTTGTGATGCCGGTGAAGCAGCATCTTTTCAATCGGTGGCTCTACAAACGGAGAACTGCAGGCGTGATCGCCGTCTCTCACCAGACAGCGCAGAGCCTCGGTAGGTTGCAGCGATATCTACCACCGGGCCGTTTGCGCGTGGTGTATGGGGCAGTTGATCTGGAGCAGCTTAGCCCGGGCCGGCGCAACAACGCGGTACGGGCTACGTGTGGCGCACGCGAGAACGATCTCCTGGTCGGCCTGGTGGCGCGCGTGCAGCGCATCAAAGGTCAGGAGTACTTTCTCCAGGCCGCGGCTTTGCTTGGCAAAAAATTCCCCCAGGCGCGATTCGTCCTTGCTGGCCGTGGCGACGAGCAACGTTATGAACCCCTCAAGCGTATTGCCAGCGAGCTGGGTATTGCCGGGCGTGTCGCGTTTCTCGGCTACCAGCCTGATATCGCCTCGCTCATGGCTTCTCTGGATGTGGGAGTGGTCGCCTCGATTGGCTCTGAAGGCTCCAGCCGAGTCGCGATTGAATATATGGCCTCAGGGATACCGGTTGTTGCAACACGAGTCGGTGGCATTCCTGAGCTAGTGGAGGATGGCAAGACCGCTATACTGGTGGAGCCGGGCAATGCACAGGCACTTGCTGATGCAATCGGTCGCCTCATTGCCTCAGCAGATCTGCGCGAGTCAATTGGAAAATGCGGACGCGAGCGCGCGGAACGGCTGTTTAACTTCGACCGCTTTATTCGGGAAACCGTAGAATTTTACCGCGCCTGTCTTGAGAAATAGGGTTCTCCATAAAAAATTGTGCAAGAAGTGAGGTAGGGGCGCGCCTAGGCGTGCTCCTACTAAATCCGCGTGTATCTGTGTGCATCTGCGGTTGCAATAATAACTCATACTTAAACCACAGATAAAGAGAAAGATGATGTAATTGAAGTACAAAGGTGCAACCGTTTTCCCCTTCATAATTCCGAGAAATGGAAAAAGCACGACGGGGAGTAAAGCAGTTGCAGCCAGAGGAATTGCCTCGGTCATCCACCAGATCGCCATCAGCAGCGCCACAGCAGCAGTACGCGTAACCCCTGGATGCTCCGGATCAAGATCAAAAAACAGGAGCATGCAGAGACTAATGAGGGGGCCAATGATCAGCGCTAGCTTCCGGGTACGAATCCTTTTCTCACTCACTTGAATCTGATTCTGCGCCATCGCTATTCCAATCTACCATCCCATTGTAGCGTATTCACGATTATCTCACTAGATATTAGCCCTGCTTAAGCAATACACAGAGATGCTCTTAAACGCGGTGTTCATCGCGGCTCTTTGATCTTGTGTTCCTTCCCAGTCATTACATTAATCATCATCTCCATCCAAACTTCGTATCCTGCCTTCGAAATGTGCAAGCCATCGCGCGAGTATTCGGCGCGCAGGAGCCCGTCGGCTCCGACCAAGGTCTCGTAAAGGTCGAGTACAGGAATTTCGTACGTTTTTGCAAGAAATTTTAACTGCATATTAAACGAATGTGTTGCCGTTGCAAGATGCGCGTATTTGTCTCGCACCGGCGCACACGTTACGATAAACAGTTTTGTCTTTGGCAGCCTTTCGCGAATCGTCAAAACTATTTGTGTGTATTCTTCAACCATTCGCTCTATTGATGGCTGACCTGTCCGATGCCGATCGCCGAGATCGTTCCTACCATTCTTGATAAACACAAAATCGGGTCGCATATCAAAAACCGACGGTTCTAGCCTGTGCGAAATGCCACGAGACCCAATGCCAAGTGTATCTGCGGAAATCCCTCTGTTGAAAACTTTGTATCCCTTTAATAGCTCTGTTGGGAAACTCTGCATACTCGAGGAGCCTAAGAGGCAGACCGCAGGTTTTTTTTGCGACCGCAACGTCAGTCTCGCGTTCTCTTTGAAGAATTCCGATAGACGTTCGAAATATAGCGCTCGCCATCTCCCCAGACCTGGCGTAACTTCGGCCATTGCAGCTTGATGAAAATTTAAATGCTCTTCAAGGTGTGTCTGCCAGTAATTCCATGAGTGGGTCCCGGACATTTCCCGCCAGATATGTGGAACCTTCAACGAGACAAGCCGTTCGTGCAACTGTCGCGAGTCTCCGATTGCTCCGGTTATTGTATCGCTCGTTCCGCAATCGAAGAGCAACTCGACATTTGCTTTTTTGAAACGCTTGGCTTGATCCCAGACTGAGTTTGCTTTCCACGCCTTTCGATTTTTTTCCAATTGACCAAGTCGTCCTGCAATATGCCATTTCTCCGGATGATTGCTTATTTTCAATATGCCCGACATTGCCGAGGCAGAACCGAAGACATCGGAATGTTTCGCGGCAAGAAGAAGCGCACCGTGACCGCCCATGCTTAACCCCATAATGCCACGCCTATCTTTTGAAGCAACAGTAGGGAAAAGACGGTCAATTTCCGCCACCAACTCAACTGCAATATAGCTTTCATATTGAGAATCCCGCTCAATCGGGCTATCCACATACCAGCCGAATTCACCACCGTCCGGGAAAACCAGAATCATTCGATAATTGTCAGCTAAATCTTCTATATTCGTACGGTTAACCCAATTCGTATAGTTTCCATAGGCACCATGTAGGACAAACAGGACGGGGAATCGCTCGTCCCCTGTTGCGTCAGGCGGAAAGTATATCTGAAAGGTCTTTTCCCTATTTAAAGATTCGCTATAATGAGTGATAGTAAGGATGTCATGCTGAGCAGCAAAAACTGTAGAAAAAGCAATGATGAAAATAAGCAGGAAGATAAGCTTCTTCATTTTGTCCCTCCGTTTAAATTCTAATGAGCGATTTTATCATTGCACAGATGGCAGAATAATCATAATATCCATCCACCATCGTTCACTAATGTTTGTACTGCTAATTTGAGAACAAGTGGCATTTTACAGGTAAAACAAGGGCTTGCAATGTTAAAATTGCCCTCGTTCCAATGTCCCGGGTTACAAACAACGCTTACAAAATAATTCCTGAGGAGGAAGAGAAGATGAAAAGAAATCATTCGAGAGAAATCAAGTGCCTTTTTGTTGTCTGTGTTATTAGCTTACTGTGGCTTTGCTCGTTTGCGATCAACTCCGAGGCTGCTGATTTTAAGTTTGCTGTTTGGGGAGACAGCCAGTTTCACAATCCAAAAATATTTGAGCGAATAGTAGAAGAAACAGAACTGCTCAAACCTGCGTTTGTGATTCACGTTGGGGATATGATTCTCGGCTATACGTATGACCCCAACACCGCACGCCGAGAGTGGGAAAGATTCAAAAAACAAATCGCTCCACTTTCCGTCCCGTTTTATCCAACTCCTGGAAATCATGATGTAACTACTAGCGCAATTGAGCCTGTGTATGCCGAAGTTTGGGGAGAAAATCGCTACTACTATTCATTCGATTTTGCAGACTCTCATTTCATCGTTCTGGATACATACCTGAACCAGGAATTTGACACAATTCCGGAAAGAGAAATGGAATGGCTTAAAGAAGACCTTGAGAAGAACAAGAATGCAGAGAACATATTCATCTCATTTCACTCGCCGCTGTACTCGAATAGGAGCTATGATTGGCAATCGGTCCATGACCTGCTCGTGCAGTATCCCGTACGGGCAATTTTCACAGGACATTCACACATCTATGACTACCGGGTCAAAGACAATATTGATTATTTCTGCCTGAACTCATCAGGGATTATGCGGTATTATAACCACCTTATGGGTCAATCTCATCATATCCTGCTGGTGTCAGTAAGCGGAACGGATATCACCTACGCAGTTGTAACCGATGACCGCATCTATCCAGCCGACGCCGTGCCGCCTGGCGAATCCAGAAAAGCGTCAAGATATCTCGAAGAAGACCAAACAATTATTATTCCAGACCCGTCGAAAAAGAAAATTCGAAGAAAGATTGAGGTGCCGATTCGTAACCGCACCGATGAACCACGCAGCTTTTCCCTGACATGGGAGACTGAGGACTATCGCTGGAAATTCAAGCCCTGGGGTGCAAATCTTGTGCTTGCGCCGGGTGAAGAAGAGTCTATTCGATTTCGCATTTCAGGCCCCCGAGGTAATTTTAACCGCGAAGAATTGCCAAGATTGAGAGTTGATTCACCGTTTAAAAATACCGCAGGGTGGGAGACTACGCTCACATACTATTACCGGCTATTTTATCCGCCAGAGACAACCGCAAAGCGACTGAAGGGCACATTGAAATTTGATGGCAAAGTTGATGATGCCGCCTGGAAAGACATCCCTGCAATTAGTAAACTATTTGTGGACAAGAAAGGCACCCTTGCGCCCGAAACAACCGTCGTCAAAGTCATGTATGATCATGAAAATATATACGTTGGAATTTGGGGAGAAGAAGCGAATCCAGAAGGGCTTTCTGCCTCTGCCCATGGCGAAGTACCACTGGTTTTCGGTGATGACGATTTCGAATTATATTTCGATACAAATAGAGACCTCAAAACCTACTATCGCTTGATGGTAAATCCCAAAGGCACAGTGCTTAGTAGTGGCCCTGACGGTCTTTTTTCATTTGATTTTGAAGTGAAAACGCACGTTGGCGATGATAACTGGAGCACTGAATTTAAAATTCCATTTTCACAGTTGAATACAAGCCCGCCGAAAAAGCACGATGTCTGGGGCTTTAACGTACGACGACACCGTAGACAAGCAGAACCTGCACAACGAGACTGGTCAAAAATGCGCAATGTCCCCTATCAGCCGCCGTACTTTGGGTTACTGAAATTTCATTGAGTGACCCCTGAAATTTTCACAAAAGGGAACTGAAAAAGCAACCGCAGACAGTTTATTAAGACCGGTCCGAGGAAAAATGGTTGCCAAACGCTCAGCCAGTCACAGACGAATTTGAGGACCGAGAAACCGGGTGCCCGGATTATAAGTGAAGAATATGAAAGAAAGGTCAAAAAGACAACTTGGACTTCTCGATATTTTCTGCATTTCTACCGGGGCTATGATTAGCTCAGGTTTGTTTGTTCTGCCGGCAATTGCATTTAGCAAAGCAGGCCCGGCCGTAATTCTTTCTTATCTTGTGGCGGGCCTATTGCTAATTCCCGCGGTACTTTCCAAGGCGGAACTGGTTACCGCAATGCCCAAGGCTGGCGGGATATACTTTTATCTGGAACGGGCACTAGGGCCTGCTGCAGGCACGTTTGGAGGCCTTGCAAACTGGTTTTCTCTCACCCTAAAAAGTGCCTTCGCGCTTTTGGGTATGGCGATTTTTGTAATGCTAATTTATCCCCATAGTTCAGAAATGCAGATTAGAATTACTGCAGCGACATTTTGTCTTTTTTTCACCTCCATTAGTCTCATCGGCGTTAAGGTCACGGGTAGATTTCAAATATTGCTTGTCATAATCCTCCTGGTATTACTCGGCCTGTACCTCTTTCGCGGCGTAAATTACATTCAACTTCAACGATATGTTCCTTTCATGCCTTTTGGGATGGGTTCTGTTTTCGCTACTGCGGGGTTTGTCTTTGTCTCATACGGTGGATTGACCGAAATGGTCAGCATTGCAGAGGAGGTTAAGAATCCCAACCGAGATATTCCCCTGGGAATGATTCTGGCCTTAGGCATGACTACCTTACTTTACGTCCTGGTTGTAGCTGTTACTGTTGGCCTGGTTGGTGCTAAAGAACTTAAAAACGCCTTTGTTCCCATATCGCTTGGTGCGACGGCCTGCATGGGGGGTATAGGAATGATGCTTATAGCATTGGCTGCCTTCATTGCCTTTATCACCACTGCCAATGCCGGTATACTCTCTGCATCTCGTTTTCCCATGGCAATGAGCGGGGATCAACTATTGCCGTCCTTTTTCCAGAAGGTAAACCTTCGATACAAGACCCCTCACATGTCTATTCTCATTACCGGCGGCTTCATGATTCTTGCCGTTCTTTTTTTGAAACTGGAGGATCTGGTTATAACCGCATCCACTCTAATGATCATTTTGTTTATGTTCGTCAATATCGCTGTCATCATTATGCGTGAAAGCAAAATTCCGAGTTACCGGCCGACATTGCAGGCACCCCTATATCCATGGCTGCAGATTTTCGGGATTATTATTTCGGGATTCCTCATCTTTAAGATGGGCAGAGTGCCGCTGTCAATTACCGGGATTTTCGTTGCTGTGTCGCTGGCGTGGTACCTGATTTACGCCCGCTTCAGAGTCAATCGCCAGTCAGCCCTCATGCACGTGGTGGAACGGGTTACTGACAGGAAACTGGTGGATGCCACATTGCACAGTGAGTTAAAACAGATTCTCATCGAGCGGGACAACATTATTGAAGATAGGTTCGACCACCTGATAAAAAATTGTGTGATTTTAGACATAGATCATTCCTTGTCCGCTGAGGACGCATTTAGAAAACTAGCAGAAGTTCTTTCTCCTCGCTTGAACATTGACCAGAAGATCCTGTTTGATCTCTTTACGAAGAGGGAAGCAGAATCCAGCACTGTGATCGCCCCGGGGCTTGCCATACCGCATATCCTTGTAGAGGGAAAGCGGAAATTTGGTATTATTGTGGTCCGCTGTAAGAATGGGATTATCTTCCCAGAGACATCCGAGCCGGTTCATACCATGTTTGTGCTGGTAGGTTCTATGGATGAGCGGAATTTTCATCTTAGCGCCCTTGCGGCCATTGCCCAGATTGCCCAGGATAACCTGTTTGACAGAAATTGGTTAAAGGCGCGAAATATTGAGGAATTGAGAGATATTATTTTTCTGGCAGAAAGAAAACGCATTGCAGCAGTGTAGAAGAATAGGCCAGGCACTTGGGACGGTTCTGGGGATAGACTCAGACCTGTTTCTAAGATACAACCGTTAAGAATAAAAAAACAGGTCTGGGTTTCGATAGACGACAGACAAAAGATTGCAATGAGCACTGTCGCTGATTCAAGAATAAAACGGAAACAGTAGCGTTCAGTCAAAAACCTAAAGGCAAAGTAGCTCATGGATATAACACTATTCAATGATATCCTTATCATATTTCTGTTGTCTATTGCCATCCTCTTAATATTCCACAGACTACGATTGCCTCCAATTGTGGGATTCCTATTAACCGGTGTAGTAGCAGGCCCGCACGGCTTGGGGTTGGTAAAATCAGCTAACGATGTTAAAATCCTGGCCGAAATTGGAATAGTATTGTTGCTATTCACCATTGGCATTGAGTTTTCACTCAAAAACTTTTTCCAAAACAAGAAATCGGTATTAATAGGCGGGCCGCTTCAGGTCTTACTAACGATTATTGCTGGCACAGCTGTGGCCTTTGCAGCTGACATACCTCTCGGCCAAGCGGTTTTCATTGGATTTCTCTTGTCGCTCAGCAGCACGGCGATCGTGCTCATACTTCTAAAAGAAAGGGCCGAAATTGAGAGTCCTCACGGTCGTACGATTCTTGCCATCCTAATTTTTCAAGATATCATTATTGTACCAATGATGTTAGTTGCTCCTTTGCTGGCAGGAACAACTGCTGACTCCAGCATATCATTCCCGTTCATTATCATCGCAGGAATTGGAATAATTCTGTTAATCATCGTCGGCACCAAGTGGCTGGTGCCTCAGTTTTTGTATCACATCGCAAGGACGCGCAACCGCGAACTCTTTTTGCTAAGCATTGTTGTGCTATGTTTCGCAATTGCACGTCTAACGTCAAGCCTGGGGCTATCTCTAGCTCTTGGCGCTTTCCTGGCTGGCTTAATCATATCCGAGTCAGAATATAGCCATCAAGCCCTCGGGCATGTTCTCCCTTTTAGGGATGTTTTTACGAGTCTGTTTTTTGTGTCTATCGGGATGCTCCTGGATATACACCTTTTTTTAGATCGACCGATTCTTATTCTAATGTGCGCCTTGGGCGTTTTATTCGTGAAAACAATTACTGCATGCGTTACAGCAATGATAGTTGGTTTCCCACTTCGTACGTCCATTTTAGTTGGACTTGCACTCTTTCAGGTGGGGGAATTTTCCTTCATTCTGTCAAAGGCTGGGGTCGAATATGGTTTACTCACACAGGATATGTTTCAAATGTTCCTTGCTGTGTCAATAGTGACCATGGCGTCAACTCCCTTTATATTAGAGTTGGCACCCCGCATATCAAATCTTGTTCTCCTTCTTCCTATCCCCAAAAGCATAAAATCGGGATTTTATCCGGCTCAGAAGGAAGTTGTCTTGAAGGCAAAAGACCATCTCATTGTCGTCGGATTTGGAGTAAATGGAAGAAACATAGCACGAGCTGCCAAGACTTCAAACATCCCCTATGTGATCATTGAAATGAACCCTGATACGGTATTGAAGGAAAAAGCAAAGGGAGAGCCAATATATTATGGGGATGCTACACAAGAGGCGGTTCTAAACCATGCGGGCATTAAAAATGCAAGAGTTGTAGTAGGTGCCATATTCGATGCTCCGGCAACGAGAAGAATCGTGGAACTTACTCGCAGATTGAATCCCAAGGTGTACATAATAGCTCGAACCCGGTTTGTACAGGAGATGAAGGAACTCTATAAGCTCGGGGCAAACGAAGTTATTCCAGAGGAATTTGAAACCTCAATCGAAATATTCAGTCGGGTGTTAAAGAAATTTCTCGTGCCCAGACATGAAATCGAGAAATTTGTCGCTGACGTCAGAGCCGATGGTTACGAGATGTTTCGTAGCCTCAGTAAGGAGCCTACTGCTGCTAGCGACCTGAAACTTGCCCTTTCCGATGTTGAAATAAGCATCTTGAGAGTTAGCGAAAGATCGCCCCTGGCTGGGAAATCATTGAGAGAAATAGACATGAGAAAGAATTATGGGTTAACCGTCCTCGGAATACGCCGCAACACACAAATAATGTCCAATCCAGACGGAGAAGTGAGACTTCTTCCAAACGACACACTCATTATGCTTGGTTCTCCAGAGAAAATTGCTGCTGTCGCAAGTCTATTTGAAAACCAAGATGCAATAAGCGAAGGGTGATCTTTATCGCAGTCCTGAGGATATAGTTCTGTAGATTGTAAGACCTTTTTCTAGAAACTGTGATGTGGTTTGCAATTAGTAGTAAAGGGGCACGCTGCAGCGTGCCCCTTTACGTGCAAAACTTGTCCGCCGAAGCTAAGGCGAAGGCGGATCAGGGTGAGGCTGGGGGTGAGAGAGTTTCGATTATTGCCCGGTCCAGGATCAGGCTTGCGGTTGCGGCGTCTGCGGGGTTGAAGCTCAGTATGTCAAAGGCGATGAGTAAGTCCTCACCAACACAGTTCG
>JAUWMI010000068.1 GCA_030613245.1 Candidatus Sumerlaeota bacterium
AACACGCCACTCGGACTAAGCCCTAAGGGATGGGTAGACGGCTGCACGCTGATAACAAGGCAAAACAGGAGAGTAATAAAGTAGGGGCACGCCACGGCGTGCCCCTACAATTTCATTCCTTTCAATTCCGTAAGATTTCCCTCTGTGTCTCTGCGCCTCCGTGGCTATTTTAGCGGCATGGCGCCAAGTCGCCAACGCGTCCCTACGAATATGTCGCCCAGAATTTGCGTTTTGCACTTGATGGCCGATACGTGGCATCCTTCACGTACGCAACGATCTCTGAGTCCGACATGCGCGTGGTCAACCCATAGCTTGCCAGCTGCGTCTGCGACGTCACCAGATATTGCCGAAAGGCGTTGTAGGGGTAACCCTGCGATGTTGTCTCGGTATAGAGAGAATCTGGATTGTGGCGGTCGTAGCCAGACAGTGGAAACAAAACCTGCTTTCCAGTATAGTAGTCCAGCGCCACTGGATCCACACTGGCCAGCAGCTGGTTCAATCGCACTGCTGTGCTGTACGACGATGCCGGGCCTTCCGGATGATTCGGCTGCACGAACAGCGCATCTATAATGTTCAAATCCGGAAACCGCACTGCACCCATCATCCGACCCATCAGACCGTTCTGATACAGCTGCGGATGATGCTGACTGCTGGTCATCACAGTCGAAAGCACTCCCATGTAGTGCTTCAGTGCCGCTGTCACTCCCATTAAGCGATGGTTCTTCAGCACCGGAACATTCAGGAATTTCAAGCGCGCGGCATCATAAGTCGACCCGGTCCAGATGCCGTGCCTCAGGCTGATGCGCGTACCGTAAGCTGTGGTAAACTTTGGGTACGAGGTGTATGCTGCGCTCGAATGATTATTCACGTACCCGTCCGTCATATTCCCCTGATCATAGTCCTGAACCGTAGTCGTCCGCAAATCCCACCATGAGAGTGTCCCTGTGCCATTGCGTCGGTAAAGCGACACGTTGTAGCCGGGAAACATCCCCACTACATCCGCAACCGATTGCCCATGGTCTTCCGCGTTGTTTGCACTTCCTTCAAACAGGTACGAATCCCATTGCCCATTCTCGACGACCACAACTTCTCCGGTGAACCCATCAGGATGCGACACGATCATCTGGATCAAGCCACGAAGGAGATCGGTATTGGTCATGCCGCGTTCGCGCCACTCGCAGTTCACTTTGATCAGCACCACGTCGTTCGGCGCAATGATTCCAGTGGGACTACCATACGGATTTGAGTCGTGGTCATAGGGCGCAGCAGTTCGATAAAAGTGAAGCGGATTCCGCGACCACCCCATGAGATACAGCAGTCCCTCAAGGCCCTGATGCGTGGCAGAATGAGCCCAGTCAGGAACTGGACAGTTCAGCACGCGATAAACGTAGCTGGACCCTGCACCATAGGCATTGCGCACGACATGCTGCGCCAGGTGGGGCGCCAGGGTGAGCCCGGCACCGGCAAGGCCAACCGTTCGGATAAATTCTCGCCGTGTAAATTTGCGCATCATTATTAATCACTCCTTAGGCCGCGTAATGCTTTATCTTGCACCTCTATGTTCTCTTCTAAACAATCTGGCTGGTTCACTCAAGATATTTTTCGCCTCGCACCTACCAGATACCCGAATTATTATTGGCACATGATAGAGGTAGGGGCGTATTGCAATACGCCCCTACAGTTTCGTTTCCTGCCGTTTAATTATTCTCTGTGTCTCCGTGCCTCCGTGGCCATTCTACCCCATGACTCAAAGTCGCCAAGAGATTAAGGTAAATTGTGTTTTCTTTGCGTCTTTGCGCCTTTGCGTGAGATACAACGAAAAATTAGGACTGGCACAAGCAGAGATAGAATGAGGGCGTATTGCAATACGCCCCTACAATTTCATTCCGTTCAATGCCGTAAGATTTCCCTCTGTGTCTCCGGGCCTTCGTGGCTATGAGAATATTCACCCTTGCGCGAGGTATTTCGGTTTTGGTAGAGATTAATCGTTCACCAACAGACAAGTATGAGATGTAGTTGAGGATAGGGTCTTATGGGCTTCGCGAGCAAGATTTACACATTCCTGGGAGTCGCCTGTTTAATTCTCGGCTGGATATTGCGCAGCCACATTATCAGTATCAGCGTAATACTCAGCTTCATGGGTGTTTTTTGCATACTGCTTGCCTTCCTCGGGCGCGAGCCCTAGCCCCTTGCTCCACATTCCCACAGGCCACGCCCCCGCAATTCTCATATACTATCTTCCTGTGCGCCCTTTCTGAGACAAGCAATGCCTCACACCTCAGGATACGCCGCTAGTGCACCTCTTTGTCTCAAATCCAATGTAAGGGCGACCCGCCGGATCGCCCCTACCGCTTATAAGGTAACCGATCAATCAATAATGTTCATTTTTCATATGGGGCAATTCTTTTCTTGATTTCCAGTAATACCGATGTTATCTTTTGAATTAAGAAGTAGAACTCAGTGAACAGGTTAGAAAGATGGAAAAGTGCAGGTCTGACATCATAAACTTATTTTCTATTTTCAAGACCGCGGGCTTCTTCCTTTTACTTCTTCCCTTTTCTCTTGCTCCCCTAATATCCCTGGGCGCAGTGATTACTGTCCCCGGAGATTATTCAACAATTCAGGCAGCGATTGATGCCGCAGTTCACGGCGATGAAATCATTGTATCCCCCGGAGTCTATGCTGAAAATATCCGTTTTCACGGCAAAAATATCATCCTCCGCTCCACAGATCCTTCTGATCCTGATGTTGTTTATAGAACCGCGATTAACGGTGCCTATGCTGGACCCGCCGTTACCTTCTCTGGGACAGAAAATGAAACCTGCGTTCTGTCAGGCTTCAGAATCTTCTGGGGCAGATCCTCTAGTGGTGGAGGTATCTATGGAAATGGTACAAAGGCAACCATCCAATATAACAGAATAGTGGAAAACATCGCATATGCGAATTATGGTATTGGCGGCGGGGTGCTGGAGTGCCACGGTATCATCGAGTACAACACAATTTTGAACAACCGCGCTGACCGTGGCAAAGGTGGTGGGCTCTGCGATTGCGATGGCATTATCCGTAACAATATCATCTCTGGCAATTCCTGTTCTGGATATGGAGGAGGGCTCTTTGGGTGCGATGGCATAATTGAGAGCAATATCATATCAGAGAACCGGTGTACTGCGTGGCTGGGCGGAGGAGGAGGGCTCTGCGGTTGTAAAGCGACCATTAGGAATAATATAATCATGAACAACACGGTTGAGTGTGAGGGTGGCGGTCTTAATGTGTGTTACGCCATCATCCAGAGTAATATAATATTTGCCAACTCGGCCGGTCAGGGAGGCGGGCTCAAGGTTTGTAACTCCATCCTCGAGAATAATACTATTATTAGCAACTCGGCTGATAAAGGAGGGGGATTGTGCAGTTCCAATGATCTGATAATCAATTGTATCATTGCAAACAATACAAATTATGGAATTTATGAATCTCGATGGGATTCCCAGCCGAAAGAGGTAAAATATTGCGTCCTTTATGGAAATACTGGCGGAGATTATTATGATTACGAAACAAGTTCTTCTTACATTGGTTCTGCAGTCAATGATCTTCCGGAAGTGCACGATTGTATCTCTACGGATCCTCTGTTTTTGAATCCTGGCAAAGGCGATTTCCATCTCCAGCCTATTTCTCCCTGCATTGACGCTGGCTGTAATGTCACGGGCTTAACGCAAGACTTTGAAGGAGATCCCAGGCCTTATGACGGCACCTGGCAGCCGCGTGGTGATGGCTCAGATTTCGACATCGGTGCAGATGAATACTCAGGATTTGGCCCCAACCCAATCCGTACGCTTGTTACGCACTTCTACAATTCCCTCCTCAATCGTGCACCTGAGCCCGTCGCCGTTCCTGCCTGGGAAAGCTATTTCGATTATGCGCTCGACTTCAACGTAGCTGCTCATTTTATCGCGGGCGATATAGGTTGGCGCATCTTTGCATCAGATGAATATTATCATCGAAACCGCTCGCGGGAAGAATTTATTCGGGATTGCTATCGTGGATTTCTGTTGCGCATGCCGAGTTCGGATGAAGTTACTGCCTGGCTCAATGGCTCGTGGAGCCGGGATGAGGCTATTTCTATTTTTGTAAATTCAAATGAATTCATTTATCTAATAATAGGTATTTTTCCTGATCACGAGGGCGATGCAGTGCGCAATTTTACCGCCTATATGTACATGGGGATTTTGGGAAGACTAGTTGATGGCGGTGCCGTAGATGCCTGGGATGACTTATTCCAAGCAACGTCCGACAAGAGAGGGACAGCAAAGTGGGTGGCGAAGGTACTTTTTAGCTCAGATGAATACACGAGCAAGAACCCCACGAATAGATATCGGGTAATTTGTATGTATCGGGGGCTGCTCGGACGTTTTCCACACTATGGCGAGATCTCATATTGGGAGGGGGAACTGAACTCCGGAAGAAGAACACTCGAGGAGCTGATTGATATTCTCTGCGACTCTGAGGAATTCACAGCGCGTTTGATCGAGTTCTTTGGAACCGCTGGCCCGAGCACGACGGAGAATATTGATCACATCTACGAAGAAATAGAACCATCGCCAGCGCCCTCTGTAGAAAGCCCGGTAACACGAGTACCCGATTGGGAATATTATTGAGGAAAAGTAGGGGCGTATTGCAATACGCCCCTACACCTGGATTCCTGTGTGATTTCATCATCCTCCTTAAAAATAATGGGCGACCACCAGGGTCGCCCCTACTATTTCTAACGTACTGTACGTTGTGCCGTCGTGGTTCTTTTTATGAACTCTAAGATATCACCTTAACAGGTTCGGCCTTCATCTATTCAGTCAAGGCGAGGGAAATTGCCTCTTCAAGGGTAGTTAGTCCTGAGGAGATCTTTTCACGCAGGTCGTCGCGCAGGGTCTTCATCCCTGCCCGCACAGCCATATCTTGAATCACCTGAGTGGGCGATTTGCGCAAAATGCTTTCCTTTAACGGCTCGGAACAAAGCAGGAGTTCAAAGATGCCAATCCGGCCAAAATAGCCGGTCCCGTTACACCGCGCGCAGCCTTTCCCTTTGAACGATGGAAGTGAATTCCCTTCCGCCAATCCCAGGCTCTCCAGCTCATGCGCAGGTGCTTCATACGGCGCCGTGCACTCCTCGCAAATGCATCGCACCAGCCGCTGCGCAATCACCCCGCTCACTGACGATGCAATGAGAAACGGCTCGATCCCCATGTTCAGCAGCCGCGTAAATACCCCTGCTGCACGCCCACTATGAACCGTACTGATCACCAGATGCCCGGTAAGCCCTGCCTGGATGGCAATATGCGCTGTCTCGTCGTCGCGAATCTCACCAACTACGATTACGTTTGGATCCTGCCGCAAAATGGCCCGCAGCCCACTCGCATACGTCAGCCCACCCACCGGATCGAGCTGCGTCTGGCTTACCCCTTCCAGTTCCGCCTCGATCGGATCTTCTATAGTCAGAATATTTACCCGATCGCCATGGGTTTGAACCAACCGCTTTAAAATCGCATAGATCGTCGTAGTCTTCCCGCTACTGCTCGGCCCGGTCAGCAGCAAAGTCCCCTGCAGCGCACCAATCAGCCGGAGCAGCTGCGCGTCAAGCCCGGCTGAAAGCCCGAGTGTTTCGATCTCGAATGCCCGCTTCGACTCATCAGGCAGCCGAAGCGTCACACTCTCGCCATGCAGCGTCGGCAAGAAGGCCGAGCGCAGCGTCACTGTCTGCCCGTTAAACTGCACCTCGATGCGACCATCCTGCGGCTCACGCTTCTTGAAGCTCATCACACGCGACACGATCTTGAGCCGCGCAATAAAGTTGGTCTGTAGCGTCTTAGACAAGGAGACCACGGGACGCAATACCCCGTCAATGCGATACTTGATCCGTATATCTTCTTTGTGACACTCCAGATGCAGATCGCTCGCCCGTGCCTGTAGGGCACCCTGAATCAAAGCGTCCAGCAACGGAGGCACTCCGTCTTCACCTTGCCGTTCAAGGCGACGGACTTCATCGCGCAGCGCCTCGAATGAGAATACGTCCCCCATATCCCGTTGCTCTCTCCTTCACCCGGAAGATGGTAGGGGCAGGTTTCAAACCTGCCCCTACCAGAATCCACGCACTGTGATTCTTGCCCTTAAATATAGACGTAGGGCGTTTAATTAAACGCCCCTACTACAGCGGCCAGCAGGCGAATTGCAACGCCAGAGATCCCCCCGTATGCCTGCGCAATGATCTCAATAGGTTGCTGCACCCCAATCTGTTCAGGTGACTGATGGCTGAGCAGCACATATGCAAGATACCCGAGAAGTATGACGCCAGCCGCCAGAATCGTAATCAAAAGGTAGATCAGCAGTTTGAGGCAAATCGAGTCAGTAGCTGTAATCTTATCTTTCCACGTCTGCAACCAGACGCGGTGGCCACCAATTTCCTTCTCAAGCGTCCTAATCCGGCTCATCAAGGCATTCTGGCACTTTTCCCATTGAGCTAGTTTCGGCTCCTGGAGCTCGTTTTTCTCAACCGTATGAAACAAATGCTGCAGCTCGCCCAACTCCTCATTGTGACTCAGCGAGCCTCTCAAATAGAGTTCCTCTTCCGTCTTTGCAGCCGCCCGTTTCCCGAGTGCCTTCTTCTGTTTCATCTTCTCAATACCCCTTTTCGGCAAAAACGCCCCGCAAGGCGTATCGCAATACGCCCCTGCTTAGCTTAGCTTTTGAGTAATGTCCTCAGACGCTGGAGAGCACGATAGAGATGACGCTTTACGGTGCCTTCGCTACAGCCCAGTATCTCCGCGATCTCCTTGATCGGTAATACGTAGTAATGACGCAGCACAAAGCATTTGCGTTGTCTGCTCGGCAGCTTTACTACTGCCGAGTAGATTGCACAGCGCAGCTCTTTGAGCTCCAGCACGCGAGATGGGGTCTCGTGCGTGACCCCTTCCTGAAGTTTTCGACCAAGATCCTCGCTGTCTTCCTCCTCTGCAAGTCGCACAAATTCCCTGACGTGCCGCCTATTGCGCCGCAGGTAGTCAATTGTAGTATTCAATGCAATCCGGTGGAGCCAGGTAGAAAACTTCGATCGCCCTTTCCACGAGGAAAGTGCTCGATAAACACGCATAAATACCTCTTGGGTAATGTCCATTGCGTCGTCATAATTAGTAGTCATTTTCCACGCTATTTGATACACGTACATTCGGAACCGCTCGACAATTTCCTCGAATCGCTCGGTATCACCCCTCAATATCTCCCGAGTTGTTATATACAACTCATCTTCCACTACCTTACGGGTAGCAGGCGCACCCGAGGCGGTGCCTTCCACCCCCTTATTCGCCGTGGCGAACTGAGAGGTGTTATCACCCGCCTTTTTTTCCCTTTTCAACATTTTGACGCATCCTGCACCACGAAAGATGACAATCTTACCAGATGCTGATTAAGAATCCTACTCCTCCTAACGTCCCATTGCAACAAATTCGGCGGTCACCTACTCGCATTTTTCGTAGGAGCGTATAGTAATACGCCTCTACCCGCCTTTGTCTTATATGCCTTCAGGATAAGAGTGGTCAATCTATTTCAATTCTCTCAGTGCACCACTGTCTGCTCTTAAATGTGAATCATGGAAGGAAAGCCGGGCTGCAAAAAGTAAGTGGGTTGGAATAAATATGACCCATTTCCCACTACCCTTATCCATTTCTCATACGCTTGCTGCCCCAGGGTCAATTATACTTTTAAAAATGGTTGACAAAAGTCCACGCCCCTCTCAAGATTCCGCTAAAAATGGGAGAGGATGTCATTTACCTTTCCTTTTGCCCAACGTAAAGGAGCGGCCATGGAGGAATATCCAAAAACATTGAAACTAAAAGATGGGACTGTGGTACACCTGCGCCTGATGACAGCGGATGACATGCCAAAGCTTCTCGAGTTTTTCCGCGGGCTCCCGCAAGAAGACCGGCTCTTTCTCAAAGAAGACGTCACAAATCAGGCGGTCATCGAACGCTGGATCAAAGAACTCAACTACGATCGCGTGCTGCCGGTGCTGGCGGAAGCAGAAGGAAAAATTGTTGGCGACGCCACGCTTCACTTGCAAAAACGCGGCTGGTCGCGACACCTCGGCGAAATCCGCCTCGTTGTGGCCACCGGCTTCCAGCGCAAAGGCCTCGGCACCATTCTGGCTCGCGAAATCTTCCACCACGCCGTCCTCAGAGGCCTTCAAAAACTACAAGCACTCATGATGGAAAGTCAGATCGGCGCACTGAAAGCTTTTGAAAAACTTGGTTTTTGCAAAGCGGCTATTCTCAAAGACCACGTGATTGACCTCAAGGGTAACCGCCACAACCTCGTCATTATGACAAACGACGTAGGAGAACTCTGGCGCAAAATCGGTGACCTCATTCTCGAAAGTGAATTCACCATGGAATAGCCTCCCCCATCTGATATGCTAATTCTCAGACTCCTGTGGCCTGCAACAACGTGATAATTCGCTGCCCTCCTCCTTGCTCAAAACCTGTGGCGTCCCAATTACCTCTTTGCATCATCTGGTCCGTACCAGAGCTGCCGCTGCTCGTCAAAGCGCCATCTCGGTTCAGGCAGCTCTAAAGCACGCTTCTTCCAGCCTGAGCGAATCAGTGCGGTTGTCTCTTCCCAGCTCTTCACCCCGCTCACCGCATCGAGCTCCATTACGTTCTCACCTCCGACCGCGCATCCATAGCGTAAACACATCTCCACCGCCTCACCTCGAACGTATGCCGCCAGGAACCCTGCAATCGCCGAGTCGCCCGAGCCCGTAGCACTCGCGATCTGTTTAACCACAAAGCTCGGCTCCCAGAGCTCGCGGTCGACCCAATTCTCAAGCGGCCTGGGCTTTGTCGCCCCAATGCGCTCAAGAACGGCCTTTGATGCCGTGCGTAAATACAACCCTTTATAGCCGCATTTAATGCAGATGATCTTTGCTCCATACTCGAGGAGCAGCGAGGCCAGGTCGGAGATTTCTTGTGCGGTGAAAAAATCCAGCATGTCACGCGCACCTGCCTCGGCCTTCTTGCGCAAAAACTCGTCGCGCGCAAGCATGAACAACGTCTCTTCCGCGCTCGGCATAAAGAGATCCACGTGGGGCAGGGTAGCCGCAAGAAGCGGCTTCCAATCCACCTGCCCTGCCGGTGCATTTATATCCGGCAAAGCCATGTCGAGCGAGGTCGTTACGCCCAGCCCCTTGGCCCGGCGAAAAATCTCTGCCAGCTCCTTGCCGTCATTACGATACAGCATCTCCATCAATGGCGGGTACCCGAGGTGAAATAGCCTCGCCTGCTTCACCAGCCCAAAATCCACATCCGCTACACCAAATGTATTATTTGTCCCCGGACAATGGAGAAACATCCGGTCCATCCCCGGAGGCGAGATCACTATTGTATAGGAGCTCTGCTCACCACTCACCCGGCGTATCCTCTGCTCGATTCTCTGCGCCTTGAGTCGCGCTAGAATCGCCTCACCAAAAAAGTCCTCTCCCACCTTCCCCATTAGGGCTACCCTCATCCCCAGCCGCTTTAGCGCCAGGCCGGTGTTTGACACAGGCCCGCCAGTAGATACCGCCACGCGCCCAACTTCAACGAGCTTACCAGGAATAAACACCCGGCTGGAGTCCTGGCCCTCTAGGGTCGGAAACGTAGGTATTACGTCAAAGCAAATGTGCCCTGCTACAACGATATCCAGCCGCGTCTCCTCTTCCATTTCTTTCCTCCATAGCGTCTCGCTGGAACTCCCCACACCCACATGAGCGTGCAAGTTCGCAGGCCTCAGCGTAAACAATACTTTACCTGACCTGGGAAAATTGGCGAAGCAGAGTAGTTGCAGACGGGAAAGCTTGCCAGACTGTTTCCAGCATACAGATGCAGAAAGTGAAAAGCTGGCAACAGCTATTGCTGTTGTTCAATAGTGCGATGGATTCTACTGCTGGCATTATTCGTGAAGCGGCTTTGACCAGTCGAGGTTCTTTCCGGCTGTTTTCAGGCGCAGCAACGTCGTCTTGTAAGGATCAACAACTTCTTCTTCGAGGCCACGGAGTAGCTGAGGATTCATTCGATAGAGGCGCGAAACTAAGTGCTGGCGTTCCTGGGCGTTCATGATGCGCGGATCGCCGCTCATTGCTGCCACGCGAAAGCTCACCTTATATTTCATCAAATACCGAACGGCCTGGAATGGAATTTCAAAATTCTCCGGCTTCGCTCCCGTCCTGCGGGTAAACTCCTTTGACTTTCCCGCTTTGAGCGAAATGCGCACATGCACCTTGGGAAACGCTGTAAGCTCCCGCACGTACGATTCGTCCTGGCCAAACAGTATCCCATTCGTTTCAAGAATGAAAAGATGTAACGACGATTTCTCGACGTACTCGAGGAGATTCAATAAGTGAGATCGCCCAATGGTCGGCTCACAACCAGAAATCCGCGCCTTGCGTACACCGCTCTCCTCTGCAACCGATTCCAGCTCTCTGATGACCTCTTGCGGAGAGTGGAGCTTCCCGACGCTTTCGGGATATTCACGCCCCAACCCGACCCAGCAAAATACACATCGCAGGCAACACCCACAGGCATAGGCGGTGCTGATCCCACCATACACGCCGCTACTGTAGAATGCCGTATACTTTCGGCGGTCGCCATCGCAGACTATCTGCTCAGTCTTATGCGCCAGCTCAATGGCGTCAAATGACTGAAAATTTGGTGTGACAAAACGCGGATAGCGATCTATTGTCCCAAATCCTTTCTTATCCTGCCCACTCTGAGGTCGAGGCAGGAAATTTCACGCACTCTTTAATATCGCGGGGAGGGCGATCAAGTTCCTGCCAGAACTGCCCTCCATTACGATCTCCGCTCAATGGCAAACACCACTGTTCCGCCACCTGTCATCTCACACGGGTCAAGACACTGAACGCGGGCGACCCCATCTTCTGGTCCTGCCAGGCTCAGCTCCTGAGGATCAACGCCATGATAAAGCGCAACATAGTAGGGCATGACTGAGGCCAGCGAATGCATACAGATTGCTTCGGACTCTTTGACATTTATTCGGTATCCCTCGTCCAGAACAATCCGATTGCCAACTGAATAGACGGGACACGTCCCTCGGATGCTCTCCACTGTAATCACTATCTGGCCCGGATACTTACGCGGAAGTCTAACAGACCGCACCTGCGCCTTGCGCGCATCTACTTCCGCACCGCAATCGCACCGAATTGTCTTCCCATACTGGAAAAGCGTTATGTCGTACTGCTTTCCGCACTGTGGGCATTCAAATGCCATGCTATCATACTAGCCGACCACTTTGAATAACCTGCGCACCCAAAACTACTCTGCCTTCAGACAAGCCGCGCTACGCGTCCGATCCTTTCCGCTCTCCCTTAGCTAGCTCGTGCTCCGCATCACGAAACATCCGTCGAAATTCCGGCGGGAATTCTACCTTCGCAGTCCCTGCCGTGCATGAGTCAACGCTCTCCATAACCGCGGGCATCTTGTGAAACGGAATCGTCACACAGAGCTGATCTGGCGCAAACCCCTTAATCCTGCGGCTCGTATAGTCTAGCAGGCTCAAATTGAGCTCACCGCTCACCAGGGAATAGGCAATCGCCATATGACACGTTGAGCCAACAATCTCCGTCTTTGGAGGAATGCCATCGCTATAGGTTGCTAATGTGACCAATCGGCACGCCTGCTCAGGATTGCAGATAAAGACTAGCACGTCGGGCCGAAGCGTTGCCGCTGAGAGTGGGCTAATCACCACAGTGTCAGCCAATCCATAGGGAGGCGGAGCGGTCAGCTGCTGCGAGCGATAAAATGCGGCGATAGAACAGAACAACTTCTCCCCCTCTACCAGAAACTTCTTCAGTGCCCTGTCCGCCTCACCTGTAGGCCGCGATCCAAGGCCTAAGTGGTACGTCCCTCCTCCGCAGCTGGAGCTCTCTTCTGTCAGAACAATCGTCTCCCCTCGATTGACATCCAGCAGTGCCTGGCACACCCAATGTTTTCCCTTTTTGCCCTTCACAGCAGGCTGAAAGGCATAGGTAACCGCAATAACCTCTCCTTTGAGCTTCAGCACCGAAGTCAGACGCTTTGCCCAATTCTGCCAGATCATTTTTTTTCATGCCCCTTTAAAAATGCGAAGCCAGATGCCTTCGCGAAAACCGCTAATCAACCAGAATCAGACCAAAATAATTATCCCGGCATTGATGAGACGTGAGCACCCGTATGGAAAATCCGTTGTTACGCACAGTCTGGAAGACATCTATACCAGCAGCCTCCATTGCTGGCCGCGCCTCCATTCCGTTCTTGCACGGTTCGGTAACGTCACAAGTGGCGCAGAGGCGACAAGGCCCTGACCCCATACCGAATGCTTTGTAAAACCCTGAAAGAAATGCCTTGCGCTCCACCTGATAGGCCAATTGGGTAATATCAACGTGATCCCCACCGCGTATAAGTATCCCGCGCTGGTAACTACTGAGGAGAGCCCGTGTCTGCTCCGGGGTTGGCGAATAGGGCGGGCAGGTCAGGCATTCTCCGTAACCGTCGCAGCCAAATTGACACTTAAAACGCACCCAGGGTGATGCGACAACACTACTTGGTTCAATGATCTTCGCATGCAGCGCACCATGCTGTCTGGCATAGGTGCATAATTTTGTCAGGTCGCGCTTGGCCATGAACCGAATGGTTTTTACTAACTGGTTTGAGTCCGATTGACCGCGTGGTTATCATCCCACCAGAAATTCCAAATTGTGTACAAAATAAACCGGTTTCCTAAGAGCGTGTATGTCATTGAATATTAAAAGAGTTCAGCGAGAAAAGTCAATTACTTTCTCTCAGCAATTTAATTTATTTGCCTTTAGCATTTGATATGAATCGGCACAAGTGGGGTAAATTGAATTTTTTGACAAGTTTTTTGCCTTTGGGCTTGTTTTGTGGTTTTTTTTGCTCTCTTGTTGGCTTCTTACGGTTTTTTTACGAAAAAAATAAGATTCTAAGCAGCTTGTCTTGGCTATTAGTTTGGGAACAGGCCGTGTCTGCAAAGGGAAAAGAATGGATTTCAATTTTTAACCCGTCTCTTTTCAATGATCAGGAGGGTAAATTCATCGCAAAAAACCTCTTGACATCAAGAAGAGAGCTATATTAGCATCACTCTTTTGTAGATCGCAGATGGCTCAGGGATATAAAAAAACAGAGGTTTTTTCTTCCACAGCCTGAATTCATTGATAATTTATGTCTCCCAAATGCTCTTGAGCAGGGGGTTTTTTTATGCCTACAATTAACCAGCTAGTGCGTAAGGCCAGGCGGCGCGTGAAAAAGACGTGCAGCACGCCGGCATTACAGGGATCTCCCCAGAAACGCGGCGTTTGCACTCGCGTGTATACCGTGACGCCGAAGAAGCCAAACTCGGCGCTGCGCAAGGTGGCGCGTGTGCGTCTTACAAATGGTATTGAGGTAACTGCATATATCCCGGGCGAGGGACATAATCTGCAGGAACACTCCATTGTTATAATCCGGGGAGGCCGGGTAAAAGATCTTCCCGGGATTCGCTATCATATCGTCCGAGGTGTGCTTGATACACAAGGGGTGCAAACACGCAAACAGGGGCGTTCGAAATACGGCGCAAAGCGCACGAAATAATCGCCGGGAGGGCTGATAAAGTATGTCACGCAAAGGCAGTGCTGTTAAACGCGAAATACCGCCTGATCTGAAATATGGCAGCGCGTTGGCAAGCAAGTTTGTCAATCACATAATGCGAAAAGGGGAGAGGAGCCTGGCCGAACGCATCTTTTACAGTGCCCTGGACATGGTGCAATCTAAAGTTCCCCAAGCGGAGCCGATCAGCGTCTTCAATCAAGCAGTGGATAACGTCAAGCCCCTCCTGGAGGTGAAATCAAGACGCGTAGGTGGGGCGAACTATCAGGTGCCTATTGAAGTTCGACCTGAGCGGCGGGTCACGCTGGCCATCCGCTGGATTATAGAGAATGCCAGGTCACGCCCGGAGAGGACAATGATTGAGCGGCTGGCTTTAGAACTAATTGATGCTTATAACAAGACCGGGCGGGCGATTAAGAAACGGGAAGACACACATCGCATGGCGGAGGCGAACAAAGCATTTGCGCACTATCGCTGGTAACAGCGATTACAGTGGAGAAAATCTACGGCAATCTGGTGGTGGGCAGTTGTGCAAATGACACATCGTCTTTCGGGTGTTGCATGACGAGTGTTAGTTTGTTAATATAGAGCGGGTTAGGAAATAATGTGCACGAAATATTTGACCGCCCCCGCTCGGCGATAATGGCCACCCAACCAGATTTCTTTTTGTATCTATGGCTGTAGGGGCACGCCGCGGCGTGTTCCTACAGATACTAAGGTAGGTGAATTTCTGATGTTACGCAAATACCCACTCGGAAAAGTTCGCAACATCGGTATTATAGCGCATATTGATGCAGGGAAAACCACGTCAACCGAGAGGATGCTTTTCTACACTGGCCGGACGTACAGGATAGGCGAAGTGGACGAAGGCTCGGCGGAAATGGACTGGATGGATCAGGAGAAAGAGCGGGGTATCACGATTACCTCCGCTGCAACTCACTGTGAGTGGAAGGGCTATCACATCAACTTGATTGACACGCCTGGCCACGTAGATTTCACCGTAGAAGTCGAGCGCTCGATTCGCGTGCTTGACGGAGCAATTGCCCTGTTCTGCGCCGTGGGAGGGGTTGAGCCACAGTCCGAGACCGTGTGGCGGCAGGCCAATCGCTACGGTGTACCCCGCATCGCGTTTGTTAATAAAATGGATCGTATTGGGGCCGACTTCTTTGGCACCATCGCCATGATGCGCGAACGTCTGCAGACTGTGCCCCTGCCGATCCAGATCCCTATTGGAAATGAAGATCAATTTCAGGGTGTTGTGGATCTCATTGAGATGCAGGCCTACGTCTGGCCTCTAAATAATGGAGATAAGTCTGGCAGCAAATTCGAGGTCACCAGTATTCCCGATGATCTTACCGCCATGGTCCACGAGCACCGCGCTAAACTCCTGGAAACTATCGCAGAATATGACGAGCAGATCATGGAACAGTACCTAACAGAAGCTGATATTCCTGCCGAAGTCCTGCACCAGAAGGTACGCGCTTTGACCTTGCAGGTCGCCATCACTCCTGTGCTATGTGGTTCGGCTTTTCGCAATCGTGCTGTCCAGCCGTTACTGGATGCCATCACGCAATATCTTCCGTCGCCGCTCGACATTCCTCCAATTGAGGGCAAGCATCCAGAGACACAAGAAGTTCAAGTTCGGCATCCGGATGACAACAAGCCCTTTTCAGCGCTGGCATTTAAAGTTGCATCAGATACACACGTTGGGAAATTAACCTACTTCCGGGTCTATTCAGGCACAATTGCCGCCGGATCGTATGTTTACAATGCTACCAAGGACAAGAATGAACGGCTGGCGCGCATTTTGCTCATGCACGCCAATGATCGCGAGCGGATTTCCCATGTGCAAACCGGCGACATAGCGGCAGCCGTAGGCTTAAAGGATACTGCAACAGGCGACACGCTGTGTGATATTGATCACGCCATCTTGCTGGAGTCCATGTCATTTCCTGAGCCGGTGATTTCCGTGGCAATCGAGCCCAGGACAAAAGTCGATCAGGACAAATTGGCCATTTCTCTTGCCAAGCTGGCTGATGAAGATCCGACTTTTCGAGTGAGGGTTGATGAGGATACCACGCAAACTATTATTTCAGGCATGGGAGAGTTACATCTGGAAGTTCTGGTCGAGCGGCTTCGACGCGAATTTCGGGTAAGTGCCAACATAGGTAGGCCCCAGGTTGCGTACCGCGAAACCTTGCAGAACCCCATTGAGGTGGAAGGAAAGTTCATCAAGCAGACAGGTGGGCGCGGCCAGTACGGCCACGTACACCTACGTATCGAGCCGATGAAGCCTGGCTTTGGCTTTGAGTTCCAAAACTCCGTGGTGGGCGGAGCCGTCCCGCGCGAATACATCCCGTCAATTGAAAAAGGTGTTATTGAGGCAATGAGCAGTGGCGTACTGGCCGGCTATCCCATCGTGGATATTAAGGTCACGGTGTTTGACGGATCCCATCATCCCGTTGATTCCTCTGACATAGCATTCCGGGCCGCTGCGGCCATAGCATTCCGTGATGGTGCCCGTAAATGTAATCCGCGGCTTCTCGAGCCTGTTATGGCAATTGAGATCATGACCCCGAGTATTTATCTGGGCGACGTCATCGGCAACTTGCAGCAGCGCAGAGCGAAAATTGAGGAAGTTAAGATACGTGGGGAACTACAGAACATTAAAGCCACGGCTCCGTTGGCTGAGATGTTTGGCTACGCAACTCAAGTGCGCTCAATAACTCAGGGGCGCGCAACACATACCATGCAGTTCTCGCACTACGCCCAGGTACCAGAGGCAATTGCCGAGAAAATCACAGGCTCGGTATATACGGAAAAAATTAAACTTTAGACTTGACGAGAAGGTATTTTCATATACAGTTATTCACGCTTTTTTGTGTTCAGCATCTGGGAATATTACTGTTTTATCTAGACTTTTCTCCGTTTCAGGAGACCCTCGTCCTGAAACTTTTGGCCTTAGAAGCTGTGTGCCATCACTTCTAAAGCCTCGCTGCTGTGTCTCTTTCAGAAGTAGAGGGCGACTTCGATTTCCCCTCAGGTAGAGCAATACAGTTTTTATCCCTGACGGCGAAGTGCCCTGGGTCGTAACAATTGAGGGCATTATTCTATCAACGGAGGTAGAAAGGGAGCGATGGGAAAGGGAAAGCAAAAGTATGAGCGTACGAAGCCGCACGTAAATGTTGGGACGATAGGGCATATTGATCACGGTAAGACGACGTTGACGGCGGCGATTACGTTGCGCCAGCAGTCGAAGAAGATGGCGCAGTA
>JAUWMI010000097.1 GCA_030613245.1 Candidatus Sumerlaeota bacterium
TAGTTTATGGATTGTAATAAGAATCGTCAGCTTCATATGACATCGCATGAAGAATTCGTACTTTATCACACACACCCAAATCGTTCGCCACCGATCAGAACTTCTTATATGATAAAAACTTCATACGAAGTGTCGAAAGAAAGGAGACAGCAACATGAATCTATCTGATGAACAGAAAATTGTGTCCATAATGAAGGACAATTTTCTCCACGCGTCTCTCGCCACCTGTGATGGTGACCAACCAAGAGTCCGTACAGTCTCACCGATAGTCGAAGACGATATGTCTATGTGGGTAACAACCCGTAGCACTTCCAGAAAGGTAAAACAACTGCGAGAGAATCCCAAGATTTGTCTTGCTTTTGTGAAACCGCCTGACGGAGATAAGGCCGCCATCGTCATCGGTGAAGCCCGAATAATCCCGGATATAGAAAAGAAAAAAAGAGTGTGGAAGTTGGCACCATTCGATTTATACGAACATTTCCCGAATGGTCCAGACTCCGATGATTTTTGCCTACTGAAGATCGTCATCAAAAAGATCGAATGGAGAGACAGCTCGGTAGATGGAGCGAAAATCTACGAGCCGCCTCAAGAATAAGCTGGAATACAGATTATGAAAGAAGATTACTGCACTCCCTCTAACAGAGCACACCTGGCTTCATATCTTCGGCACTTCGCTCGGGTTCCTCGCTTAACTCGGGACTTCAGATACGTTCTTCCGTTATGTGGAATTCTTGGAGGACGATGCAAGGATGAACATCGAAATCGTGAACCTTACTGAACAAGACCTCATAGATGCTCGGGAATGGCCCGCTCACCCCTTTAGCTCCAAGTATTGCATTTATTGGGAATATCCCGAGGACTGCGTGGATCCAGCAACCGAACAGAAAGAAGCGATGTTTGCCACCATCGATTTGTCCGAGAACGGCTGGACCTATACAGTCCGTTTTATGGTGGTATTACGTGATAGTGTGATGGCATTTGGAAACGCATTAAAAGGAGGTGTCAAGTGGAACACTACAAACTCTTTATCAATGGCGAATTTGTCGACGCCGCGGATGGAAAGACTTTTGAATCAATTGATCCCGGCACTGAATCACCCATAGCCACAGTAGCGCAAGCAGGAAAAGTCGATGCAGAGGCAGCTATAGCGGCAGCTCGTAAGGCTTTCGACAGTGGAATCTGGAGTGGTCTTACTCCAACCGTGCGACTGGCAAAAATGCAGAATCTTGCAGACCAGATAGCACAACAGGGGCTGCGCCTGGCTACAATTGAATCCATGAACGCCGGCCAGGTCCTATCTCTGGCTAAGCTCATGCCCTTAATCAGTATAACTTTTATACGCAATTTGAGCTTGGCAGCGGTAACAAAATTTCCCTGGGAGGAGGACATGCCGGTATCTGGGAATGCGTTTGCTCCGGCCCGTGAACTTGTCCGCAGAGAGCCGGTGGGGGTATGCGTGGGAATTGTCCCCTGGAACTTCCCAATGTACATAGCCCTCTGGAAGATCGTACCAGCCCTGATAACCGGGAACACGATTGTTGTGAAACCGTCTTCGGTAACCCCGTTGAGCGCACTCATCCTTGCTGAAGCCGCCAAAGCGGCAGGCATTCCTGATGGGGTAATAAATGTCATAGCCGGACCAGGGCCAGAGCTGGGCGAAGTTCTGTGTACGCACTCAGATGTGGATAAGATAGCCTTTACCGGCAGCACGGAAACTGGACGTGAAATCATGAAAATGGCATCCGCTACGGTGAAAAAATTGACACTCGAACTCGGCGGCAAGTCAGCCAATATCATACTTGACGACTCGGACATGGACCTGGCCGTGGAAGGCGCCTGCTACGGCACCTTCTTCAACCAGGGAGAGGTATGCACGGCGGGCGCACGCATATTAGTAGCCTCAAAGATTCATGATGAGTTTCTCGACAAGATGAAAAAGCGGGTGGAATCTCTCCGTATCGGATACCAGATGGACCCCACTTCTCACATGGGGCCCCTTGTCAGCAAGCAGCAGCTGGCTAAGGTTGAAAGTTATGTAAACCTAGGGCAAGAAGAGGGTGCGGAGCTCGTCACCGGTGGCGAACGTGCAGAAGTGCCCGGAATCAAAGGAGGATATTACTATGCCCCCACTATCTTCACCAACGTTAATAATAAAATGCGTATCGCACAGGAGGAGATATTCGGCCCGGTTGCTTGTGTAATAAAATTTGACAGTGATGAAGAAGCAGTGGCCATCGCCAATGACTCCATTTACGGGCTGGCAGGCGGGGTATTTTCTTCAAATACGGCCAGGGCCGAGCGTATAGCCCGTGGCGTCCGTACAGGGACGATGTGGATAAACAACTACCATATATTTTCGGATTTCTGCCCCTTTGGCGGTTACAAGCAGTCTGGAGTGGGTCGAGAATTCGGCCTGGAAAGCCTGCGTGAATATACCCAGGTCAAGCGAATACATGTCAACTCTATGGCCGATGCAAAGAGTAATATGAACTTCCAGATTCTATCGGACTATAAGAAAGTAGATAGTTTTGGATACAATTGCCCCACTAACGTAGTAGCCGGCCACGGGGCACTGGCTTCAATCAGCAAGGCTGTTGTCGACCTCGGCTGTCGTCGGGCTCTGGTTCTTACCGACCCAGGAGTCAACAAAGCAGGGCTTGCCCAGTTGGCGAAGGATGCTCTTGCGGATTTTTGTGTAGGCATCTATGACAATATTGCGTCGGAGCCCGACCTGGAAACGGTGGATGCTGCCACTGCCGTAGCCCTCGAACAGAAGGCAGATTGCATAGTCAGCGTTGGGGGGGGTAGGGTGATCGATACTGCAACAGGGGCCTGCGTAATCTTAAAGAGCGGCGGCACGGCAAATGACCCTCGGAACGTTTTGAGGCTTACCGCCCCGCAACCTCCGCCCATTGCCAG
>JAUWMI010000010.1 GCA_030613245.1 Candidatus Sumerlaeota bacterium
CCCCACTGGGGAGAGGAGTAAGGTGAGGGGTATCTCTCCCAAAATGGTAACTCATTTGAAAAAAAGCCGGATATTTAAAAAAAACACTTGACAGGCTCCATCCGAATATGTAATTCAGTATATTCAGAATCATCAGAGATATCTAAATACCCCGAAAAATCAACCTATTACTTGGTGAGGTGATGAAGATGAAAAAGAAGGCTGTAAAGAAGCCCTGCTGCATGCCGACGGATAGCGGAATATGCTGCTGTAAAGTTGAATCAGTCATCAGCATAGATGACAGGGGGCAGATGGTGCTTCCCAAGGAGATACGAGACAAAGCAAATATCCACGCAGGTGATAAGTTGGCTGTTGTAACCTGGGAAAAAGGTGAGAAGGTATGCGGCATTTCTTTAGTGAAAGCTGAAGATTTTGGGGAAATGGTAAAGGACCTACTCGGTCCTGTGATGAAAGAGATAATCGGAAGATGATATTGGCAAATACCCTTGGAGGTGGAGAAAATGAAGGACAAGAAGATCAAGAAGGTCGTAAGAGAAGGCTATGCTAAGATAGCCAAAGAGAAGAGTTCCTGTTGCACTCCTGTGACTTCGTGCTGTGGAAGCACTGATGTAGCGCAGGATATTAGTAAGAAGATGGGGTACACAGAGGAAGATCTCAAAACAGTTCCCGAAGGGGCGAATTTGGGTCTTGGTTGTGGTAATCCCATTGCTCTGGCTTCTTTAAAAGAGGGCGAAACTGTGCTTGACCTTGGCTCTGGCGCAGGTTTTGACTGCTTCCTTGCAGCCCAAAAAGTAGGTGAGAAGGGAAAGGTCATCGGCGTGGACATGACGTCGGAGATGGTTGAAAAGGCAAGCGAAAACGCCAAGAAGGGCAACTACGGAAATGTGGAGTTCAGGCTCGGAGAGATTGAAAAGCTACCAGTTGCTGATAATTCCGTTGATGCAGTCATCTCAAATTGTGTTATCAACCTATCGCCTGACAAGAGAAGCGTTTTCATGGAAACATTCAGAGTGCTAAAACCAGGTGGAAGACTGATGATCTCGGATATAGTTTTGACGAAAGAACTTCCGGATTTCATCAAGAACTCTATTGAGGCATATATAGGTTGTCTTTCTGGAGCAATAATGAGGGACGAATACATGGAGGCCATAAAAGCGGCAGGATTTCAGGAGATCAGGATAGTTGATGAGGCATCTTTTCCTATCGAGTTTATGGCTAATGATCCAACTGCAAAGGCGGTCATTGAGGATTTGAAAATCCCATCCGAAAAAATAAATGAGATTGCAAATTCGGTTGTGAGTATAAAAGTCCATGGAATCAAGCTAAATGAGCAGTCGGGGAGTTTTCTATAACGCCGACTGCTCATCCTGAGGAGCGAAGCGACGAAGGACCTTAATAATGAGATCCTTCACGGAGTTTATCCTGAGCGAAGCTGAAGGGTTCAGGATGACGGGTCAGAAACTCTCCGACCCGTCAATTAAATAGTGGGTTCACGCGAGGACTCCTCTGCATTTAGTTATGTTCCGCTCTAAAAGATCGCCAGCCCGATAGCTCATATCAGCAGCCGATTCCGTGGTCAGGCGAAGTCATGGTGCCAATAATAATGCATGGCGTCAGCGCGTCTGATAGAGTTCATACTCGTTCAGGAGCAACGGCGAATTCATGGCGAGAGACATGGTAGCAAGAAATCGCTCACGGGGTCAGCGGCAGTCTTGCTTCGGGGTGGTCAGACAAGGTGGGGAGATACGAAAAGAGCGCTGAGGTAGGCCAGACCTCAACGCTCTTTCCTCTATTGAAGTTGCCATAGGCGAAGTGGCTATGGCAACAGCAAAGAAGGCTTAGAAAGTCACACTGTCGACGTTCTGTGTGTCAGGTGGATCAGGGCCGAGCGTAACCAGCGCGACATCAGCATTGCGCAGGTATTTTTCAGCTGCTTCAAGAACGTCGTGCTTTGAGACAGCATCAATTTCCTGAATGACCGTATTGACAGGAATGTGCTTGCCGAAATAGAGTTCGTATTCTGCCAGTCGCATCATGCGGTTTCGGGTGTTTTCAAGTCCCAGGAGGATTGCCGCCTTAAGTTGAGCTTTTGCACTGGCGAGTTCTGAATCGCTCACTTCATCGCGATAGATTTTGCGAACTTCGCGCAGAACGACCTCCAGGACTTTTGGCAAATTCTTAGGGCTGGTAGCGCCTGAGATTGCAAAATATCCCACGTCGCGATAGCCGGTTTGACTCGAACCGATGGTATAAGCCAGGCCGTGTCGTTCTCTGACTTCTTGAAAGATGCGCGAGCCCATGCCACCGCCCAGAATAATATTCATGACCTCAAAACGATGCCGATCTGCCGACATGCGTGGTAAGCTTATTGTTCCCAGGCAGAAATGAGATTGGTTCAGCTCCTGCCCAATTCTTCTGATGCCAAAGCGATGTTCCGGCGGCTGAAAGCCGTTCCCTGGTTCTGAGCCATTTGGCAGCTCATCAAAATAGCCTCTTATCACCTCTTCAACTATAGCGGTATCAAAGCTTCCTGCGATGGAAACCACCAAGCGCTTTGGCGGGAATTCCTTACGGGCAAACTCGGTTACTGTCTGATGGTCAAAGCGCGAGACGTTCGATGCACAGCCGAGAATTGGCCGGCCCAGGCCATTCCCCTTCCAGAGGTCTTCCGTAAAGAGGTCAACAACCCGCTCCTCGGGGGTATCGTTATAGAGATTAATCTCCTCGAGCACAACACCGCGCTCGCGTTCAATTTCCTCAGGCTCAAATGCTGAGTTCAGATACAGGTTTGCCAGCAGTTCGATAGCGCGGGGGAGATGCTCGTCAAGAAGTTTGGCATAGAGGCAGAGCATTTCATGGGTGGTAAAGGCATTAACATCGCCCCCGAGTTCGTTGATCGCAGTGGCAATTTGAAAGACGTTCTGGGAGTGGGTGCCTTTAAAAAACATATGCTCAACAAAATGAGTAATTCCGTTTTCATACTCGTTCTCCACACGGCTCCCTGCATCCAGCCACAGGCCGACGGACACGGAGCGGACATGCGGAATATACTCCGTAACAACACGAACGCCACTGTTTAAGACACTTTTGCGAAACATTATACACCTACACTAAAGCCAGAATAATTCTGGTGTCTCAGGCTGAGAGTAGCAACCTGGCCGCTCGGAGCCTGCCTGGGGTTAACTCTTTTTGGTTTCCTTTTAGGCAATCTTACTTTCTTGATCTGGGCGCGCTCGGGAACAATGTGCGGTCAGCCGATCAGGCTGAATCACCCGGGCCGGGAAAGAAAAAAGAGTAAACATATTCCCGGTTCAGGGGAAAGAACCGCATCGAATTTCACGAGTTCAGTATAATGGAAATAAGAAAACCCGTGTGAATGATGCTCAATCCGTACAAAAACAACAGACGAGAAAATTTGAATGGCTCAAGGTTGCTCACTATTCTTCATGCCATTTCTACCTTGAGATAGTAGCAGATTTTTTGTGGTTGTCAAAGCAAAAAAGAGCCTTGAGATAAGTTCTAGCTTCTCAAGACTCTTGCAAAACTAAGTATTTGGCAGGAAACTGTTGCAATTTGCAATACAAAAGGAATAAAATGGAATATATGGCCAATTTTTCACAGGCATGTCAATATGTTGTACGCTTTTGCAAAAGCTTCGCTTTGAGGTTAAGGAAGGGGCTTTTTGCTGCTATTTCATGGCAGCTTTTCTACTGAGGCGAACGCGGCCGGTATCCTTGTCAATGCCGATAACTTTGACAAGTATGCTATCGCCAGGGCGGCAGACATCTTCGACGCGGTCGATGCGCTTATTGTCGAGTTCTGATATGTGAACTAATCCATCGCGTCCGGGGAGAATCTCCACGATAGCGCCGAAGTTCGCTACCCGGGTGACCTTGCCCATGTATATCTTATTAAGCTCAACTTCTGCAGTAAGGGCGTTGATCATTTCAATGGCGCGAGCAGAGGCTTCATCACCAACAGCGGCGACATTGACCGTGCCGTCGTTTTCCACGTCAATCTGCACGCCGGTCTTCTCAATGATGCCCCTAATAACTTTGCCTCCCGGTCCGATGAGGTCCCTGATGCGATCCGGGTTGATGTGGAGCGTCGTGATGCGTGGGGCATAGGGGGAGAGTTCAGGACGGGGAGCGCTTAGGGTCTCGCGCATTTTCTCTAGCACCACGTGACGTGCGGCTTTTGCCTGATCCAGGACCTGGTCGAGAATCTCAAAACTGACGCCGTCTGTTTTGATATCCATTTGCAGTGCTGTGACGCCCTTTTCCGTTCCTGCTATCTTCAGGTCCATGTCTCCCATGTGGTCTTCGAGGCCCGTAATATCGGTAAGGATGACGAAGCGATCGTCTTCTTGGACCAACCCCATGGCTATTCCAGACACCGGGGCTTGTATGGGGACCCCAGCGTCCATAAGGCTGAGGGTTCCGCTGCTCAGCGCGGCCATGGAGGAGGAGCCGTTGGATTCGAGGATTTCTGAGACCACGCGAATGGTGTAGGGGAAACTCTCATTGTCGGGGATAACGGGCTCGAGGGCGCGTTCTGCGAGTGCCCCGTGGCCGATTTCGCGCCGTCCGGGGCCGCGGACTGGCCGTACCTCGCCAACACTATAGGAGGGGAAGTTATAGTGCAGCATAAAGTGTTTTTCTGAGACACCAAGAATATTATCTATGGTTTGGCGGTCTTGGCTTGTGCCGAGAGTGACGGTGGAGAGCGCCTGGGTCTGGCCGCGTGTGAAGAGTGCAGAGCCGTGCGTGCGTGGTAAGATACTCACTTCGCACGTGATGGATCGGATATCCAGCGGGCCTCGCCCATCCTGGCGCATCTTTTTTTCGAGGATCATTTGCCGGACTATTTTGCTGTCCAGGGTATTAATGAAGTTGCTAATGGTCTTTTCTTGATCCGGAAAGGCCTCTGCCAATTGTTCGTTGACCGTCTGATGGATCTCCTGAAGGCGCTGCGAACGCTTTTGTTTATCCTTCATGACGCTCAGTTGTTCGAGAAGCGGGAGAGCCAGGGTTTCGACTTGAGAGACCAGGGTTTCATCCTGGGTGACAGTGGGGACTGGCGTTTTTTCCTGGCCAAGTTGCTCGCGGATTTTCTCCTGTATCTCAATGATATTTTGAATCTCGGCATGTGCCAGGCGCAATGCTTTGGAAATTACGGCCTCGGGAAGTTCCTTAACCCCGCCCTCCACCATGATTATGGCATGCTTGGTGCCGGCGGCAACAAGGTCCAGCTGGCTCTTTTCCAGATCCTTATAGGTCGGATTAATAATGAACTGGTCATCAATCATGCCGATGCGCACACCAGCAATCGGGGTGGTAAAGGGGATGTCCGAAATGTAGAGAGCAGTGGAAGCGCCAATCAAGGCAGGGAGTTCTGCCGGGTTTTCCTGATCCATAGAGAGGATGGTGACGTAGATTTGGGTTTCGGTAGAATAGCCTTCGGGGAAAAGTGGGCGAATGGGACGATCAATAAGGCGAGCCTTGATCATTTCGCTATCCCCGGGTCGGCTTTCTCGTTTGATAAAGCCGCCGGGGATGCGACCGGACGCATAGAATTTTTCTCGGTAGTCAACTGTAAGAGGAAGAAAATTAACGTTTTCAAGAGGTTTTGATGCGGCTACTACCGCGACCAGGGCAACGGTTCCGCCAACCTGAACCAGCACTGAGGCATTGGCCTGTTTGGCCATTTTTCCGATTTCAATTGTTAGAGACTTGTCTCCGAATGGGACCTCAAATTTTGCTGACATGAATCATGGACCTTTCTGCATCGCCAGCGAACCAATGAGTCTGCTCTCGCATGAACGGGTCACCTGTTTCGGGCCTTTGAGTTTTCGTGGTATTGGAGCACCGTGCCCTATTGAACACGAAACCTCAAAACCCCGAAACCGATACCCCGTTAGTTCGTGGCGCGCGTTTTTTTTTATGTCATTCCTCTGTTATATTCCCTCAGGGGAATGACTGAATGCTTCAGAGTACTCTTCTTCTCTTTGATTTTGGAACTATAGAAAGGGAGTCTGCTTTAGGTTTGCGAGCTATTCCGGATTCAATCACACACAGACACCATTAAAGCATAAGCGACATCGCGACTATTTCCGTAACCCAAGTTTTTTCAGTAGATCGCGATACCGATTCATATCTACGTTACGCAGATAGTGTAACAGGTTCTTGCGTTTCCCGACCAGTTTGAGAAGACCACGTCGTGAGTGGTAGTCCTTCTTGTGAGTTTTGAAATGCTCGGTGAGATTCTGGATGCGTTTAGTCAGGACGGCGATCTGGACTTCAGGCGATCCGGTATCAGTTTCGTGAGTTTTGAATTGCTCGATCAGTTCCTTTTTTTTCTCAGCTGTAATAGACACGGCTGTCTTCATCCCTTTCTAGGACTCACCAGTTGCCAAGAAAGACGTCGGGAGCTCGTCATTCCTAGCAACAGGCGAAAAAATTTAGGTCGTTCTTATCTCCATTCACTGACAATACAATATCCGATTGAATCAGAATTACGATGCGATGTCAATAGTTTAGTAGGGTGAGGGCGAAGAAGGCATTTTTAGCCGTAAGTGGTGTTGTGCCAGAAGCTTATGGCAGCGTGTTGGTCCCAGATCGGGCCGCACAAGATAATCTGCGTTGGGTTTCAGTGTCGGGAGACATCTGCAGTATGGCGAGCGGCAAGATCGTTACCGTTGCCAGGCAGGCGAGATTGGCCTTAAAAAGGGAGCTGAAGAGAGTAAAATTTCTGTTGCAAAGTTGTTTTGCTATCAGGTAATTCCCAGGGTTGTGGGCATTAGTCATGATGCAAGAATAATTGGATGCCTGCTGTCCAGGAGACCGATCTGAAGGAGGGCGGAGCGCATGAATGGGCTGAATCGCTTCTTCAAGTTGGACGAATTGGGGACAAACGTCCGCACAGAAGTGGTTGCAGGGATAACCACCTTCATGACCATGGCGTATATTGTGTTTGTTAACCCGGCGATACTGTCAGCGGGTGGGGTGCCATTTGAAGGAGCTGTGGTGGCGACGTGTATCGGATCGGGGCTAATTACAATTCTGATGGGCCTGTTTACCAATTATCCACTGGCCCTGGCATGTGGAATGGGGCTGAATGCAATGGTTGCGTACACTATTGTGCTCAGCATGGGCGAGACGTGGCAGGTGGGTATGGGTGTGGTGGTTGCAGAAGGGATTCTGGTGCTGATCCTGAGCCTTACCAATCTACGGACGATCATTATGAAAGCGATTCCGCAGAGTTTAAAATACGCGATAGGAGTGGCGATCGGGTTGTTCATAGCGTTGATCGGACTGAAAGACGCGGGGATCATTGTGTTCGACCAGGCAACCCTGTTAAAGTTAGGTAATCTGACTTCCGGGGCGACGCTGCTGGCATTGCTGGGGTTGATGATTACGGCGGTCCTGGTGGCGCTGCGGATTCCCGGGGCGTTGCTGATCGGGATTCTATCTACGGCGGTCATTGGGGCGTTTTGGCCGTTTCAGATAGTCCAGCGGCCTGAGACTGTTTTTGCACTGCCCAGTGATTTTTCGACTATGTTTCGGTTCGACCTTGCCGGGGCACTGAAAATTGCGCTGATTCCAGTGATTTTTGCGTTTTTCATGACTGACTTTTTCGACACCATGGGAACAGCAATTGGTGTTGGTAAGCAGGCGGAGTTTCTCGATGCCCAGGGTAATATTCCGAAGTTGAAGAGGCTGCTAGTTGTAGATTCGCTGGGTGCAGTATCTGGCGGGATGTTGGGGTGCAGTTCAGTGACGAGTTACATTGAAAGCGCTGCGGGAGTGTCATCTGGCGGACGAAGCGGGTTAACCGCCGTGGTAACGGGGTTGCTCTTCTTTGTCGCGCTCTTTTTTACGCCGATTATCGCCATTGTCGGGGGCGGCTACATGGTGATGCAGGAGTTTGCAATCGCTGGACAGCAGGTGTTGTCGGGTGATGGTAGAGTGTTGATAGAGCAGCTGGGGTTAGAAGGGTGTAATGTGCTGAAGCAGGGCTATTTGTATCCGATCACGGCGCCGGCGCTTATTATCGTCGGATTTCTCATGTTTAAGGTGATTACGGAGATCAATTTTGCAAATATAGAAGAAGGGCTGCCGGCATTTCTGGTTATTCTCGTCATGCCACTTACACTGAACATCTCCTACGGGATAGGATTTGGCTTTATAAGTTTTTCTCTCATTAAGGTGCTGATCGGCAAAGGGCGTGAAGTGCATCCTCTCATGTATGTCGTGTCGCTTCTTTTCGCTCTCTGCTTCATAAGTCCGTGGCTGACGAAGATTGTCAGTGGCGCGTAGTTTTGTGATTGGTCAACAGAACCATCTTGCACAAGAGTCACAGGCCCATTCTTTAGCTGACCGCGGATGTTCTCAGTGGCCCCACGCAAGTCATTTCCCCCAAACCCGTCATGATGCGGTGGCTTGGCGGGTTATGTCATGCTTCCAGCCTCTAGCGAGTTCCGCGTATTTTCTTTCTTCGTGTATTCTAACCCGGCAATATGTGCATTCACAGATGCAGGGTTATGACTGCGTGGTGGCGAGCGGACACAGTGGGCTGGTGGAGTCACAGCCTACTTGGAGAGGCCACCATTTTCGACGTGAAAGGTTTTGTCCATGGGGAAACGGCTGGTAATGGGTTGACGGTCAGTGGCGGTGATAATGGTCTGGAGGTTCTGGGTCAGCAAGGAGAGGAGCTGGATTTTGCGATGTTCGTCGAGTTCGGAAGTGATGTCATCCAGAAGGAGGATAGGTGTCTGGCCGGTAAAGTCGTGCATGAGGTGAATTTCCGCAAGGCGGATGGCAACGATGGCGGAGCGCTGCTGACCCTGGGAAGCGTAGGTGCGCGCGTCGTTTTTATTGATGAGAATCTGGATATCATCACGGTGAGGGCCGACGGTGGTTTGTGCGCGATAGAAATCGTCCTCGCGGCTTTCGCACAGGCGTTGGGAATAGGCGAGCATTGCTTGCTCCGGAGAAAGTTTGTTGTGCGTTTCAAGAAAGTTCTGATAGGAGAGTTCGAGGTGTTCCTGTTCCTGTGATAGAAGGCCGTAGTAGCGTGCTGCATGCGCTGAGAGTTGCTGAATCACCTGGTAGCGAAGGTGGAAGATTTCCGCAGCACTTTCAACGAGCTGTTGGTCAAGACCCTCGAGCATCGTGTTGATCTGATTGGGCTCTGCTTCGGCTCTGAGGAGGAGATTACGGCGTTTGAGAATCTTGTGAAGGAGCTGAAGATGAGTGAGGTAGGCGGGGCTGATCTGGCTGATTTCCATATCCAGGAAGCGTCGGCGTAAGGCCGGGGGGCCTTTGACGATCTGAAGATCATCGGGTGTAAAGAGAATAGCATTGATCTTGCCCCAGAGGAGGCCGAGGCGGTTAATTTGCTTTTCATCTACAAGGACTGCCTTATCCGTGGGGGAAATGGCGACAGTAATGTTGTGTTCACCTTCTGAGCGATGAATCGTACCTTTGATGATGGCCACGGTATCGTCGGCGCAATTCCAGGGGAGGCATTCACGGTCAATGCGGGTGCGAAAGGAACGACCCGTGGCGAGATAGTAAATGGCCTCGAGAATGTTGGTTTTCCCCTGAGCGTTGTCACCCCAGAAGAGATTCGTCCCGGGAGCGAGCGAGAGTTTGAGGGACTGGATATTGCGAAAGTTCGTTATCTGTAGTGCGCTAAGGTACATGAGTGACACCAGTGTTGCGTGTGCTTAAAATAAGTCCTGCTGACTGAGGACATTCTCTATATTGTGTAGGGGCGTTCAATTGAACGCCCGCACAATCACCTGGCTAACTGGCAAACCGGACGAGAAAATCTAGTGCGCCACAGGCGAACAGAAATACGCTGATCAGGCCGTTGACCGTGAAGAACGCGGTATTTATGCGCGAGAGGTCGCGCGGACTCACCAGATGATGTTCGTATAAGAGCAGTCCGCCGGTGACAAGGACACCGAACAGGAAGAACCAGGAAAGTGTACTGAGAAAATAGACCATCAGGAAAGAGCAGAATGCGCCAGCATGAGCGAGCCGTGCTACGCGCAGCGCCGCAGGAATTCCAAGTCGTTGAGGGATTGAGAGGATGCTGAGTTTAACGTCAATGTCATAATCCTGGCATGAGTAAAGAATGTCAAAGCCTGCGGTCCAGAGCAGCACGCCCAATCCCAGCACCAGCGGAGGCACGGCAAAGGCTCCACGCACTGCCACCCATGCCCCAATCGGAGCCAGGCTGAGTGCCAGGCCTAGAATGAAGTGCGAGTAGATAGTAACGCGTTTCGTGTAGGAATAGCCAAGGATGATAATGAGCGCCACTGGAGAGAGGGCGAAGGTTAACCGGTTGAGCTGCGAAGCGCAGAAGATAAAGAGCAGGGCCATTATTGCTACAAATCCACAGGTGAACGTCAGGCTGAGCTTGCCGGTAGGAAGCGCGCGAGTGCGTGTGCGCGGATTCTGGCGGTCGTAATCAAGATCAACGATGCGATTGAAGGCCATGGCAGCAGAGCGGGCAAACACGCAGGCCAGCACAATCAGCACGATGATGCGCAGCGAAGGAATCCCATGTGCCGCAAGAAGAATACTGATCAGGGCAAAAGGCAGCGCAAAGACCGAATGCTCGAATTTAATCATTTCCAACACCAAGGCAATCTTGCGTACGAGTTTCATGTCAGGGGGTCCTCAGCAGACCACTGAATTTTCCCAGGATGAGGCAACCCAAGGTGGGTAAAGATTCTGGAAATAAGAAAGTCCGCCAGGTCGTCAATTGTTGTGGGATGATGATAGAAAGCCGGCATAGCAGGCAGAATACAGGCACCAGCATGGGCGAGGGTCAGCATATTCTCGAGATGGATTGCGTTGAGGGGTGTTTCGCGCGGAACGAGTATCAAAGGTCGGTGTTCCTTGAGGCAGACATCGGCGGTGCGCGTTAGAAGATTAGCAGCGTAGCCTGTTGCCACTGCGCTAAGGGTTTTCATGGAGCAAGGAATGATGACCATGGCGTCGTAAGGGGTTGATCCGCTGGCTGGTGGTGCGAGCAGATCATCATTGCGATGATGGGTGAGCTTTGCCAGCGCATCGGGGCTGACCGAAAGAAAGTTCGCAAGACGCAATGTCTGCTGAAATCCGGTCACTTTGAGTTCTTTTTCGATGAGCAGGGCAGCGGTTTGCGTAATGATGAGGGACACAGTAACCGGCAGATTCAGGACAGTTTCCAGGAAGCGCCTGGCATAATAGACCCCGCTTGCACCGCTAATGCCGACGATGAGACGTGTTATCATAGCACCTCTCCCAGATAGTAGCAGACGATTCCGTGCGTACGCGGGATTACGCGCACGTTGTGAAGACCGGAGGCCAGCAGCAGACCCTTGAGCTGCTCAGGATCGGGAAATGTGTGAATAGAATGCTGTAAATAGCCGTAGGCGTGGGTGCGTGTTAACCAGTAGCCAATGCGAGGCAGCACGCGGGTCAAGTAGAGGCGATAGAGATTTCGGAAGACTCCACGTGATGGAAGTGAGAATTCAAGGATAAGCACTTTCCCTCCGGGTCGGGTGACACGAGCCATTTCGCGTATTCCCTGGGCTAAATCACTGAGGTTGCGAAATCCAAAGGCAACAGTGACCAGGTCGAAAGATTGATCGGCGAAGGGGAGAGAAAGGCAATCAGCCTGAACCAGACATGGCGAGTTATTGAGCGATGCGCGCTGGATCTTGAGCCGGGCTTTTGTGAGCATGGCACGGGAGAAATCAAGGCCGACGATTACGGCATCAGGGCGAGCGGCTGCGGCAATACAGAGGGCCAGATCAGCTGTCCCGGTACACAAGTCAAGGGCGCGGGTGACGTTGCCATTGAGCACCATTCTAGTTGCAAGGTGACGCCAGTGCGTATCAATATTTGCGCTGAGTATATGATTCAGCAAATCGTAGGCTGGCGCTACGGTGTCGAACATTTTTTGAATCTGACGGGCTGTTTCATCCAATTGTGTATGCCTCCGCCGGATGAAAGTTATCCGCTACACCTAAGACGCGTGTATCATGAATCTGACGTATATCCTGGCGGCTGCATGAATTGCAAGGCAGAATTCAGAGTATGCGGGTTTATCCGGACGGGCAGCGGTGGGAAGAGAGTTCCCATGGCGAAATGAGTGGTTAATTAAGCCCGATATAGGGAGTTTGTTGGAAAATGGCATACGCAAAGGTGCAGAGACTCGATGTGCGTAGGTGCGTATTTTAATGGGGTTGAGGCGCATTAATGTTTGACAGGCAACGTGCAATCTTTTAAGAGTGCATGCTAGTCATTTGACAAGAGGGATAGAGGTAGAGCAAGCAATTTCAAGTCGGTAGATTGGCACGAGCAGGAAGAAGCACCTATTGCGAGGTGTTTAATGCGCCCAGGCGCATGGATGTGAGCAATGCTGGCATGTACTGGTGGCGCAGCGTGGATATTGCGTGTCAGCGGCCAGCGGTGTAATGAGTCTATCGTGCTACAAGGTGGTGTGTCATGGCAAAAGAGAGACAGCGGCCGTCGGCGTTAGTCATTTTTACGTTCATTCTGGCATTGATGGCGTTTTTAATGGCTGCTGCGGCCCTGTTCTTGGCTTATGACAGTGGGAAGTTTACACGTAGAGTCCGCGCTCTGATTGAATTACCGGGATCGGTGAATAAGAAAACGCTGGAGGATGAATGGGGTCAGATTCAAGAGAAGTTTGCTGATGCGAAAGAGTCTCTGGTGGAATACAAGGATACGAATCTTACGGCTGCCAAGCTGGAAGAAGCAAAGGCGATGTTGGTGAACTATAAGGAAAAGATCACACCGGAATATCAGAAGAAGGTTCAGGCGCTAGCCGAAAGGACCAACTCGGTCATTGAGGCAGTTAAAGAACGGGGCAAGAATGCGGGAGAGAAATTAGATAGATTGATGCGGGCGGTGGATCGGGTGTTTAAGCCTGAAGTCGCGGAGCCGGAGGAAGAAGTCACGTTGCAAGAGACAGCACCCGAGGGCACGCCGACAGACTAAGAATAGAGCAGCCGCGCACGGTTAGGTAGAAGCGGCGATCAACCATAAGGAGGATTTCTGAATGCAAGTTAGAGAAAGGTGCGCCAGTTTTTCGCGATGGCTTATAGGACCGGTGGGACTGATTTTAATAGTTCTTTCGGCGTGTACGTTTTTTGTTCAGCGAGAAGGCGAGCTGCGGCCGAGAGTTAAAGTGACGAACCCAGCAGTAGAACGGGGTGAACTGCGGGCTGAAAAGATTACTGATCGGCGAGACCTAACGATGGGAGGCTGGACACAAGGCACGCTGGGCGATTACCTTTTGGAGAACAAGCGGATCAAGATCGTTGTGAGTAATCCATTGCACGTAACGGGTAAGGCGCAGAGTGGTGGCGAGATTATTGATATCGCCAGAACAGAAGATAACCTGGACTACTTCGGGCATCTCTATCCACGCTATACGAGCGGCAATATCCTTCCCTACCGATTCACAGGGATTTCAGCGAAGCTCACCGGCTACGAAAACGATGCGGTTGGGGTAATCGTGACAGGGGAAGACGTTGAACACCCGGGGATTCTGGTGCAGAATGAGTACATTCTGGAGCCGAATAGCAGCGTCTTGCGCATTGTAACGCGCCTGACGAATACAACTACGGCCACGCTGTCAATGACCCCGGTTGGTGATGACGTTGAGTGGGGTGCTACGAGTATCTTTGTGGGCGGATACGGCGTTCCACATCAACGTGGTGCTGTTGTTACAGAATCGGATTGGCTGTGCGGCTTTGCTGATGACTTTTCCGTGGGCATTGTGACAAAGCAAGGGAAGATTAAAGGAACTCACATGGGCACAACCTCAGAGCTGACATACCAAGAGGCGACTCTGGGGCCTCACCAGAGCCTGAGCTACGAGCGGTATCTTATGGTGGCGGATAAGAGTCTTTCAAGAATCTCAGACTTTGCTTACGAGTTAAACGATATTCCGTACGGCTACATTGCCGGCCGGGTGCTGGAGATGGCGACCCAGAAGCCGATTGCGGACGCAGATATACGCATTATTTCAGGCCGGGTGAAAGGCGAGCCGCTGCCGGCAAGGCCGTTTACGCGTTGCTATACGAATGCGGATGGGGAGTTTAACCTGATGGTCCCCGGCGAGGCGAGTTATTTCATACAGGTGAGGGCGTTCGGACGCGAAGCAGAGCAGCGCCGTACGAGTTTTAACGTCATCACAGGGGCGTCGTACGTAACTGAGGTCAAGGTTTCGCCGCCGAATGTTTTCTATTATCGGGTAGTTGATGCAGATACGGGGAAGCTGCTTCCATGCAAGATAACGTTTCTCGCTATTCCTCCAACAGAACACCTTGATTTTGGGGCGCCGGTGAAGGCTGAAGGAGCCCGGAATGCCTATTGCTCTGCAACGGGTGAAGGCGAGATAGTTGTATCGGCAGGGCAGTATCGAGTAATTGTCAGCCGCGGGATTGAATATGCAACATTCGAGAAGGAAATGGCAATTACGTACGGTCGCGAGAATCGGCTGGAAGCACAGTTGAAACGCGTAATAGACACGTCGGGTTACGTGAGCGCGGATATCGGGGTGCGAACTGAGCAGTCGTATGACTGCCCGGTTTCTGCGCGTGATCGGGTGATTGCCGCTGCTGCAGAAGGTGTAGAATACATTGTAACGGGGGATAGTAATTATGCAACCGATCTGGGGCTTACCATTCGGGAGCTTGGCCTCGAGACGGTTCTGAATAGCTGTACAGGGAAACGTATCGAGTTTATGGGAGAGGAGACGACGGGTAAGTTTCTGGTGTTTCCTGTGCAGGCTGATACAGGTAGTGTCGCTGAGGTTTCGCAGGCCCCAGAAACAATACCTGCAAGGCTTTTTCAGTATTTGCGAAAGACGTATCCAGGCGCTCTGGTGGCTGTTGACCGTCCGCTTTTCCCTGACGAGGGTTACTTTACTCTGTTTGGATATAACCCTAAATCAGGGCAGGTGGAGCAACAGAAAGGGTTTTCGTATGATTTTGATGCATTGTTGATCTGGGAGGGCAAGCGCATGGGAGCGATCCGCGATGCGCGTGAGCTGATGTATCAGATGCTATTCCAAGAGCACTCCTATATACCAATCGGGGGCTCGAATTCGTGCTTTACTTTTGGAGAGGAGACGGGCTACCCGCGGGTATATTTTGCGTCGCCGTCGGACAACCCGGCGGAGGTTACGGAGGAGGCATTCGTGAAAGCGATCCAGGCGGGGCGGGTCATCGTTACGAATGGCCCTTTTATTCGCTTTACGGTGAATGGGCAAGGCCCTGGATCGCTGGTGACGGACACGGACGGCGTGGTGGATTGTGTGCTGGAGGTGTATGCTGCGCCCTGGGTAGATGTGGAAGTGATCGAGATAAGTAAGGACGGAATTTTTGCAAAACAAATCTATCAGCCTTCAATCACGGAGATTCAGCGCTATCCACGCCAGCGGACGCCGGATGCGGGGCGATTCCAACTGCGGGCGACGCAGGACGTGATTATTGACGTGATAGTACGAGGTCGCAAGTCCATGGATCCGGTGGTTGCGCCATTCTCCTATGAGGAGGGAGGGGGCGTCGTGCCTTTTGCGATAACCGGGCCGATTTTTGTTGATGCTAATGGAAACGGAAAATATGATCCTCCGCCTGCGGACAGGCGCGGCTGGTAATGGGCAATTATGCGCAGGGCAATAGTGCGCGATGGCAGTGGGCAGTTGCCAGACGATGGCGGAATGCTTGTACGCCTCTGGCGTATTGGCGGTACAACGGGAGGGGCTGTGCCCCTCTTATTTTTTTGATACATAAATGACGTGGCTGGCTAACCTGGGCATCCAATGTGTATGAGGATCGTCTCTCAGGTAACCGTTCGGGCGCAAAGATGCACCTTTACCTCGCCACGAACCAGAACGGAATCCACAAGGGGTTGAGACGATGAAGCGGGCGATTGTGATAGTAGTTCTGGTTATCCTTGCTGTAGGCATTACACTTTACGTTTTAAACTCCGCACACTTTCGCAAACTCCTGATCGAGCGTATTAATCAATATCTGAAAGTAGAGATAAGCGTACCGGCAGTTAACCCCGGGGCGCGTTTGCTGCTTCTGGAAAATTGCCAGCGCATCGAGCTGCGGGCGAACGCCTGGCTTCCTCAACCCGGCACCCTTGGAGTTCGAACGCGCAAGGAGGAATTACAATGGAGCGCAAGCGCAGGCCGGTTGTCCGTCAGGTCAGGAGTTACAAATAATGTCTGGTGGCCGCCGGCCGCAAGCACCCTGACCATCATTCGCACGGATTACCGAGGGTGGTTTGAGCGGTTTCCTGAAACTTTGCTGTGGGGTTCTGTTGTTGTGGAGAAGTCGTGTGAGGTGAGTGTTTTGCCTGCGACGCCGTTGCACCTGCTTCGTGACGGCGTGATCGACGGTTTTACAATAGGTGAATATTTAGACCCTCGCAGCACAGCGACTTTGCAGCGCTACGGTGACGAGGCGGTCTGGATTCGTCTTTATCCCGAGGCATATTTACCGCCAGATGGTTTCTATAAAGTGACAGTGGAAAACAAAGACTTGCCAATTTCCAAGCATTTCACCTTAGGGACATTTGCCATGGACTACCCGTGGTATTCGCTTGGTTTTCCGCAATACATTGCACTCGATTATGGTCTGGTTGAAAAGTTAGAGGCATTAATTGCACTGATGGAAGCCGATGGGTATCCGGCGTCGAATTTTGCTCTCATCTATGGATTTCGGTCGCCTGCTTTCAACCTTGGCACCATGGAGGAGGATCACGAGTATACGCTGAAGGTTCCCTTTTCTCTGCACCAATATGGGAAAGCGGTAGATTTACTAATTGATCATAATCACGATCTGGTCATGGATGACTTGAATGGTGATGGGCGTGTTGATATTCATGATGCGGCAGTGATTATGCATTACGTAAATATTCTTGACCGCCGGTATCGAGAGAAAGGGAGCCGGCTGGTTGGAGGGGCCGGACTATACGAGCGCCATGATTTTCGGGGCCGCGTGCAGTCGCCCTATATTCACATTGACGTGCGGGGATTCACCAATGAGAGGGGCCAGCTGATTCGATGGCCAGGGTTCTGGCCTGATGGAACGCGTATTCGATTCGGCCAGATATGATTTCCGAATCATCTGTGGAAAGCAGAAAAAAGATTGATTTTTCTATGCCTTTCCGATGATATCCAGAGAGATTTTTATAGCTGCTTTATGAGGGGAGGAATTTAATTTTGAGTTAGGCGCTCTCAACATAGGGTATGAGGTGCGCATGAAGTTATATAATGGGGGATGAGCGTTTGGAACTGAGATGCAAGGGAAGAGAGGCGTGGTGGTCGCGGATTGCAGGGCCGTTCGTGGTGGCTGTGTTGCTAGTGCTCTGCGGAAGTGCACTGGCCGAATCAGACTACCCTGTTCTCTGGCAGAAACGACTTGCCCTGCGGGTAATGAATGATGCTGTGGTAGCGGATCTCAATGCTGATGGGGAGTACGAAATTGTCCTGTCGGATGTTCGAGGTAACTTGGCTGCCCTTTTTGCATCAAACGGGAAGCGCTACTGGACATCCAGCGTTTGCCGGGCAGGATTGACTGCGCCGGTGGTGGGTAATTTTACTGGTGACGGGACGTGGGACATAGCAGTGGGTGGAGCAGACGGAAGACTGTATTTAGTGGATGGAGCAACGGGCAAGAGTATGGGAAGCTGGCAGGTAGGGAATAGCATTTACAGTGCGCCGACCGTGTTGGCTTTACCTGGTGCAGATCTGAATGGTAAGGATGGGCTATTAATCATTGATGGCCAAGGGACGGTTCTCCTGTACGAGATTGATTCCGGAGCGGCAGTGGAGCAATGGCGTTTCGCTACGGCTGCGCGTGTCACTGCACCCGTCTCGGTGGGCCATGTGAGAAACCAGGAGAAAATGGATGCGGTATTAGGCACTGCGATAGGGGAGATCTGGGTTATTGACGTCGGCAGACCGGAGAACGTGCTTAAATATCAGCATCCTGCGGGGATGGTACCTTTGACAATTCTAGCGCTAGGGGATGTGAACGGAGATGGGCTGGATGAGGTGGTGTTTGGCGATACCAGTGGGAATCTGTATGCCTTGAAGGCGACTGCAGAGGGTCTCCGGCCTGTGTGGAAAGAACGTGCGCTGTTCAATGTGCCGACGACTGATCCGATATTGACTGACCTGAATAACGATGGGAATGTGGATATTGTGATTGCGACTGCGAAGAGTTTAGTTGCCTTTGATGGAATGACAGGCTCAAGGCTGTGGCTAAAGGATTATATTTTGCATTTTAGTATGACTACGTCGCTCGGGCTAGTAACTACGGATCAGGCAGAGAGTTTTCTGACGTTCGGGGATGAAGAGGGCAACTGGCACGTGGTGAATGGGGTGGATGGTAAAGAGACTGCATATCTTTTGCGCCGGGGTCCGCCTGGGCGGACGCCGCTGGTACTGGATGCAACTGGTGATGGGCATGCTGACGTCTTGTTAGTTGCGCCCAATACACGGAAGGTAACGGTGTTTTCGACCCCATTTTCTTTGCCAGGGCGGACTGGGCTGGTGTGGCAGACGCGCGGGGGAAATCTCGCTCGGAACTGTCGGTGGGATGAAGGGTATTTTGCCAGGATCGCAGCCCAGAACGCCGAGTTACGCCAGCAGATTGAGATTTCCCTGCAAGCTGCAAAGACGGAGGCGAGTCAGAAGAACTGGGAAGCTGTTCTTTCGGCGTCTGCCGATGTGCTGCGGATTAATCCACGGCATCGCGAGGCGAGGTGGCTACGGCTGTACGCTTGGGTGCGCTCCCACATTGCACTACTTTTGCTCTCTTGTGTGGCCGGCCTGTCGGTAGTCTTGTGCGTGATGCTGATCGGGCTTAGAGAGCTGCGGCGCTATCGGACAGTGAAAAAAGCAGATACGGCTGTTACTCAAGATCGCCTGGACGAGGCGGCCAGACTATACCTGAGAGTTCTTGCAAAGGATCCAGTTAATCAACGGGTAAATGTTTCGTTGGCTCTGGTGTTAATCAAGCTGGGTGATTTTGGTCGCGATTCTATTCCGGTATTTGAGCGGGCGTATCGTGCTCGGTCTGGCGATCCCGCGATACTCAAGGCGCTGGCCACGGCCTACTCACGGGCTGCGCTGGTTGACGATAATGCGCTGAGAGTTTACCTGGATGCGGTGGAGTTGTCTGAAGAGAGAGGCGTTCTGGAATATCTGATCGGGAAGATTTACGAGCGCAAGAGACAGCTAGAATTGGCCGCGCGCTATTTTCGGAATGCGCTTCGGGCTGGGTTGGAGCATGATGACGTGTATAGGACTTTGGCTGACGTATATCTACAGCTTGGGTTCCGGACGGCCCGCAATCTAGCGGTATTCGAGCGTGTCCACCGCGCGAATCCCTCGAATCAAGCATACCTCGAGGCGCTGTGTGACGCATACGTTGATGCGAAAAAGATGGATGATGGGGCACAACGTATCTACAAGCAAGTGCTTGCGGTGAATCCTAGCTATATCCCTGCAATGCGACAGTTAGCTGAAATTCGGATTCACAACGGTGCGGTAAAAGAGGCTACAGGATTTGCGCAACAGATTCTGTCTCTTGATCCTGACAACGCGCACGGGCTGTTGCTGTTAAGCCATTGCTATCTGCGTGAAGGGCGAAATGATCCCGAGGCCCTGGGCATATACGAGCAGGCGCTTGAACATTTTCCAGACGATCATGAGATTCTGAAGACGATAGCGCAGATTTACTTTTCGCAAAACCGGCTGAATGATGCAGCAGTCGAGCTGTATCATCGATCATATAGTGCCAATCCCAAGGATGTTGTAGTCCTGCTCGCCTTGGCTAGGGTTGCCCGGGAGAGAAACAACGCAGATCTGGGCATTAAGGTGATTGAACAGCTCAACGCACTGGGTCACTGGTCAAATGATCTGGCATTGCAGCTGGCAGAGGCTTACGCACAGAACAATGTCGTGGAGCTGAAAGCCGAACGGGTTTACCGTGAGGCTGTGAAGGCGTTTCCGCACGACACCCGTTACAAGACGCTACTTTCCCATGTGTTCCTCAAGCAAGGCAAAACGATTCCAGAAGCCATTGCAATGTATGAAGCAGTCCTGAAATCGAATCCTCTTGACCTGGCATTTGGGCGCCAGTTGCTGAAGGCGTATAATAAGAACGCACGCTATGAAGATGCTCTTCGGCTGGCTCCGCAGATGTTAAAGGCTTACCCAGACGACAGTGATCTGCAGCGATCGTTGGCGTACGCAAATTTGTACTACAACCGGCTGGATGACGCGATTCGCGAGTATCAGACCATTCTTGAGCGAAACCCCACGGATGAGGAGGCGCTTGTGAATCTTGCGCTGGCCTTTGCCCAGCAGCGCAAAGTGGACGAGGCCTCAGCGCTTTGCTACCAGCGTGCCTTGAAGATCGCTCCGACAAATGAGAGCCTGCATATGATTATGGCCCGTGTGCATGCGCATCGGGGCGATATGGCGTTGAGCGTGGAGGAGTATAAACGGGGACTCCAGGCCAAACCAAAGATTGAGGAGAAGATCGCTGCGGATTGTTTGGCGCTACTGGGCCAGCATCCCGAAGCGATAAGATTGCGTTGGTTTCTCTGCCACTTATTGGTTTCCGTAGGGCGTCTTAAAGAGGCGATCGAGCAGCTCGATGCGATTTTTGAAGATCATCCCGACCAGGTGAAGGAGATCATTGAGTGCCATAGGCAGATTCTGGCAAAGGATCCGCGGAACGTTGGTGCACACTTGCGCAAAGGGATAATGCTGAAGATTCAGGGACGTCTGGAAGAGGCGCGAGAAGCCATCGAGCGTGCTCATGAACTTCAGACATCGGACGCTGACGTGCGCGCAGAGCTCCAGGATCTTTATGAATTCTTGCTGAACGAGCACGAGGATATTGATATCCGTTTTAAGCTAGCACATCTATATTATCAAGAGGGCGACTACGACAAAGCGATTGGGAATTACCAGAAGGCAGGCCAGGATTACCGGTTGGAGAAGGAGAGCACTAGGATGCTGGGCAAGTGCTTCCTGGCTAAAGGGATGCTGGATCTGACGTTGCAGGAATTCAAGAAGTTGACGGTTGACAATGAGCTAAAAGACCTTCTCTATGACCTTGCAAGCCGCTACGAGGCGAAAAATGATCTTGTTGGCGCCAAAACGGTCTACAGGCAGCTGTTTGCGGCGGACATTGATTACAAGAACGTACGCGAGAAACTCGAGGCGCTGGCTGGCTCAACCAGCGATCCAATAGTGTTTGAGAAGACAACGATCCTGAACAGCTTAAGTGAGGAGGCAAAACGTCGCTACGAACTGCTTGACGAACTGGGACGCGGCTCAATGGGGATTGTCTATAAGGCGCGTGATAATGAACTGGACGACGTGGTCGCGCTGAAGATTTTGCCCGACAATCTGTCGAACAATCCCGAGGCGGTAGCCCGATTCAAACAGGAAGCGCGGTCGGCACGCCGCTTAAGTCACCGCAGCATTGTACGCATCCACGACATCGGGGAAGAGATGGGGCGCAAGTACATCTCCATGGAGTATGTTGACGGGACGAATCTGAAGGACATGTTGCGGAAAAGCGGGAAGTTGCCCTATAAGTCGCTGGTTTTGTATATGCGCCAGATCTGCCAGGCGCTCTCGTATGCGCACAGCATTGGTATTATTCATCGCGACATCAAGCCGGCGAATATTATGATTACGCGCGACGATCAGTTGAAGATCACGGATTTCGGCATTGCCAAGATCATGGAGTCGACCGAGGCAACGCTGGCGGGCATGGTAATCGGCACGCCTCTTTATATGTCGCCAGAACAGGTGGAGGGGCGGCCAGTGGACAATCGAGCGGACATCTATGGGTTCGGAGTTATGTTCTATGAACTGGCATCTGGGGTTGTGCCTTTTGCTGAGGGGGATCTGGCCTATCAGCACTTGCACGTGGAGCCGAAACCTCTGACGGGCTATCCGCCAGAATTCGTGCAGATCGTTATGAAATGTTTGAAGAAAAAGCGGGAGGAACGGTGGAGCTCGGTGGACGAAATCCTGTTGAAGCTCGAACAACTATAACCCTCACCAGAGGGCGGGGATGGAATCCCACAAGAAGAATCTTCGAATTGTGACCCGGCGTATCTGCGGTACATTCGCAGTAGCGGTTCGGAAATAAAGCGGGAACGATCGAAGCTACGTCTGGTTCGGTTGAATTGCCGCACGATGTGGTGTGGGTACTTGAGCGGTTTTTTCGAAAGAGGCTGATACATGGGACAGCGGATAGCTAGGTGGCGAGGATTCGGGGCACTGGTGAGTCTAGCAGTAGTTATGGTGTGGGCTGGCGGGTGTCATCGGCAAAGGGGGCTTCGTCAGCTTCCGGAGGCGGTCAGGATTGCTGTGCTAGATTTTGACGTGCCCGAGATCTTTAACACCGCGAAGGAAATTCGAGGATGGTGGTTTGGCGCACACGATATTTATCGTAATCCATATGCGGGCGAAGCCTTCGCGGATGTTCTGGCGCGGCGACTGCGGCAGTTGGCCTTTGTTGACGTTTACTCGCGCAAAGACCTGAAGGTCTACATAGTGATGCAGAGGAACCGAGTGATGAGGGCGTATCCTCAGCTATCAGAGAAGCAGATTGAGGAGCTACTGGAGCAGATCGAGCCATGGGAGTGGGGGAAGGATTTGGGTGTAGACAAGGTGATCAAGGGGAAATTGCTGGTTGGCCGAACCGTACATAATCGCACTATTCACTGGTGGTATAGTTCAGTGGAGGCACAGATTCAGCTGATTGATGCTGAGACTGGGTCTATTGACTGGGAGACAACGGTGCACAGCACCAAGCAGTTTGCGTCGCAGCAGCGCACCCAGGAGCGGCTGGCAGATCGTTTCGTGCGACAACTCAAGAAGCGACACCTCCTTGAGTAAGGGCCGGACAACAGCTAAGGATATCGAGAACCGTGCAAGGCAGATGCCTTGCGTGCGTGAGGTGATGACGTTGACAAACATGGATAAGGGGCTCAAACCCAAAGAGATAGTTCAGGCGCTGGACAAGTACATTATCGGTCAATATCGGGCGAAGAAGATGGTTGCCATTGCGTTGCGGAATCGAGCGCGGCGCAAGGAGCTTTCCGAGGAGCTGCGTGACGAGGTGAGTCCGAAGAACATCATCATGATCGGCCCAACGGGTGTGGGCAAGACGGAGATTGCGCGGCGACTGTCGCGCCTGGCGCAATCGCCGTTTGTAAAGGTAGAGGCGACGAAATACACGGAAGTCGGGTATGTTGGGCGCGACGTGGAGAGTATGATACGCGACCTGACGGATATAGCGGTGAATATGGTACGCGAGGAGCGGACCGGGGAAGTTCTAGACAAGGCTAAGAAACACACAGAGGAACGGCTGCTGGATTTGCTGCTGCCTGCTCCGCCGACTATCAGGCGTGTTGTACGGCGACGCAACGGCAAAGAGACAGAGACGTACGACGTAGATGAGCCGGCTGAAGGGGAGGCATTGACGCCGCACCAGAAGTGGATGCGCAATCGCGGGAAACTGCGTGCGAAGCTGCGCGATGGCAAGCTTGAGGATCGCGAGGTTGAGTTCGAGATAAGGGCGACATCGGCCCCGATGATTGCGGGATTTTCGATTGGCACGGGCATAGAAGAGATGGGACTGGATTTGAAGAATTTTTTTGACAAGGTAATGCCGCCGAAGACGAAGCAACTAAGAATGCTGATCAGTGAAGCACGCCGTGTCCTGACCGACGAAGAGGTAGAGAATCTCCTTGACATGGACAAGATTATCAAGGATGCACTCACGCGCGTGCAGGAATCGGGGATTGTCTTCATTGACGAGTTCGACAAGATTGCGGGCCGGGGCACGGCGTACGGCCCTGACGTATCAAGAGAAGGTGTGCAGCGCGACATCCTTCCGATCGTTGAGGGCACAACTGTGTTTACGAAATACGGGATGGTATCGTCGGATCACATTCTGTTCATTGCTGCAGGTGCGTTTCATCAGACGAAGCCGGCGGATTTAATTCCGGAGTTGCAGGGGCGTTTTCCGCTGCGTGTTGAATTGAGTTCTTTGACGGTGGAGGATTTCAAGCGAATTCTCACTGAGCCGGCAAATGCTCTGGTGAAGCAATACCAGGCTCTGCTGGCTACTGAAGGGATCGAACTGGTTTTTACAGACGACGGCATTGTGGAGATTGCGGAGTCGGCCTACAGGGTGAATTTGCAGTCGGAGAACATAGGTGCGCGCCGGCTCTATACGGTCATGGAGAAGATTCTTGAGGATATTTCATTTGAGGCCCCAGATTTGCCAGAGAAAAGGGTGGTTATTGATCGGCAGTACGTACAGAATACGCTGAAGGATATTCTCAAAGATGAGGATCTAAGCAAATTTATTCTCTAGGCATGTACAAATAGTTTTGGGCAGGAGGAGTGGTTGAATGACAACAATAATCGAGACAGCGGCACGGGAGATCCTTGACTCGCGAGGAAATCCCACAGTGGAGGTGGAGGTTCTGCTTGCCTGTGGAGCAGTCGGGCGAGCCGCGGTTCCATCGGGCGCATCAACGGGCACTCATGAGGCGATGGAGTTGCGCGACGGGGATGCGCGGTATCTGGGGAAAGGCGTAACGAAAGCCGTGGAGAATGTAAATTCAGTGATTGCCACTGCATTGCAAGGAGACGATGCTACGGACCAGGCGGCTCTTGATCAGAAGCTTCTGGAGCTGGACGGGACAGAGAGTAAAGAGAAGCTGGGAGCCAATGCCATTCTGGGCGTTTCAATGGCTGTGGCAAAGGCTGCGGCAGAGGCACTGGGCTTGCCTTTGTATCAATATCTGGGCGGAGTGAATGCGAAAGTGCTCCCCGTACCGATGATGAATATTCTCAACGGCGGCAGGCATGCAGATAACAACGTTGATCTGCAGGAGTTCATGGTGATGCCGGTTGGCGCGCCTTCGTTCAAAGAAGCCCTGCGTATGGGGACAGAGGTGTTTCACCATCTTAAGGCGGTTCTGAAGAAGCAAGGACTCAACACGGCAGTTGGTGATGAGGGGGGCTTTGCGCCCAATTTGCGCTCGAATGTAGAAGCCATTGAGGTGATCCTTAAGGCGATTGAGAAGACCGGCTACAAGGTGGGAGAAGAGATTTTCCTGGCGCTCGACCCTGCAGCAACTGAATTTTTCCAACCGGACAAGAAGATTTACGTCCTGCAAGCAGAGAAGGAAAAAGAGAAAGACGCCGCAGCCATGGTTGCGTTCTACCAGTCTCTGGTAGATCAGTTTCCAATTCTATCTATCGAAGATGGCCTGGCCGAAGAAGACTGGGAGGGCTGGGCACTGCTGACTAAGGCGCTGGGGAGCAAGGTGCAGCTGGTTGGCGACGATCTGTTCGTGACGAATACCAAGCTACTGTCGCGCGGCATTGCACAGGGAATCTGCAACTCGATTCTTATTAAGGTGAACCAGATTGGGACGCTGACTGAGACGTTGGATTGTATCGAAATGGCCAAATGCGCGGGCTACACGGCTGTGGTTTCACACCGGAGCGGTGAGACGGAAGATACAACTATTGCCGACCTTGTGGTGGCAGTGAACGCGGGGCAGATTAAAACGGGATCGGCAAGCCGTACTGACCGGGTTGCCAAATATAATCGGCTGCTGCGCATCGAGGAAGAATTGGGGACAACGGCTGAGTATAAGGGGCTGAAGACGTTCTACAATCTTAAAGAGATCGTGTGCAGTGACAAGGCGTAAGCCGCAGGGATCAAGTCTTGACGCGAAGTCGCGGTGATAATCTGAAGGCGCTAGTGTGCTGACTCATTGACTTTGTCTATAGCGGCTGGCACGGTCCTGAAGGATTTTGTAATATCGGCTAGTGCATGGCCAAGGTTATTTTGACGGATACGTGCCCGCCAGTGGCGCATAGTCGGGAAAGCATCCTCCTGCATTAAAAGGCGAAAGATTTTGTAGGGGCACGCCGCGGCGTGCCCCTACATGCTCTCGAACAGTCCGTCATTGTTCCTATGTGCAACTGCAATCTCAGCGCGATGGCATGCGTATCCTCGATCTGCTGTAGGTAATCAGCAGAGGATTTCAGACTGCCATGTATGGTGAATGGAAACAGGCCAGGGGGACTTTCATGGCGGAGTTGATACGTGTCAGGCACTGGTACCTGGTCTGGCTTGTATTGCTCGGACTGGGGGCGTGTGCCACGCAGCCGATTGTGATACGAGAAATCATAACGGTCACGGGCAGAGGATACGCTCGCGATTTTGTAGCACCGGTAATTGAGACGCCATCGCGATATGTGAAGAATCTCTGGGCAAATTTGTCTATTGAAGCGAGGGGCACGGCGAAGCCACAGGCCGTCATTGCAAATCCGCTGCAGCGCAAGTTAATGGGGCAACTGCACGCCAGGAGTAATGCCAAGCGTGCGCTGGCGCAGAAAGTGGAAGAGTTAAGAGTAACAGAAGATATCACACTGGCTGAGTACCTGCAGACTTATCCTGCTCTTCGCCCGCAGGTCGAAGCGCTCATTGGGAATGCTGATATCGTCCGGGAAGACGAGCTGCCTGATGGCATCTGGAGTGTGCGTGTGAAGTTGAAGTTGGCTGCGCTGGCAGAGCTGATCGAACCTCAGAAATTGCCAGAGTCGAGCAAGCAGAAGCAGACGCTCCCGCAGACAACTCGGGAGAAGGCAGAAACGCAGGCAATCTGGAATGCACGCGACAGGCTCCTGTACTATATCGCAGGACTTGAAATTCAATCCGGGACAACAGTTTCCGAATGGATGCGGCGAAATCCGAGGTTATACCAGCACGTGCGGGCTATGGTGCAAAATGCTCCAATTGTTGATACGCGTTACTCAGGCGATGAGATCTGTGAGGTGGATTTAGAATTTAATATCGCTGAGATTCGTGCACTGCTCCATTAAGTGTTTTAGAGATATAGATTGTTAAAAAGCATGTCCTGTTGTACTTTGTGATCTATGAAACCTATTATTCTTGCCTCAAGCTCACCTCGCCGAATTGAACTTCTAAAAGCCACGGGCTTGAAGTTCGAGATTCAGCCGAGCGCGATTGACGAAGGCCAGATCAGTCTTGTGCGGCCGCGCGACCGGGCTATCAAGGCTGCTCTTCTCAAGGCGAACGCGGTGGCCACGAGCCTTGGCACAGGCGTGGTGATTGGTGCTGATACCATTGTGTGCCTCGGAGACAAGATTTACGGTAAGCCGGCTGACCGCCTGAGTGCTGAGCAGATGCTACGCTCGCTGAGCGGTCAGACGCATTGTGTGATTACCGGCCTGGCGATCCGCGAAGTGCAACATTCGACTGCGTTCCTGGATGCTGTGGAAACTCGGGTAAAGATGCGGCACATTTCGGACGAGGAGCTGCAGTGGTATCTGGATTCAGGGGAGCCTTTTGATAAAGCAGGCGCGTATGGTATCCAGGGGCTTGCCGGAAAATTTGTGGAGCACATAGAAGGATGTTACTTCAATGTGGTGGGACTTCCTTTGCCACGCCTGATTGAAATGCTGTCGCAATTCATTGATACCTCATCGCTCACTATTCCTGATAAGTTCTATCGGTCGGAGTAGGACGTACAATAGACCCACCATGAGAGAAGGCGAAGAATCTTAATAATGAGATCCTTCACTTCGTTCAGGATGACGGGTCAGAAACTCTCCGACCCGTCAACTACTTATCAAATATCTCGGGTTTGTGGTCTTGCGCACGAGATTTATACTGGTCTTGTTGCGTGGAGAGTTTAAGACGATAGCGGCGGATGATGAGTCCACCGACAATTCCGAGGATAAGGAACAGGATAAGGTTTATCACGAGAGCGCGCACACTATCCAGGCCGTAGATATTTTCAATGGCGTTATAGACAGACCAGAAGAGCAGATTCAGAGGCCCAGCGGCTCCGCCAAGCACAAGCCATAACCTGGCTTCACCGGTCCAGATTCTCTCGCGCAGGAGCGCAACCAGAATGACCACAATAGATGGTGTTAGAAATGCCAGCATGAAGAACAGAAAGTTGATAAAGCCCTCGTTGAGTATTAGCTTCAGCATCGAGCTTACTTACTCCCCAGTGGACTGATTATTTAAACTCAATATCCTACTCCCCAGGCCTTTACATCTTCCTAAACAGCACTTCCTCAGGAGCTAAAGCAATATAAAAACGCGCAGCGACGTATTCGATAGTTACATGCGCTCTGGTGCCGATACTCCCAAAATAGATAACCCGTTGGCAATTGTAATGCGAAGACATTCAATCAAGGCGAGCCGTGCCTGGGTTAATTCTTGATTGTCCGGGACCAGGACACGATACTCGCTCTTTTTTGTTCCAATTGTAAAGTATTGGTGAAAGGCGCCGGCCAGCTGGCGCAGGTAGAGAGTAAGATGATGCGGCTCAACCGCTTCCGCAGATTTTCTGATCACCTGCGGCAGCTGCGCCAGTAGCATGATGATTTCTTTCTCTTCAGCAGTTTCAAGGAGTGCGAGATTAGCGCGCTCGGCTCCCTGGTACTGAATGCCAAGTTCAGCGCCCTTTTTGAAGATCGAGCAGAAGCGGGCATGGGCGTATTGGACGTAGTAGACCGGATTGTTCATTGAGGTGTCTTTTGCCAGCTCCCAGTCAAACACGAGGTGGCTATCGGCACTGCGCATGAGAAAGAAGAAGCGGACGACATCGCGTCCAAGCTCGTTGATCATCGATTTAAGAGTAATGAACTCGCCACTGCGGGTGGAGAGCTTGGTGCGCTCGCCATCTTTGAGCAGAGTGACCATTTGTATGATGACGCAGCGGAGCGCGGAGCTCGGATATCCGAGGGCTTCGATACCTGCGGCGAGTCGCGGAACGTAGCCGTGGTGGTCGCCACCAAAAGTGTTTACCAGGATGTCGTAGCGGCGTTCGTACTTGAATTTATGGTAGGCGAGGTCAGGAGCGAGGTAGGTTGGCTCGCCATCGCGTTTCACGAGCACGCGATCTTTTTCGTCTCCGTATTCTGAGCTGCGGAGCCACCATGCACCGTCGTGCTGGTAGGCTTTATTGCGTGCTTTGAGTTCGTCGAGCGTTTCGCGGACTTTGCCCTCATGGTGCATTGCCGATTCGCGGACCCATTCATCGAACGCAATACCCAGGCTCTTCATATCCTCGTCAATAGAGCGGAGGGTTTTCTCTGTGGCGTAGTTGGTGAAGAAGCTAACGTCAGTTTCGTTCTTGCGACTATCGCCAATCTCGCTGACCAATGGCCTGGCAATTTCCACGAGGTATTCGCCCTGATAACCATCTGGTGGCAGTGCGGCCTCAACGCCGAGTTGCTGTAAATAGCGAGCACGCAGCGATTCGCCCAGTTTTTTCATCTGCACGCCAGCGTCGTTAAAGTAGTACTCGCGTGTAACTGCGTAGCCAGCGGTCTGGAGGCATCGGGCTATGGTGTCGCCCACCACGGCATTGCGCGCATGGCCAATGTGGAGCGGGCCCGTAGGATTGGCGCTAACGAATTCCACAAGGGCACGCTTTCCGTGTCCAATGTCGCAGTGGCCGTAGTGTGCCTGCTCGTTGGAGATGTGGCGCAAAATTTCACCGTGGGCATTGCTCGTAACTGTAAAATTGATAAATCCCGGGGGAGCGACATTCACGCTCGCAATCATAGGATCAGCAGCAACTAGTTCTGAGATTGCCTTGGCGATTTCCATGGGTGATTTCCGCAAAGCTCGCGCCAGCAGCATGGCTACCGGAGTGGCAAAATCACCGTAGTCTTTATTCTTTGGGATTTCAATGGTAATGGGGGTAGGAACTTCTTCTCGTCCAAGCGCTCGTACGTAGCGTTGCGCAGCATCATGAACAAGCGATTCGATATGCTGATTGATGTCCATATAGAAAAGCGATTTTTTTTGCTTACTGATATTCTCTGCGCTCTCTTCTATTAATGAGGGCACTGAATAGGTTACAGATTTTAAATATTTCGCAAAGATGCCAAGGACGCAAAGTTGTCGTTTTCTTTGTGACTTTGCGGCTTTGCGAGAAACCTTAATAAATCATACAGTGTCACCAAGATGCACATTGGATGCTATATTCGGGTCTTACTTGGAAACCTCAATGATATCGAGTGGACTTCCGAGCTGAATCTCCAGTCGGTTAGACCGTTCATATAGAATAACAGTTCCTTGAAGTATTATGTTTGCTCCTTCTGTAATTTGATTGCGCTTCTTAACTCTAGATGCAATACTATCCCATAAGGGCACAACAATGCTTCCGGAAGAATCGGTAACAGTGAGCAGAGTGCCACCGCTCACGGAGCGGGCTGCTGTAATCTTACCTTGAATGGTGACCTTCTTGCCAGTGGTGGCTTTTGTAATCTGGTTTATAGGAGTTATCTGGTGCGGAGTGGGCGCGGGAGTCGGTGCGGAGGAGAGCTGCGCAAGTTCTTCGGGCGGAACAACGCGAAGATTCTTGTGATCGAAGAGCCTCAGCTGGAGCTGACCGCGATATTCATTCACGGTGCCTATCACATCAACGAATTCGCCAACTTTCGGCCGCTGCTCTGGTTTAAGTTGCTCGGCAAGGTCTTTCCAGTAAACAATCGGAAGCGAGGACGTTCCATCGGAGATGGTCAGGACGTTCGGGGCAGTCTCACGCCAGGACGCGCGAAAATTAACCACCTTGCCACGAACTCGTACGACCTGGTCGAGCTTGCTTCGGTCAATAGCCTTTAGTGAAAGGATCTCCTGCTTCTTTTCTGTCAGTTTCTCAGGCTGCACGACCAACATGGGAGTCGGTGCGACATCCGTGGCGAGCCGAATGGAGACTGAATTCTCCAGATGAATTTCCAGATTGTTATGATATTTACGCACCTTACCGGTGATGCGAACGCGAGAGCCAATGGTAAATTGGGAAACGTTAGGAATACTTTTATAGATATCCTGCCAGATAGCTATTCGAATGGTTTCGGTTCCATCCGTGACGTACAAGGAATACGGGGCCTGTGGTGTTCTTGGGCCGTAAATATTCGTGATTTGGCCCACAATAGTGACAGTTGAGTCAATTGACTTCGCGGTGATCTGATTGATGGTGATCACGGAACCCGCGCCAGGCGAAGCTGAGGCTGGAGGCGAGGCGACATCCTGGGCGGTAATAGCGGTGGCAGCGACTATGGGAAATAGCGCTATTATGATGGCAAGAAAAAGGGCCCTTTCCTTCCGTCGTTGCGCGTACTTTAGGCGGGAGGTAAACGGATTGAGATGATGCATTGCCATGCTCCTTTTTACTGTTTTAAGCCCTGGGTTTTAGCGCTATGGGCAAGATAGCTTTCAGAGAAAAGGCTTGTCAGGGCTTTAATCAAGCTATACGATATACAATTTGTATAGCAAGGCTGGCTCAAAGGTGCAAATGAAATTTTGTGCATTTGGTGTGGCAGTTTAGCAGACTCGAAGAACAAAAGCCAGCATTATCACAGATGCGCGGATTTATACGTTAGCCATACTGATAGAAAGTGTGCGAAACATGGTGTGGCTGGAAGTGGGCATATAATCTATGTATAGAAAGCATATGCTGAGCCTTATAGGGCTTGTGATTGTGTCCCGAGTTGTGTTGATTGCCGGGACGCTGTGGTGGAATGCGGTGAGTCTGCCACAGTACGTCTCAATGCACGATGGGCGCGAGTATCTTGTCTATTCCACCCGGATAGATGAGTATAACCTGGCAGATTTGCCGCACGAAACTACGCGGCTGTTTCCTGGCTATCCAGTTGCTATCAGCGGTCTGGGCCGGATGTTTGGGAAACCGCTTGCCAGCGTGGCTGTATCAGTTCTTGGTGCAGTGCTGGCTGTGATGATCTTTCACGCGCTGTTCCGGGATTTCTGGCTGAGCGCCTATTTTGCCGTGTTCACACCATCGTGGTTGCTTTATAGTTCGCTGGCCATGTCGGAGGGACTGTTTCTGGGATGCTCATTGCTGGGGCTATATTTGTTTCACGAGAATCGGGACATCCAGGCCGCGATGGTGCTCGGTTTTGCTACGGTAGTTCGGCCAGTGGGCGTGTTGCTGTTTCTTGCCATAGCCGTAGCGATGTTTATGGAGCGGGATTTCAGAGCATTGGTGCGGTTTGGGATTGCATTTCTTGTGATCCCGCTTGTGTGGGCGTTCATTTCGAAGCTGACATGGGGCGCGTTCGGAAAGAATTTCGCTACCTATCTGGAGCGCGACTTTGACATACCATTGCGCGCACTCATAGTTGAGACGCTGAGGCCGCAGGTCTCGCTGCTCAAGAAGCTGCTGGTCTGGGGACATGTGCTGCTTGGGATTGGGGGATTCATTTTGCTTGTGTGGAGCTGGATGCGCGAGCGAACCACTTTGAAGTTTGTTCTCATAGTCTGGCTGGGGCTGAGCCTTGTGTTTTATTTCATGCTTAGCAGCCAGTGGACATTCGGCTGTCTCGATCGCTTTTTAATTACGTGTCTGCCACCGATCCTGTTGGGGCTTCGACGCATTCTTCCGCGTCATCCCGTGGTTTATGCTATTATTCTCCTTCTGGGCCTTGCGATTGGGCTGTATTGGAATCACAACATGATCCATGCTCTTGATACGAAAGGCCTGATTTAAGCAGGCGGCCAGTTTTTGCATGTATGACCACGCTCTGATTCCTTTCGAGATTTTCTTCCGCTCGGATTTCTCCCATCATTAGATGCTCAGGGAACGCCACCAGGTGAGGAATAATATACGCTAGCCGCGGCCTGTGTGGGAAAAGAGCGCTTTGAGGCGCTGGAAACCCTCGGACTCTCTGGGATTGGCATGAGAAGAGGGGCACAAGAGGTCATAAGAGAAAATGGCGACTCCTCTGGAGGGTGGAAGAAGGGCGAGATGTACCACTTCGAGGAATTCGCTGAGAGGGAGTTCAGCAGGTTTATATATTCTGCCGGCCTGAATAGCAGGCAGGATATGTTTATGAGTTGTTTGGGCTAGATATTGGATATACTGGTGAACCCACCCGGGCGATTGTTGGAGAACCTGATGGTAGAGAAGGGGATGGATCGTGTCTACCTCAGGGGAGAGAGCCGCGAGGCGTTGGCCGAGGCGCTGTTGGACATCGAAAGGAAATGCAGGGCCATCGAGCGGGATGAAATGGAGAATCGGCGAGGTTTCCAGGGATAGTTGCCTCGCCAGGGAAAAGGTCTTTTTTACGAAACTCTTGATCACGCGCCCCTTCCACTCATGCCACTTTGTAGGGAATGTCTGGAGAATCTGGGTAGCAGCTTTAGCTGACGATTCGTGGTCTGAAAGCGCGACATGCATGGTTATTTGAAATGCTTTGAGGCATCGGGAACAGAAGCAAAATTCCGGGATCGCAGTCCCAGGTTGGGTGTAGTCCAGTGTTTCCCAGAAGAGTGGAAAGCGGATGAAATCGAGAGAAAGGCCGTCTGGCTTCATAATGCGTAACAGCTCGCGAAGCTGTCTGAGCCGCAGCTCGCGAAACTCACGATCGGACGGGCAGACCGGTTTATACCAATCCGTAGGCTGAAAGGGGTTACCAAGCTGATCAACGGGTGCTCGATCAGGATGCGCATCAAAATACTGCGGGTCGTGGAAAATTGGTGCGGTGAGAATAGTTCGAATGTTATATTGCTTGAGGGCTTTTACGAGCTGAGGCAAGTAGGGCGGGGTCTCGGATTTTTTTAAAAATGACGAAGGATAATGGGGGCCGGTTTCATCATACGCCGGCGTCATAATAGCGGTTACACCGAGGTCGTTGAGATCCTCTGCCAGCTTATTGCAGTTGTAATGATAGTACTGGCTTCCGATTGTTGTGCGGTAAATTTTGATGATACGTTCTTGCATTGGGATCTATTGGCCTTGAAACATTATTTTTCCATAGTTCACTTCGCTCGTAATATGTATTAAAAAAATTACTGTGTGGCTATTCAGCAGAAGTATATAGCTTTTTGATGAATCACGCCATTTTTTAGAGAAGCTTGCGGCCTAATGTCAACATGAATAAAGTGCGATTGAGTACATGGCTGTTTTGATCAGGAGGTGGAAGGGAAATGCCGGTAAGAAGTAAGACGGAGACTAAAGGGTCTCGGTGAGCACGGTGATCTGCGTGGGATCAGCGGTGCCGAGCTTGAGTTGAGCGGCGTGCTCGATGTACTTTGGCGTACGTCCTTCAGCGGCAAGAGATTTGAGGCCGCTGGCCTGGCGTTGGTTCTCGATGATCTTCCATCCAATAGCATCCAGGGCAACGGGATCCGTGGCTGCGAGCAGTCCACCGTAGGTCCAGCGATACTGTGGGCGATCGCTCGGGCCACCGTGGCAGAGTGGGCGGAACGCGTCGCAAAGGATCAGACGCGTTTTTTCGCGAATAGGAGGAAGTGCGTTGATTTCCGCAACATAGGGAGAGCAGTTGTTGCTGTGAAATTTCCACGGATTGTTGAATGAGCCATAGTGATTCTTGAGCGCCGCTGTTGTACCCGCTGCTCCGTGATCCTTCAGAATGGGCACATTGATCAGAATGGAAATCTGTTCGGACAAAATCTTGCTGAAGGAGAGCTCAGTGCCCGATACCGTAAATGTTTTTTCACTAAAACGCGTGGTGGGCAGCGTTCCATAACATCGCACACCGCTTGTGCCGGTATTGATCGCGAAGCCACACTTCTCGAGTTCGTCGTTGCGTCGGTCCCAGACGATGATGTTCTGTTCGGCAACGCCAATGGATTTGAGGCTCTGGAGGATTTCATTGACCAGAACCGGCGAGGTACAGCAATTCCGGCCGCCAATGCAGTTGATTTTAATGCCAATAACGTCGTCCTTTGAAGGTGAAAGCAGTTTCGCCCAGGCGTCCTTGGGGGTTTTTGTGTCGGCAAGCCGCGTCATTGCACGATCAAGAACAAGGCGGGCCTGATGAGCATCAACGTCCTGGCCTGGAGCAAGGCGCATCTTCGGGTTCCGACTGATTACCACGCGGCTCTGGGCTGTTATTGTTTGATCAGCAGCAAAGAGTGACGAGATGTCCAGTCCCGCTACGCTAAGCAGGCTAAGTCCGCCGATACCTTGAAGGCTAGTTGCGAGAAAAGAACGGCGCGTTAAGCGATGGTGGTGCTTCGGGCTTTTTTCACGCATATTGGTTCCAATCTATGATGCGAGATGGTGTTGGAGTCGGGGTGGGCGTCTGGGTTGGTGTGGCAGTTGGCGTGGGAGATGGCGAAGGGGTTGGGCTTGGAGTTGGAGTAGGAGTAGGTGTTGAGGATGGATTGGTTATGTCAATAACGGTAATCTGGTTGGGATCGTTCGTGCCGATGCCCAGATCGTTTGCAGTCTGGATATGGGCGGCCATGCTGGTAAGGGGGGACAATGGGGGGTGAGCGGCACGTTCCTGGTTGATGAGCTGGAGCAACTGATAATCAATAGCTACACGGTCGGTGCTCAGGTAGACGGCATTGGGGGTAAAGGCATAGCCAGTCCAACCGGATGATGGCCCTCCTTGATAAAGGCCGTAGAGCGCATCGCACACGACGATTTTTGTCTTGCTTGTCACGAGGGGCACGTTGTTGAGCTCTGCAATCGCTGGGTTGCAGTAAGTGCTGTGAAGCGACCCTGGCGAGTCGATCGCGCCGTAGTAATTCTTCATGCTGAACGTTACTCCAGCGCCGCCGTGATTTTTCACAATCGGCACATTGATCAAGTAGTCGCATAGGCTCGACAGAATCTTGCTGAAATGAATAGTATTACCGTCAACCGTTGCGGTTGCGGCGGAGTCGTAGCCAGCCCCAGAGGGGTTCGTGCCGAAATAGCGCACACCACTTGTAGAGGTATTTATCGTATAACCCGCAGTGGTCATCTCTCCATCAGTGCGATCCCAGACAATGATATTATTCAGCGGGAAGGGTGAACCGTCAACGTCCATAGCCTGCAGCCCGTTGATGATTGCATCAACCACCTCAGGATGGCTTGAGAGTCCGGTGGCGTAGATGCAATTTATCTTTATGCCAATAGTGCTGGAGGACGTGATGCCCGGGAAGAGAGCCTTCCAGGCATCGCCAACGCTGGCCTGGCTGGTCAGTTGTTTAATTCCGGCGTCTACCATGGTCTGCACCACGCTGGAATTGATGGTAGTAAACCCACTTGTGGCAGCGGAGTCGGTGACTCGAATGACTGTGCTAGTGCCAGCTTGAGCGAGGGCGGGTGTGGGGCGGTTCACCAGCGCGTGGAGTGCAGGTGTTAATGTGAGTGCCAGACCGCTGCGGGCAAGTTTCGCAAGGAATTCACGTCGGCTGCATTTGTCGGTCATGTGAGGATCGCCCTTTATCGTATACTTGTCCGGACCACGTCGCCGTCGCTTATCGTCCCATTGGTTGGATCGTAAAGTTTGAGTTCGAGAAGCGAGAAGTCATAGAGCGTTTCCGAGAAATCGAGCCGCTCTTTGATGTCGCCGCGTTCGAGGCTGTCGAGATCCGGCCCGACACTTGCTACAATCCATCTGCTCTTGCTTGAGCCGTACTGGAAATATTGATCCGGGCCTACGGCCCAGAACGGATCCTTCGGGTAGCTTGTAAGATAGGCGACCGGTGTGGTGATCGGCGTAGCGAACCAGAAGGTGAAATCAATTCCACCGTTATCAGGGCCGGCATCGCGCGTGTCCAGTGGATAGCGGTTATAGTCAACGTGATAGGCTTCGAGTCCGGTCGCGACCGTACGGATGTCGGCCTTCACGCGTGCGACTTTTGAGCGAGTCTGTGCCTCAAGAAAGTTCGGGATCGCGATTGCCGCCAGAATGGCAATAATTGCGACCACAATCAGGAGCTCGATCAGGGTAAAACCCCTGCTTTGCTTGTACGAAAATGGCATGTGCGTCAGCTCCTTTATGGATTTGCAAAAAATTGGGAATGTTTCGCATATATAAGCTGCAAAGATTTCTTTTGAACCAGAGTACTTTGTGAAAGTCTGTGCGATGCATTACAAGGATTTCTATCGGATCCTCCAATAACCCTCTCTAGATAACTTATGGAGTATAACAAGGGAAGATTCAGAAGTAAAGGAGAGATATCCCGTCCGGCCCTGCATCAAGGGAATGCAGCTATTTATAAAGGGGCAAGTGACTTCTGGTTTCGGCCTTAGAATCCTTTGGTCATTCTTCCCTGCAGCCAGGGCTGAGGTGTTGGAAATGTCTTCAACAGCCAGAGATTATTGCATATTCTCCCGGAGGAGCCGCTGGAGATCGCTTAATATGCGTTTGGTGTGCTGGGGGAGTGTGGCCGCCACCTGTGGAGTGCAACCTTCGTGCATCGTTTCATTGTCGCTAATTTCCACGGCGTATATGATCACTTTGCGTGGCATGGCATAGCCAAGTTGTTTGCCGAGCTCGAAAACTGTGGGCAAGGAGATCGTATGGCCTAAGCTTGGGTGGGGATCGGGCGATTGCAGATCTTCAATGGTAAACTGATAGATGTGTCCCGGTGGGTTCTTGCCTGTTTTGATGGAATCTATGATCACCGCGATTTCGTAGTTGGGCAGAAGGTCGAGAAGCCGTAATCCACCTGCTGAGGATTCCTGGAAATCACAACTAGGGTTCTTGAGCTGCTCTTTCAGATTCTGCAGGATGAAAATGCCAATCCCATCGTCGCTGATCAAGGTATTGCCGAGTCCGAGAATAAGAATTTTTGGTTCATGTGTCATTAGCATTGAGTATGTAGTAAGAAGGATCTTTTAGGCATTACGTAAAAGTCGCCTGATTTGCCTGCATATTATAAAACATCCCCGCCTAGCTTAACACATGAGTCATTTCGTTCGCAATTCTTATTACAGCTTAGGCGGGGTAGAGTCAATTCGCAGTTGTTCTTACACTGAAATTACCGTTTGATAACCTGGATCAGCTCACCGCGGCTATTGTGAATGTTGACTTCAAGTGGCATCTGACCTGGGAGCGAGTGTGTGGCGCAGCCAATGCAGGGATCGTAGGCGCGAAAAGCCATTTCGATCATGTTCAGCAATCCTTCGCTGACTTGCGTTCCCTTCTTGATCAGTCCCTGGGCGGCTTTTTTAATCGACATGTTAATTGCCGCATAATTATTCACTGTGCCAACGATCAAATTTGCTCTCTTAACAAAGCCCTTCTCATCGGTTACGTAGTGATGAAAGAGTGTGCCACGTGGGGCTTCTACCACGCCGATGCCTTCATCCGGTGTAGCGGTCGGGATGGTGCGAATCTCGTCGCTGGTTATTTCCGGATCATGGATCAGTTCGAGGATGCGCTCCGCAGCATAGAGAAGTTCAATGAGGCGAGCCCAGTGAGTCGCCAGGGTTGCATGGACGGGTTTGCCCCCGAGGGTGTCGTACATCTTTTCAAACGCCTCCTGTGCTTGAGGCGTTGCCATGCCATCGCTGGCGTTAAGGCGAGCCAGCGGAGCGACTCGATACACGCCGCTATCCTTTCCGTCCACGAAGCCCTTCCATCCGACTTTTTTCAAGAATGGGAATTTTAGATAGCTCCAGGGTTCAACGTGCTCGGACAGATGCTGGAGGTAGTCGGCAGCAGCAAACTTGGCAAATTCCTTTCCGTCTGGATCCACAACGCGCAGTTTTCCATCGTAAAAGTTTACCTTATTCTGGTCATCCACAAGTCCCATGTAGTAGGTCTTATGAGTGAAGGAATCGCTGAGGATCAGGTCAACGTATTCTTTGTTCTTCAGCACGATATCGTCGAAGATCTTGAGGGAAAATTGGCCGAACTCCACGGAGCGCTTGCCGATCTTGATGATTTCTTCCTGCTCTTCTTTGTTCAGTCCTTTACTCACCCCGCCAGGGAGTCCGCAAATGGGGTGACACTGACGTGCAGCGAGAATTTCAATCACGCGGTTTGCCTCTTTGCGTGCTTGGATGACGCGTTTGCCGATCTCCACGCCTACTTTTGCAATGAGGCCCAGGATGTTGCGCTCTGCAACAGGTGCCTGAGGGCCGACCACGAAATCAGGCCCGGCGAGGATGTAGAAGTGTGTCGTATGGTCGCTGACGTAGAAGGCGCTGTAGAGTAATTCGCGCAGTTTCTTTGCGGTTGGAGGCGGATCAACGTGGAAGACAGCGTCGAGGGTCTTGCTGGAGGCGATGTGATGCGCTTCAGGGCAGACGCCACAGATGCGGGGCGTTATATGGGCCAGCTCTTCCACAGGTCGCCCTTCGCAGAATTTCTCAAAGCCACGCAACTCTGGAATCTGGAAATAGGAGTTCGCGACCTCGCCATCATCGTTCAGAAATATTTGGATCTTTCCGTGTCCTTCCAGTCGTGTAATAGGATCAATAGTAATCGTCTTCATCGAATCACTCCTTTATCTTCGCTTCTCTTTCGAGAGGGGTTAGATTGCAGCCTTGCAATTCATCGGCGCGCCGCGACAGTGTTGCGCTGTTTAGTCTCCTCCGGCGCTTTTTCTTCTGCCATTCTTGTCCGTTTCATCAGCGAATGAGCCAGACTGAAGCGATAGAATGTTCCAATCGGATCCACGATCTGCTTGATAATCCTGTCAATCTCCTCTGGCTCTTTAGCGTCAATCACGGAGGCAATAGCGCTAAGAAACTTAGCGCCCTGATCCATGACACCCTCGGGTGGGCCGTAGCAGCCTCGACATGGCATATTGGCCCTTATGCATCGAGCATCGCATCCACCTCTGGTGGCCGGGCCAGCGCAGATAATGCCCTGTTCCAGAAGACACTTCTTTGGTTCGGGAATTATTTCGAATGGACGGTAGAATTTAGTAATTTTCTTTTCTTCTTTCTCCAGCTTACACTCGTCGCACACAGTTTTTTGAGTTGCACCAAGCACTGCGCCTTTGGGTGGCAGAGGTTTTCCCTGGATGATATGCTCCAGGACAGCCCAGGTTTGCTCTGGTACCGGCGAACACCCGGGAATGAAGTAATCAACGTCCACGGTCTGTGCAAGGGTCTTAACTGTATCATAAAATTCGGGGAGGGTGAGCGTGCCTTCGTCTACCTTCACAGTGGTCTTGGGCTGGACATTGTTTGGATTATCGGTTGAGGCTGTATATTTATACACGCAGTCGAAGACGCCTTGCTTATTGGTCATATTTGCCAGAGCAGGGATTCCGCCCAAGTGGCTGCATGCACCATAGGCCACAAGGATTTTCGATTTGCTTCGCAAAAGATGCGCCATGTGTTCGTTTTCTGAGGTGCGCACTGCACCATTAAAAAGACAGACGTCAATATGCTTATCGGGAAACGCCTCAACATCCTTGTATTTTACATCAATGGCCACGGGCCAGAAAAGGATGTCTGCTGCGGCTGCTAAATCGAGGATTTTTTCATAGAGTTCCAGGATTGCCATATCGCAGCCACCGCAGCTGGCGGCCCAATATAAGGCGAGTTTTAACTTACCCATAGGCTCTTTTCTCCCTGAATCAGGATATTTATCTTACGACTTTTATACATAAACTCGCGTGAGGTTATGATGCCTTGGAAGCGGTTTCGGCTGTTGCCTGCTCAGCAGGTGCCTTTTGCCTATGGAACGGGCCAAGGGCGCGAACCTGGGCAGTCATGTCATTGACCACCTGGGCAAAGCGGTCGCCTTCAGACGCAGAGATCCACTCAAGGCGGACGCGGCCTTCTTCCACTCCGAAGTCGCTTAGCATTTTCTTCAGGAGATGATACCGACGGAGGGCACTGTAGTTGCCTTCCTGATAATGACAATCGCCAGGATGGCAACCCGCGATCAGGACACCGTCTGCACCGGACTCCAGGGCCTTCAGGACAAACGTTGGATCAACCCGACCACTACACATCACACGGATCACATGGATGTTCGGGGCGTACTTTATCCGGGCGGTGCCGGCCAGGTCTGCGCCTGTATAGGAGCACCAGTTGCAGAGAAATCCCACAATTTTTGGTTCAAATGTCATCGCAGCACTCCTTCGGCCTCTGAGAGGAGATTCGCACCGGGAAGGTGCTTTGCGTGAACAACACTATGCGGTCACGCAGCCGCACAGGTACCTCTCACCACTTTAATCAGATGTCATCAATAACCTTGATCTCTTTATCCTTTTCTGCTCGCTATTTACGCTCCAGCAATGCTTGATATTTCTCCAACAGCGGTTTTGCGGGTACAATGTTAGTGCGAAGTCCGAGATCCTCATTGGGCACACCAAAGGCCAGCCCAATAAGCTGGGTGAAGAATAAAATGGGTATCTGGAAATTGAGATTGTATTGCCGGCACACCCGTTCTTGATAGGCATCGAGGTTAATCTGGCACAACGGACACGCTGTAACTATACAATCTGCCTCGTATTGATCGGCACAAAGCAAGATGTTCTTAATCAGGCGTAGTGCAACGTCTTCCGTTGAGCCGATCAAGGATCCGCCGCAGCACTTCGCCTTCATTGGGAAATAGACGGCTTCTGCCCCAAGCTGCTCGAACAAGGTATCCATGGTGGTTGGCATTTCCGGATCGTCGAATTCGTGAAGGGGTCGGACAATCTGGCACCCGTAATAGCATGCCACCTTGAGACCGCGCAAATCGCGCTTGGCTTTGGCCTGGATGGCCTCTGTTCCGACGTCTTGCGTAAAGACGGATAGAAGATGACGTACCTGGATGGTGCCATTGTACGTCAGACCTCCTTCGTCAAGTATCTCATCAATTTGCTCTTTTAATTTCGGGAATTCCGCCAGGTAGGTGTTTGTCTTATTTAGTGTGGTAAAACAAGCGGCACAGGGAGTAACAAGAGGTCGGCCGTATTGCTCGGCCAGAGCCAGGTTCCGTGCAGAAATAGCGAACGAGAGAAGCTCCTGGACCGACATGTAGGCCGTAGCGCCGCAACAGTTCCAATCTTCCAGCTCTATCAGCCGAATGCCAAGCCGTTCGGCCACTGCCCGCGTTGAGCGATCATACGCTTTTGAGGTTGCCTCAAGCGAACACCCGGGATAGTAGCTATACACCAGTTCTTCCATTAGAAGCCTCCTAAGGATTTCGCCTTACGAATGATTTTCTGTAATTGTGATATGTTGCGGATTTTGGTCGGCAGCAGGGGAAGGCGGCCGTGAGTAAGTAGTTTTAATCCAATCGGGATATTTTGCAGCAGCTTGAGAGGTTTGGTCTTGAGAAAATATCGCTGGATGAGTTCCAGCTCGTGGTTGCGTCCGTACTTATTTACAATGTGAGTGAACATCTTGGAGAGCTCTTGTGCATCACTACCTTTGGGGTATTTGCCGTCCTTTATAGAGATACGTTTGAGGGCATACATGATGTCGGTTATTTTAATATCCTGCGGACATCGAACGTAGCAAGAATAGCAGGACGTACAGAGCCAGAGCGTGTTGCAGCTTAGCACCTCGTCACGCATACCAGCGCGGATCATCGCAAAGACCTTACGCGGGGTATAATCCATAACGTAGCTGGTGGGGCAGGAGCCACTGCATGTGCCGCATTGAATGCAATCTTTGATTTTTTCGCCACCTGGGATGCTGTAAATTTCCTCAAGGAAATCAAGGTGCATACTTTCTTCAAGAACGACGTCACTTTTCATAGCTTATGATCCTTAATATGTATTGTAGAATGGTTTGTAATTCCTAGTCATATATTGTGAAACATAGGTTAGGGAGATTATTGACATCAATGTACTTAGAGCCCTATAAGAGAATGATGAAAGAATCTCGGTTTTGGGCGCGCGTGTGGGCGTCTTTCGTGATTTGTTTCACAAAAGACCCGAAAAATAAAAAGGTATATATTGCCTGATTTAATGCTTACCCTTCAAGTCAGCTTACAAGGCTAGGGACGCACTTTCAGGTTGTCAAGAGAAAATTTTTTGGCCGAGCGGGCTACTCTGCGTCTTCCTGGGTACCTACGAGATCTTCTGGACTGTGTTTAATGGTTGAAACACAGAATTAGCTTCATCGCAATCGGCGACTTAGGGTTGAAAATGAAAAGGAAAGCCTGGGGATGAAAAGAGGTAAAGCTCGGTCTGGCACAATATTCGGCGTATGTGCCGTGGGGCATTATTCGCCATCAAAATTGATGACTTGGATCGCGTTTCCTTTTGTTCCCTGCATGTCAACTTGAGCATCCTGAGCTATAGTGTTTTTGCTCACGATGCCAAAGGCAAACTGAAGCGACTCTGCACTGAGGTTATTCGCTTCGCCAATCTGGACACGGATTGTAGCGACTTTCTGTATGTTGTGCTGCTTTGCTTCATCAATGACCAGCTTGAGAATTTTTTCTGCGATGCCAAATTCGTGCATTCCGGGCGCTCCAAACTGAGAATTGATGGCCGCTGGCAAACTCCCCGGCGTGTTGACCGAGCGCGACGTGAAATTGTATTGATTTTCCGATCTTCGTGTTCTATAAGCTTGTTGACTTACTTAGCCTAGCCATGCTTTTACAGTCAAAGGAATTCTTCTTACTGATACGCGCGGGGATTTGGTAAAAATGAAGGAGACGATGAAGCCAAAAATCGCATTATATCCGGGTACGTTTGACGGGTTGACCTATGGTCATCTTGATTTGATAAATCGCAGCTGCAAATTGTTTGACAAGCTAATCGTGGCAGTTGCTCACAACGAATTTAAAAAGCCGTGGTTTACGGTAAACGAACGCGTGGAGATGCTCAAGAAAGTCACTGAGGATTTGGCGAACGCCACGGTTGTGGACTTTAAAGGTCTGACAGTCAAATTTGCGGTACAGGTTGGAGCACAGTTTATTATTCGAGGCCTGCGGGCGATCTCGGATTTCGAATTCGAATTGCAAATGGCCTTAATGAATAGGAAGATTGACGACCGGGTTGAAACGATCTTCCTGGCGCCGGCCACGGAGTTTTCGTTTTTGAGCTCCCACTCAGTAAAAGTGGTTCTTAGACACAACGGCGATATCAGCGACTTTGTCCCGCCAGTTGTAGAAAAATACTTTCGGCAGAAACTCAAGCTGAAGGGTGCAACATAGTGTGGCGTCTCCAGGCATCTCAGTTTCGGTAGGGTGGAGAAGGGTCTGAGCTTTTGGCTGATGTGTTATGGTGAAGGGGAGCGTTAGCACCAACACGCTGTGTATTAGCCGGTTTTTTAAGGCCATGGTAGTTTGAATGGACGGTGAATTGATTTATGGCAGGCAAGATTCGCATAACAACAATCCAGAAGATGAAGCAGGATGGGCAGAAAATTGCCATGTTAACGGCATATGATTATCCGATGGCACGCATCCTGGATATGGCAGGCATTGAGATCATACTCGTTGGCGACTCGGTAGGGTCTGTTGCCCTCGGCTATGGTAATACGGTTCCCGTGACGATGGCTGACATGATTCACCATTGCCAGGCAGTACGGCGGGGTGTAACTAATAGTCTGGTGGTTGGTGACATGCCGTTTATGAGCTACAAGATCAGCCAGAAGCAGGCAATGACAAATGCCACTCGACTTGTGCAACGCGGCGGCGTGGAGGCGGTAAAAATGGAAGGAGGTGGGGAAATTGTCCCCATCATCCAGACCATGGTGCAGGCGGGCATTCCCGTGATGGGTCACGTCGGTCTTACGCCTCAATCTATTCATCAACTTGGTGGCTACCGGATCCAGGGGAGAGATGATGAGGCAGCTACGAAGCTCCTGAACGACGCGCAGCGACTTGAGGCAGCCGGCGTGTTTGCTTTGGTTATCGAGGCGGTGCCTGAGGAGGTGGGCAAAACCATTACGGGAGCGCTTCGGATTCCGACTATTGGCATTGGAGCTGGCCGAGGCTGCGACGGCCAGGTTCTCGTACTCGGAGATTTCCTGGGATTGACTTTCGGAAAAGTGCCCCGGTTTGCAAAGAAGTACGCGGATCTTCAGCAGATCATTGGGAACGCCGTTGAGCAATACATTCGTGAAGTGCGCGAAGGCCACTTCCCTGATGAAACGCACCACTACTGAGGCGGATATTTTGCGACTGGGAGGCAGTCTGGCTGGAACGAGACGTTGTGAACCTGGGGAATGATGCCTGGCAGGAGAAAGGCACAGGAGCCGGTGGGCGGACTTTGAGTCGGTACACGTTCTGGATCGGGATATGTCTTCAACGGACGGAGGATGTTCTTAGGACCGAGAGCGACAGTTTTCTCTCAGGGACAGGAAAAGACAATAGGCCGGGCGAGCTAGCAAGCACTCCGGCCATTTCGCTATTAACCGAGCGGGAGTAGCATGAGAGAACGTGACGTTGCGGCGCGGTTTGGGTGGCAGATTCGCCGGGCACTGGCCGAGGATATCGGTAAAGGGGATGTCACCAGCCTGAGGCTGGTGCAGACCAATCAGCATGGGCGTGCGCACATTGTTGCCAAGGCTGATGGAGTGCTTTGCGGAATGCCGGTGGTACAGTGTGTGTTCCATTGTCTTGACCCACGGCTCCGCATCGAATGCCTCGGGCGTGATGGTAAGCAGGTGCGACGGGGGGAAGTTGTGGCCAGGATTAGGGGACGTGTGCGCCCCATACTATCGGGGGAGCGGGTGGCGCTAAACTTTCTGCAGCACCTTTCGGGGATTGCGACACAAACGGCCCGATTCGTTGCGGCCGTGCGCGGATCAAATACGAAGATTTACGATACGCGGAAGACCACGCCGCTCTGGCGTGGACTGGAGAAATATGCTGTTCGGACTGGAGGCGGCTACAATCATCGCATGGGTCTCTTCGACATGATTCTCATTAAGGACAATCACATTGATGCAGTGGGGGGAATCGGGCCAGCGGTTGCGCGTGCGCGTGCTCGCAAGAAACGCGGTCTGCGTATTGGTGTGGAGGCGCGGACGCTTGAGGAGGTACGCGAGGCCGTCACGAGTCAGGCGGATCTGATCTTGCTCGACAATATGCCCATACACCAGATCAGGCAGGTGCTCAGGATCGGAAAGGGAAAGACCGAGATCGAAGTTAGTGGCGGGATCAACATTGCGCGAGCAAAGAAAATGGCAAGCCTGGGAGTCTCACGTCTCTCAATTGGCGCGCTCACTCATTCGGCGCCGGCTTTGGATTTCTCGCTTGAATATATAAAGGCTTGACGCGTTTAGAATGTTATACTTATATGACCTGTTAATGGTTTTGAATTATGTATATTCCCAGGGTTTTTAATTGGAATAGTGCGTATCATATTGTTTCTTCCTACCGCATGATATAGGTTTTCCGGTGCTGCTATGAGTGTATATCCCGAGAACACGCTCAAATCTGTTCTGAATCAGCTCAAAATCATGAAGATGTTAGAGCTGATTAATTATCGAACGGATACCATGCAGGAAGCGGAGGATACAATCAGGTGTTTCTGCCCGATTCACAAAGAAGTGGTCTTTCGTACGCTGATCATCAACACGAGCGATAAACACTTCCGATGTTCGTACAGCTTATGCGCGGGTCATAAGGGTGGAGACCTGATTTTGCTCTACGCACTTGCAGCTGAGAAGGATTACGACGAGTGTGTGGATTTCCTGGTGGACCACTTTGGCTTAGATGTAGAATTGCCCACCTCGAAGGAATTCGTCGAGAAGACCGTAGAGATAGCTGAGAATTATCTGGAGCTTGGTGCTCTTGACGAAGCGGAGCACGGATTCAAGAAAGTTATTTCTATTGATCCCAAAAACCTTACCGCGCATAAAGGGCTGCTGGAAGTATATACATTGCTCAACAATGAGCCAAAGAGACTCAAATCTCTGCGGGATCTGGTCAATCTCTATGCTGAGCAGAAGGAGTACAAGGAGGTTATTGAATTTGGCCGGAAAGTGCTCGAGAAGGAACCGGAGGATGTACAGATCCAAGAGCAGTTGATTGATGGCTATCTGGGATTGGGTGACCATGCGACGGCTGTTAACGAATGTATGATGCTGGCAGACACGTACGAGAGTAAGGGGAAGTTCGCTGAAGCGCTGTCGCTATATCGCAAGATTGACCAGTCAAGTCTGGATTTAGTGGACGTTTATCCGCATATCATTCAAGTTCTTGTGGCGGCGAGCAGAACTGACGAGGCAACCAAAGAGACCATACAGCGTGCAGAGCGTTTGGTGAGAGAGGGTTCCTATGAGCAGGCTCTGGAATATTACAAATACGTGCTTGAGATAGATGATACGCGCAACGATATCCGCCGTCAGTATGTGAAAGTGTCGCTGGCCCTGGGGTTAAATGAGAAGCGCATTGTGACGTGCCTCGCAATGGTTAATGAGATGTTAAATCAAGAGACGTTTAGTGATGCAGTGCCGACCTTGAATGACATGGTCACCGAGGCGCCGAATAATCTTTCGATCCTCAACAAGCTGAGCGAGGTGTATGAACGTCAGGGTAAAGATGAGGAGCGCCGGCAGATACAGCTCAAAATGGCTGATATTTGTCAGGATCAAAGTCGCACGCGGGAGGCTGTGGATTTGCTCGAGCAGCTGTTGACCCGAAACTCTGAGGATACTGATGTCCTGGGGCGCATGGCAGCTATCCAGAGGACGCAAGGGGAGAAGAAATCCTCGAGCAAAACCTACCGTAAGATGGCAGAAATTTTCAAGACGCAGAACCGGTATGAGGAGGCGGTACAGATTTATCAATCGCTAGTCGAGATTGAGCCAAAGGATCTGGGGAGCCGGCGCGAACAGATTCAATTATACCTGGCGGCAGGAAACGCAGAGCATGCAGTTGCAAAAGCTCAGGAGCTCATTGACCATCTCTGTAGCAAGAAGCAGTACGAGTCGGCCATTGAGGAGATTGGGCGATTGATCGAGGCCTTGCCGGACGTTGGGGAGTTGCATGTGAAGCAGGCAGAACTCTTCGAGAAAATCAGGCGTGCAGACGAGGCACGAGAGGGCTATTTTCGTGCACATGATCTTTTCAAACAACAGGGCCAGTTGGAGAAGGCGGCAGTGCAGCTCGACCGGATTCTGGCAAGCGATGAGACGAACTTCCGCGCTCTTAAGGCGCAGGCTGAGCTACAGGCGCAGATGGGCGATGGTGTAAAAGCTCTGGGTACTCTGAGCGAGCTCGCCACGTCGCTCATTGACAAGAATGATTTAGAAGAGGCGCGCGCTGTGGTGCAGAAGATTCTGGAAATCAAGCCCGACGATTTGGCAAGCCTCGATCGTCTGGTTGAGGTGAACCAACGGCTGAAGGACAACCAGGGGCTGATTTCGGCTTATACACAGCAGATCGATGTTTTTCTACAGCGCGAAGCATTCAGTAAGGTCGTCGAAATCTGTCAGAAGATTCTCGCCATTGACTCCTCAGATACAATGGCACGGCTGAGTCTGATTCGAGTGTACGAGCTTACGAATAAGCAAGAGATGGCACTTGAGCAATACTGCCAGCTGGCCGAGCTTTACCGAAAGTGCCAGGACCGTGAGAAGGAGCGAGAGGTTTGCGAAAAAATTCTTACTCTTAAGAGTGACGATGCTGAGGTGCGGCGGCATTACTGCGACCTTTTGCTTGAGACCGGTCACATGCAGGAAGCCTGTACGCAGCTGGGGGCAATCGTAGAGCAATACTGCGCGCAGGCAGATTTCCAGCAGGCTACTGATCTTTTGCAGCAGTACTTGGAGCGCACCCCTGAGTGGGCTGAAGCACTGGTGGAGTTAATTGAGGTGTGCCGGCGGGCCGAGAAGCCAGCCGAACAGCGCGACGCAACGCTGCGGCTGATCAAAGTGCACGAGCAGCGGGGCGAGCTGGCCAACGTTGCGAATCTCTATCGTGAGCTGCTGGTTCTTGAACCCCAGAATTTCACGTTTCATAATAATCTGATCCATACCTTGCTGGAAGCTGGCAAGACTGACGAAGCGAAAGGGGAGTACGTAACTCTTGCCCAGCTCTATTGCGAGGCAGAACGCTACGATGACGCTGAAGCTATTTATAGTGAACTACTTGAGCAAGATGCCGACAACGAGACTGTGCATCGCGGTCTCATTACATTGTATCGCAAGCAGGGCAATATGCAGCGGGCGATAGAGCAGATTTACCGATTGAGCAGTATCAAACAGGAGCAAGGGACAATTGACGACGCGATCAGCGTGTTGCGGGAGGTTGTTGAGATTGATCCTCAGAATGTTGATGTACGGCGCAGAATCATCGATCTCGACAAAGAGGCGAAGAAGGTAGACGATGCTCTTAAGGAATTTGCAGTGCTCTACGACATGCACATGCAGAACAAGGAGCTGGAGGCTGCCGTTGCAGTGCAGAAGGAGGCGGTCAGTCTCAAGCCTGACGAGCCCACATTGCGGCGGGTGCTGACTGATACGTACCTGAAACAGGACAATGTTGATGAAGCGGTGGAAGAGCTCTTTGCGCTGGTTGACCTCTATAATGAAAAGGAAGAGTATGAAGAGGGCATGAAGGTTCTGGGCGAGGTTCTCGAGCTTGACCCGCAGAATCTGCGTGCGAAACGTAGGCGAGCAGAAGGGTATGCCCGGTTGGGAAAGGACAAAAAGGCACTGGAGGAATTCCTTCGGCTTGCCATCGTGTTTGACAACATGCCGGTGACAGACGGCAAGCAACGAGACAAGATAGCTGAGGAGCTCCAGAAATTCCGTGAACTTCCTGTTGTTAAAGAATATTCCTTCGATCAGTTCGTGGTGGGAGATCGAAACAATTTTGCATTTGCAACAGCGATGGCCGTGGCAAAATCGCCGGCCAGAAGCTATAATCCGTTATTCTTCCATAGCGATGTGGGCCTGGGCAAAACGCATTTGCTGCATGCCATTGCTAACTACGTAACGATGCACAGTCAGGATCTCAAAGTCCTTTATACAAACTCTGAAGAATTTACCAGTGAATTGATTGATGCGATTCAGAACAACACGGTCATTGCATTTCGCAACCGTTATAAGAACACCGATGTGCTGCTGCTCGACGACGTGCAGTTTTTGGCTGGAAAGGAACGCGCCCAGGAAGAGTTCTTCCATATCTTTAACACTCTCTTTCAGGGCAAAAAGCAGATTGTGCTGACCAGCGATCGCCCGCCAAAAGATATGGCCCACCTGGAGAAACGGCTGCGCTCGCGCTTTGGGGGTGGTGTCATCGTTGACATTCAGCCTCCAGATTTTGAGACCCGCACTGCAATTTTGCACAAGGATGCTCAGGCCTATCCTGGGATTGACATTGCCGATGATGTGTTCAATTTGATTGCTGAACGCATCCGGAGTAATGTTCGGGATCTCAAAGCGGCGCTCAATCAGGTGATTGCCGTCCACCAGATTACTCAAGAGCAAATTACACTTAATATGGCGAAACGCGTTCTGGAGAGCATCCTGGAAAAAGTATAGCTGTCTGGATTTACCAGTGCAGGCCTGGTAGCTGCCACCCGGGTTTCACCGAAGCAACCAGGTGGGATGTGTTGATAAGCACTGGTACGATGCATAAGATGCAGGGTAGGGTTAAGCAATGGATGAGTACTATCGCGGGGTACAGCAGGCGCTGCAGCAGCCAGAGATGGGTTTCGTTGAGCTGCTCTTATGGGGTTTTGGCATTTTTATTGCAGTTCTTCTCGTTATTTTCGTTGGGAAAGTCATCAAGACAATTATCACGCAACGGGTTCAACAGATACGGTATTATGGGGTGGATTTTGAAGGGCTCAAGCAAATGCTTGACACTGGCTTGCTGAGCGAAGAGGAATATCAGAAGGTTCGAAAGAAAGTTGCAGAACGATTGGCCGAAGAGATGGCACAGGAGAGGAGGCCCGCAGCGCCAGGTCTTTCCGTGCCTGCGCAAAAACCCGCTACGACACCTAAGCCTGGCTGGCCCCGGGAAACTCCTATCCCGCGTGGCGTTGGACCCGGCAATGAGAAGATCACTGTACCATCAATGCCTGCGGGTCGCGGTCCTTCCAAGGGCAAGAAGGCGCTGGACCTCGATGGGATGTTCAAAGCCGGTCTTATCACAGCGGAGGAGTATGAGAAATTGGCGCAGTTTTTTCGCGATAAGGAGAAGTAGTTGGAGGATGCGCGGCAGGGCACACGCTTCCCCTGTCTTTCGTATCATTGAGCCCCAAGGGTTCTGATTGTTGCTCTGCAAAGAATTCACGTTAAGATTGTACGAGACCTAGATATAGAGCTAATGGATGGCTACGATCCTGACGTATCATCATATCGGCGATGTTCCTCCCGATTATCGTGAACGCAACCTTTGTGTGTCGCCTGCTCATTTCGAAGCCCAAATGGGATTTTTGCGCCGTAAGGGATGGTTGGTTGTTTCGCTGGATGCGGTGCGCAGAGAGTTGCTGGGTGAAATTCGTCTACCTGCGCATGCAGTGGCGATTACCTTTGATGACGGTACGCACAGCGTGCTGATGCATGCGATTTCGATTCTTAAGCGTTATGGTTTTAGCGCTACGGTGTTTGTAGTGGCGAATCAAGTGCAGGCACAGTCAGGAGGTACAGCGCCACGCGACCAGTTCGCCCCGCTCACCAGAGATGAACTGGTGACGCTTTCGCGTGAGGGCCTGACCATTGGATCGCACTCGCAAACTCATCGGCGTCTGACGGAACTGTCGGCAGACGAGTGTGAACAGGAAGTGGCAGGCTCGAAGCAAAGCCTCGAATGCATATTGGGCAAGCCTGTGCACTGGTTCTCGTATCCCTACGGAAGCTTTAATTTTCAAATTATTGAGAGCGTGCGGAGGGCTGGCTATCATGGGGCGGCCTCAGTGATTCGTGACAATCGCAACAGCGCGAAGCATCTCTTCTGCCTCCAGCGTGTAATGGTAATGCAGGATACTACGCTGACCCGCTTCTGCTATTACTTCAGCCAGCTTTATCACTATATTCACAAGCGCAAAAATCAACGCCGGTGGAAGCCTTACGTATGAGGATATTGCACACGAATTTTCACCGGGGATGGGGAGGGCAATCGAATCGAATTTTACTCGTGTGCGAAGGACTACGCCAGCGGGGACATGAAGTAACGATTGCGGCGCCGGCAGAGTCGCCTCTTATACAAAAAGCGGCGCAGGTAGGAATTGACGTGGTGGGCGATGTGGCATTCAGGCGGGGATTCCGTCCGCTCTCGTTTTTCCACGACGTGTATGTACTGCGGCGTTGTCATCTCACCGCGCCATTCGACATCATTCATCTCCATGGGTCGCAGGATTCCTGGGCCTGTGCATTTGCGTTCCGGGAAATGAGAGATGGCATTTCAATTGTACGCACGAAGCATAACATATTTCCGATTCGCAACCATGTCATGAATAGGTGGCTCTATGGAAAGTTCATCAACCACATGGTCTGCATTTCGAGCGAGATTTATCGCTACTGCACTGGTAACTCGTATTTATCTCCAGAGCGTTTATCAATAATTCACAGTGCAGTGAGACAGGATATGTTGGAGACTGATCAGGAGGCAAAGGATTTACGCGAAGAGTGGCATATTGGCGGGAAGTTTTGCGTCGGTACGATTGGTCGGCTGCGAGAAGAAAAAGGTCACTGCTATCTGCTGCAAGCGATACCGAAGATTGTTGAAAACCAGCAGGACATTATGTTTGTGATCGTTGGCGATGGTTCGTTGCGAGGAGAACTGCAGGCGCTTGCCCAGCAGCTGGGCATCGCACAATACGTCTTGTTCACAGGGTTCCGGGACGACATCCCGCGGGTATTAAAAACGTGCGACCTGTTTGTCCTGCCGTCAGTTTCAGAGGGTCTGGGAACGGTTCTGCTGGAAGCTGCTGCCGCCGAGGTACCTATTATCGCAACCCGTGTAGGGGGCATTCCAGATATTATTCAGAATGGGAAACACGGGCTGCTTGTCCAGTCGCAGTCTCCGGACGAGTTAGCTCAGCATATCCTTGATCTGTGCCATGATCGTACACGAGGCAGGGAGCTTGCGAGATGTGCCCGAGAGTTTGTGCTTGAAAATTTTAGTGAAAAGCAGCTAGTGGATAAAACGATAGCCCTATACGAGCGGCTTATGTTTGAGCGCACTCAGCCGAGTCTCAAGAAGGAATCATGACAGCGGCGATTGCCGAGGCCGGATTATTTGGCCCGGATTATCAACCTCATGAAGGCACGAAGATTGGGGGAGTGCCAAGGAACAGTGAAAACATAGGGCCATTAAACTTTTCTATTTACAAATACCAACCGACTAATATAGGGTAAGGCCTTGAAAAATACGGGGAATGGCGATTTTTAAAAAAATAAGGAGAGCGGTGGATAATGTTCAACTTCCTGTACAATCTCTTCTCGATGGATATTGGAATTGATCTTGGCACTGCGACTACGCTGGTCTATGTCAAAGGCGAAGGGATCGTGCTATGTGAGCCCTCGGTAGTTGCCATTCAGCGAGACAAGAACGTTCTCCTTGCGGTGGGTGCAGAAGCCAAGCGAATGATCGGCAGAACGCCTGGTAACATTGTGGCAATCCGGCCGATGAGAGATGGAGTGATTGCTGATTTTGAGATTACCCAGGATATGCTCCGCTACTTTATTAAGAAGGTGCATATGAACCGCCGGCGTTTGGTGCATCCGCGGATCGTGATCAGTGTGCCTTCGGGAATCACTGAAGTAGAGAAGCGCGCGGTGCGGGAATCAGCGTACCAGGCGGGCGCCCGTGAGGTCTACCTCATGGAGGAGCCGATGGCCGCGGCAATAGGTGTCGGTCTTCCGGTCACTGAGCCATCGGGCAGTATGGTGATTGACATTGGTGGCGGGACTACTGAGGTGGCGGTGATCTCGCTGGGCGGTATTGTGGTCAGCAAATCTGTACGGGTGGCTGGCGATGAGATGGATAATGCAATCGCGCAGCATATCAAACGCAAATATAATTTGATGATTGGCGAGCGAACGGCTGAGGAGATCAAGATCAAGATTGGCTCTGCGGATAAGTTGCCGGAGGAGTATGTCCAGGTGATTAAAGGGCGGGATCTTGTTGCAGGATTGCCGCGCACGATTGAGGTTACCTCGGAGGAGATACGCGAAGCTCTGGCCGAGCCTATCACGACGATTGTTGACGCGGTCAAGGCCACGCTGGAGAAGACGCCGCCTGAGTTATCTGCGGATATCGTAGATGCGGGTATTATCATGGCTGGTGGAGGCTCTCAGCTTCAGGGTATGGACACGCTTTTGGCCAGTGAGACGGGGCTGCCGGTTCGGCTTTCCGAAAATCCTGAAACCGCGATCGTGCTCGGCACTGGGAAGACTCTCGACTCGTTGGAAATGCTGAGCAAGTTAGAGAGCATGAAGCGTTGAGCCTTGGGACGCCGGGCAGTGCAGCAGCGGTTGTCGTGGGCGCAGTTCGGCCGGCCGGACATCAGCTAGGTTTGTGCCCGAGCGGTTACTTTCTTGAGGGGCCACGGTAGTGATGGGTTGTAACTGTGGTTCTCAGGGGGATTCAGGGGCGCGAACCGCGGCTGCAAGATTTTCGTCACCCCTATTCAATTCCCCATATGCATCGGACTGGGTCCTGGAGACAGCCCGTTATGGCTAACGGGTGCTCATCATGAATCTTAAGCGATTGTGGACGTATCGGAAACTCATTCTTTTCTTCCTGCTAATATTTCTCTCCTTTCTTATCCTCATGGCGCAACAGAGACAAGCACTGAGCGAGAGTCAGGCAGGGCGCATTGCGCTGGTGATCTTCGATCCGCTATTTAAGGCGACAGCTTGGGTGGATGAACGCGTGGTGGATTTCTTTGACGTGGCGTTGAGCCGCTCGTCGCTTCGCCGTGAGAATGAAGCCTTGCAGCAAGAACTGGCCGCACTGGAGGTTAGATACCGGCTACTGAAGCATGAGATGCTAAAGCTACAGAGTCTGTCAGATCTACAGACGCTTGATCTTACCAGGTCGCTTCGATTGCTTCCGGCGAGTGTCACGGCCGTGAGTCCGAGCCCCTGGAGTCGAACTGTGGTCGTTGATAAAGGTATCATTCAAGGAGTACGGACAAACATGGCAGTTGTGCACGTGACGGGGCTGGTTGGAATTGTTCGCGAGGTGACACCGAATAGCGCAGTGGTTCAACTTCTTATTGACCAGCGAAGCGCCGTGGGTGTGAGGGTTGAAGAGACCCGTGAGCGTGGCATCGTGCGTGGTCTCGGTACGCCGGAGCGCTACGAACTGCTGCTTGAGGAGTCTGGTGAGGGGCCGCAAGAAGGGGCGACTGTGGTGAGCTCGGGACTGGAGGGATCGCATTTCGCTGGTGGGTTGCTTGTGGGAACCGTTCATGGCGCTAAGAAAAACAAGTATGGTCAGGTTATTGCCATGGTCAAGCCAGCCGTGAATATGAATCGCCTGGAAGAGGTTCTGATTATTCTGGGCAGCGAGGAGGGGAGTTGAACAGTTACAGTACGATATCCCCCGCTCGGCTGTTTCGCATCGGCAGCACGGTTAAGCTGCTTCTACTTGTAGTAGCTGTCCTGTTTTTTGAGTTCGCGGTGCAATACCTGGTGCGCTATCGCGTGCCTGTTCCTCATCTGCTGGCTCTGTTGGTAATATTTATCGGCCTGCAATGGGAAGAGACTAGGGGAGCGGTGCTGGGATTCGTCTTCGGGATGCTTTACGGTCTCCTTGCGTATGAGCCAATCGGGCTGTCGGCATTCGGGCTGACGCTGATCGGGTTTCTGAGCGCGCAGTTGAAGAGGCATTTCTTTGTTGATACGTACGCAGACAAAACAGTTCTTGCAGTCTGCTTGCTCGTTATGCACAACGTTGCTATCGTGATAGTGGCGTGGCTCACACTGGGATTGCATCTTCCGCTTGGCCTGCTTCAGTGCGCGATCACCGGTATATTCGCCGCGCCTTGTTTCGTTATTTTTGACTGGTTGTTTCAGACGAGGGAGAGATAAGACGACGTGGCGCTGTGGCAGTATATACAGATTGATCGCCGATTGCTCAAACACTTTGACTCTTTCATTCTCATCCTGATCCTGCTGCTCAGCCTTGTTGGCATTATAGTGATGTACGGGTCAACTCATGCGATCCCGCATTTGCAGGGGATTGCTAAGCGCCAGGCGGTATGGGTGCTGGTTAGTCTGATCGGTTTCGGGATCGCCATTAGTTTTGATTACCGTCATCTCAAGCGATTTGCCTACCCGCTTTATGCGATTTGCGTGATCCTACTTGTCATCCTGCTGGTTAGAGGGATGACTATCAAAGGTTCAGCGAGCTGGTTCTCTTTTGGTAGAATACGTATGCAGCCATCGGAGTTTACCAAACTGGCGGTTGTCATAGTCCTGGCCGCATACTTCTCAAGCCGCACGCTGCGTATTAAGAGCATTCGTCAGGTTGCCATCCCGGTGCTTCTTGTGGCGGTGCCAACTCTGCTCATTCTGAAGCAGCCAGACATCGGTACAGCGGCACTTTTTCTACCTGCACTCTTTATTATGCTGTTCATTTGCGGCGCTAGAAAGCGTGTGTTAATTACGCTGATGGTGCTTTTTCTTGCTGGGGCGGGTGCGATGTATCCGTTCCTCAAGCCCTACCAGAAACAGCGCATCTCGATTTTTCTCCATCCTGGATCGGACGCGCTTAATCGTGGGTATAACATCATTCAGGCAAAGATTGCACTGGGTTCAGGCCAGCTGACGGGTAAAGGGTGGAAGCAAGGGACCCAAACAGCGCTACAATTTCTGCCCGAGCATCATACGGATTTTATCTTTTCCAGCCTGGGTGAACAGTTCGGCTATCTTGGATGTATGGGTTTACTTATGCTGTATGGCGTGTTGATAGCGCGGGGAATAAGAATTGCCCGCGATGCGCAGGACTTCTTTGGCTGCTACCTGGTCATTGGACTACTTGCGATATTTGTTATTCACATACTGGTGAACGTAGGAATGTCGGTGGGATTATTGCCGGTGACGGGACTCACGCTGCCGTTCATCAGCTACGGTGGATCGTCGCTTCTCACAAATTTTCTTCTGTTCGGGCTTGTTGTAAACGTGGGGATGCGGAAGTTTATGTTCTGATGCAAGATGGCGGGCTTATCGGTTTCAACAGCGGCAGCTGTGGATATGTTGACGCTACATAAACAGCCAAGGTTTGGAGGAATTGTTATGAGTTGCAAGCGAAGTATAAAGTGGGAGGGGCTCGTGTTCGTATGGCTAATCCTGGTGCAGTTGAGCATCAGTGCCTCCCCCATTATGATTACTGAAGGTGTGCGGCAGTTGGCACTATCACCCGACGGCAATCAGGTGGCATTTGTTCTTCATAATGCGCTCTGGGTCATGCCAAAAGCCGGAGGAGAGACCCAGCGGCTGGCTGACGGTGAGATTCAGGATCCGAGCTGGACACCGGATGGGCAGCAGATAGTGTTCGCGATGAAGGAGCGCGAGACTCTAGATCTTTGGCAGGTGGCTGTCACATCAAAACGTGTTGATCGGATAACATCGAGCACTGCGAATGAGATGATGCCGAGCGTGTCGCCGGATGGCCGCTGGATTGTGTGGGTTTCGGATCGAAGTGGCAATCCGGATCTTTGGCTTATGGATGTTGAGGGTAAGCACGCGAGCCGTCTGACCACGAACCTCTTTCCTGACACCCAGCCCTATTGGGATATGAAAGGTAAGACTATTGTTTACACGACGTTTCACAATCAAAGGGATCAGATTGCTACGCTCAAGGTAAAAGGTGACGAGCCGGAAATTCTCGCTGGGCTGCGTGGACGTAATCCACAGTGGTCTCCGGATGGCCGATACCTGGCGTTTGTGAGAAGAGGCCTCAGTATTTACCATGTGACGGACAAGGCAGAGCGCACGATTGTGCCAGGTGAGGTGACTGCGTATTCCTGGTTACCTGATAGTACGGGATTAGTGTATGCGGAGGATGGAAAGATCTGGGAAGTCTCGATCAGCCTTGAGAGGCCGGAGACGAAGAGGATTTCGTTCGCGTGCCTGATGGAGCCGCAAGAGCTGTTCGAGCAGGTTTGGTCTGATCTGAATCAGCGCTATTATTTAGGGCGATCAGGCGAACAGGCTTGGAGAACAATGAAGACACAATACAGTGAGAAAATCCGTGACGTTTCAACGGAGGCTGAATTTCAAGAATTGATCTACAATATATTACTGCATCTACCGCAGATTAATGCCACGGCGACAGGACAGAAGGGTGTGGTTGCAGCTGCGAATCCGTATGCTCCTGAGGCAGGTATAGAGATTTTGAAAAAGGGGGGCAATGTGGTGGATGCAGCAGTGGCTTCCGCCTTTGTGAGCGACGTGGTGGAGCTGGGATCGTGCGGGATTGGTGGGGAAGGGATGATGTTGATTTACCGGAGTGGAATGGCGGAGCCGGTAGTCGTGGATTTTCGCTCGCAGGCGCCGATCCACGCCACGTGGGACAACGCGGCGCTGAAGACCGAAGACGGGCGATGGAAGCGTCACGGCCCTGAAGCAGCACTCATTCCTGGTGAAGTCCGCGGTCTGCATCTCGCGTTCAAGCGTTTTGGCAGCGGCAAGGTCGCCTGGCACGAACTGCTTGCTCGGGCTATTCAGCTTGCCGATGAGGGATTTCCGCTAGATGAGCGGACTGCATTCGGCATTGAAAGGATGAGCGGATCTCTGGCCAGTGATCCGGAGATGAACAAACTCTTTTTCCGAGATGGTCGTCCACTCCGTGCAGGTGAGCGATTCAGGAATCCTGATCTTGCCTCGACGCTGCGCAGTATTGCGGCGTATGGGTCTGACGCGTTCTATAAGGGCGCCATTGCAGATAAGATTGACGCTGATATGCGCGCGAACGGAGGACTGATCTTTAAGGAAGATCTAGCGCAGTATCGCGCGGTCATCCGCAGGCCCGTGGTTGGAGAATATCGGGGCTATACTATTTATGGCGGTTCTCCGCCGTGCGCGGGGGGGATAACCGTGATTGCCGTGCTTCAGATGCTAAACCATTATACCTTTGGACCAGAGCCGTATACTGCAGATCAGCGTAATTTCTTTTATTTGTCCGAGGCAATGAAGGTCGGTTACGACATTGCACTCAAAACTGGAGACCCGGCATTCTGGGACTTTGAAACTGAGTATTATCTTTCGAAAACCTTTGCGCGGGAACAGTTCGGAGACATCCGGGCACGAGAGACGCAAAGCGTAGAGCCAACACCTATAGTGGCTAAACCGGGCCACACCTCTCATCTGGCAGTGGCAGACAGCGATGGTAATATGGTTGCCCTCACCCATACTCTGAGCGGGTGGTTCGGGAGCGGGCATATGGTAAAGGGTACGGGGATAATTCTGAATAACGAACTGCGGAACTTTAGGCATGAGCAGGGTGAGATCAACTCACTCTTGCCGCTAGTGCGCGTGCGGACGGATCTGGCTCCGCTGATTGTTTTTCGAAAAACACCCGAAGATGTAAAAAAACCCTATTTCACGATTGGCGTAGCGGGTGGGGATTTTATTCCATCCACTGCTCTGGAGATTCTGATCAATATAATTGACTACGGGAAGTCGCTGCAGCAGGCCATCGAGGCGCCACGTTTTCTTCCGCCCGTGTGGGGTCGTCCGAGTTACGCGATTGAAGATTTCTTTTTTCCACGTGTATTGGACGCAATGATGGCACAGGGAGAGAGCTTTTCCAGACCTGCCGGGCTTGGGGAGCTCAGATTTGCTCGCGCGCAGGGAGCAATGATTGATCCAGAGAGCGGCTTGGTGGTTGGTGCGGCAGATCCCCGCGGCTCAAGGGGTCTTGCAGGGTATGTTTCAGCGTACTAAAGCTTATAGATATAGATTATGCGGCTTTTTGGTCCCGCGCGCAAAGGTGCTTAATCATACGCACGAGATGAAAACACGTAACAGGGAAATTGAGGTATTGGTCATGAAAAAGATACATCTGCTCTCGATAGCCTTCGTCTGTATGGCTATATTGTTTTCGTGCGGTGAACAAGCAAGCGAGCAAGAAACCATGGGCCCAGTGATAGAATGGGATGAAGCGTGCGAAGAGTTCGCTGCACAGTTTCTCCAGAGGCTTGGCCCGGACTATGATCCCCGGGGCATCACGGGTCACGCCAGATACTGTTTTAAGACCATGACACCATTTTTCAGGGAACAGGGGCTTTCATTACATGAACGCGAGGCATTGGTGGCTCTCTGCTTGATGTCGGGGATAGAGTTTAGCCAGAGCCAGCTGGAGTACGATGGTTTGTTGGCCAAAGAGGAGAAGCGTCAGCTGAATCAGGCGTGTATAAATGATATTGCTGCGATGGGTGAGCCGGCAGAACGTATCTGTCTTAGCCTGATCAAGGCGATTGCACCGCTGAAGAAAGGGGAGTACCAGAAAGAATTCCCCTATGTTTTAACCGGATACTACACGATCTTTGTGCTGCAGCATATGAAGAGTAGTGAGGCCGTGCCGGTACTGATGGAGATAGCCAGCAGCCAGCTGGAGCTGCGGGGGGCGGCTGGCCGCGCATTGGGTCTTATCGGTGATCCGCAGGCCATACCGGTTTTGCGTAAGCTTGAGCGTGATCGTAAGGAGATTATTCGACGAGAAGCGAGGGATGCAATTCGCAGAATCGAGCAGATGCCTGGCGCGACACCGTTGAAGAATGATGTCGTAACATCTCCCACTGAAAAGTAGAACTTACGCCCATGCTCGGTCGGCCTGCCGAGATGTGTCTCGCAATGCGCGGTTGAGCCTCTTCGCAGGGCTTCAGCCGATTTTGTTTCTTGGTCTGCATCTCTCCTGGTCGAGCACTTGCGCGGATTGCTGTTCAGCCAGGCTATAATGACCAGAGCTACTTTGACAAGGTCTTCAAAAGATACGAAGGTATTACTCCTGCACAATACCGAAAGAAGGTTCTAAAATAAGGCAAGCCTCCGATAGACATTTCTGGGAGACATTAAGTATATTAGGTATATTTAATAATCCGGGAATGGTAATAAGCACGGCAGGTTAAGGGTCTTAGTTTTATTGTCGGTTATATGTGCATAAGAGCTGAGCCGTCTTACAGCAAGAAATTACCAAAAAATGGCAATAATCTACTAGACAATTGTTATGTAGCTACAATAAAATCAGCCCCGATTGAACGATTAAACGATTATCTGTTTATAAGTTCTTCCCTATTCAGTGTGTGCGCGTCTTCTAAGATTTCATGATTTTTAGCTCCATTGGGGCTATCACATTAATAAATGCCAGGAGGATGTCCAATGGCAAATTTGAAAGATATTGCTGAGAATGTAATCTGCGGAAAGGCTGATAAGAATGCGGCATATCCGCCATCCAGGAAAGGTCAACCCGGGGTGCTTGAGCTGGTAGAAGAGGCCATAAAAGAAGGCGTCTCTCCGATCGAGATTCTCAACGAGGGGCTGATTGCCGGAATGGAAGTTGTAGGCAAGCGCTTCAAAGCGAATGAATGCTACGTGCCTGAAGTGCTGATTGCAGCACGTGCCATGAAGACCGGGATGGTGGTTTTGCAGCCGCTGCTGGTGGCTACCGGGGTAAAGCCGGCCGGGACGTTTATCATTGGCACGGTAAAAGGTGATCTGCACGATATTGGAAAGAACCTGGTAGCCATGATGCTCGAAGGGGCGGGTTTCAAAATTGTTGACCTTGGGATTGATGTTCCAGGGCAGAAATTTCTTGAGGCGAGTAAGGAGAACCGTGGTGCTATTGTAGGTATGTCCGCGTTGCTGACAACGACGATGGTGGGAATGAAGAGTAACGTTGATCTCATTCGCAGCGCCAGTTTAGATTTCCAGGTTCCGATTGTGATTGGTGGTGCGCCGGTAACGCAGGAATATGCTGATGAAATTGGCGTCGACGGATACGCCACAGATGCAGCATCTGCAGTTGATCTTGTGAAAAGCTTACTGAAGGCAAACTAATTACATGCCGGGAGATACAGAATGATTATTATTGGAGAGCTGATTAATTCAACGCGGAAGAGGATTCGGGCAATGATTGAGCAACGCGATACCGAAGCGATCAAAGATATTGCACTTAAGCAGATAGAAGCTGGTGCTGACTACCTGGACGTGAACGCTGGTGCTTTTGTGGCGAACGAACCGGAGCATATGGAGTGGCTGGTAAAGACAATTCGCTCGGTCACTGAGATTCCCTTGTGTATTGACAGTCCTTCCTATGAGGCATTGGACGTCGGGCTTCGGCTGGCCGGGCCGAACGCTATTATCAACTCTATCTCCGGCGAACCTGAGCGTTATGAGAAGGTTCTGCCGCTTGTACGGAAATATGAGGCTTCGGTGATCGCGTTGAGTATGGACGAGCGTGGTCTCCTGGACGATGAGGAGCAGATTCTCGGTGTGATTGACAGGCTGATCGGACGTCTGAAAGACGACCAGGTTCCCGCGGAGCGTATCTACATTGATCCGCTTATTAGGCCGGTCAGCACAAATACCATCTATGGGAAGCTGGCATTGCGAACGTTGCGGGAAGTGACCAGACGGTATCCAGACGTTCGGACTAGCTGCGGGCTGAGCAATGTCTCCTATGGCCTGCCAAAGCGCAAGCTGCTTAACCAGACGTTTATGATAACGGCCATGGCCAGCGGGCTTAAGGCAGCAATCCTTGATCCACTGGACAAGCAGCTCATGGCCAATATCGCTGCGGCTGAAGCGCTTCTTGGAGAGGACGAGTTTTGCATGCGCTACCTGGAAGCGGATCGCAGCGGACGATTTGAAGGACTCACTTAAATGGCTGATCTTGACTGCATCAAGCTTTCCAACATGGGGTTCTATGCTTTTCACGGTACCACGAAGGCGGAAAAGTCAGTAGGGCAACGCTTTTTCCTGGACGTATATATTTATTTGAATCTCCGCCCCGCCGGCCAGTCGGATAACGTGAAAGATACCGTGGACTACGAAAAGGTATACAACCTGATCCGCAACATGATGAACACCAGGAAATATCATTTGATCGAGGCACTCGCCGAGGACGTGGCGAATGTCATGTTCTCCAACTTCCACAATATTGAGAGAATTCAGGTTTCCGTACGGAAGCCGAATGTTCCACTCACCGGCATTCTTGACTGCGTCGAGATGACCATACATCGCGAGAAAGGAACAGCTACACAGACTAAGTCTGGCACGGAGCCGAAGGAGAAGAGCAAACCATGAGTCGTATTCCAGGCGCAACGCCGGAGATGAAGCCTGATCTGGAAATTGCGCAATCCGCACCTCTTAAGCCTATTCAGGACACCGCGGCATCTATGGGATTGGAGGAGGAGGAGCTGGAGCTCTATGGGAAGTACAAGGCGAAGATTTCGCTGGATGCGCTCAAGCGACTTGAGAATCATTCGCACGGGAAATACATTGACGTCACATGCATTACGCCCACTCCTCTGGGCGAGGGTAAGACCGTCACTACCATTGGGCTCAGCATGGCACTGAATCGGTTGGGGAAAACTGCGGTTGCCACGTTGCGCCAGCCCAGTATGGGGCCGACATTCGGGATCAAAGGGGGAGCCGCTGGCGGCGGCTACTCACAGGTCATCCCAATGGAGGATTTCAACCTACACCTGACAGGCGATAATCATGCGGTGAGTGTAGCGAACAACCTGCTCGCTGCATTTATTGACAACCATATACACCATGGGAACGCCCTGGGGATACAGTCGCATACGATCAGCTGGAAGCGCGTGGTTGATATATCCGACCGTGCGTTGCGTAACATTGTCATAGGCCTGGGAAGACGGACTGACGGACCGATTCGTCAGGGGGGGTTTGACATTGCAGTGGCTTCGGAAGTCATGGCTATTCTCGCCCTGACCACCAGTTTGGCTGACCTGCGCCAGCGTCTGGGGCGAATTGTTGTTGCTGAGAGCTACGACGGTAAGCTGATTACGGCGGAAGATCTCAAGTGCGCAGGTGCAATGGCCGTGCTGCTCAAGGATGCAATCAAACCCACGCTGATGCAAACAATCGAGAACACACCATGTCTGGTACATACCGGACCATTTGCCAACATTGCGCATGGCAATTCGTCAATCCTGGCGGATCTCATCGGTCTGAAATGCGCGGATTATGTGATTACGGAAAGTGGTTTTGGAGCAGACATGGGATGCGAGAAATTCATGAACATAAAATGTCGCTCCAGTGGTCTTACGCCTGATGCCGTCGTTTTGATTTGTACTGTGCGTGCGCTGAAAATGCACAGCGGCGCGTTTAAGATCGTGCCTGGCAAACCGTTTGATCCGCGTCTCAAGGAGGAAAGTCTGTTTCTTCTCGTGAAAGGAATTCCGAATCTGGAAAAGCAGATTGAAAATGTTTTGATGTATGGAGTGCCAGTGGTGGTGGCGATTAATCGCTTTGACAGCGATAGCGAGGCTGAGATTGAGGTAATCCGCGACGCAGCGCTCAATGCAGGGGCAGAGGATGCTGTGGTGAGTGAGGTCTGGGCCAGAGGAGGGGAAGGTGGCACGGAGCTGGCGCAGGCGGTGATGAAAGCAGCAGATAAGCCAAAGCAGTTTCGCTTTCTTTACGAGCTCGATGCACCGATTATGGAAAAGATCGAAACGATTGCCACGAAAATGTATGGCGCCGAGGAGATCGAATACTTGCCTTTGGCAAAGAGGCAAATTTGCTTCTATGAGGATCACGGATTTGGAAATTTGCCCATCTGCATGGCAAAGACGCATCTGTCGCTATCCCATGATCCGAAGATCAAAGGACGCCCTACTGGATTTAGCATACCGATAAGGGAAGTCCGGGCAGCCATAGGTGCAGGATTTCTCTACGCGCTACTGGGCGACATCATGACGATGCCAGGGCTGCCGTCAGTTCCAGGCGGGACACGCATTGATATTGATGAGAACGGGAAGATTATCGGGCTATCCTGAGAGAGGCTAATTGTATATGGCCGGCTATTTGAGCAAGTTGGAGGCGTTGCTGAAGACGAGGCAGTTTGTAGTATGCGCAGAGCTGGAGCCCCCGCAGTCTGCGAATGCCGAGGCTATTTACCGCAAGATGAAGTATTATCGTGGCGTGGTGGATGCAATTAACGTTACGGATAGCGCATCGGCCGTAGTGCGCATGTCAAGCCTTGCAGTCAGTACGATGCTCGTGCGCGAAGGCCTGGAGCCGGTGCTGCAGATGACGTGTCGCGATCGCAACCGTATTGCGCTGCAAGGCGATATCCTTGGGGCCGCAGGGTTGGGTGTCAGGAATGTGCTCTGCCTGACGGGCGACCACCAGACGCTGGGTGATCATCCGAGTGCCAAAGGGGTTTTTGATCTTGATGCATGCAACTTCCTGCGCATGGTACGGCGCATGCGCGACGATAAGCGGTTCTTTTCCGGCGGGGAGATTAAGACCGAGCCGCGACTTTTCATTGGCGCAGGCGCTAATCCGTTTGCTGAGCCCTTCGAGTGGCGTGTGCGCCATCTGGCAAAGAAGATTGACGCTGGTGCGGAGTTTGTTCAAACCCAATGCATATTTGACCTGGAACGGTTCGACAAGTACATGGAACAAATTCGAGCCGAAGGGATTCACGAGCGTGTCTTCATCATTGCAGGCATTTCGCCTGCCAAATCGGCCAGGCCGTTGGAATATATGAAAGAGCACGTATCCGGATTGATGATACCTGATGCGCTGATAGCGCGGATGAAGCAGGCGCACGACCCACAAGCCGAAGGGATCGCCGTAGCACTGGAGATCATCGCTCACGTCCGCCAGACACCCGGTATTCGCGGCGTACATCTCATGCCTCTGAAATGGGCATCTGTGATTCCGACAATTGTGAAAGAAGCAGGCCTGCTGCCACGGCCAGTAGTGGATGTTACTGCTCATCCGGTGGCTAATGCATAGTCGCGCGTAACGAGACCTGTTATGAGTATGTCATTATTACTTCGCGATGTTGGATACGGAATCTGCTACAACGCAGAGCGGATTGCGAAGGTCGTATTGTTTCGCTGTTCTATGTGTGGCCAGTGCATTCTGCGGAGTACTGGATTTGTCTGCCCTATGCGCTGTCCCAAGCAAATGCGCAACGGCCCCTGCGGCGGGCCTACCGGCGGAATGTGCGAAGTATACCGCGACCGAAAGTGCATCTGGGTTCGCATATACAAGCGCAATCGGTTCTTCGGCCAGCTCCCTAAAACCGAACGCCGGATGACGCCGCTGGATTGGGAGCTGTGGGAAAGTGCCGCATGGCTGAATGTGGTGACGAAGAAGATCACTTTGTCGGGTGAAAGCCGACGTACTAAAGAAGAATTCCAGGATTAGCCTCTTTTATGCTCTCCGCTTTATATGTTGTCTTTCTCGCGAATTGTCTCATACCTATTTGACATCAAATGTCTGACCCGGCAGCCGTCAATCGCTGTTTTTGTAGTGCAAGGAAGCATGGTCTGTGGGTGGCGTACTTCTGGCTTGACATGCGAAGCAAATATCATAGTAAGATTGGCGAGTTCAAACGGAATTCGGATAAAGCCTCAGGGGAATCTCCTTGTGCCTGTTGTTTCTTAGCAGCGTTACAGCAGAACGTGCAGAAGTGGTCGTCGCGTCGAATGCGGATATCGTACCTTCCCAAGCGAATAGCTGAGTACAGTGTGCTGACCTTTGCAAGTCTGGGCTGGACGCTGCTTTTCCGACTGCGGTCGCAGCGTATGGCATGAAAGTCATCGGGTTACGAGATAAGACAATGAAAGCGTCGCAGACGAAGTTACTTATGCTCAGCGGCTGGGTTTATAGCCTGGTTTATGAGTTGGTTTTAATTGGCGGGTTTCCATATGCTGCTTACAGGCTGGAGCAGCTTGCGCACCTCAAGATGCTCCCATCCGCGTTGATACTAAAAGTGCCGGCCCTGTTTCTGATTATTGGAGGGCTTGTGATATCAGGTGCCTGCATGGCTCCATTCAGTCGTCGGGGCCACGGTACACCGGCGTGCTTTAGGCCAGCACAGGAGCTGATGGCTCAGGGGATATACCGCTATTGCCGGAATCCGATAATTCTGGGGAATGTCGTTACGGTTTTAGGCCTTGGCCTCTTTTTCCAATCAGTATTTATTTTACTTTACGCGATGGTGTTGGCTTTGGGATTTCACTTCTACTTTGTGGTGATTGAGGAACCTCGGCTGGAGTTGCGCTTCGGTGATGCCTATCGCCAGTACGCACAGCACGTGCACCGGTGGGTGCCGCGGATAAGAACCCGTTGGCACGAGAAGGGGAAGAGTTAATCAAGGTCAATGGGACGCAGCGGCTTTTCAGGTGGGCCTTCTTCTTTGGCCCTTTTTAGTTCTTCCTCGAAGATCTTATCGAGTTTCGCCTTACGGTCCTGCATGCGCTTCTTGGTGTCCTGTACTTTCGATTCAATAAATTCTTTCTGCCCTCTGACCTTTTTCATCGCATCTTGAAAGCGATCACCGCTCGACTCCTCAAGAATTGGTCGCCGCTCTTCCAGTATTTTCCCTTCTTTGCGATCAACAATTAGAATGGTTTTGCAGCAGGGACACGTCACTTTGATTGTCTCGTACATGATCAGCTTCCTCCTTTATCTCTGGAGGCTTGTGCAATTCTGATGTTAATCTGCTACTACAGGAGAGCGCGGTTTGCAAGTATTTCCGGAAAGCAAACTGGAATAGCACAAATCACGGAGATCTAGTTGGCTTTGCAGCATTTCAAAAGATGCATTTCACCTGACATGATCACTGTATCCAGTTTTTTCCAGCAAGACCAAGTAGGGCGTATTGCAATACGCCCCTACTCAGTATTCCGGGGTTCGTTTGATTGACGTCTAAGGAATCGTGAGATAATCAATCGCAACGCTGTCCATGTAGATGGTACCGCCCTTCGTCGCATCGAAGTCAAGCATATCGATCACGACGATAAACCCATCCTGTCCCGTTGTTGGTGAGCCGGGCAGCGTTGGGGTCTCGAAGTAGACATCGTAGTCAGTACCAAGGACTTCTGGCATTGCTCCTGGGCCGATACCCTGGCTGTTCAGCTCCATTGTCGCGGTCATCTGGCCGTCTTCATTCTGGCACCGCAGTCTGACCTGTGGCATGTCGTTTCGCGCCGACTCAGTCGGGCACCTCAGCGTATATGTCGCCCGGTAGAGCTTATCCGCCACATATGTCAGCTCATTTGCCGTCCCGCTCGACTGCCAGAATCCATAATTGCTGGCGTTAGCAACGGTGGACGTAATGGAGAGCGTGCCCGTGCCTGCTCCGCCTGAGATAACTGGGCCAAACCCTACGTTGGTCATGAATCCCCAGTTGGAAAAGTCGCCAGCTGAGTCGTAGATATCGACCAGTGTGCCAATGCTCGGACGAGGGAACCGCTCCACTGTAACCTGATCAACATAGTGCACCCCATACTGCCCTGCGCTGAAATCAAGCATGTCAAAGGCAACACCCATGTCGCCGCTCAGGATCGGCGCAAAGTAGCAAGCGTATTCTTTCGTTGTTGGATCAGTTGGCAAGGAGTTGCTGAGTGAGCCTGAGGCATTCACTACCTGCGTTGCGGACTCGAGCGCTTGATCATGGATCCAGCGCATGCGGAACTGCGGATTCTGAGACGCCGTGGCTTGACTGGATGAAACCAGGTACCTGGCCCTGTATACATTACCCGCCACGTAATAAATATCGGTCGGCGGGCTTTGCCAGAACCCCACGCGACTCGTTGAATCACTTGCTGAGCTGATGCTGATTCGGCCACCACTATAGCTGGACGATGCCCCGGAGAACCCCGTACCACTTAGCCCCAGGAATGTCCAACCCTCAACAGATGAATCAAACGTATATTCCCTGACGGGTATAGTTGTCGTTGGGGTCGGAGTAGGAGTAGGCGTTGGCGTGGCTGTTCCGAAGAAGACAAGCACGGCCTGCATCACGGAATTGCGCACGCTTGCGCTGGTGATGGTCTCGAAGGGAAAGCCAAGCATCACGATGCGCCGGTTGGGCGACCCGCCGCTGTACTGGATCGCGGCTACATTTCCACCACCGCTGGTGGGGCTGAAGGTGGCGTCATCGAAATAGAGGTTGCCGGTGTCGCCTGCGCCCAATTTGTGCACTTCAATGCTGTCAAAGATCACGGTGGATCCGGAGATGGCATTGTCGCCCGACCCAAACCAGCGGGTGCCCGGGTTGTTCGCAATATCATTCCAGGTGATCTCCTGCCACCCAGTGAAGTTAATGGTCGTATAGTTATTGGCAAAGAGCTCGATGTCCACAGGATCGCGCAGGGTTATGCGGATCTGGTGGCCCGAGTTGTCGCCATAGATCCAGAGGGACAAGTCGGAAGCAGCCGGGAACTGGGGTTGGCTACTATTGTATTCTCGGATGTGGCTACCAGCGCCCCAAACATAGTAGAGATCCCCGGACCCGGAGCCTTCGTGGGTAGGGGAGCTGGCGATGACGAACGAGCTCGTAGGGTCAGCGCTTGTCTGGCCTGAGTAATTGGGATCCATCCACCCGCCAATCGCTTCGAAGTTGTCGATAGAAGTGGCGCCTCCGCTCCCGCCATAGTTCATGGCGAGGGTAGAGCCAGTGTTGGCGCTGATGATGTCGGGCCAGTCGACGTCATAAATAGAGGAGCCGTTGTCGAAGGTCAGCGAGATGCCGTCGAAGATACTCCCTGTGGCGCCGGAGGCGGTATAGGTATTGGCGTCGTTGCCCATGTAGTCGGCGTGGAGGGTGTTCTCGTAGAATGTGCGTCCGTTGTTGTACCCGTCGAGGTCATAGCCAATCTCAGAGCCGCTGACAAAAAGACGGCCGCCGCCATTGAGGAAGTTGGTCACGCGCGTCTGCTCTGTCGCGCTGAAAGCGTCATGGCCTGTACTATTCCCGTCCGGGTCTCTCTCGGACTCCTCACCGAGAATCCAGATGACGGTGTGGTAGTCGGTGAGATAGATCTGGTTATCTATGATCGCCTCGTTCGAGCAGGAGTCGAAGTCGAGTCCGTAGGCATCAATCGCCTCGGCATGGGCGATCACATAGTCGTAAGTGTTCATAAGCCACAGGTAGCCGCGGTGTAGGTCTTGAGCGTCATAGGGATCGTCCTCAACGATGTTCGCGAAGCGGTCTATCCTGTCAAAGCCATTGACGATCAGAACCGACGCGGAGCCTGATGAGCGAACGCGCACGGCCAGTGTCTCGGTTGGAAACGACTCGCCGCCGCTGTTGGTTGCAGTCACGCGGAAGTAGTAGACCTCGCCCGGGGTGAGGCCAAGTACTGTCGTTGAGGTACTGCCGACGGCGACGCCATTGTCGAAGCCCTTGCCGGTGGTCGACTGGTAGACGCGGTAGCCCGTTGCTGCATCGCCGAGCAGATTGTTGCCTGTGTTGTAGGGCGGGGCGTCCCAGGCAATGGCGACTCCGCCTGACCCGTTGTTTGTTACGCGCAGGTTGGTCGGCGGCTCGGGCAGTAGGGTGAGGTCGTTGAACTCGCTGTTGCCGTTACTCACGTAGTAATAGTTATAATAGAACTTCACCATGCCCTGGTAGACGGCGCGGGCGGTCAGACGGCGGAAGTTTGGCTCCCTGAGATCCTCGGCGTCGGCGGGCGTGTCGTGGAAGGCGATCTCGTGGAGACTGGCCGGCATGTCATCGTTGTTGGAGGGGTTGATCTCCCCGAAGTTGGCCGTTTTTAAACCCCGGTTGGTCCACTCAGTATCCCATCCTGTTATGATGTCATTGATCAGCTCATTATGTATATAGTTACGAAGGATGTCACCCCCGACCACGCCATCGAAAAGCCCTCCCCATCCTGCGCTGGAGTAGGCGAAGCTCGAGGTACCCGTATAGGGATTAGGGGCGTTGGTATGCCAGGAGACGTAGACGGCGTTGTTATTGGAGCCCCCCTCCCAGGAATCCTCGCATTCCCAGTCGGCGTAGCGCGGCATGGCCCAGACTGTGCCGTTGGAGTATGTATGCCCCATGAAGCCCGCATAGTACTTGCCCGACTCTTCCCAGCGCGGCTCGCCGCTCACGCTTCCACCATCAGAATAGTCGCCCATGCCACCGCCGAATCGCACGGCGTCGGCAACGACATAGTTGCCTGCTGTGGAGCTCTGGTTGTCAATCATCACCGAGCCGATCGTCTGGTTGCTTCCCGCCACGAAATAGAAAGTCCCAACGTATTTCCAGGTATACCCGTCGCGGTTCTGGTTTTGAGTCCAGATGGTCGAGCCGCCGGTGTGGTTGATCGTGATCCGAGCATCGCTGGTGGTCGTTCCAGTACCTGCAGTTCGGTACCAGACGTAAACGGCATAGTGCCCGTCCGCGGGAATGTTGGGTGTGAAGGTGGCGGTGGCCGTAGGCGAGCCTGTCACCGTGGTCGTTCTCTGGAGGTCTCCGTTGTAAGCGTCCGAGAGCGATACCGTGGACCACGACCCTGTGCTCGAGTGGCCGGCGTCGCCGTTGTCGACGATTACCATGTTCGCATTGAGATCGCGCTCTCGGCAGGTGTAGACGCGGGCCCCTGCGTTCCACAGGTAATGAGTCAGGTGCTGGAGCACAGCCTCGGCGTTGCTCAGATCCTCGATGATGTTGTTTGTGTTGGGGCGCTGTGTGGCCCACCGCCCCAGGCCGCTGCTATAGTACCAGCCGTGGCCGGGACTCAGGAAGATTGACGCTCCAGTAAGGGCACCGGTTGGCTGAGGTTGCCCTCGCACCGGTGGCTGCCCGAGCATCTGAGGGGCCGCGACAGGTTCGACGGTGTCGGTACGTTCAATCTTGGGCTTGTCAATGGGCGGAGGGAGAGCAGGAAGGAAGTCGGAGAGGGGGTGGTAGTCTGAGTCGCCAGGAGTACGTGCCAATATTGTGAGAGACTTGAGCCCTGGGGTACCTTCTCCCAGAACTATGCTTATATGGACGATGTTTTCGAATGTCAATTCATCAAGCCCACCGTACAGGAACTCGACTGGCAGAGTGAGTAGCACGGTTGCACATCCGTCAATGACGTCCACCCGATCAAGCACACTACCAGGAGGAAAAAGACCTGATAGGCGGACAGCGGCCTCGGAAGCCGTCGGGCCAGCCAGCTGAGCGGTCACCATCCGCTCAAGCGTCGCTATCATTCCTTGGTCAGGGGATTGGGCCGCTTGCTGAGCCGCAGCGATAGAGGGATCTTCCCGCTCGACCCAGACTGGGACGTCATTCTCTATGAGCAGAATTTGGAAGTTGGACGCATGTACCTGTGCTGGAGCGAGACAGATCAGCAGCCCAAGGACAGCAATCTGCAAGGTTCTGACGATTGAGGAATGCATTGGGAACATACCTCCTGTTATTTGGATCCCTGACCCATGGTGAGGTGATAGGACATTGCTTTTCAAACCGCGAAGCTTCGGTTGCCTGTTATTCTAACAATTTGGCATGTAAGACGAGAGTCTGCGCAATTTGCTTACAATATGGCAGTAATTTATTACCCAAAAAAGAAGCGGCGTCAAGGAATGTTTGGTTTTTGCGCAGGATTATGTATGAGAAATGATATTTCGCGCTCCTTATTTAATGTGCGAGTGAGATCGCCATTTCTCTTTTTTAATTTTTGGCATTGATTTTTTAAACGTCTATAATCTCGTCGCATTATTTTTTGATGATAACGCATCAGGGGCCAGAGTGGTTTTACAAATAATAAAATTATGTGAAAAAATTCCTTGACTTCATGACATTAAATCTGCTAATTGAAATTTAATTAAGGGTTATCCGAAAATCCTCTTATAGGAGGTTTCGAGCATGATAGGAAGACTGTGCAAAGGGATTACTGAAAAGCAATACTGTGTTTTCTATTGGAAACGGATTTGCGCGTTCTGCCTTGCTGCAATGCTCTTGGCGGCTCTGGCTGCGGCTGCGGACTATTCGCTTGACTACGCGGCGATTGGCATTGGCGGTGATCAGAGTCAAACGGCAGATTATGAAGTGGTTTGGCTACTAAAAGCCGATGGTGTTGATGGCGAGTCGCAAGCCAGCACTGACTATTCGGTAGCTTCAACCACCGGTTTCAAAGAGGACACCGAAACAAGAGTGGACGACTGGATGCTGTATTAGTCGGAAGTAAATAGAAACTTTCTGAAAGGAGAATGCACCATGATGGCAAAAATGAAAATAATTGTTGCATGCATTATTCTGTTAGCGACTACAGGCGCGATCTTTGCCGATGACCTGGTGATGTTTAACTACCAGGGGCGGGTGCGCGTGCAGGGCACGCCATATGATGGCACCGGCTATTTCAAATTTGCCATTGTGAACAATCCGGGTACAATAACCCTCTGGTCCAACGACGGGACGAGCGTTGGTGGCGATGAACCAGGGGCTTCGGTATCTGTAGCTGTCACTGACGGGATCTTTAATGTAATGGTCGGCGACCCGGCTCTGGGTATGGAACCGATTAATCGCATCATTTTTAATCATCCGAGCCAGATCAAACTCCGCATCTGGTTCAGTGATGGCACGCATGGGTTTCAGCGCCTATTACCCGACAGGCGTATTATTAATCCACAGCTCATAGGAATCGTGAGCGGCACGCAAGACTTCACCATCTACGTAAACGGTACAACAGGAAATGACGAGAATAACGGTCTAACCACAGACACGGCAAAACGAACAATCCAGGCAGCGGTCGACATCCTTCCAGAACGTTTGCGATGTAACGTGACCATAGACATTGCAGATGGAGTTTACAAGGAAGAGGTGAAGGTTTTTGGCATGAACGTGAAGCCAGGCAAGTCCCTTACCTTTCTCGGCGATCAAAGCTGGACCCCCTCTTCTCCCGGTGATCCGGCAGTTCGTGTCACGGGCACCGACGATGTGTCCAGTGCGCCGGTCAGGACCAACGCGGTGAGGGCTGAGGGTTGCACCAATATAACATTCAGAGGACTATTGGTCGATTACGCAATGGGCGACGGTATGTTGCTCATGCACGGAATGTACAAAGTGCGAAATTGCAAAGGAAGTTATAACAACCAAAAGGGATTCCGTACCCTAAACAACACATATGTTGATATTACGGACTGCGTCGGCAGCTACAACGTGTGGCATGGCTTTGAATTTTCTGCCGAGTCTCACGTGGTCGGCAGAAGTCTCTTAGCGGAGCACAATGGTAACTTAGGAATAAGTCTTGCTCGGTACTCTACCGGGCAATTCTTTAACTGTGTTTTAAGATATAATACTGGCCACGGGATAAGAATATTTGCTGCTCACGCAGAGTTCTATGAGTCCGGTGATTTCTCACACAATGGGAATTGTGGAATACGTGCAGATGGTAGCTCTTTATCCTTCAACTCCCCATATGACGGCCATCTGGACTACAATACTGGACACGGCCTTTTTATTTCAGGTGACTCAGCAGTCTTTTATCATACCCACAATACATTCATTGGCAATGGCGGGGGTAGCGTATATTATCAATACGGCGGGCATACTTACCCGTAATATATTCATTGGTGAGGACTCGGCAGTAAGGTGATTTTGCGCTGCTAGCCAGTTAGAGTAGAGCAAAAGAGTAATAAGCTTCTCTGGGATGTGAATGTTCTTCTATCCTTAGCACGTCTGAAAGGGAGTTAAAAAGGTTTACGTGCATTGCTAAACATTGAGTAGATTCCAAGATCTATTTCCAGGCTTCATTATATAGCGCTTTCCTTGGTGCATATTCCAGAGCATTGCTGGCTTGAGGCTTTTTATCGCAAGCAGCGGTGAGAGAGCTAATTCCCCGTCCAGCATAAATACAATCTATGACCGACTGTACTTCCTCCCACCAGCAAACTGCGTCGGCAAAGGCTTAATCGTCTCCTTCGACATACTCAACTTCAATCCCGAAGACGCACCAACTGCCAGTCTGATCCTCGACCGCGCAACAATCACGAGCCTCTCACCTCCAGCCTTACCCTGATCCGCCTTCGGCGGTAATCCGCCTCCGCCTTAGCTTCGGCGGACAGATTTTGCATGTAGGGGCACACCGCGGCGTGCCTCTACATTCTGAATTTTTGGTGGCGTTGTGGTTTGATATGTATTGTTGAAATACATCGCCGTAATTACAACTTTGAGCACTAAGGCTCATTTATGTGCGAGTGTGATCGCGCTGGGCCAGTGTCAAAGACTAAGCGTGTCTGCGGCATTCAGGACTTGTACGCCTATGGCGTATTAGTGCAAGGCACGAGAAGCCTAAGAGGGAAAAGCGTTGACAGTGGGGAGCAGTGTGTGATTTTTTTGCTTTACTCCAACGATTTGTTAACCGGTTTATCCGCCTCAGGCGGATTAATCAGTTGTTCTTTAACTAACTAACCGAGCAACCGGACGTAGTGAAATCATGGGTGGCCTGAGCAAATATCTCACCAAGAAGCATCTCTATCTCTTTTTTCTTCTGATTATCCTTGCGGTTTCAGTGCGGCAGAAAATCTTTCTCTTGCAGGAGAATGCAGGCAACCCTCTCGACCCGGATGCCGTTTATTATAGGCAGATTGCTGACCAGATGAGCTCTCCACTTGATACGCGGGTTCGTGAACCGTTGTTCATCTGGTTTGTCAAAGGGATGTTTTTGGTATTTGGCTCTTCGGATTTGAACCTGCGGATACTAACGCTGGCGTTGTCAATTGGATGTATAGTCCTGCTATTTTTTATAGCGCGCAGTTTGTTCAATGGATTCGTGGCCGTGTTTGCCACCTTTCTCTATGGCACGAATTACTGGTTAAACCTGCTAAGCGTGCGCGGATTGCGCCACGAGCTTTTTACTATTTTTGTGCTTGTGTTTGTATGGTTCTTGTTTCGTGCCACCCGGTCTTCGGTTAGACAGTCAGACGGATCATCGGCTAATAGGTTAACCGACCAACCGACTAACCGACCAACCAGCAAGGCGATTCTGCTCGGTTTCATTGCAGGCGTAGGGCTGCTAGCCAATCTGGGGTTCTACAGCTTCATTTTTCCTGTGATCATTTATTTTGGGATCAGGCGGAGGTGGCACTTCACCCGGATTATTCTGCCGATTTTCTTGTCGGTCGTGGTGGCCTCGCCCTTCCTTATTCATAATCGAGTTGTCTATGGCGATTTCTTTTATTCTATGAATACACTCGCCCGAGGGTTCGGCAATATGGAGTTTGCAGGGAAACCAGGATTCCCAACGCAAGAAGAAGTTGAAAAGGATTTGTTTTGTGGACCTGAACTCACCATGTTCGACTATATCTTCAGATTGCACTCGCCAGGAGAAGTTGTCCAGCGAAGCATTAGAGGGTTCTGGCGAATTTACGTCGGTGAGTTTACTAAACGGATTTTCCTTTCCAGCACTCCGGTATTACGGCTGTTCTATCTGCTGGGGATTGTGTGGCTGGTATGGCTACGTCGTTTTGATTTTCTCGTGGTCTTTCTGCTTGTTGGTGCGCCTTTTTCATTTTTTGCAGGGGGAGCGTTTGATTGGCGGCTTGTTTCGCATATTGCCCCCTTTACGGCGTGTATCACGATGGTTGGCGTCTGGAAGAGCGTTGAGTTCTTCGTGGGACGATTGAACGGGCAAGAACCGAATAAGACGGAGAGGTAGAATTTTTTGTAGGGGCGTTTAATCAAACGCCCAGACGTGTTTTGGGAGAGAGAACGCGATGGCAAAAGATGTCGTCTGTCAAATGGATGTTAATGCCGACCAGGCTGAACATAAGTACGACTACAAAGGCGAAACGTATTATTTCTGCTCGGCAGCATGTCGGAAGAATTTTGAGTCTGACCCAGAACGGTATCTTTCGGCAGCGCCTGAAGAATCAGTTGAAGAAGCGGCGGTTGAGCCCTCGGCTGAGACCAAAGGCCTCCAGCGTGTTAGCCTGGCCATTGATGGAATGACATGCACCAGCTGTGCGCAGACGATCGAAAAATCGCTCGCCAATGTTGCGGGTGTGAAAGAAGCGCGTGTGAATTTTGCAACTGAAAAGGCGATGGTGCTCTATGAGCCGCAAATTTCCAGGATCAAGGATTTTCACGAAGCCATAGAGAAGAGTGGCTATCACGTCAGGAGCAAAACCGAACAGATCGCGCTGGGGATTCAGGGTATGACATGCACCTCATGTGCGCAAACGATAGAAAAGGCGCTACGCAAGCAAGCTGGCGTGATTGAAACGAACGTGAATTTCTCTACCGAAGAGGCGCGTATTACCTACAATCCTGCAGCGCTGGACCAGAAGGCCATCATTGCAACGATTGAGGGCACCGGTTATGCGGTGACGGAAGAGGGAAGAAGAGCTGAGGCGGAAGACCTCAGCATTCAGAGAATGGAAATTGCAAAATGGCGCATGACCGTTGCCTGGGTATTTACAATCCCCATCATTCTGCTGATGATCCCGGAGATGCTGTTCGGCTTGATGATTCCGCTGTATCACTGGTGGTTGATCGGTCTGGCTGTGGTGGTGCTGTTCTGGCCTGGATTGAAGACGATGAGCGGTGCTTTGACAGCCGTGGTGCACGGTAGTGCCAATATGAACGTGCTGATTGCCATGGGCACGCTCTCCGCTTTTTTCACAGGGTTTATGCATGTGCTGGGTCTACGTGTGGAGAATTATGCTGGTGTTGCAGGCATGATCATGGCATTTCACCTGACGGGCCGCTACATCGAGGCGCGCGCGAAAGGGCGAGCGTCGCAGGCTATTCGTAGGTTATTGGAACTCGGGGCAAAAACCGCGCGCATAGAGATTAATGGCGAGGAGAAGGAACTGCCAATTGAAGAAGTGCAGGTCGGTGACGTAATGGTCGTGCGACCCGGGGAGAAGATTCCTACAGATGGGCTCGTTGTGCGAGGCGAGAGCGCAGTGGATGAGTCAATGGCAACTGGAGAATCTATGCCTGTGAAGAAAAAACCTGGTGACGCCGTGATTGGTGCCACAATCAATCAACATGGCATCCTCCGGGTAAAGGCCACAAAAGTGGGAAAGGACACATTCCTCGCACAGGTTATTAAGATGGTTGAGGAGGCACAGGGATCGCGAGTTCCGATTCAGGAGTTTGCTGATCGGATCACCAGTTATTTTGTTCCGGCGATCCTGGGGATTGCGATTCTGACGTTTGCGGGCTGGTTGGTCTTTCCGGAATTTTTTCACGCCATTGTCGTATGGTGCAGTCGCGTGATTCCCTGGGTGCAACCAGAAGTCGGCACGCTCTCGCTCGCCATTTTTGCAGCCGTCGCAGTGCTGGTCATTGCGTGTCCGTGCGCCCTGGGATTGGCAACGCCCACAGCGCTAATGGTAGGGAGTGGCATTGGGGCAGAACATGGAATTTTGATCCGTTCAGGCGAAGCGATTCAGCTGATGCGCGACGTGCGCACAATCGTCTTTGATAAGACTGGCACTATTACCAAGGGGAAGCCAGAAGTGACCGACATTGTGGAGGCAGAGCATTGGAGGGCACAGGAAGTGCTCAGAATCGCAGGCTCACTGGAAGCATCGTCTGAGCATCCGCTGGCCCAGGCGATTTTCCAGCGAGCGCAACAGGAGGATCTTACACTTAAGGAGGCCGAAGATTTTCAGGCGGTACCAGGCCGTGGCATTAGAGGCACAGTTAACGGGCACAAGGTGCTTGTGGGCAATCGTGCATTGATGGAAGAGAACCGCATAAACGTCGCATTTTTTCAGGAGACATTGAAACGCCTGGAAGAGGAAGCCAAGACGGTCATGCTGTTGGCTCAGGACGGAGAGATAGCAGGAGTGATTGCAGTTGCAGATACGCTCAAAGAGGATTCGAAACGTGCTATCGAGCAGCTCAAGCAGATGGGCATGGAAGCGGTTATGATTTCGGGAGACAATGAACGAACCGCGCGCGCTATTGCGCAGCAAGTGGGAATCGCCCGTGTGCTGGCAAACGTATTGCCTGAAGATAAGGCAAAAGAAATTCAGCGTCTGCAGCGCGAAGTGGGTTTGGTTGCAATGGTTGGCGATGGAATAAACGACGCACCTGCACTCGTCCAGGCGGATGTTGGCATTGCTATCGGCACGGGAACTGATATTGCCATTGAATCTTCAGACATCACGCTGGTTCAGGGCAATTTGAGTGCCGTGGTGGCCGCAGTTAAACTTTCGCGTGCTACGTTCCGCAAGATCAAACAAAATCTCTTTTGGGCCTTCTTCTATAACCTCGTTGCTATCCCCATTGCCATTCTCGGCTTGCTGCATCCGGTTATAGCCGAGATGGCCATGGCCTTCAGTTCGATTAACGTAGTGACCAACTCGCTGCGGCTGCGCAAAACCAGAATCCATGATTAACAGCAATCCGCACTCTCACCTAGTAGCGCATTCTGATTAAACATCGCCACAGAGACACAGATCTACAGAGTTCTCAAAGAATAGAAGAATCATTAGGATAAATCGGACGGCCACAGGAGCTGCCGTAGATTGTCACTGCTTCTCCTTTTCCATTTCTTTTTCCAGAGTCTTTTCAGTTGCCACCCCAGGCAGGTGGTCTGCGACTTATTCTTTCGGTTTTGGAGCGAGGAAGAATCCAAGGCCGTACGTCCACACCAGAGCAACCAGCGGGTACCACGTCCATGCCAATTGAAGATTGGGTTTGGCTTCGCCGATCCTCCATATGCAAATCAGCAGCAAGACGCTACTGAGCATGGCAATCATATTTATCCGGTCGCTGCCGCGTTTGACTGTAACGGCAAGCAGAAACACGCCGAGAAGCGCGCCATACGTAAACGCTACGATCCTGAATCCCAGCCAGAGAATCTGGCTTTCAAATTGTTTTAATACGAGCGTGACGAGAATGAAAAGAACTGAAATGATGAAGATTGCGCAACGCGCTGCAAACAGGTAATGGCGATCAGGCCTACCCTTCACGATATATGGGCGATAGATGTCCGTGATTGCGCTGGTTGAAAGTGCGCCAAGCGAGCTGCTTATGGTAGACATTGACGCTGCAAACGCACCGGCAATTAGCAGGCCTTTCAGGCCCACCGGAAGCTGAGTCACAATGAAGTATGGAAGAATGCGGTCTGTATTGATGGGGAGGTTCGGATCTGGAAATTTCTGATAAAATGCAAATAGGCACGCGCCAATCGCCAAAAACATGGCAACAATCGGAACGTCAATGAAGCCGGTCAGGATCAGTGCGCGCTGGCTTTCCTTTTTGTTTTTGCACGTGAGCATACGCTGAGTCATGTCGTAGTCACAGCCCATTGCCGCAAACGTCATCAAAAGACCTGCGATAATCATCACCAGAATTGAATGAGGATCTGTAAGGCTGATATTAAAGTTGAAGATCTGAAAGTGGTTTCCATCAGACGCTAAGGGTCCAGCGATTCGGTAAACTTCGCCCCAACCGCCTACTGAGTGGACAATAAAAAGCAAGGCAAACAAGGGGCCGCCAAAGAAGATAAAAATCTGCGCAACGTCTGTCCAGATAATGGCTTTCATTCCGCCAATGATTGTATAAAGGGTTGTGACGCTCATTGTCACAAGGATGCTCAGCCAGAGATTCCAGCCGGTGACTACGGATACTGGAATTGCGGCAGCGAGCACGCGCACGCCACTCGCAAGGAGTCGCGTCGCATAATAGAGAATTGCCGCGGTTGCCTGTGAGTTTTCCCCAAACCGAATCTTGAGATATTCGTAAATCGTTGTGACGCGATATTTGTAAAAGGAAGGTAAAAAGAGATAAGCGATCAGGAAGCGGGCTATTATCGAACCAATTGCGAATTGCAGAAAGAAAAAGTTCGCTTGGAACGCATCACCTGGTGCTCCAAGAAAGGTCACGCCGCTGGTTTCCGTTGCCAGAATCGAGAGGCAGACGGCAAACCATGGCATCCTGCGCTTGCCAAGGTAGAATGTTTCGGTATCCTCCTGCTTTCGCCCTGCCCAGATGCCAATTGTCGCAATGCCCAGAAAGTACAGGAATAATAGGATGTAATCAAGGGAACCAAAAATGAGAACCACCTCCACGGGATTTTATTCCGCAAGCCACTCTATATGCTCTGCAGATACAATGCTGGGGGTCAATTGCGGTGTGTATACTGGTGGGTGTGACAAAAGTCAAGCTCCTTCCCGGCTGGGTATTATGCGCGTATGAGTGAGGATAGATTTTGGCTCACGCAAAGCCGCAAAGAACGCAAACCTGGGGCAATAAAAGGATGCAACGATACAGGGCTCATTCGTATAAATACCACGGGAGCGATACCGGAGTAGAGAGCGGAGCAGTCAGGCCCATGCCAAGTGCGGGGAGACACGTTTCGGCCAGACCGACGTTGTAAACAAATATGACAAAACCCCCGGTACTTGCCTCGCGCGTTGCCAGTATCTGCATAATCACCTGATCAGGCAAGAGTATGCTGTTAGAGGCACCTGCACCGATGCCGGGGTAAAGCGGGATGCGGCCTGCAGCGTAGCCCATTTGTTCATCTACAAGATTGACAAACAGTTCATAATCTTCCGTATAATCCATCGGACAGATAAAATCCAGGTACCCATGCTCGATCCATGACACCCAGTCCTGACCGACAGTATCACGGCAGCTTGGATAGCTTCGGAAAACAGCGGCTGAGATCTGAAGCGATGGTTTAAGCACGTGCACGTTTTCACTGACTCCTTGCACCAATCGCGATATTTGCTGGCAGCGCCAGTCTCGATACGCCTCCTGAAGCGGGCCACTGTGCGCGTCCGACGGCCAATTTTCCACGGTGTGCCCGGTCTGGTCTTGAAAGCGCTCGAGGCAGCCGGTGCAATAGCAACAACTCGAGTTTGGATACCGAATATAGTCGAAGTGCAGCCCGTCCATATCATAGTTCTGCGCAACTTCCAGCATTGTGTCGAGTTCCAATTGGTAATTATCTGGATGTGAGGGACAGAGCCAGTCAACTGGTTCACCCGTGACGGAAACTTGCGTGCGTTCTTGTGCGCGCAGGGTGTCAATAAACTCCTGCGGTGCACTCGAGAGGTTCCAGTTCACCTTCCATACGTGTACCTCAAGGCCGTAGCGGTGTGCTGCCTCGACGCACTGCGCAATCTGGTCACCGTATGTCTGGAATGTCTCAGAATGCGGAAGAATCTCGCTGTCGTAGTGTGCAAGTCCGGCGGAGAACATGTTGGGCACCACAGCAGTAAATCCGTTGCGTACGAGAACTCTGATCGCTCGATCCCAATCGCCGGGATACGGCCCAGCGCCTGAGTGCTCCCATACTGCTCGCCACTCAGGGCTTTGCGATGTCTGGCAGAGATAGAACGCATTCTGCAGGGCAGCGCGTGCTTCAAACGCAAATTCCACTGCGCGCATATAGTTGCCAGAGCTTACTGCATGGAGGGCTTCGCCTCGGAGTGCATCCGCAGCGGCGAGAGAAGTCTCGATACCCAATGCCTTGGGACTGCCGTGTGCCAGAGCGCGGATGGCAGCTACAGCGTCCTCGTAGCTCGGATAGTATGCGATCCGACCGATCTTTTCAATTGCCACCTCTGCGGCTCCGGGCCAGATTTCCGGTACGTAGTGTCCCACCAGTGCTAGCAACATCCGTTGCTTCTTCTCTGCATCGTCGGAAAGCAGAATATGCGACATATACAAGCCGGTTGGACTCGCTAGCCACGCCGCGTTTGGGAGCATAACACCGTCGCTGTCCTCCCAGCGCGCGATAACGCGGCTTTTTCCCTCGATCGTTCCCGTAAGAAAGATGTTCCACGACGCCTGAAGCACGCTCTCTGGAAGTCCCTCGACCTGGTCATCAGAGAAGTGCATCGCGCGCATCTGATGACGTTCCCATCCGGCGATTTGAATGCCCAGCAGTGCTGCAATCCGCCAATTAGAATTGTAAAATACCATCAGCTTCCCGCCATTCCCAACGAAGCTCTCCAGCTGTGTCAGCTCGGCATCAGACAGCACCGGATTGTAAGGGAGAATCGCCATCTTGCTTCCTGTTAGTGCTCCAGCTTCAACATCTTCATCAGTGATCACTCCAAGGGGTATCTCATATCGACCAAGCCAGTCTTGCAGAAGGGAAACGGTGTTATCAACCGTGGCTGCGTAACTCGGATTAGCAGCGATTGATTTTGTACCTTCTACAATCGAGATCAGTGGATTAAATGCTATGAGTTCGTCCACTGCCAAATATGTATCAACGTCCGAAGCTTTCCACGGCGACAGACGAATACGGTCGATCTGATCCCATCCCGCCGGCGTGTCTTCTTCCCCAAAGTCACTGCGCGACCACTGGAAGCGCTGCCAGCCGGAACGTGTAACTCCCGCACTTTTACCATACCATCCACTGACGCTGTGGAAGTACAGCGTGAACCATGATATCGGCGCTGGATTTGGGACGTAGAGCCTGAGCGATATTACGCTATATCCTGTCAGGTCGAGCGACACGTAGCGATCCCAGTAACATCGGCTCACGGGATTGGTGAAGGGGCAGGGGAGGAGCATCACGCGCTCAGAACCCCATTCACCATTTTCGGCAATGCCAACTTGAGGCGAAGTGGCGCTGGGCACCCAGGCCGAGCGCGCTGCAGCCGTAGTTGGGTAGTCAAACGCATCAATGATGAGAGAATCTGCGGCCAGGCCTGCGCTTTTTGCTGCGCAGCAGACCGCAATCAGTGATGCGATAAGAAACAATCCGAAGCGATTCACATCTGTGTCCATTTACTCCTCATGTGGCCTGTTTTGTCGTTGTGGATGTAATGTGATGGAAATGATCCGAGAAACGCAACCGAAAAATCAGAAAAGGCTCATTGATTATTTTCTGTAATGGTGGGCATCGTCGTCGCGTCATATTGACTTGTCTTGTATTCCTCCCACCATTTAAGCCAGGCAGCGCGGGCCCCGATTTCAATACCCATGCTCCCCTCAGGCCGAATGCTCCAGAGGTAAAACTCAACATAGAAAGTATTCTTAAACTTCTCATCCGAGTAATCCTTTACAATTTCCATAACTTCTTCAAGATATGATGGGTCTTTCAAAAGACGGATTACGTCGGCTGCGTTGTTTCGGGCATTTGGATTCTCCGATCTAAGCATTTCCAGAAGGCGCTCTCTTGGAATAGAGTTGCGTTCGGCAATTCGTTTAGTTAATGACCTGGAAGATCCCGTTCCAGGTAGTACGCGTGAGATAAGTTCCGCATCATCGTAACTTAGAAACTTCACTTGAGTATAGATACCCGTTGAAAGTAGGAGAATCAATGTCGCACTGTTCAAAACGGCAAGGAGTTTTACTTTTTTGGCAAGTTCTTTATGGCGCCTTTTCCTTATCCATTTGACACAACTTGCAATATAATTGATGACAAGCCAGATGAACAGCCCTCCTAGAAACGCAGCGAAGATAAGAAACAGTAAGCCTGCTATTTGCCCTACCACCTTGCCTGCGGATAGCCCCTTTACTCCGCCGCTAATTGCATGCATGATAAAGGCCCCAACGAGCCATAATGCGAGGATTACCGCCCAAATACGATAATAAGGAAAAGTAAGATACACCAACATCTCTCGGCATACCGAGCAGGCAAACGCGGCGCTTGGAATTAAAAAGAGAATCAGAACGATTGCTCTGGTTAGTCTAATTCTTAACATGATATTAAGCTTCATTCATTGATTCAGAAGATATAGTGTTGCCCTTTGGGAACGATACCTTTCTGGCATGCCTCAATCAGGGCTTCAACCTGGCCGGTGGCAAGTGCGATGCAGGTGTCAGCAGCGCCGTAATAAACTTTGATCTCGCCGTCTGGTTCTACAATTGCGCCATTCGAAAACACGCAGTTCATAGTCTCGCCAACGCGTTCGTATGGCTCCCGCGGAGTGAGAATGAATTCCGGACATTGACCTACCACCTTTGCCGGATCCTCCAGGTCGAGTAACACAACCCCTAGCCGATACACGTAGTTGCACGCCAGCCATACGCCATGGAAAATGAGCAACCAGCCTTCCGGCGTCTTAATTGGCGTTGGCCCGGGGCCCCATTTTTCGCGAAACCAGGTTTGCGGCTCAAGCACGATTGGCTTTGATTGGCCCCAGTAAATCAGATCAGGCGAGTAGCTCACAAACGTGATGGCCTCCCTCCCGCTCATTGGCCGGTCAAGCCGTGCATAGAGGCCGCTGATCTTTTCGGGAAAGAGCGCACAGTTTCGGCTCCACGGTTGTGTAATGAACGGCATCCGATCGAACTGCTCAAAATCTTTCGTGCGCATCAGGCCGATACGCACTGTTTCGCCAAACGTCTGCGCGCAATAGGTGATATAGTACCGCTTCTCAAGATAGGTGATGCGCGGGTCATAGAGATGCTTTTCCCACGGCTCGTGCTCAGCACTTGGCGGAAGCTGTATCGGCTTGGGATTGATCGTAAAGTGGTAGCCATCGTCGCTCATCGCAACGTGCAGGCGGTTATCGCGCTGCCCATCCTCAACCCGCGCCACGAGCACGTACTTGTCGCCAAATTTCACGGCTCCCGGATTATATACCGCATTGCAGAGAAACGGCAGATCTTTGGAAGTCAAAATCGGATTGCCCGAGTACCGGGTCAGTAGTTCCTGTCTCACGGTTCCGTCCTTTCCTTCGCGTTTTGGCACACAGATGCTTTTCCTATCTTCCACAACACATGGTAGCCAGAGGTACATCGCGGTGCAACTAGAAAAAAGTCCCTGTATTTTGCGGTTGCAGTTCATTTTTCAATATTTGTGCCACTTGTTGCGCAATTTTTTCTTGCAAGGTGCTGGTTAGCTTGTACTACTAGCTTTAGCACATAGAGTCAATTGCTACGCAGAGCGCTGAAGTTCAACGAAGCTAGAGAGGAGAACAATAATGGCAAAGATCGGTATGGCACTTGTTGGGGCAGGGCTGTTTGGCGAAGTGCATTTGTGCGTGTATCGCGATCATCCTGCAGTTGAGACGGTCGCAGTATGCGATCTAGACATTGAGAAGGCCAAAAGCCTGGCTAAGAAATATGGAATCAAGAAGTGTGTCAGCGACTACCACGAGATCCTGAACGACCCAGCTGTAACTGCAGTGGCTGTGGTAACGCCCGATTTTGCTCATACCGAGATTGCCGTGGCCGTGCTGGAGGCGCGGCGGCACCTGCTGCTCGAAAAACCTATGGCCACAACGGTTGCCGACTGTGAGAAGATCAAACAGGCATGGGAGCGAAGTGCCGTGACGTTCATGGTTGACTTCCACAATCGCTGGAATCCGCCATTTGCTGGGGCGAAGGGATGTCTGGAGCGCGGGGAGCTAGGCGAGTTGCAAACCGCCTACTTCCGCTTAAATGATACAATCTTTGTTCCTACGGAAATGCTGGCCTGGGCAGAGAAGTCGTCGGTCAACTGGTTCGTCGGGAGTCATTCCGTTGATACACTTCTCTGGCTCTTTGATGACGATGTGGAGCGCGTCTATTCTGTGTCGGGCTCGCGGGTGCTCAAGGAGCGCGGCATCAACACGCCCGACTTTTTCGAATCTATTTTGCATTTTAGACGTGGCGGCGTCGCAGTTTTGGAAAACGCCTGGATTCTGCCAAAGTCAACACCGAATATCATTGACCTCAAATGCCAGCTCATTGGCAGCAACGGCGTCATCTATATTGATACCAGCCATCACCGCATGATGCAAAAGTATACTGCTACAGAAGCGCGCTATCCTGACATGACGGCGCGGCCTATCATCCACAGCCGCCAGATCGGCTTTGCTACGGAAAGTATTCGCCATTTCCTCGATTGTATCGCCTCAGGCCAGACACCGCTTGTCGGCGCAGAGGATGGGCTGAAGGTGACCCGCATTATCTGCGCAATCGAGCAGTCTGCCCGCGAAGGCCAGCCAGTACGAATATCCTAAGGATGCGTAAAGAAACAATAACGTCCACTGTTTTGGTGCCTTTCGCGCCAGGGCTATGTCTGGACTATTCTAAACTAGCAAGCTTCTTATTGTAGGGGCGTATTGCAATACGCCCCTACGTTTTCTTGGAGGCGTAGAGAAAAAAGCGATCTGGCCTGGCATCCAGGCTAGTCGTCGTCAGACCGCAGCTTGTGAGGAGTTCAATGATCTTATTTGGAGTAGGAATCAGGTCGTTTATCACAGCGCTGCCAATTGTGCGGTGTCGGTTATTGATCGTTTCCCTGCTGTCAAAATGCGCAAGGTACAGTCTGCCATTGGGTTTAAGCACGCGGTGAATTTGCTGCAAAGCACGCGTGCGTGGCTGCAGATGCGGAAATGTTGATACGAGAAAGACCACGTCGCATGTCGCTGACGGCAAGGGGAGATAATGTGCAGCGGCGCAGAGAAAATGGATGGGCATTCCAGTGCATCGCGCTTTCGCCTTGGTTAACATCCCCAGGGAAAAGTCAAGCCCGCACACAGCGCCGCCAGGATTGACGCACCCGCAGATGAGCGGCAACAGACGGCCTGTTCCACATCCGATTTCAAGCACAACCTGGCCATGCCGGAGCGAGACCGTTCGCCACCACTCCGCAAAAACCGGCGTTTGCATAAAATCGGGAACGTCGCGATCCCAATCCCACGCAGCATCGTCAAAGAATGCGATTCTTGCATCGCTCATCCGAGGTCTCCTGACGACCGGGCAGAAAGCCGTAGCGCTTCTCAAACAGCCCGAGAAAAATCGGCACAAAAATGAATTGCATTGCCACACCGGGCAACCCCAACAGCACATTAACAACAGAAAACAAGACACCGGGTAGATGGAACCATTCGGCAATGACATACATACCTGCGCCTGAAATGAGACGTTCTCCGAGATTAGCTACTGCCAGTGCGAGATACCATGGCCAGCCATACCGCCGATACAGCACCGAGATCGTCGCACCCAGAAATCCTCCCTCCAACGACATCAAAGGTGAAATGGGCGGATAGAGCGGCGGCATGCCGGTCAGCAGCCCCGATAGAAGCGGTGCAATGATGCCCACCGTGGCGGCTATCTTCCACGATACCAGGAATCCCGCTACTGCAATGGGAAGAAACATGGGGAGGAAGATTTTGCCTAGATTCACCGCGTGAAACAGCATCGGAATGACAAACGCTAGCGCGGTGAAAAGTCCTGCGAAAACAATTTCTCTACCTTCCTCTTCTCTCATCGTACTCCGCCCTGATAGTATTCGCAAAATAAATTTCGCCGTTAAATCCAGCGGATTTCTGCATGGCCTACTTGTCCCGGCGTGAGCTGTCTAGTTTCTGGCAAGGGCAGTCTACCGCTCGCCAACTCATTGCGAACTCGTAAATTAAAACAGCCACGCCCGAGGCTTCGTCGGCTTCGCAAGATCAGCACGTTGACACGGTTAGTCACTGATTGCGCGCATAACGCAGGAGGGCGTCTGGCCACCGGCTCTGACGATGTCGCCCCGGCTGATCGTTCCATTCGTGGGATCGTAGATCACGTTGTGACCCGGATAGCCATCCGCGGTCTGAAATTCTCCTACGACACTGGAGTTAGTGACTGCATCCACCAGTGCGCCCTCGGCCCTACTGTCCGGCCCCACGCTGCGCAAAAGCCAGGCGTCTCGAATTTCAGAATGACCGAAGAATTTGACAAACGGACCATCCAGGCGCCAGTAAAAATAGTGCTTGTGGCCCCACGTTTTCGGCACCCAGGTACCATCAGGCTCAAGAAATCCCTGCATTGCCATAAATGGTTCAACGGTAGGCGCAGAGGTGATGTGGGCAATTGGCGTGGTGAGCCGAATATAGTTCTCAATACTCCCTGGCCCCATCTCGCCTGGCACCCAGACACCCTCGGGATATGCGTTATTATCGGTGCGGTAGCTCTCAAGCGCAGTTGCAATGGTTCGGAAATCGGCTTTGACGCGGCTGGCCTTTGACCTTGTCTGTGCCTCGAGAAAATTGGGAATTGCAATGGCCGCAAGGATGGCAATGATGGCAACGACTATCAGCAGCTCAATCAGTGTGAAGCCCTTTTTTGTCATAGAAGTCCATTTTCCTCTCTAAAAAATGAATTGGCGTAATACTATTTTAAAAATAGTGCTACGTCAACACATTTTTTCATATTTTCTAGATTTTGCTTCGAATGTCCCCTGGGGAGTGAAAAGCCCGGTGCGCTTGTGAATTAGAGATGGCGGCAGCGCACAGAGATCGTTGCCCGTTGCCTCCGTGGATAGCGACTGATATGTGCCCAGAGGCATAATGAGCCCAGAGGAAAGCTGGAGATTTAACATTGACACATGCCTCCGAAGCCAGTACTAAGATCTCGTTACCCTGCGTGCGCTTTGTGCAGTTAGCGCAACCAGCGCTCGGGTTTGAGGAATAAATGAGATGAAAGGTGCGATTCGGATATGAAATACCGCGTGCTTGGTAAAACCGGATTGAAGGTCTCAGAGATCGGATTTGGCGCCTGGGCCATTGGTGGGATGGACTGGGGACCTAAAGTCGAGGACAAAGAGGCGATTGCCGCGCTTCATAAAGCCATTGATCTCGGCGTGAACTTCATTGACACTGCCGACGTTTATGGCCATGGCCATAGCGAGGAGCTGATTGCCAGGGTTCGGAAGGAGCGTAAAGAGGAGCTAATCATTGGCACTAAAGCGGGCAACAATTTTTACGAGGGCCCGCGGCATCAGGATTTCAGCAGGAAGTACTTGCTGTTTGCTGTTGAACAGAGTCTGAAACGGCTCGGCGTGGAAGCGCTCGACCTCCTGCAGCTGCATGGGCCGGATGCGACAGAGATTCAGAAGGGCGAGATTTTTGAAGTACTCGACACGCTCAAACGCGAAGGAAAGATTCGCTTTGCCGGTATTTCCGTGCGCTCGTTTCACGACGACGAAGGCGTTCTCGCTATCCAGTCAGGCAAGGTTGACGTGTTGCAGGTACGCTATAATCTGCTCGAATGGGGCCCTGTGGATACAGTTTTTCCGCTGGCTAAAGAGCACAATATTGGCATCATCGCCCGCATTCCACTCATCTTCGGCGTGCTCACAGGCAAATTTACACGCGCCTCACGTTTTTCTGAGGGCGATCATCGTCAGGAGAATTTATCACCAGAAAAACTCGCTGGCTTCCTGAACCAGCTGGTGAGGCTCTACTTTCTCTTTCAGGGCACTGAAGTTACCATGGCCCAGACCGCCCTGCGCTTCATACTTAGCAATGATGTAGTCGCCACGGTAATCCCTGGTGCGAAACGTCCCTCGCAGGCCGTGGAGAACTGTGCTGCTTCCGATCTCGGCGCGTTGCCTCCCGATGTCCTTGCCAAAATCGCTGCGGTGATCAAAGGAACTCAGCCTTGAGTTGTATCTGGTAGCGGAAAGGTATGAAAAGTTACCGAATTTTCATGTGTTACTCTTACGAAGTCGCCCCGACAATTAGACACAGGAAAAGCAGCTCCCTGAATCGCCTTTGAGATTTAACTCTTTTGTTCTCCGCAATTTTCTGCTTGTCACGAGATGCGATTGCCAGGGTGAGCACGTCGAACACATCCTGGCCTTGGTTTTGTTAGCTGATAGTAGTCAGCCCCATGATTCCCTTCATAGATGCAATTTTTTGGCAACAGCGAGATGCTGTTGGATCATAGTCTGCTGGTAAGCGGCACTGTCAAACGCGTAGTATTCGCGTTATTATGTGCAATGTGTGTCCGTGCCTGATGATAGAGCTCGCAGGAGAATGCTGTAGGAATGAACACCGCGGAGGCTTGAAACATTCGAAATTGATTATAAAAACGGAGGTTAAGACATGGAACACGATGAAAAACAAACGGCTGGTAGAAAAATACCACCGCAACCAGTAAAGATGATGGATTTAATAGACTACCAGAAAGGATCGGTTGTGAGCAGGACAATAATTGATAAAAAGACAGGCACGCTAACCTTGTTCGCTTTTGATGAAGGACAAGGATTGAGCGAACATACAACACCGTTTGATGCTCTAGTTTACTGTCTTGATGGCGAAGCAGAAGTTGTTATCTCGGGCAAGGCCTTTCGCTTGAGGGAAGGTGAAATGCTCATTATGCCAGCACATCAGCCACACGCGGTCAGAGCAGTAAAACAGTTCAAAATGATCTTAATAATGATACGATCTTAAGGCGAATATTATTGAGATTCCCTTCGTCTATCAGTCCTTATTCTCTTTGGTAAGAAATAATGTCTGGGTTGGATAGGCAAACTCAATTCCGCGTTTTTCAAACTCTTCATTGATTGCAAGGTTAATTCGCTGCTGAATGTCCATATACTTGTTGTAGTCGCTGCTCATAACATAATAAACGACCTCAAAGACAAGACTGAAATCTCCAAAAGAAGAGAAGTGTGCACGGTCGGAAATAGCATCGTCAACATTCTTTATTATATTTGTGATTATTTCCGGTATTTCTTTTAGCCTTTCGTGACTTGTCTGATAAGTAACCCCGAGTTTAAAAACGACGCGGCGTTTTTCCATTCTCTTATAGTTACGAAGACGCGAATCGGTGAGGTCAGAATTAGAAAACACCAGCTGTTCTCCACCTAAACTACGTACTCGTGTGGTCTTAATGCCAATATGCTGCACGGTTCCCAGATAGTCTCCAATAATAATAAAGTCACCCACCTCAAAAGGCCGATCGAATAATATAGCAAAATAATTGAACAGGTCTTTCAAAACTGCCTGGGCCGCCAGGGCAATTGCTATGCCGCCAATGCCAAGCCCAGCAATTACCGTTGAAATCTCAAAGCCGAGATTATCCAGAAGGAAAACGATAGCGAGGGCCCAAATGATTACTCTTACTGCTGGAAGAATTGCCTGGATAGATTTTTCCTTTTTTTCGTCCCTTATCTTCTTTAACCAATACTCTTTGATAATGAATTGGATTATCGATGACAAAAATCTAACCGCAAATATAGTTAATAGAACTATTCCTAAGACATCAATACTCTTGCTCAAGGTGGGATGTAAAGTTAGGCTCCTCACAGCTAAATAGAATACGCCAAAATAAAGCAATGGCACCAAATTCTTTTTGAACATAGTAACCAAGAAATCGTCAAATGCAGTGGTTGTTTTGTCTGCCAATTTTTTAAGACGTGCTAAGATGATGCTTCTGAATATTTTGATAGCCAAAACCCCAACAATAAGAATTGTAAGACAAGCGACGTAGTCTAAAACACGATTCTCCCAAAATACCTTCTCTAAGATATCTGTCATCATATTACCTCTCCTTTATCTGAAAACTATGCGCGTATGGCGCCTTCTGCGTATTGGAAAATTGAAAAGTCCATGAAACTTCTATGCTTCATTGTACATAACATAGTTGAATGAAGATATAGCAACATGTATCAATCAAATGTGAAAATCAAACTTCTTTTTTCTTTTCTCTGCTGCTTCTTCAGCAGACTCTACGCCGAGAAGATTTCTGCGTAATTTCTCAGCCCTCAGATCCTCTCCTCTTAGCTCGCGGTACATTCGGCTGTTGTTAACGAGAAAGAAATGGGTTGCGTAGCGATTATTCTGAGGCTGATACCAATCCGGATAGTCCCCTTTGAATTTTTCAATGGCCTCGGGGCCTTCCTCTCTTGCCCTCACGTACGCAATGCGCCGTTGGATGAATGCCTGGATATCATCCTGAAGTTGCTGATCTACCTTTGCTGGCTCTCGGGGAGTAATAAAGATTATGGTGCTCAGGACGTCGTCCACTTCAGCCTTATTGGAGAAGAGGAGATTAAGAACAGGGATTTTTCTCAGGATTGGTACACCAGAAAAACGAACCCGATATTCTCGTTGGTATAATCCGCTCAAGATTAAGGTCTCATCCAGGCCAAGGAGAGTTGTACTCTTGACTCTTGTCTTATCAAAGTTGACATCATCTGAACCTGGGGCGGCTTCGCCGGTCAATAGTCGGCCAAGTATGCTTATCCGCGATGCCTCCACATCGAGAAGCACTTGCGTTTCCCCATTCGGCCCACGAGTCCGAAGAATCGTTGGCGTCACATTTAATTCGATCCCAAATGGGTATGGCCTAATGTCTCCAGTTTCAATCCCGCTGACCTGGAAGACAATTTCTCCACCTGCCAAAAATTCAGCAGGTTGACCATTGAGAGTTGTAAGATGCGGGCGAGCAATGATTTGCACTTGTTGTTTGTCGGCGTTAGCGATAGCAACATTATAGTCTACCTTGGCATTAAAAAGCTCCCCCCACTGAGTTCTTCTGAAAACAGGGCCTATTTGTCCGGGGGCCTGGAATCCAATTCCATCTCGATGATGTCTGGTGGCAAAAAAATCGTATTGGACATTGACCAGATTGAGAAAATCAAAGCCAATACTTTGGGCTACGGTCTCGCTTACAACAACGATGACCACGTCAATCTGGACCATACGATCTCCCTCGGCGATATCACCGCCGGTTAAATCCAGCACATCTTTTTCTTTTTCGAGTATTTTCGTTAGGATATTTTGCTCACGTTCGTCTCGAGTCCAGCCTTTGATTACAACAGTATCGCCCCGGCGTTCCGCCATGACCGAGGGAAGATCCTCAAGAAAGAGATTAAGTCTTTTGACCGAATCGTCTATTTCGTCAGCGGAAAGAGGTGGAAAAAGCATCACAAAAATTAAACCTATCAGACTCAGCACTCGAAGGTGTTTAGACATATTAGTCTCCTAATCAAAGGAAGTTAATGCGCCTTAGGCGCATTAAAGTTGGTTTTGCATCAATCATTTTAGTGCTTCAAGTCGAGACCTGTATAGTCTTTCTGCTTCTTTATCACCTGCGGCTCGAGCCAGAAGCGCAAGATTCTCCAAGGCGATAACGTTATCCGGTTCCAATGCTAAAGCTTCCTCATAAGCCGGTCCTGCCAGCTCTACAAGTCCGGCAAGAAAGTATGCTTTACCAAGATTGACAAATGATGGCGCATGATCCGGCCTCAGGGCAACGGTCATTTCAAGCAGAGTTACAGCCGCAACAGCCTCTCCACGTTGCAACCGAATGGTTCCTAAGTTATACAGAGCCTCTGGGAAGTTCGGCTCGAGTTCGATGGCTCTTTCGAAACCAACAATAGCCAGATTGTCTTCTCCCTTTTCAGCATGTAAAACAGCGAGATAATAGTGTGAGAGTGCATGGCGAGGATTTTTTTGCAGCGCTAGCTTAAACAGCTTTTCTGCTTTTTCATCTCTGCCCTCATTAAATGCTTGCAAGGCTGACTCATAGTAAAAGGGAAACGTTCTGTTTGATCCAGTCAGACCTGTTATGCTACAGGCCGTCAGTATGTAAAAGCACGCTGCGGTACAGACATACGAATAAATGCGCATAGGTAGCTCCGACATCTTGTAAAGATGTCTGCCAAAAAGCTTAACATTAATCAACTACATTAAAATTTTAAACTGCTCCAGGAGCAGACGCAACAAAAATTTATGCTTAGCCTAGTATTTGTGTAACTGTGTAGAAAGGGGCGAGAAGCAGAGAACAATGCGTAGTTGAACGAGACATATGAGCCGGATAAGGGTTGCAGTTCTGCCACCAAAGCTGGTACGGTATTCGTCGTAATAACTCACAGGAGGTATTCCCGTGGTTGACCCTAGAATCTCTAAATATCGCGAAGCGGCCCTGGCGATGAAAAATGGCCATTTCCAGGTCGAGGTTCCTCTTGGAGCCGAGGACGAAATTGCGCAACTCGGCAGAGCGTTGCTTGATCTGAGGCATACTTTGGAGAGGAAGTTTGCGGAAATTAATACGTTGGCCAGAGTTACCGAAAAAATCAACGCGGGGCTTACCCTCGACGAGATTTTGAATGATGTCTTCGATTCGTTTCGTTCAATCATTCCTTACAGCCGCATCGGATTCTCGCTTTTGGCAGAAAAAGGAACAATTGTTCGCGCCCGTTGGGCACGTTCTGACGCGCCGGTAATGAAGATTACTACGGATTATGAGGCCCCTTTACAAGGAAGCAGTCTTCAACAAATTATTGAAACGGGGCAGCCTCGTATCCTTAATGATTTGGAGGCCTACTTGAAAGATCATCCTAAATCCGAGTCGACAAGCATGATAGTTGAGGAAGGCATGCGCTCCAGTCTGACATGTCCGCTGATCGCTCTGGGCAAACCCATTGGATTCGTGTTCTTCTCAAGCATGGAGCCCAATACGTACAAGAATGCCCATGTGGAATTGTTTCTCCAAATAGCCGGGCAATTGGCTGTGATCGTGGAAAAGGGCAGGTTGTATCAGAAGTTGATTGAGCTTAATGAACTAAAGAACAAGTTCCTGGGAATTGCCGCTCACGATCTAAGGAACCCCATAGGGGCTATTAAGGGCTACCTTGAGATTATCCTGGAAGGGGTTCTCGGTGAGGTACCAGAATCTCAGCGTGAAATTATGGAGAGAATGGCCAAGATATGTGAAACGATGCTCGACCTTGTCAATAATCTCCTGGATGTCAGCGCTATCGAATCGGGACAGTTGCAACTTAAGCCCCGAGAAATGAATCTCGCCGAATACCTTCGCGAAAGTCACGAATTTAACAGTCTTCTGGCCAAAGCCAAGTCTATAGAAATGAAGCTGGAGCTTGAACCGGTCCTGCCCAAGGTAGTTATGGATCCCAATCGCATAAACCAGGTGATCAATAACCTGTTCACAAATGCCATTAAGTTTTCCCATCCCAAGACCGCGGTCACCATGCGAGCACGGGTTGTGAGAAATGAAGTACAAATCTCCGTTTCAGACGAAGGCCAGGGAATTCCTCGAGCGGAGATCTCAAAGATTTTCACAGAGTTTGGCCGGACCACTGTCCGTCCCACGGCGGGCGAGAAGAGCGTAGGCCTTGGGCTTGCCATTGTCAAACGTATGGTCGAGGCCCATGGCGGGCGTATCTGGGTGGAGAGTGAGGTTGGCGTCGGTTCGACTTTCACCTTCACGCTCCCACTAAAGAGAGAATCGCAATCGTAGGTGTCTTCAGATTAACGCTGATCGCATTAGGCCTGAGCATAATCAACTCGTCGCCATAGCGGTTGACAATTGGATCTCCTATTGGCCCTTTGTTATAAGAAGGATTCATGTAAGGGTTTATTATGGAAAATACCCTTCAACTGGAAGTCCTGGAGACAGGTAGAGAATTACTAGCGAGGGCAGATAAAATAAATCGCCGCTCCTGTCTTTTTTCACGTAGTTACTGGGAAGAAAAGGTTCTCGATATGGTAATGCGGCGTGAAGCCCTGAAGATACAACTCCTTCGCTATATAGACACGTTTCCTGCTTTGAAAACATATAATCAACGATTGGGTCATTTGGTTCAGTATCTTAGTGACGAACGAGTCCTCAAAGAAAAAATCATCCGTTTACTCTTTATTCTGCTGAAGACTCATCCTATTCCTTTAAATATTCTTTATGGACTGGCGACATCTGCGGGTGTTTCTTTTTTTGCTCACAAGTTTATTGCCGGCACAAGCCCAAGAGAAGCATTTCATTACATTAACCGTCTGATTCGGAAACAGATGACCTGCACTCTGGATATTCTGGGAGAGGCTGTCCTTAGCGAAAAAGAGGCTGATGAATATGCCCAACGCTATGTGGATTTACTGGAAAACGTTGGACGCATGCTTAAGGAAAACAGCACCTCATTTCAGCTGAATGTATCGGTTAAACCATCCTCATTTTATTCACAATTCAAGCCCTCAGCACCGGAGAAGACAGCTGATCGGGTTTGTGAACGTCTTTATCTAATTATGAAGAAAGCAAAAGAGCTTAATGCCTTTGTTAATCTCGATGTGGAACAATATGATTATCGTGAGGTAACCTTAAGGATTTTCGAAAAGATTGCGTTTGATGATGAGTTTAAAGATTATCCACATCTGGGGATGGTGATTCAGGCTTATTTAAAAGATGCATTGCCGTTCACTTTACGCGTCATTGAGCTTGCCCGTAGACGCCAGAGTCCTTTTACTGTTCGCCTGGTGAAGGGTGCATATTGGGATTATGAAATCATAAACGCTCGCCAGCTGGAATGGGAGATTCCTGTTTATGTGGAGAAATGGCAGACCGATGCCAGATTTGAGCAGCTGACTCGGATACTGCTGGACAATTTTCCCCAGGTAAGGCTTGCCATTGGTAGCCATAATGTTCGCAGCATCAGTTACGCGATGGCATACGCGCATAAAAAGGGAATCCGGAAAAGTGATCTGGAATTTCAGTTGCTTTATGGTATGGGCGATGATATTAAAGCGGCTATTGTCGAGATGGGTTGTCCCTTGCGAGTCTACGCCCCTTATGGGGATCTCATTCCGGGAATGGCTTATCTGGTCCGCCGTATTTTAGAGAACACCTCCAACGAATCGTTTTTGCGGCAGCGCTCAGCTGGCAGAATGGCCGCTGAGGAGTTGCTGTGTAATCCTCTGGATTTGGCAAAGGATGAAAATGAACGCACTCAATTTATCAGCATTCCGCAATGAACCAGTTATGAATTTTAGCCTGGTAGAGAATCAGCAGGCAATGCGCAAGGCTATCGCTACTATCAGAAAAGAGCTTGATAAGGAATATTTTCTGGTAATCGGAGGGAATGCGAAAAAAGGCGTTGAAGTAAAGTCGTCAGAGAATCCGGCCATTCCTGCTGAAATTATTGGCCGTATTCATTTTGCCAGTGAAGACGATACCAAAGAGGCAGTGGCAGTGGCTGCCAAAAGCTTTGAAAAATGGGCGCGGACTCCTGTTGCAGAACGAGCTAACTGTTTGTTGCGTGCCGCGGAAATAATGAGAACACGCCGATTAGAACTCTCAGCATGGGAGATTCTGGAATGCGGCAAGAACTGGGAAGAGGCTGACGCTGACATATGCGAAGCCATTGATTTTCTTGAATACTACGCCCGGGAGACGATACAGCTGGCAGAGAAAAAATTGCTGGGCGACGTTCCCGGCGAGACCAACGAGTATTTCTATGAACCCCGGGGAGTAGCTGCCATCGTTTCCCCATGGAACTTTCCGGTGGCAATACTTACCGGAATGAGTTCTGCAGCTCTCGTTACCGGCAATACCGTAATCATAAAACCCTCCAGTCAGTCATCGGTTACCGCTGCAAAGCTCACAGAGATTTATATGAAAGCGGGAATGCCGCCGGGAGTGGTTAACTATTTGCCGGGTAAAGGTTCGGTTATCGGGGAGATCGTCGTCAAGCATCCAAAAGTGGCACTCATAGTCTTTACCGGTTCTGTAGAAGTAGGACTTCGCATTAATAAACTGGCAGCTGAGGTGAAAGAAGAGCAGAATTTTGTTAAACAAGTCATCACTGAAATGGGTGGCAAGAACGCTATTATTGTTGATTCCACTGCCGACCTTGACGAAGCGGTAAAAGGAATAGTGATCTCTGCTTTTGGATATCAAGGGCAGAAATGTTCTGCGTGTTCACGAGTCGTTGTGCTTGAAGACATTTATGATGCGTTGCTGAATCGTCTGATAGAGGCAACGCGCAGTATTATTATCGGCAAACCAGATGAACCGGAGACTTTTTTAGGTCCGCTGATTGACCGGAATGCCATGGCTAAGACCAGAGAATATATCGAAATCGGAAAGAAAGAAGGAAGAGTGGCATTGGAAATGGATATTCCTCCAGAGCTCCGGCAAGGGTATTATGTTGCCCCTGTTATTTTTGCTGACGTGTCGCCAGATAGCCGTATAGCCCAGGAGGAGATTTTTGCCCCTGTGCTTGCTGTGATAAAAGTCAGTCACTTTGCCGAGGCGCTAAGAGCGGCGAACTCAACCCGGTTTGCACTTACCGGAGGAGTATACTCCAGAACGCCGGGAAACATCGAGCTGGCAAAACGCGAGTTCAAGGTGGGTAATTTATACATCAACCGAAAGATCACCGGCGCAGTTGTCGGCAGGCAACCCTTTGGGGGATTCCGTCTGTCAGGGATGGGTTCTAAAGCAGGGGGAGAAGATTACCTCCGGCAGTTCTTAGTCCCTCGAACAATTACCGAAAATACTATGCGCCACGGTTTTGCTCCGATTGATACTGCCGATTAGACTGGCAAATTGTTTGTGATGTTTTTCTGATCAACTAAATCAGGCGGCCACGTGGCCGCCTGATTTACATTTTGGCGAACAAGTTCTGCCTGGGTCTTACGGTGCTGCTGGAGGTGAGAGGATCTCGATTATTGCTCGGTTGAAGATAAAGAGCGTCATTGCCAGGGTCAGACCTCAGAATCAGCCTATCAGGTGAGGAGAAGCAATCTTCAATAGAAATTAAGGCTTGCGTCCATAAAGCCCTATGCTCACTTCGGGCAAGGCAATTTATTTTAAAATGTAAACCTTTCCTGTTGCTCTCGCGTCTTATAGTATGAGAGAAAGCAATAAGAAGTGCCTGCTTTTCATACCGAACCCCTAACGGAGAGTAAGGCGATGAAAAAAAACAAGCGATGGATCAGAGGTTTGCGGTGGATTTTGCCTGCTTTAATTCTTGGGATGTTCATTGCGTGTAGCAAAGAAGAGCCGCAAACAACGCAGGAACAAAAAGAATCAAAGACTGTCTCAATTTCAACCGCAGCTACCCAGACGGCGACAGAGACGCTGGCGCCGGAGGAAATAGTGCCTACCGCTAAACTATTGGCTGAGGACATTCTGACTACTGGGCCGCGTCTGATTGTTTTTGGCCGGGTGACCTTGCAGGATGGCTCTCCAGCCACTAGCGCAACACTTCAGCTGGTAAAACTAAGAATAGACAGGAAAGGAAGCGGATTTGTTGAGGAGGAGGCTGCAAAAACCAGCGCGGACGAGAACGGGCATTATCGGTTGGTCGCTCAAGATCACCCTTACTTTTTGCTCAACGCATCGCGCAAAGGAAGTGCAAAGGTAAGCGCATACATAGTAGATCAAAAAGCGGCTCGGGCCGGCGAAAGGCAAACAGGAACCCGGGAGGTAAGACACGATATAGTTTTGCCGTCGGCGGCTTATATTCGAGGGCTTGTCATAGATGAAGGGGAGCAGCCAGTCACGGATATTAAGGTAATGGCATTCTCATTAAGAGAAGAAGGTCGTGAGCAAGGAATCACCAAAAGCGAGACAACGACTGATGAAAACGGTCGCTTTTCCATTGAAGACATACCAATGGGTGAAGTGACGCTTTCTGTGGATTCGCCTGATCACGTTCCTCTGAGCCAGAAGCTCACCGCGCCGGTTGAGGATTTGGTTCTCCGGCTTACATCTGAGGGCGCATCACTCAGCGGAAATGTGTATCTTTTATCAACCGGAGAAGCAGTTTCCGATGCCACGGTCAAGGCACACCTGAAACCCAGTGGCCCTCAACCATCTCTTATTCCTAAAGTAGCCAAAACAGACCAGTTCGGCGCATTCAGATTAGAACCGCTTGCCGCAGGCTCTTATGTGATAGAAGCGCTAAAAGACGACCTTTTTCTGGTTCCACCCAAAGATCCTCGCGACCGTCAAATCGTTCTTGCCGAAAAAGAGAAAAAGCGCGCCATCGAATTATTCCTTTATGAAGGTCATACTATCCGAGGAAAAGTCACTGAAAAAGTCACGGGCGTACCTTTAGAAGGAGTCAAGGTTTCAATGGCCTGGGGGCGTGAGTTGGATAAGTTTACCGACGTAACGGGGCCAGAAGGGGAATATCTCCTGAAGGGATTGACCTGGCCAAGTATCGCCCTCAAGGCCGAGAAAAAGGGATATGCGTTGGTCTCACGGCAGCCTCACGACCCGTATATTCGGATTCGGCTAACGCCAGAAAATTTAGAAATCACACAGAATATTGAAATGATGCAGACCGTCACTATCTCCGGTACGGTAAAGACAGCCGATGGTCTTTCAGTGACCGACGCCAAAGTCGCTCTTTATACCCAAAGCAATTGGCCACAGCGCGATCAGTTCACCCCGGTTGATGAGTCGGGGGCTTTCAGGCTTGACGCACAACCGTTCGTTCCGTGCAGGATCAAGGCGGAAGCACCGGGTTATGCTGCCTCCTTATCCGATCAGGTGACGGTTCAGGATACGCCTGTCAAAGGCGTAGATATAATTATGAGGCAAAGCGCTTCGATTACCGGGACTGTAATGGACCCTGATAATCAACCTGTGGAAGGTGCCAAAGTTCGGGCAAGACTAATGTTGTGGATTGGGCAGTACGGCAGAACCGAAAATATTGGGGATACGGGTTCTGATCTCAGTGGAAAATTCACAATCTCTGGTTTACCGCCTGAAGAGATTAGACTGGCAGCCCAAAAAGAAGGGTTTGCCTCAAGTAAGGAAGCGAAAATCACCTTGAGTCCAGGCGAGGTGAAGTCAGGAGTGAAACTCGTTTTGCGCCAATCGCAATTCCTCGCAGGGAGGATCACTAACCCTGAAGGTGAATCTCTGGAAAGAGTAAACATTAGCGCCTACGCCAACGGCTCAGGCGAGAATAGCTCTGGACATAGCCAAACCGATGCCGACGGCCGCTATCGAATTGAGGGATTGGCAAATGTGCCCCACAATGTGAACCTCCATCATCCTGAGTACGGAAGTGAATCCCATCAAAGCATTGAAGTAGGACGTGACGATGCGGATTTCGTGCTCGGAGCTAAGGCAAAGGTGACCTTCATCGGCCGTGTTGTAGATTGGAAAAACGGGGAGCCTATAGCGGATTTTACCGTATACTCCCGAAACGGCGCCCGGCCTGTAAAGGATCCTAATGTTCCGGGTCAGTTCAAAGCCGAGAATCTTAAGCCCAGGTTTAGCTACAGATTCCACATCCAAGCCCCGGGCTGTAGCAGCATGGACACTGGTCCTATTGCAATGCCGGAAGACAAAGATGTACTTGAAAAGACGTTCAAGTTGGGGCCGGGAGGTTCAATTATTGGAAGAGTCATAATACGCGAAAGCAAAGAACCATTGTCCGGGGTAAGCATTCATCTGAAAGGCACTGTCAGAATTTGGCCAACTAGCCAGTACCCGCCTGAGGCAACGACCACAACAGGAGAAGATGGTCGTTTTCAGTTTGAGAGTGCGTCTCAGGGAGAAAACACGGTGGCGTTCAATCCTCCGCAACCTTTTGTGACACAAACCAGGACGATCGAAGTAGATCACAATGCCGTGGCAGACTTTGGCGACGTGGAAATCGGTGGGGGAGGCATGGTCAAGGGCCGCGTGGTGCAGCTCCCGGACGAGAAGCCCCTGCCTGCAAAAGCCGTTGAACTCAGCGCGATCATGATGTCCGTACACAAGAAAACCACAACCGATGATCATGGGGCTTTTGAATTCAAAGCCTTGAGCAATGGGCAGTATATATTGCGAGTTCGCGAATACAATGTGTCGCACTCTGTCCGGCTGGGCGAGGATGAAACGCAGGAATACA
>JAUWMI010000061.1 GCA_030613245.1 Candidatus Sumerlaeota bacterium
TGTCGCGGGGGGCGTCGGGGGCGGAGTTGCCGTACCTGTCCCTGTTGGAGTTGGCGGGGGAGTTGCTGTTCCTGTTCCTGTCGGGGTCGGCGTCGGCGTTGCGGTACCTGTTCCTGTTGGAGTTGGCGTCGGCGTTGGCCCGTCTGCATGGCCAATAGGCATCACAAACATATGATATAAATTAAATCCTAAATTCAAAACTGATCTTATTGCAGCTGGATCTGAAACTTCAACCATATTAGCTCCCAGGCCCAAGCCTGTGCTTTCTAATAATACATTCTGCCCTATTGACCCCACTTCATAATCAAAATAAGGCCCATATAATCCATTCTCATTTGAACCAGCTATTAAAATCAGAGGTGCATCAGCAACAAATTGCTCTGAAGCATCTGCAATAGATTGACGCTTGTCTCCATCTGCTTGCATAGCTATTGAATGGGTAGATGGATCATATTCATAAGCAGCTGTTTCATCAACAACATATATCTTAAATGGATACATGCTGTAGGCGCTTGGCACTGTTCTGTGTAACACGTTATTCACATTGTCATAAAGGTAAGAGGTTCCATATGCTGCCCAGACAATATTAGCTAATTCTTGACTGGTTATAGGTACATCACTCCATTGAGTTGCTACATCCAGATCTGAAAGAACCAATTCTAGACTAACTCCTGTATCTTGAACTTCAGGAAGATTACCAGAGTGAGGAGAACTTGAAAAAGCATAAGCAGAAGAAGGAAAGCCTAACGGCATAATAATTTTTGAATCTTCATTAAGTGGCAACCCAAGAGCAGTTTCACACTGATCTGCATCACCGGCTGTTGTGATTGTTCCAAGGCCAAGAGCAATTGCCTCCAGGTAGATATTCTGACCAATCTTTCCAATTTCCATCATGCCATGAATTTCATTGGCTTTGTTGGTGTCATGAATAAGACCTATTTTTACTGGAGCTGAATCATGTTGACCAACCCAGGTATCATCTCCCCCTTTGACTAACTGTAGAGAATGAGTCTCTGGAATATACTTGTATGAAGCATCCTGTCTGAATACATATATAATTGTAGAGTCATCAACTGGTTGTATAGTCCTGCCATTAGGAGTATGTCCATAAGCAGCCCACAAAACATTAGACAAGAGTTGATCAGATACAGCAGAACTACCATAATTTTTTGTAGACATTCTTTTGGCTATGGAAATTTCTAATGAGGCATTACTCCATGTCGGTGTTGGTAATGCTATTGGAGAGGGAGTGGGAGTGGGAGTAGGCGGCTGAGCCGTTGCGCCTGGCAGTAATTGAAAAAATGAAAATATCAAAATACAAATTGCAAAATTCTTCATTTTGCATTGACCAATGGCGTATAATGATTTCTGCCACCCAGCCTTATAGCTCGGGCGGTCTATCATACGACTCAATCACCACGCGGTCGAGCATCAAGATACCCATTGGATCATCCATCGGATCAAAGTTCAGGAGATCCATTGCCGCAGCCAGCCCATCCAGTGTTGTTCCGACTGCATTCTGGGGCGGATAGAGATAGACATTATAGCACGTATTTATATCGCCACGCGGTGCAGCCGCTCCATCGCCGGAACTCTTGATATCCAACACGCCCACGGCCTGGCCGTTTTCCGTCATCAGACGGACCCGCATCTCGGGGACACTTGTGCTGGGGGCAACATCCGTCCGTATGTCAAATTGGCCTCTATAGAGACGGTCCGCAGCAATCTTTACCTTACTAAACGAACTCCCCCAGAATCCAAAGCAATTGGAATTCGTCATTGACATCATGAGGAGGCAGCTGCCCGCCCGGCCACTCACAGGGAGCGTAAAAATTGTAGGCGCGCCTCCAAACGTCCAGTCTTCAGGTCCCTCGATGAACTCCCAGGTGTACTCGGTTTGTTTCCCTGTAAGCTGTGGAATCAGGTAGCGTCTGACCACAACCTGATCCAGACTAACGGTGGCGAATTCCGCATCAAGCGGATTAAAATTCAGGATGTCGAAAGAAAGCGCCCCATAGCCGGAGAGGCATGGACTGAAGTACAAATCGCGCTTTACCACACCCCCCTGGATTGGCGAGAATGCGCCATCCAACGCGCTCTCGATCACCAAGCAGCTGCTCTGCTGTAGCGACTCGTCATTAAACCGCAGGCGAATTTGCGGCACACTGCTCGCCGTGTCAATATTAGAGGTGAGGAAAAATTGCGCGTTGTACAGGTAGTCAGGATCCAGAGGCACTGCCGTGGACGGGCTGCTCCAGAATCCAAATGTGCCGCGCAACTTGTTGTCCTTTGACGTCAGACTAAGCATGCCGTTCTCCGCAGCAAACAGCGGCGGCGTAAAGACCGCAAGCACGCTTCCGCTAGTCCACCCGTCTTCATTCTCCGAGAAATCATAATCAACAATAGGCAAGCCAATAGGCGTTGGGCTGGGCGTCGGGGTTGGCGTGGGAGTTGGCGTGGGTGTCGGTGTGGGCGTTGGCGTAGGTGTTGGGATAACTGTTGTCACATTGGGGGTAGTAGTGTCGTCAGCATACCGGTTGGCCCAGTCGTCACCTGCCGCTGGCTTCAGTACACGCGCATAATAACACTGTGCGGAATCCAGCTCATCCTCGTTGAAATACCCGGTGGCGACGGCGATTCCGTTCGTCATACTCTGACTCGACCAGTATTGAATACCCGTAATATCACCGGCATCGCGTTCCCAATCTATAAAAACACCTGCTATCCCACTGCCAAAATGATCCCGGAGCTGAACCTGGTCGCCTTCCATTACCTTCTCCCGGTCTGTAATCTCAAAACCAAGATTCGACGACGTAATGGCGTTCACCGCCTGCTTCGGATTACTATCTTCGCCGTACCATTTCTCCTGAAACGCGCGCATTTCCTCCGGCACCATGTCTCCAATACTCGTCAGCTCCTGACTGGCATTGTAGGCCTGGTACGCATCCATAAAAACCTCGAACGTAATACCTCGGTCGTGGCAGTCAGTGTCGCTATCATTGAGAAGAATCGTCTCACCCTGGTAGACAATGTCGTGAGTTACACCATTGCCAGTCACATCGTACTGATGCGTCCCCATGGGCGGATAGCTCTGATACTGATTCACAAACCACTGGTTGAACTCCATTGGCGCAATGTAGGCAAGAAAATAGATTTCCATCGCGTTCATTATCTGCGATGTGAACGACACCGTGCCGCTCGGTCCTTCATAGCCCTGCCCACTATTATCGTCATACCGGTGCTCAAGAATGGTGCCATCAGACGCATCAATAACATCCAGATAAATCCGGCCTCGATAGCCAAAATCCCACAGATTCGCTGTGTAATCCACATCAACCTGAAACGTCTGGCCCACGTTTACTGACGTCGGGTAGTTTACAATCGTGAGTGTGGCGGTGGTCTCCTGCCCCAGTACAACCCCTGCCCAGCACAGCATTACAACAAGAATCACCATCGTTGGCTTAAAATGAATTTTATGGCTCACCTCTCATACCTCCTGTGTAAAGTCTCGGTAAGGGTTGAGATGCATCAACACTTCGGCCCAGCAGCAGTTTCCCCCCAACGTGAGCCTTATCCGGCGATTTTATCCATTCCTCTTATTCCTCTGGGCGTAAGCATAGAAAAACTGCGCCTTGGATGTCAAGGATATACAACGAAATGCGCGACAAAAAGCAATAGCGGTCTTCCTCATCCTGCGCAGGTGCGAGCCATAACTCCTGAGGCAATAAGCCGCCACAATGCTTATATTCAGCCCACGTATACGCGCAGCAGGTAGGGCACCTGACATGTTCCTCACCGGCGTCAGGGCATGGGCGACTTGTTCCTTAGCCAGCCAAGGAATTTGGTGACCAATCAGAATATGCCTTGTGTCCTGTTTTGATTGAAGATTGCCACAGAGAGACTATTGTATATTGAATCTAAACCCAATAATGGATAATCCCTGCGGTCAGGACGTAGGGGCTAGGAGACCTCGCCCCTACAAAAACCAACATTGCAATGAAGTCCATGGGGCAGACACATCGGTTTGCCCCTACGTCATATGCTCATTTCACCGTTAGTGCATGAAACCACCGAGTTGCAGGCAAAATGCTTCTGTAGGGGCGAACCTATGTGTTCGCCCTTTTGCTTCTCTGATTTTCGGTCATTTATTTTGGAAATGGGTATAGGAAAGGCGCTAAATATAACAGCCCTGCAAAAAACAAACAGAACACAACAAATGAGATTAGGACATCACGAGAATATGCGGAATAGTTGAAAAGGGGGGAACACCTCAAAGCTAGCCAATCTAGTTTGAGGGCGGCGGTTTTAATTAGAGATGGTTTTGCGTGCTGATTTTCTCTATTTCCGAATTAAATCAATCGAGGCATCGTCAAAAGCAAAGTTGTCAAAAAAGGTAAGCTTGTAGTGGTTATTGTTAGTCTTCTCGTGCAAGTAAGGCGTTGACCTTGCTCCTTCCACTGTCGCACAAAAATATATGGGGAACTTATTAAAAATGCCTTTTAAAGGTATAAATTCTTTAGTGTAGGTGTCAAATAGATGGACCGTACTGCCTCTGTGTTCGGAAAAAAGAAGTAGCTCAACGTATCGCCGATTGTATGGGAGCACCTTTACAATATAGCGAGTGGTCTTTAACTCCGAAACAGCCCTGACCTTTTTCGCAGAGAGATCAGCCTCCATTAGCAATGCGGCGGGTTCGGTGCCAGAATTTGAGGGTATTGCGTAGTAAAGATAGTTGCACCCCGGGTCGCTTGCAAAAATTGTTAGGAGTGGGAGAATTGGGACGGGTTCTGGGATATGAACCCCTGGGGTGTTTTCGTCAAACGAAAAGGCGGTTGGGTAGAGCGTACTCATGTCAACCGATGTAAGCCCGCCATCAGGGCCCACCAAATAGATTTCGTTTTTGGTCGTACTGTAGCTGATAGAAATAGTCGTGCGAATGACCGGGTATTTAGCAACTTGGCGTTTATATTCATCATAAATCTTTATCTCATGGCCATCAAGGTACGTTGTTAAGGTGACAAAATACTTACCGATTTTAACTACCTGGACAACCTCGGCATTATCTTGAGAGAATTTGCCCAAATTACGGATGCATGGCGTTGTTGCCTGGTCCAATCCTTGTATGCAAAGTGCGTATGAGCTTGAAACCCTTTCCCCAGCGACTTTATCATACATCCTGTAGGTGCAAAAGAGCTCATCGCCAATACTGGCGTATCTATAGCCTGTCATTGCGTCACTACGTACTAAAAACACGGGGTTATCAAGCTCAACAGTGAATTCTTTCATTCCTTTTTTGAACCAGAAAGACTGAACACGGGCATCATTAAAAAAGACCCTGAAGCCATCCCGGGTGTCAAAAAGATACTTCCAGTAAATAGTCCTATCCCATTCATTTTGCTTAACAAGTACTTCTTCAGGAAAGCCGGTAACAGCGAGCAAAGCTATCCCCACTAACGCAATACAGGTAATTGTCTTTAGTACCCTTGTCATGTCTATGTCTCCTCATTAGCGTCAGCCATTTTGGCTCAAGGCTCCTTCTTGGGTTCCGGCGTCGAGGCTGGCGTTGGCCTTGGTGCAACCAGGTACACAATAGTCGGGTTGCCAGAAGTGCTAGCGTCGCTATAGCGATTGGGCCAATCGTCGTCATCCACCGGCTTTATCTTGCGTGCATAGGAGCACTCATTTGCTTTCAAACCTTTTTCTTCGCCAAAATATTCCGTCCGATATCCAATCCCTTTCGTTGAGCCCTGGCTGGACCAGTAGCGCATGCCGGTAATCTGCTGATTCGCATCGCGCACCCAGTTCACAAAGATAACCGAATGCCCTGAGCCACTCCAGCGCCAGAGCTGCACATCGTCGCCCTGGTGCACTTTCTCACGGTCCGTGATCTCGTAGCTTAAGCCCCAATTAGTCAGTGCATTCACCGCGCACCGCTTGTTCCCACCAACGCCGTACCAATCCCGCCGGAACTGCTTCATCTCGTCCACCGTGAGATCGCCAATCGTCGTGTGTCCCTTGGCTGCATTGTAGGCCGAATAGGCGTCCATAAACACTTCATAGGTGATTCCACTGCAATAGCATTGATTACCGGAATTGTTCGCAAGAATTAACTCGTCCTGGTAATTGATGTCGTGCGTCACACCGTTTCCTGTCCACTTGTAGAGATACGTCCCGTCGGTTGGATAGCTCTCATACTCATCAATAAACCAGTGATTAAACTCCATAGGCGAGATATAGGCGACGAAGTAGACCTGTTGCGGCCCTGCTCCAATGCTGGTTGTAAACGCTGCACTTCCCGTCGGCCCTTCGTGACCTTCTCCGTTCTTATCGTCCCAGAGCCGCTCGACCAAACCGCTATCTGCCGCATCTCTGATTTCCAGAAAGAGCCGTGCGCGATGTCCACTCTGATGAAGTATCGCAGTATATGAAACGGACACTGAAAAGTCCTGTCCCGCCACAATACTTGCTGGATACGAGGTAATGGATACTGTTGTTGTTGTTGACTGACCCAGACTGCTTGCCGGAATGAGCGAAAGCCAACAGACAAGATTCAGAAGTTGAAGACAAGGTTTTCTGTTCACTAGTTCCCTCCCAAGCATTATGTGTTTGATAGATACATTACCCTGAGCGCGCACCTGACAGTAACAAGTAGGGGCGACCCACCGCGGCGGGTCGCCCCTTCATTTTGAATCTTCAACCCAGTTCATATCGTAGCGTCTTGGTTTGATTTGCTTGCTATGTGCTCTACCCGAAAACCTTCGTATGTCGCAGCACTTCATTCCCGCTGAGATCGTAAATGCAACTATCCATTCGATGCCCCGAAATGTCAAGAATGGCAAACGTCGGCTGTCGCCCTCTCTTATCTTCCGGCTTCAAATGACCTGGGTTCACAAACACGATGCCATCCTCTTCGCGAATATCATACACGTGGCTGTGGCCGTACAGCACCACCTCAACGGTATGGCTAGCAATAAGGTCCTCAGGCCTGAGATCTGACGGCAGATCTTTTGCATGGCTTTCATGAGTATGGGTAATAAGTACGCGAATACCGTCAAAGCGCACCACCAGGCGATTGGGAATCGCCGGATCCTTGTAGTAGGTGCTGAAAACCCCGGGCACCTTGATAACGCTGACCCTATTACGCGGCAGAGTCGAGGCATCATCATAATCGTCGCCAAGATGAACAATCAGCTCAACTCCGAGCGCACACATCTGGTCAGCAGCCCGTCTCACATTTACTATTTCCCCATGCGAATCGCTCATAACTCCTATTCTCATATTACTCCCCCCTTTAAATCAGCAAATAGCCTCGCTCAGAGACTCCTCTAGGTAGAGAATATTCAATCACCATTCAGGCCGTCCCGGCGCAAATTTTCTGAAAATGTTTGCACGGCCAAGCGTCAGGCATTACACCTAGAAGGTACGGTATGCACCGAAGAGGTACACTGGAAGACTATATTTACCTGCCGACTGACGAGCTCACATGCAACTCCACAATGTCGCCATCAGCGAGTACGTAATCCTTGGTGACTTGCTGCCCGTCGAATTTTGCACTGCCCCAGATGCGGGCAAATTTAAGCTCCTCAGCAAATTCTTTATGCACGGCCTCAGCAAAATTAAGCACCGTGCTTCCGCGTGGCACTGTAAAAGGGGTGTTCATATCCGCCTGTTTGCCCGGTGACTTTGAATAGATACGAACGATCTCAAGCAGGTCAAAAACTGCATGCCGAAGTTCATCCAGGCCCACGCCGCTTTTCGCTGATACAGCAATCAAAGGCAATTGCTCACCGTAACGATCCTTCAGCGTGTCGAAAACCTCCCGCGCCTCCTCCATGTCTGCCTTATTAGCTATCAGGAGTGTCTTTTTCTGCGTCACGTTTGGCGGACAAGATTCCTCAGGCGCTGCAACCAGCTTGATCTTTGTCCTTTCCAGTCTTGCAATAGGATATTCTATTTGCTGAAGCACATCACCGGAGCCCAGATCAACCACCAGCAATACGCCATCTGCTGCCCGTACGATTTCAGGAATCCAATGCTCCGTGTGCTCGTCTGACACCGGTGGAATATCCACCATCTGAATCTGACAGTTTTTAAAACTCATCATACCCGGAATGGGTGCCCGGGTTGTAAAGGGATAAGGCGCAACGTCGGGCCTGGCATTGGTCATTGCAACCAGCAGCTGGGATTTACCTACGTTTGGCGCACCAAGTAACACCACCTGGCCTGCCCCTTCTTTAGGTACCCTATACGAAAAGCCCTTTCGTCTCCTGGCCTGGCTCTCAGAAGCGCGCTTTTTCATCTGCGAGATGCGCCGCCTCAGATCCGCCTGCATCTTATCGGTCCCCTTATGCTTCGGGATGGCCGAAAGCATATCTTCCAGACAGGCCAGCTTCTCATCATCTGTTTTGGCCTGTCTATAGCGCTTTTCTGCTGCCAGATAATCGGGAGTCAAGTTCGCAGGCATGATTACTCACTCGCAGGATAGTTGAATGCGATTCGGTGAGTCACCAACTGACCGTGGCCTCACCTTCCGACTCGCAACGTTAACAAATACTACTGTCGCGTGCGCACCAATGTCAATGAGTTTACATATGGCAAGCTGCTCGCAATTCACATTGGCCTTGCGCCGCAACACACAACATGGATAATACACCCGCCATGGCCAAGAATCGCAATGACGAGTTCATACGTTTGCTCGAGCTTGGTAACGCCTCGGTCTGATTCCTGTTACGCTGCTTATTACATCCCACAGATAGGAAGATGGATGGGACACTGAGATGAAATACATGCGCGTTGTAATTCTTATTGGTCTGCTGGCTAGTGCAATAGCATGCGCAACACCGCTTGTTCAGACAGGTCATCTATATGACTATGGGGCGCTTCAACCCATAGATACGGGGAACGGTGTTGTGTGGTACATGCAAAGGCCGCCTGAGCTGGCACCACCTAAGGTTCTTTACATTGCGCCAGTCTCTTATGCCGCTCCACCTGTGATCCACCTTTCGCTGGAGCAGGAGCTCTCCGCGCTGTTGCGCGAGCGTCTCTACGTGCACGCGCTTCGCACGCTCGTCCCACGTCTCATCATTACTAAAACGAAAGATACCGATGATTATGCTGAAATTGGCTACACTGTTGATACGTTGTCAGTCGCCATAACCCACGTCACACGAGGTAATGGCCTGCTGCGCTACGTGATTGGCTTCGGGATGGGAGATGCCACGCTGCAGGTGGAGGGTGTGATGAGTAACGCTCAGACCGATGAGCCCCTTATAGAGCTTGCGGTCCATATCCCGCATGGAGGCTATCCATCCATGGGCATGAATCCGCGCGCTATGTCAGCTCGGCATTGTTTGCGCCTTGCCACTGATACCGCATCCCGAGAGATCATCCAGGCGTTGGCAACGCTCTGGCGGCTCACGCAAGAGGAACCCACCAGATGATCTAGATGCTACCCGTGCTGCGGAGAAAAAATCATTGCATAAAGAAAACGGTTCGTTTAACTGTGCTTACACTTATCGCGGTCACTGGGCAATCTATCCAGACGGTTGTCTATAAAGGCATAGAAGAATTCCTGGCAATCTTGCATAAACAGCACCTTCCAACATGGCTATCGCTACAGAGAATCATTTGTCACCATTGGCCACCACTCGCAGCCCAATACGAGTGATGCGCCCCATCGTTTTTCTTCTTTTCTTCGCCTCAGGTATCAGCGGGCTCATCTACGAGGTAGTCTGGTCACGGCAGCTCATCTATCTATTTGGAGCAACGATTTACGCGGTCAGCACAGTACTGGCGGCGTTCATGGGTGGCTTGGCACTGGGAAGTTATACGTTTGGCAAGCTTGCGGATCGCTGCGAACGCAATCTGCGATTCTACGGCTTCCTGGAGCTCGGTATCGGCACCGCGGCCTTGTTGCTGCCGGTGTTTCTGAGCTTGCTGAATCCGATCTATACGTTCGTCTACCGGGAATTCAACGCATCGTTCTTCGTGCTGAGCCTGTTGCGATTTGGCCTGACATTTTCCGTCCTGCTCATACCTACAACGCTCATGGGCGCCACGCTGCCAGTCTTATCGCGCTTTCTCGTTCGTGAGCAGCGAACCCTGGGTCTAAACGTCGGCTCTTTGTATTCCCTGAATACTTTTGGCGCCGTGGTTGGGTGCTTCGTCTCAGGATTCCTCCTGATTTCCTGGCTCGGCATCCGTAACACAACTCTGCTTGCTGCAGCAATTAATTGGGGCGTTGGGGTGGTCGCCATTGTCCTGTCACGCAAACTCGAACGGCCCTCGCCTGGGGCAACCGCATCATCGAGCCCGGACTCGCGCCCTGAATCAACCGCAGTGCATCCTCCTCAGGCACCCGCTTCATCTCCTCGCTACCCCGAGCGCACAGTCAGCTGGATTCTTGGCATTTACTTGATCTCCGGTTTTGCGGCTCTGGCGTATCAGGTAGCATGGAGCCGCGCCCTGGTCTTCACCTTTGAATTGATGAAGAACACAACCTATGCGTTTACCGCCATGCTGACTACTTTCCTCATCGGGCTGGCGATTGGTAGTGCAATCACCTCCAGGATCATAGACCGCCAGCAGGACCCCCTGCGTCTGTTTGCCTTGATTCAAATTCTGACCGGGCTGGCAGGTGCCTTTTCCCTGCTTGTCATTTATAATGCATACGGTCTGAACCCGTTCGCCGCACTAGACGAGACAACGGGGAATATTACCTGGTGGGCCGCGGTGTTAAACGTCTTCGCCAAAACTGGAGCAGCCATTTTTCTACCCACTCTGCTCATGGGCATGGCATTTCCTGTGGCAGCCAAAATCTGCGTCGAGAGCGTCCGCCGTGTCGGATTTGGAGTAGGCCGCCTCTACTCATTGAACACCGTTGGCGCAATTCTTGGCGCATTTGCCGCAGGGTTCATTCTGATTCCTCTGCTGGGCATTGCGCGTACCATAACGCTGCTTGCCTCCATCAATATAGTGCTTGGCATTGTCGTTATTTCGATAAATCCATACATGCGGCAGAACCGGAAAATCATCGCCACCGTCCTCTGCGTGGCCATGCTTTTGGCTATCTCCGTACGGATGTCCAGACAGATCATGTTTCAGCAGCTCGATGAAGGCCAGAAGCTCTTGTACTACAAGGAAGGGCCACTGGCTACGGTGTCAGTCGTGCGAACTCTCCTGGGCTACAACACCCTCTACATTGATAACATTGGGGTGGCAGGCACTGACCGTATTCTGCTAACGGATCAGAAAAGCCTGGCCCACATCCCAATGCTTCTGCTCCCCAATCCGCGGACCGTGCTGACCGTGGGATTTGGCAGTGGCGGCGCCTCGTGGTCCTATACCCGCTACCCGCAACTCACCCGCATTGACTGTGTGGAAATTTGTCAGACGATACTCGATACCGCATCCTTGCTGCGTGCCTCGAATCATGGCATTCTCGAATTGAACGATCCGCGCTTTAATCTCATTATTGACGATGTACGAAGCTATCTGCGTTTTGCCGATGTACAGTACGATATCATCGCCACGGATTGCACTGATCTTCGCTATAAAACTAACGCGAATCTTTACGACTATGAGTATTTCACGCTGTGCCGCCAGCGTCTCACGGATGACGGAATGGTAGTAGTCTGGATGCCGCTGGCCGGGCTCTCAGACGAAGCGTTTCGAGTGGCGTTGCGCACATTTTACCGCGTCTTTCCCAACATGGCCATATGGTACATGAACAATGAGCCTACCCATTACATCCTTCTCCTGGGTACGCCGCGTCCGCTCCGGTTTGATTACCAACGCATGGCACAGCGGCTCAGCGATCCTCAGGTGAAGGACGACCTCGCTGAGCTCTACCTGGACGACGTAGATAAAGTGCTGAGCTGCTTCGTGACCAACGAACAGCAGCTCGAGGACTTCCTTGAAGGAGATATGATCAACTCTGAAAATTTCCCGTATCTCGAATTCGAAGCGCCAAAGTACGGCTATGGCGAACAGCCGCTGGTGGATAATATACGCCGCCTCTTTCAGCTGAGTACACAAGTTACCAGCCTGCTGACAAATGTTCCCGAAACGCACCGCGTAACAGAGCAGCTCGCGCTGTACCTCGACGCAGTTCCTCATATCATTGACGGCCACATTCACTATCGCCAGCTTGAGCTTCTGGAAGCCTGCCGCTCGTACCTGCGCGCATCTGCCATCAATCCTGCGGATCGTAGCGTTAAGCATCTGCTTAATTTTGAGGATCTTCGCCGTCGTATCAGAGCGCTGCCTCAGGAAATATGGGGTCGAATGCAAATGGGCCATATGCTTCTGCTTCAGGAACGCTACGGCGATGCTGTTGACTTTTTCAAACCGATTGCCGAAATCGAGATAGCCGAAACGCTCCCATCGGATCAGCGCGAAGCCCTCACCAATGCTCGATTCGAAGCCGTTGTTTCCATTGGTAAATGCTACCAGGGTGCGGGATTCACTGAAAAAGCTCGCCAGTATTTTTCCCAAGCCCTTGCCATAATGCCCAACGACCCAGAGGTTCAATTGTTGCTCGAACAGGTCTCATCCCCTTCCACGAACGCCACGACGCAGTAACACACACCTACACTACAGGCCGCGCAGCATATTTTCTCAAGAGCCACAGGTCATCGGTAGGTTAAAAACATTCATGGGGAAGGATTAAAAGGAAAGAATTCACTCACAAGGATTCCAGAGGTTTGCCGCGTAGCACACGCGCCGGCTAGACTGCGGGGTGATACTCTCCATCCTCAGACAGAATATCGAGAAACACTTCGACCACCTTTGGGTCAAATTGCGTGCCGGTGTTCTTGATCATTTCCTCCACGGCAAAGGCTCTGCCATCGGAATCTTTGTAGGGCCGATCCAGAATCAGCGCATCGTAAGAATCCGCAACAGTAATAATGCGTGAGGCAAGCGGAATCTGCTCACCCTTCAGGCCATCGGGGTATCCGGGTGGGATGGTATCAGTCCGGCCATCATAGCGTTCGTGGTGGTGCCGGATAAACTTGGCCGCCTCCTGAAGGAATTCAACCTCACGCAACACCGTTTCTCCAGCTACCGAATGCTGCTTGAGCAGTTGCTGTTCGCTTTGACTCAGCAAGGTCCGCTTGTTGAGAACAGCGCGATCAATTCCGATCTTGCCAATGTCGTGTAGTCGCGCAGCATAGATTAGATTCTGCATTTGCTCCTCGGTAAAGCTAAACTGCTGGGCCATACGTATAGCCAGTGCAGCCACACGCTCAGAATGCCCCTTATAGTACGCATCTTTCGTCTCGAGTGCCTTTGCAAAACCCAGAATCGTCTGGATGGTCAATTTCTGCAGCGTCGCCTTCGACTCTTCAATGTACTCCGTTAATAGCCGCCGTTCAATCGTCTGTTTTTCATGGTGCAGATCCGTGTCCAGATCCGCCATGATACGATCCACTTCTGCTGGTCCGGCAAGCTTCGCTGCGATGTGCAGTACCAGATCGTTTCCGTTCAGCGGATGTGTTTCATTCCACAGGTCAACAGCCCGCTGGATGCGCTGGATCGCTGCGTCGAGTTCGTGAGCCGTGACGTCCGACATCAGCACGACAAATTCATCCCCACCGTAGCGGCCCACGATAGCCTCTGGGCCCGTCTGCTGGCGAATAAGCTGCGCAACTTCGCGCAAAATCTCATCGCCTTTTAAATAGCCCAACGCATCGTTAATGCTCTTAAAATTGTAAATATCAATAAGCATCATTGCAAGCTCGTGGCCGTTTTGTTTCGTGCGCTCCGCCGCTTCGTGAAATGCCTTGGTAAAAAAATGGCGATTATAGAGGCCAGTAAGTGCATCCGTATTAGCCATGTGCTCGGTTTGCTGGAAGAGCTGAGCCTTCTCAACCGCCACTGCCGCCTGATTCGCAATCGTGCTCATCAGCTGGACTACTTCTTTCGTATAGGCGTGCACCGCACGGGTCAACGCGATGATGACACCAACCGTCTTGTCACCAAGGATCATGGGCACATGCATTGCCGAGATTCCAACCGTGGCCTTTCCGAGCGAGACGTCCCGAAAACTGACCTTCGCCGTCTTTTCCCGTACCACGCTTGAGAGCAGCGACTGATGAACTACACTCATGCACTCTGGCAGCGGATCTGCCGACCCCGGTGGCTGCTCGTGCCGCTCGTAAAGCACCTCCATCTTCTGGGTTTCTGTTTGATAGCCGAGAATACAAAACACCTCAACAGGAATTGCAGTCCGAATCTGCTGGAAAATTGCTTCACACACCTCATTCAAATTCAGCGTGCCTGCCAATGCCTCACTCACACGATGCAGCATGGCCAGCTGTTGATAGCGATTGCGCAACGCAATCTCGGCCTTTTTGCGTTCCGTAACGTCCCGCACCAGGCCAAGCACTACCGGCTCGCCTGCCACTTTTCCCAGGCTTGCATTAATCTCAACTGGCACCTCTGAACCATCCTTGCGCACAAAGACCAGACCGGAAATCTCCTGCTGATGTTCTTGCTCATCCAGCGCAGTCAGTAGATGCTCCATCTTCTGCACCTCCTGAGCTTGCAACAAGTCAAAAATCCGGCGCCGTTGGAGCTCCTCCAGAGCATAGCCCGTCATTTCCTGCGAAACCCGGTTCGCACTCAGTATCTGGCCCGACTCCGGCTGCAGCAGAAAAATAGCATCCTGCGCATTCTGAAAGATATGCTGGTAGCGCTCCTCGTGCACCCGCAGCTTCCGCAAATAGCGCGCCTGCTCTTCGCTTCGAACCAGCCGCTTGTTGATCTTCATCAGCCCTACTGCGCTCACCACCACCACAGCCAGCACAAACAGAGCAACGAGCAAATTGTTCCAGTAGCTCTGATGCGCCAGTGCCACGACTTCCCTGTATGGCGAGGCAACAACCACCATCCAGCGCAGATGGTCAAATACAATCGGGGCGCTGCTCACGATGTACTTGCCCTTGCGATCCCCGCGACCCGTTTCGGGCAAGTCTACCCACTGTACCAGCTTCTCCCCACCCACGATGCGCTGAAAAAAGCGATGGGTCTCTGGAAAACGTTCAGCCGGGATCGCATCAAAAAACTGCTCGCCGTATAAAGCCTCTGCCGGAGTACAAACGATCACCACTCCCTGCGGATTGAGCACGTGGGCTTGCTCCGATTTCCCCGTCTTAATTGGAACCAGAAACTCGCGACCCAATTGTTCGTAGTTGATCAGAACCGCGACCGAACCAAGGAATTCAGCATCAGAGAGCGGTCGCCCGCGCGCATCATAGCGGTCGAAAACCGGCTGATGCAACGCAATGGTTTGATAACCCTGAACCGCGCGAAACGGCACACTCACCACTGGCCGCCGCGTTCGCAGCAATTCCTGAATGTGCTCCTGGTAAGTAAGATCTTGACCGATGGAATCTGGATTTGGCGGATACGTCAGGCGCAAAATACCCTGCGCATCAATGCGCGAAATCGCCTTGATCTTGTCGCTTACGTTCTCATAGTATGCCTGCATGACCGCTTGCGCCTTTTCCTCCTCAATTTGTTTGACCTCCGGATACTTCGCAATCAGACGCAGCTCAGATTGTAATTCTATCAAAAAGCTCTCGATCCCTTTCGCCGAGAGCTCGGAAATCTGCGATTGACTTTGTGCGTATAGCGCCGCAACATCCCGTAGAGTCACGACATAACCGCGATACGAAATCGCAAAGATAGCAATAATGATTGCGATGCCGAGAATTATGATCAGACGCTGATAAATAGCTTTCATCTGTAAAACAACCTCTATCTATGCAGTGCCATTAAATTATCCGGCGACTTTGTGTGCTCCATCTCAGTAAAGAATTCTCGCTTGATGCCGTCCTTGAAATTACTCCTGCAATAGCCCTCTTCTTTTAGCCCTTTTCTATTGGGCACGCTATTGTATGTACCAAAGTTCACAGCAATTTGTAAACGAGAAAATGAGGGGGAGGAAGATGAGGAAAATCAAGCCTGTTCGTTAGCCTTTGGAATTCTGAATAGCAGTGCAAGAATTGGAGATAACGGCGCTGCTCTCAGACCAGTAAAGCAGCCTGAACACCGGAACATCTGGGAAAAATGCACGATTAAAGATCAACGATTATCCCCCGTGGTAAAAACGGTTTTTTTATTCCGCCTTGAGCAACTCTACTTACGTGTCGCGCGGCCTTTGACACCCGGATCTTCAAAAAAGAGATCCGCAAACGCCTGTGGGTTTTGCCAGGCGTTACGCGCACCTGTCCACGACATCTGAATTTCCTGAAAAAATGGGTGCAGCGACCGCGGGTCGTCGTCATCCGTTATAGCAACGGAAAATCCAATTTGCATGCCATCGGATGGCTTAAGCCGAAGCTCGGCGAGCGGAATCGCTACTTCTATGATCATCCCTTTGAATGCGCGGCCTGAAATGGTATGGGGAACATCAGGAGATCGGTTAATTGCAATGCGCGAATTGACCGATTCGCCACCTAGCTGCGACCATGACCAGACAATACTTTTCCCCTCTGTCGGAAACAGTCCGTACTGATGATCGTCTTCGCTGTAGCGGCTGCTTCGCTGATCCCCCGCGTGATCCGTGTCAAAATATACCTCCACCCCATCATTGTTATAAACCTGCTGGCCAGTGGCGGGATCCGAGAAAACATCGTCCTGAAACTCGACGCCAAGGTAAAAGAACTCGTCATCCCAGCAAGTGTAGACACGCGCACTGGCATCTTCTTCGCCCTTCCACGTCACGTATCCTCCCACGTACTGGTCCTGCCGATTAATTCTGATGGGCTCGAGCGATTTCTCCCAGTCAGATAGATTGCCGTCAACTGTCAATGGCTTCTTGGCCCTTCGCGAAGTATGAAACGATAGCATCGCCTTTTCTCGCACAGTCAGACCAGCACCGATCTCTCCAGTGGCCTGAATGTGAAACACTTTGTCTGACTCGTGGTGCGAGAGAATAGCGATTGGCGTAATATACGTAACATTACAGCCAAACGGAGGAAAATGAAACGTCTGCATATTCAGCGCTACTCCCTCGTCAGCTTCCAACTTTATTTTTCCTTCAAGCTGGCCCGAGGCGCGATTCGTGATTGAAACCAGAAAGGTCTTCTTGTCGCCTTTCGGCTTGAGCGGACTAATAGCAATTTCCAGCGGCTCAACAACTGTTACCGGAGCTAAAATCCGTGCGTACGGAACAGGCTTTCCTCTGCGAGGCAACAGAAACACCGCCAGGGTAGCACTTCCAGGCTCCGCATTCTTGCTCACACGTAGTATCCCTTTTCCGTTTTTGGTAGAGACTGACAAATGTTCTGGGTCCGATGTCGAGAAGACCACGCGTGCGGATTTTACCTCAGGAGACAGCAAGACTGAAAGCGACACTGTGTCGCCACGTGCAATCTTCGCACTACCTGGAGGCAGTGCACCAAGGACCACCCCGTCTACAGTAGCAACGCTCACCGTCACCACAGGCTCCGGGCATGCTCGCACACCAAGTTGCACACGCGAGGTCAAGAAGAGCGGCGATTCGCAGAGGGAAAAATAGACGTGTCCATCACTTGGCCCGAACGTCTGCTCTTTGCCGTCTAAATAATAAACCGTAACTGTATCCGTGCTCAGCACGTCAACCTGGGGAAATCCACCCACGCTCCACAACGCCGTAATCACCTGCTTGCCGCGCCGGAATTCCAGCGCTTTGATGTTCAAACCCACTGGCAGAAACCGACGAAACTCTGCCCCGCTCAAAAGCTGCGTTAAGGTTCGATATGCAACATACGCCGGCTTCGGCGAATAATCTGCATGAAGAATGCCAAAGCGGTCTTCAGCCCATTCTTTGTCTGGCCCATCCGGCCCAAACCAGTACCAGAACACCGTTGGGATATAAGGAACAGTCAGAGAAAGCAAGTACATGCGTGCAAGCATCTCGGCTTGCCGCTCTTCCGTCACACCGCCGCCGATGTTCGTCGGCCATCCGATCTCTGTCAGCCAGATCGGTTTTGGCTTTCCATAGCGGGAACAGATCTCACGAAAATGCTCCAGCCGCTCAAAGATCTTCGCCTCCTCCGGACTTGCTGGTGCACAGTAAGGATGAATCGAAACAACATCAAGATGCTTATATCCTCCCGCATCCAGCACTTCGTTCAAGAACGGCTCATCCAGACCCGCCAGGGTAATGCCCAGCACCGTGGCCTCTGGATTCCCTTTCTTGAGCGACGCATACGCCTTCTTCAGCAGCCGCACGTATGCCTTCGCATCATGGCGTGGCCGCCAGAAACCATCAACATTTGGCTCATTCCAGACTTCAAAATACTTGACCTTCCCTTTCAGCTCCTTTGCAAGGGTGTAACAGTAGCGGCCAAAGGCCTTGATTGACTTTCTCTTCGTCGGCGCATTGCCCTCCTCATAAAGAGGATTGCCGTAATCCAGTATGATCAGGGTATCCAGGCCTGCGGCCACGGAATAGTCCAGGTTTTTCAGAAATCGCTCGGGAATGATGTACACACCTTTCTTCCGCTCTACTTCGTGCCAGAACATTTCGTCGCGCACCTGTTTGATGCCTGCAGCATTGATCAAATCCACTGCCTCCTTGTGATACGCAAAATCACCCATAAGGCTATGCATCTGGACGGAAAAGGGTGTTGGATCCGACTTCTCTTCAGCCAATGCATGAGCTGCGATCAAAACAATAAGGGTAATAATAATTGCAGCGCGCTTCATCTTTGTTCCTCAACCCGAAGGGTAATTTGTATGCCGTACCAGCATCTGCAACCCCACATGGCCGCTTCTGCCTTCCCGCATGCACTAACCGCAGTGCCACAATCTTGTTAACCCACGAACTGAATCAGGGGCCTTGCTCAACCGCCGGTAGCTCCGCCGCAACAGTATCCAGAAACCGTGCCTGAAACATCCGGGCAAAGTTATGCAAAATCGTATACGCATCCGCGCGTTCATTCGTCAGGACTTCCTGCACTGCCGGGCTCAGCACTTCGCTATAGAGCTGCTGGCAGTAATATGGTGGCTCGGTCCTGAGATACTTGATCACCTCATCTTCGTACTCCGTAAATCGCGGCACGTTGCGGTAACGCTCGAAGATCGCCCGCATCTCCGACGCCCGTGGGCCACTGAAAATAGGAATAAATGGCGCCCCCACCACGCGATTCTGCTCCCTGCGCAGGCGCGAACGTGCCTCCCACCATTCAGGGCTTATACAGAAAAGACACCACTTCATTGCCGCCTGCTGCTTTTCAGGCGAAAGTCCGGGTTTGAAAATATAATAATCCGCACCCATCTGGATCGCACGCCCTGCCGGACCAGCCGGTAAAAGCGCAATCCCCAGACGACTGAGATCAAACTGGTACTTGGTGCGCAGATACGTCATACCCGTTTCATTGGCCGGTTCGATCATCATGGCTGCCCGTTCTGAAGCAAAGAGCTGCCAGATGTCCTCATACGTTGCCAACAGATCCGCCTGAACAACGTCGTATTTCCAATGCAAATCTTTGATAAACCCGAGCGCCTGTACAATCGGCGGCGAATCGAACACTGCGCGCCATTTCCCGTTTTCGTAGCGCTCGAACTCACCGCCAGCTTGCCAGCCCCAATTGAGAAAATGCCACCCCGTGCGTGGATTCTCGCCCATAATGGCAAAACCACAGACCCCCTTTTTTCGATTGGTGAGACGCTGGGCGTAATCAACGAACTCCTCCCATGTCTGGGGCGGTGTCGCGCGTCCTTCGCTGTCCACAAGACCCGCCTCGCGAAAAAGTGCCGTGTTGTAAAACAGCGCCATGCTATACGCAGTTACTGGAAAGGCGTAAATCCGCCCGTCTCTCTCAAACGGTCGCACTACCTCAGGCCGCAACTCTTTGTAGCCTTCCCATTCACGCATTAACGACGTGATGTCCTGCGTGAGGTGCCGAGTAATCATCGCCTCGCCTTCCGTAGCCCACATTGTCACCAGATCCGTCAGCGTATTGCCTGCTGCACGGCTCGCAAACACTTCTGGCGAGAAATCCCACGTCTCTACCTTTACCTGTATATCTGGATGCCTCTCTTCAAACATGCGTAATTGCAAAGCCCAAACTGCCTGCCCATCCTTATCCCAATCCTTGGGGCCAGCGTTCACCGAAATGATCACCTTGCCTCCGGGTGCTTTCGCCTGCTTGGCACACTGGGTAAGCCCAAGCATCGCCCCGAGCACTACCAGCAGCATCACTGCGTATCGCTGAGCCTGCATTACACCTCGCTCCAATTTAGGAAGCAGCACTTTCAAGAATCATTGCAAAAAAGCTGCGGGCTTCATAATCCGCATCTGTGTGTAGTGGCAGTTCATGAACCGCCACTACAATCAAATGTGGCGCACAAAAGGTTTATCTGCCCCAGCTTGGTTCCGTCCCCTGCTTAGGGCTTTCGGGATCAAATCCCGAGTTATTCTTTCGATTTTGATATTAAGGAGGGAACACACCAACTCAATGCCGCCAATTGCCAGAGATAGCGCCCCGTTTCCTTGACGTAGACGTGGCTGATGAGACTGAATAGACCAAAAGCACAGGAGATTGCCACAAAGTAAGCAAAATATGACCGCCACCAATCATCTCCACCTTTCGCCAGCAGACTGGCTCGCCTGAAAAAATATACGTAAAGAACCAGTGCAGCGATAAACCCCACCATGCCGCTCTCCAGCAAAATCTCGAGGTAAGTATTATGCACGTCACAATGTGGCTGGGCACCATTGACGGGATTTAAATCATAAGCTTGCCGGTAAATGTACTTGCCATAGCCAACTCCAAATATCGGGTGCTGTGCAATGACGCCTCCCGCGCTCTCCCATATTGCTGTGCGTTCACCAAATGAACCGCTCCAATCCATGAGCTCGCTAAAATCCCTTACACGTGATTGCATTGATGGAGATAGACTATAGAGTGGAAGCAATACTGCACTGATAATTACCAGGAAGACCACAAGATGCCGCCACATCTTCATCAGCACACAGGCAATTATGACAGCCAATGGCACACATATCCAGGCGGCACGCGTTAATGTACAGAGTGTAGCACCCATGCTTAGAGACAAAATGGCATAGATAACAATCTTCTGTGCCATTGGTCTCTCTCGAGCTAGCAACAGCAAAAACGGCATGTAAAGAACATAGAAATACCCCAGACGCGTGTAACTTCCTGAAAGCGAGACAAGACGAGGCCCGGTCATGGCGTTGCCTGGCGTAGAATAGCTACCCCAGAGCAGAAAGGGGAAAAACCCTGCAGTGGACATAATAAAACCAGAAAGGAAAAATGCCAGAAGAATTGTCCGCAGCTTTTGCTCGCCTTGTGCTGGCCCAGCAATCACAAGGCCAAACACGATGAGCTGCTTAACAAACTCGCTTCGAATATTGTCAAGACTTTCTTTGCGGTCAATTGAGAGAAGAGTGGAGATTACTATAGACGCTGCATAAAAGCCCAGTATGTAAAGAAACACACGCGGGAGGGGTGGAAATCTCTTTCTCCAGGCCATAACGATGATAAAAATTAACGCCACTATTAAGAGTGAATCGTAAAACCCGTGGAGCGCCCTGAATGGTTGAAGCAAGACAATGCTAAAGAGGAGAAATACTTGAACTGATTCCGCGGATAATAGAGACGACCAGTTTTTCCTGTTACTCCACGATAAATGTGCTTGGGTTGTCATATTCTCTGCAATTCTATGTGAAATGACTTATCGTCATATACTACACAAGGTGCAATAACTTCAAGTCAATACTTTCGGGCGACCGTCACTC
>JAUWMI010000020.1 GCA_030613245.1 Candidatus Sumerlaeota bacterium
ATTTTATTGACATGGCCTCCAAGGCCAATCGCAATAAGGTGTTTCAGGAATTTCGCAAGCATCTCAAAAGGGATCGCTCCAAGCTGTCGCTCTTACCCTTCAGCCGCTTTGGCCTGCTAGAAATGACACGCAAACGCGTCAGGCAAAGCCTGAAAAACATTATTTATACGGATTGCCCATATTGCAGTGGCTCGGGGAAGATTCTTGCCAAGAGCCAAATCTGGCGCAACATAAAGTATGAAGTGCTGAAGACGGCTCAGAACGAAAAACCACCGCGTGCCGTAACAGTCACCACACATCCGGAAATCAAAAAATATGTGGAGACAGAAGTCCGCGATTCGCTCGCACGTCTTCAGAAACGTATCAAGGTCAAAGTGATCTTTAGAACGTCTGGGGCATACCACTACGAGCACTTTGACGTGCGACCGGGGGAGTAGTGGACAACGAGCAGCCCTTGCACCGAAATCAACAGGATGCTCCATCGGATCTGGCGAACATAATCCATCCAGGTAACATATACCTAGATTTGTGCAACTGAAATACTCAGCTGGCGGGACTCTCGCATGAAGTCACCGGAATTTGTTCATCTGCATGTGCATAGTGAATACAGCCTGCTTGACGGCGCATGTCACTTAGATCCGCTGTGTCGGAGGATTCGCGACTTAGGGATGCCTGCGGTTGGCATCACGGATCATGGGAATCTTTTTGGCGCAATTGAATTCTATAAGACCGCTGCAATACATGGGATAAAGCCAATCATTGGCGGTGAGTTCTACTTTGCCCCAACCAGCCGCTTTGATAAAGTGCTGCATGAGAAAAAGGCAGCTCAGCACATCATTCTGCTCGCCAAAGATTACACCGGCTACCTCAATCTAATTAAGCTCTCTTCCCTCGCATTTACCGAAGGATTTTACTACAAGCCCCGCATTGATTGGGAACTCCTTGAGCGCTACAATGAGGGCCTGATCGGAATGTCGGCGTGTCTGAAAAGTCCGATTTCCGAAGCCATTATTGATCGCCGCGAGAAGCTTGCCAATCAGCTTGTGGAGAGGTTCAAACAGATTCTCGGGCCTGAGAATTTCTTTCTGGAGCTTATGGATCAGGGGCTGGCGGAACAGAAAACCGTAAATCGGGCAAAACTGCAGCTTGCCAAGAAGCACGGGGTACGGCTGGTAGCAACGAACGACTGCCATTACCTCCATAAAGAAGATGCGGAGATTCATGACATCTTGCTGTGCATTCAAACCGGCAAGACAATTGACGAACAAAAGCGATTCAAATTTGCATCTGACCAGTTTTACGTGAAAACTGCCGAGGAGATGACCAGGCTTTTTAGCGAAGTCCCCGAGGCTATTCGTAACACTGTCTGGATTGCCGAGCGCTGCAATGTGAGCATCCCATTCCACCAGAAATTGCTGCCTCAGTATCATCCACCTGATGGGAAAACGCCCGGGAAGTATCTACGCGAATTGGTGCACGCAGGTCTGGAGAAGCGCTATCCAACAATTACGGACGAACATCGTCAGCGCGTCGAGAAAGAGCTCGGCGTTATCAGTGAGATGGTATTCGAGTCGTACTTTCTCATCGTATGGGACTTTGTGCGTTTTGCGAAGGAGAACTACATTCCCGTTGGCCCGGGACGGGGTTCTGCTGCCGGAAGCCTGGTTTCTTATGCCTTGGGCATTACCGACATTGACCCGCTTGCCCACGGGCTGATTTTCGAACGTTTCCTCAACATCGGCCGGGTAACAATGCCAGACTTCGACATTGACTTCTGTTACGAAAAGCGCGGCCGTGTCATCAACTACGTCAAGCAAAAATACGGTGAGAAGAACGTGGCACAAATTATCACCTTCGGCACAATGAAGGCGAAGAATGCGGTGCGCGACGTGGGCCGGGCACTTGCAATTCCTCTCGGCATTGTTGACCGCATCGCCAAGCTCATTCCAGATAACACACCTCTGGCTGCCGCGGTGCGTGAAGTTAAAGAACTGCGCGAGGCAGGCAGGGAAGATGCAACTGTAGAAAAACTACTCCGGGTTGCTCAGTCGCTCGAGGGGACCGTCCGCCATGTATCTACTCACGCAGCCGGCGTCGTCATTGCCGATCGTGACCTGTCTGACATTGTGCCCATCTATCGCAGTCCGACGGAAAATGAAATCGCCACTCAGTATACGATGAAACAGGTGGAAGAGATCGGGTTGCTAAAGATTGACTTCCTGGGCCTGAAAAATCTGACGGTTATAGAGAATACTATTGACCAAATTAAAAAGACCAGTGGCATTGACATTGATTGGAAAACTCTCCCATTGGACGACCCGAAGACCTATGCCCTGCTGCAGTCGGGAAGGACGTTTGGCATCTTCCAGCTGGAAAGCAGTGGGATGCGCGATCTCGTGAAAAGGCTCATACCTAAGACCTTTGAGGATCTTGTAGCACTGCTCGCGCTCTATCGGCCAGGCCCACTGGGCAGTGGTATGGTGGACGACTTTATCTCACGTAAGCAAGGACGTAAAGAGATCATCTACGACCATCCACTGCTTGAGCCGATTCTCAAGGAGACCTACGGAATTATTCTTTATCAGGAGCAGGTGACGCAGATTGCCAACGTGCTGGCAAAATTTGCGCTGAGCGAGGGTGATTTGCTTCGGCGCGCCATGGGAAAGAAGATTCGCGAGGAGATGGCAGCACAAAAGACAAATTTTGTTGATCGGGCTGCGAAGTACGGAGTTGACCGTGTGGTGGCGCAGAAAATTTTTGATCGTATGGAATACTTCGCTGGCTATGGGTTTAATAAATCGCACAGTGCCGCTTATGCTCTGATCACCTTCCGGACTGCATACTTGAAATCTCACTTTCCCATGGAGTACATGGCAGCGCTGATGAGCAGCGAAATTGGAGACAATGAAAAGCTTGGTATGTACATCGGCGTATGCAAGGAAATGGGCATCAAGATTCTGCCTCCGGATGTTAATGAATCGTACGCCAGTTTTACTGTAGTTGGTGAGGATATCCGGTTCGGGATGGCCGCTGTGAAGAACGTTGGCGAGTCAGCAGTAAACGCCATTGTTGACGCACGCCGCTCAGGAGAGCTGTTCAGTGATTTTCAGGACTTCTGTATGCGTGTAGATCTCACAGCCCTGAATGCGCGGATGCTGGAGGCGCTGATTCGCTGCGGCGCATTTGACTCGCTGGGGGCCTATCGCTCGCAGCTGCTTCAGATTCTTCCCGAAGTGCTGGAGATCGCCACAGCCTATCAGCACGACAAGCGGGCTGGCCAATCAACACTTTTTGATCTCATGGACCAGTGCCCGGGGGGAGGAGCAGATCAAAAAACTTGTCTTCCTGCCATTCCTGACTGGACCACGAAGGAGAAACTTCAGAATGAAAAGGATCTAATCGGGTTTTACATTACTGGGCATCCGCTTGACCGCTTTCTGGTGGATCTCCATTCGTTCGGCACCCTCACGTCGCATGAGCTCAAGAAGCGCAAAGCAAATACCGAAGTCCAGATGGTTGGCATCATCACGAAGGTGTCGCCCAAGCTGGATAAGCGTGGTAATACGATGGCATTCGTCCGGCTGGAAGATTATGAAGGGATGGTTGAGCTGCTGATGTTCCACGAGGCCTACGAAAAGTATCGCAAGTTCCTTTCAGTAGATAACGTTATCTGGGTAAAGGGCATGGTGAACACGCGAAACGGTGAACACAAAATTCAGGTGTCAGAGATTCGTTTGCCTGAAGAAGTGCGGCAGAAATTGACCAGGGTTGTGGACATCCACATTATACTGTCGGACATCAATGAGGCGTGCCTTGCGGAGCTACATGCGATCTTGTCCAGGCACAAAGGCCACTGCAAGGTGCGCATTACGGTCGAACGCCCCGGAATTGGTAATGTAGGAATCCTTGCAGGAACGCGGTATCAGGTGGAGCCATCGGACGAGCTGGTCAAGGACCTGGATGCATTGCACATGCAAAAGGTGTTGACGTTCTCGCAGAATTGAGATAGAAGGCATGTTCATTTAGACTGTTGGCGTTTTTCATTAAACTGCCCAAATGGCCCTGAAAATTGGTGTGAATTGAAAAGGCACGGGTGACGCCATCTCAGTATGTAAACAAACTCCTATCCTGCTCGCGAGGTAATGAAGGTTATGGCTCTATCGAGTTTTGATTTTGAAAAGCCTGTTGTTGAGCTGGAGCAGAAAATCGAGAATCTCCAGGCAAAGGAAAGCACGAATCCCGAGGTACGTAAGGAGCTGGAAGGATTAGAAGAGCAGCTGGAAGAGACCAAGAAGCAAATTTACGGAAATCTCACACCGTGGCAGCGGGTGCAGCTTGCCCGACACATCGCCCGGCCGCATTCGCTTGACTACATCTCTCTCCTTTTCTCGGATTGGATGGAGCTACACGGGGATCGCACTTTTGCTGACGATCCGGCTGTTGTATGCGGCTTTGCCCATTTCGACGGAGCGCCTTTGGCTGTCATCGGCCAACAGAAGGGCAAGGACACCAAGGAGAACCTGGCACGCAACTTTGCGATGATGCACCCTGAGGGGTATCGCAAGGCGCTTCGTATTATGAAACTCGCCGATAAATTTGCCCTGCCCATCGTCGTTCTCATAGATACGCCTGGTGCGTATCCAGGCATCGGAGCAGAAGAACGGGGGCAAGCGGAGGCAATCGCGCGCAACATTAAAGAAATGGCTCTACTACGGGTGCCCATCATTGTTATCATTATTGGTGAGGGCGCCAGTGGAGGAGCCCTGGGTGTTGGCCTTGGCAACGTCGTGCTGATGCTGGAGAACGCGTGGTATTGCGTGATTTCGCCTGAGGGGTGTGCCTCGATTCTCTGGCGCGACCGTGCAATGGCGCCGCAATCCGCCGATGCATTGAAGCTAACAGCACGGGATTTAATCGAGCTAAAGGTAGTTGACGAAGTGATTCCTGAGCCCCTCGGCGGGGCTCATCGGAACCCCGAAGAGGCTGCGAAGAATATCAGAGTCGCATTGCAAAAACATCTCGCTATTCTGACCAAAAAGACCCCAAAGCAACTTCAGGCTGACCGGTTTGCAAAGTATCGCGCTATGGGCGTTGTGATTGAGAACTAGACCAGAAAGCTCGTTCCCAACTCTTCTCCCATAGATACGTTGAGAGCTTGCTTTGCATAAAGACAAATGAACCAGGAACGCTAATGGTTGAATTTACAAACAAAGGCAACTCCCATGACCGTGCTGAGTAAACGCTATGCTCCACAGGCCATTGAGGCGAAGTGGTACGAGTTCTGGGAATCGCACAATCTCTTCCGCGCGGATGCAAACAGTACGCGCCCACCGTTTTCAATCGCCATTCCGCCACCCAACATCACGGGTATTCTGCACATGGGCCACGCTCTGAACAATACACTCCAGGACGTGATTATCCGCCAGAGGCGGATGCAGGGGTATAATAGCCTGTGGCTTCCGGGCACGGATCACGCGGGCATTGCCACGCAAAACGTCGTGGAACGGCATCTGCTAAAGGAAGGGACGCAGCGCCAGGAGCTTGGACGTGAAAAGTTCGTCGAGCGTGTCTGGCAATGGCGCGAAAAGTACGGCCGCACAATCACGAGGCAGCTCAGGCGACTGGGTGCATCTTGCGATTGGTCGCGCGAACGCTTTACAATGGACGAAGGACTGTCGCGTGCGGTGCGAACCGTGTTTAAACGCCTGTACGACGAAGGGTTGCTTTACAAAGGGAGCTACATAATTAACTGGTGCCCACGCTGTCTGACAGCGCTGTCCGAGGATGAGGTAGAATATGAAGATATGCAAGGCAAGCTCTGGTATATCAAATACCCGCTCGCGGAAGGCCGGGGCTTTATCAGCGTAGCAACCACGCGACCAGAAACCATGCTGGGCGATACGGCTGTTGCCGCCAACCCAGCAGACGATCGCTATAAACATCTCCTGGGCAAGTTTGCCATCTTACCGATTCTGAATCGTCCCCTGAAGATCATTGCTGATGATTTCGTGCAGAAGAGTTTCGGAACCGGCCTGGTCAAGGTCACACCAGCACACGATCCCAACGACTATCTGATTGGCAAGCGACACCAGTTAGAAGAAATCAACATTCTAGAGCCTGACGGACGGATCAATGAGAATGGAGGGCCGTACTGTGGGCTCGATCGCTACGAGTGTCGGAAAAAGCTGCTAGAGGATCTGGAGGCACAGCAGCTGATAGAGAAAGTCGAGGCTTACGTTCATGCGGTCGGCCATTGTTACCGCTGCGAGACGCCAATAGAGCCCTATATTTCGCTCCAGTGGTTTGTGAGGATGAAACCGCTGGTTGAGCCAGCCATCAGGGCTGTGGAACAGGGTGAGGTGCGCTTTATCCCCAAGAACTGGGAGAATACCTACTTCCACTGGATGAAGAACGTACGCGACTGGTGTATCTCGCGACAGCTCTGGTGGGGCCATCGAATACCGGCGTGGTATTGCGGTGAGTGTGAACACATTGAGGTTAGTGCCGACGAGGTTCCCGCACGCTGTTCGCGCTGTGGTGCTGCTGCGCTACGCCAGGACGAGGATGTACTGGACACCTGGTTTTCGTCGGCTTTGTGGCCTTTTTCCACACTGGGCTGGCCAGAACAGACGCGCGATCTGCAGACCTTTTATCCCACTTCAGTCCTGGTGACAGGACACGAAATTATCTTCTTCTGGGTGGCTCGCATGGTTATCATGGGGCTGAAGTTTATGGGCGCGGTGCCATTCCGAGAAGTCTATATCAACCCTATTGTCTTTGATGAGCATGGCAAAAAAATGAGCAAAACAAAGGGGAATATCATTGACCCTATTGACATAATTGAGACGTATGGCACGGACTCGTTGCGTCTTACGCTGTGTGCGTATGCTACCCAAGGCCGCAACATCAATATATCGCTGAAGCGCCTGGAGGGGTATCGTAACTTTACTAATAAGCTCTGGAACGCTGCCCGATTCGTTCTGATGAATACCGCCAACCTGTCAGCAGAAGCAATTGCCAGACCAATCAACCGGAAGGAGCTTCTGCTCGAAGACCGCTGGATATTGAGCGTTTATAGCCGCATGGTGGAAAGCGTCAATGCGGCGCTTAAGACGTATGATTTCGACGTTGTGGTGCATACCCTCTACCAGTTTGTCTGGCATCAGTACTGTGACTGGTATCTTGAGCTGGTAAAACCACGCCTATACAGCCAGGGTCTAACAGCTACCCAGGAGCAGAGCCGCTGCGATGCCCAGCGCATTCTGGTGTTGATTCTGGAGGGTCTGTGCCGCTTGCTGAATCCCATCATTCCGTTCATTACAGAAGAGATATGGCAGATCATTCGCGAGCGTTACGCTTCTGCGGGTACGCGCTTGAGCGCTGAGCAGAAAGGTCGCCTGGTCCATCAGTTTTTTGCCGCCCTGCAAAAAGAATCGGTCATGATTGCAGACTGGCTGGAAAGCATTGACCACCAGTACGTTCATGAAGGCGACGAACAGCAGATGAGTCTGATTCAGGAAGTTATCTACTGCATTCGCAACATTCGCGGGGAAATGAACATCCCGCCGAGTATGGCAACGGACGTCTATATTACGACCGAAGACGCAAGCCGGCGGTCGCTGCTGGCCTCGCGGGAGACGTATTTGAAGAACCTGATTAATGTCAATACACTCGAGATTCGCGAACGCCTTGACATCTCCCTCCGCTTCGCCTCCACAGGTGTGGTGCACGACATCGAGATTACCATTCCGCTGCCTGAAGATCTGCGAGCACAGGAGCTTGCCCGCTTGCGCAAGGAGATCACGAAAATGCAGACGCAGGAGATCTCGCTGACGAAGAAACTACAGAATAAGAAATTTCTGGCCAAGGCTCCTGCTGCTGTCATTACGGCACAGAAATCGAAACTCGAACAGCTCCAGTTGGAGCGCTCCAAGCTGGAGAGTAAGCTCCAGCAGATTCAATAATCCAATTGCACAAAGGTTTATTGGCTTGACACATAAGGGAAGGTGTCATATAAAATCACCCTAAAACAGTCGAGACAAAATAGAAAATTGAACTGTTTGAAGTACAACAAGGTACGGGTGTTGAGGACAAGTTATACCGATCATGCCGATTTTTGAATTCCAATGCAACCAGTGCCAGGCTTGCTTTGAAGATCTCATCCGCACTGCCCGCGACGAAGCCGCGGTACAGTGTCCGCAGTGCCAAAGTGCTGACATCAGGAAGCTCGTGTCACAATTTGCTGTGGCAAGTGCAGGCAAGGATGAGCTGGGTGAATCATCAGGGGCTTCAGCGTGTTCAACGTGTGTATCGAAAAATTGTAGTACCTGTGGCTAGAAGACGTTGTCCTGAGAAAGGTAAAACTCCAAAGGACCAGGGAGGACCGTAGCAATGGCGAAGCTAACCAACGAGCAGGTGGTGAATCTCATCCAGGAGAAGATGAAAGAGAAAGAAGAAGTAATCAAGGAACAGCAGCTTCAGATCCAGGAGCTCCAGGAGCGCATCGGTGAGCTCGAGGCCCGCGTTCCAGAACTGGAAAAGGCTGAGAAAGAACGCGACGACCTAATCGAAAAACTGTCGCAGGTGCTGGAGTAATCGGTCTCGCCGCGTTGGACAAATCGTCTGGTCGTTTAGCAATAATCTTCTATTGCCGAACGGCTTTTTCATATTCACACTCCTGCGCCTGCATACGTTTGGCCCTTTCAGCTACCGCCTGAATCCATGATGTGGGTACATCCGTCTGCAATACGCCTTTTTGATCCCGCCAGAGCCACGGCCTCTACCGCACCTGAGATCTTTCGAAGAATCCCAAGGGATGTCTGATGGATACTTCAAGCCAGGTACTGGCCGATTGCTCTTTTTTATTTACAAGTGCTCCGCCAATGAGTAGCAAGTAAATCAATTCAATGGTGAATACATAGGCAAAAAGAAAGGAAGCCAATGCAGACTCACTTTCACTTCAATCGTTGCGGTGCGTGGGCGGTGCTCCTTGCGGTTTTTATCGGCTGTGCACTTCCAGGCCAGCTAATGTTCAATCCCAACTTCTCGGTGAACCTGGCTGAACCAGGTAAGAAGTGGCCGCAAGAGAAGAATCTTACACCGGCTCAGAGCGAAGTCCTGGCTAAGTACGGGCCACCTGATTACTTGCATATCTGGTGGACCAAGCAAGGTGACATTCAGACCTATCTGAAGGTAGACAGGAAATTTCCGCGGATGGGTGACTACGACCGTTCGTGGATTTATCTCGACCGCAACGAAGACATTGTTTTCAAAAGCGATACCGACTACGTCGCGGTTTCAGTTTCCGATCAGCTTCGCGCGGTATGCGAGTACGGCGACCCGGAGGACATTAAAAAGAACGTTAGCCGTGACGGCGTGCTGGTTGAAAGCTGGATGTACTATTCGCACGGAGTCCTGCTGAAATTTTACGACGGCAAGCTAGCCAGGCGCCAGGAATTCCCGCCCATGGGGACGTATATTAAAAAGTAACCGGTTGGATAGATAGGGGAACGAGAATGCATGCTTTGGGCACACGAGGTGAGCAGTGAACACGAAATTGCAGGTAATTGCTTTGGTTGGCGCGCAGCAGGAAAGAGGGAGATACTGTGCATCCCGACCTTGAAACCGTGCTGCTGACAAAGGAGCAAATTGAACAGCGCGTCACAGAACTGGCACGGGAAATTGGCGAAGATTACAAGGATAAGAATCTTGTGCTAGTCGCTGTGCTTAAGGGAGCGATAATCTTCATGGCTGACCTGACGCGCAAATTGACTCTTCGCCATAGCTACGACGTAGTTGGCGCTTCAAGCTACGGCAAATCCACGGTCTCCTCGGGCCAGGTCATCATTACAAAGGACATTGACATTGATATTTCAAATAGAGACGTGTTGCTAGTGGAGGATATTTATGACACGGGCCGCACAATGAAAGCGGTCTGCGATCTGATCTGGCTCCACGGCCCAAACACGCTGGAAATCTGTACGTTTCTATACAAAGAGAAATCTCGGCCATCCGATTTGCCGGTCAAGTATATCGGATTCCGTATCCCCGACAAATTTGTGGTCGGCTACGGCCTGGATTACGACGAACATTATCGCAACCTTGAGTGCATTGGAGTGTTAAAAAAGCAAGTGTATGGCTAGCAGGAAAAAAAACGAGGGGGTCGTCAGAGTGATCCTAGTGGAAAATCAGGACCAGCTGGCAAGAAGTGCGACGATCTCCTGATGAGTATATAGATATTGCTTATGGAGTACGTTGACCTACACGTTCATACCACTGCCTCCGACAGCACTTTTACACCTGAACAGGTGGTGCGCCTGGCTGTGAAGAAGGGCTTTCGGGCGATTGCCATTACTGACCACGATACTACACTGGGCATTTCGCCCGCCCAACGCGCAGGGGAGGAGCTGGGCCTCGAGGTGCTGTCGGGCGTTGAACTGACCATTGAATACAACGAGCACGAGATGCATCTGCTCGGCTACGGGATTCAGCCGAACGATGCGACACTGCTGAAGACATTGACCCGCCTGCGCGAAGTGCGGCGCGAGCGAGTCATAAAGATGGCTCAGCTGCTGGAAGCACTTGGTGCAGAAATTGACATCGAGTGCATATTGGATCAGGTCGAAAAAGACGGGGCGGTTGGCCGTCTCCACGTGGCCAACGAGCTGGTCCGTCTTGGCCACGCCCACTCGGTTGATGGTGCAATGAATACCTACCTCCGCAAAGGGCGTCCTGCATTCGTGCCAAAGCTTACCTTCACCCCTGCAAAGGGGATTAGACTGATTCAGCAAGCCGGCGGTGTGACGTCACTAGCTCATCCTGGCATGGGCCGGATGGAGCAATACCTACCTGACCTCCTGAAGGCTGGACTTCAAGGCCTGGAGGTGTACCACCCGAACCACACACCGGAGCAGACGAAACACTATCTGGCGCTGGCAAAGGAGCACGGGCTGCTGATCACCGGCGGCTCGGATGATCATGGCCACGCAAAAGAAGAAGTGCTGCTCGGAAAGATTCGCCTCGAGTACGCCCTTCTCGACACCCTCAAGCAGCATCTTCCAGTTTCCTCCAGATCGCTTCGCACGCGCGTAAAATAAGTCCCCTCGCCCGGCCATATTATTCCTCAGAGTCCCAATTGGTGCTACTGTATGCCTTATAAGAATTTCACTCAAAGCCGCTAAGTCGCAAAGAAAATGAGAACTTTGCGCTCCTGGCGTTTCCTCGAGAGACTTATACCTGTTTGCAAAATAAATGACCGAAAATCAAAAAAGAGAAAGGGCGAACACATAGGTTCGCCCCTACGAAGTAATTTTGCCCGAAACCTGACGATTCCATGTAGCAGCGGTTAAATTAGTGCGTGACGTAGGGGCAGACCTGTGTGTCTGCCCCATTGATGTTTGCTGCGAATTGCGGACATTTAATATGCAAAACGGTATAAGGTCTGTAACCGATATAGTGCTCCGATTAATAAATAGACAAGGCATCGCCCCTTTCTGACCTCACAGTCAACACGGCAGGGGCATTGCCGACGGTTGTGGCCGCGAGGGGTACTGCGCTCTAGACCCTATCACCGAAGGGATTCCTGCGGGCGCCTCGAGGACGTATGAGGCTTGAGGAAAAAAGCCGCGGCTGTGTCTCTTTGCCGCATTTCAAATTAACAAACCAGGGGAAGTCGACAAGGTAATTGAAGATTTCCTGGAGCATCAAGGGTACTAAATGCATTCGAACGACAATGGCTGAGACAAACCGACGTGAGACCTGCCTGAGCAACACGATGATTACTTGTGGAGAACACAAGCCGGCATTTGCCAAACGCCTGCCTGAAGTCCCGGCCAGGTGAGAACTATAATCAACCTTCCTATTCTTCCAGCACGTCCTCCAGACGAATGCCATACTGCTTCATTTTACGCCAGAGAGTTGAGGGGTTAATGTCGAGAATGCGCGCAGTGTGGCGTTTGTTACCTCGCGTACTTTTCAGAACTTGAATGATATGATCTTTCTCCATGGCTTCGAGTGTTTTATCAGACGCGGAGGAGGGGATACCAACAGAGACTGGCTCCTGGGGTTTTTCTTCCCGGTATTGAGCCACCCGTTTGATCTTCGCCAATTCCTCGAGGTAGAAACTGCTCTGTGTTCCCATTACTACGGCACGTTCAACAAGGTTTTCTAATTCGCGAATATTGCCCGGCCATCCATACTCCATGAGCGTTTTGATTTCTTCAGGCGACATGGACTGCACAGGCTTGAGACTCCGTTTATTGTACTTGTGGAGAAAGTGATCCACCAGCAGAGGAATGTCTTCCTTGCGCTGGCGGAGTGGCGGAAGCACAATGGGCAACACGTCCAGACGATAGTAGAGATCTTCCCGGAAGCGGCCCTCGCGGACCAGGGATTTGAGGTCGCGATTTGTGGCAGCAACAATACGGATGTCAACCTTTATGGTCTCAGTGCCGCCGACGCGCGAGAACTCTTTCTCCTGGAGCACGCGGAGAAGTTTAACCTGCATCTGGAGGCTGAGGTCGCCGATCTCATCAAGAAAGATGGTGCCATGATTTGCCAGTTCAAAGCGACCGATTTTCTGGGCATAAGCGCCCGTAAAGGCGCCGCGTTCATGGCCAAACAGGTCGCTCTCGAGCAAATTCTCAGGAATCGCACCACAGTTCACCACCACGAAGGGCTTGTCACAGCGCGGGGAATTATAGTAGATCGCTTTGGCCAGTAGCTCCTTACCCGTTCCGTTTTCGCCAAAAATCAGCACAGTAGAGTCGGAAGCGGCAGCCAGCCGCGCATGCCGCATCACGCGCAGCATCTCCTGGCTTTTCCCAACAATCATAATGCCTTTCTCGAGCGATAGACCCTCGACTGCTGGGCTCTCGATTCCTCTGGACAGGCCGAAAATCGGCGATGCGCCTTCCGAAGTGTTGATTAGCGTGAGCTGCTCATCTTTCTGTCGTGGCAGAATCCCCTTTTTTTCATATATCAGATTGAGATTATGAATTGCAGCTGCATTGCCTGGATCGCGGTTCACAACCCAGTTGAACTGCTTGATTGCCTCATCAATCTGGCCATTCTCAAAATAGGCAATGCCGAGGTTTAGATGCGCATCAATCATCTCTTCACCCATAGGCGAAAGCTTCATCACCTTGTGATACTGCTCTATGGCGTCAGTGTAATGCTTGAGTTGGAGATAGAGATCCGCAAGGTTGTGGCATGCCGAAACCTGGTAGGCATTGAGCTGGATGGATTGCTGGAAGTGTTCAATGGCTTTATCGTACTCTTTGCGCTCTTTATTAATCAAGCCGACGTACAGGTGGCATTCAGCAAGAAAGACGTTTTTGTCTTCGAAGAGGATGCCAAGATAGAAACGGCCGGCCTTAAAGTCAAATGGCGATTCAATTATTTCACTGAAGAGCTGCAGAGCGTGGTCAAAGCGCCGCTCGTTAAGCAAAATAATGCCGCGATTGTAATGCATGTCAACATAGTCAGCACCGAGGGCTTCGGCTCGGTCGTACAGCTCCAGGGCCTTCGCCAGATCGCCGCTGTGGAGATATGCGTGACCGAGGTCTTTGGCAATTTCATGATTTGTTGGATCCGTTGCATGTGCGGCCTGGAGTTTTTTCAGCGCATCGTCATAGCGACCGGCACAAAAGCTACGTATTCCTTCAATGTAGCTCTGATGAATTTCGACAATGCGCGATCCACAGAAGGAGCAGTAGTTGGCCTCGAGGGGAACGGGCTTGTTACACTTATGGCATTTCATTGCGAATTTCGCCTCTCTGAAGCAACCTGCATGCGCTGCGTGCGCAAATACTCTAGCCGCTCCGTAACTACGTAGCGAAACTTCGGATATCGCTCTAGAAGGTTGTGGTAAAGCTCAATCGCCTCGTCGTAATTGCCCTGCTGCTCAAGCTCATAGCCTTTACGAAATTCTTTTTCGAACTTAACAAGAGTGTCGCGCTCTTTGTCGTTGAGCGTCTTGAGGAGATAGCCAAGGCCTCCAATTGCTGAGACCGCCAGAAACGACACAAAATAGGGTGGGAAGTGGAGCGAGAGAAGCAAAAACCCCACAGCCGCTAAGCCGTATTCCTCTTTCCTCATCCCTGATCACCTATCTTCTACCATGAGAGGCGCAGTGACAGAAATAGCTTCACTCCACCATGCTGCATGGTCGTTCTTCTCACAACGTCAGGCCCTAGCGAATGGTAAGCGTACGAAAAGCTCATCCAGTAACGACCGTTTAAAAGCAACCTCCAGCGCTTTATTGCTTGTACCGATACAAACCGCTATGAGCCTATTTCGCGCTTGTCTTCCCTTTATCTCTCAAGTATAGAAGATATATATATTACTGATGTCAAGAGATCAATACATGTTGAACATTTTTCTAGTATTTGGATTTTAACTTCTATAAGAAAGTATATTTCTTTATTACCTGAAATTCAACGACTTTTTGAATGGCTGGCTGTTACATGCATCGTTTTTTCGTAAATGTCGCCTGCATTGAACCTGGTCAAACTGTGGCACTGGGTCGCGACGAGAGTCACCACCTAGCCACCGTGCTAAGGTTGAAGCATGGGGAGCAAGTTTTGCTCTTTAACAATAGCGGGAAGCAGTATCGTGGCGAGATTGCCACAGTCTCATCCTGCAGCAGCATCGTGCGCATTTTGAAAGAGGAGCGGATCGCAGTTGAGGCGGCAAGACTGGTGATCTTGTGTCCGGCTCTTACAAAACACACGGCCATGGATCTCATCGTGGAGAAGGCCGTTGAACTTGGCGTTGCCCAGATTCGACCATTTTTTTCAAAGCGCACTATCATCCGCTTTAAAACAGGGGCACCCAGGCTTTCGCGCTGGCAAAAAATCATTCTGGCCGCAACCAAACAGTGCGGCCGAACCCGCCTGGCGGACATTCACGCACCAGTTTGCTTTGAGGCAATGATCAAGACACTCCCAGCTGATGCTATTAAGGTACTCCTGTGGGAGAAATCGCAAGGAAAGCTTCTCAGTACTTTTCTCAGGGAGAATGTACCCGTATCGGCATCACAACCTCTTGTGCTCGCGATTGGGCCGGAGGGAGGATTTGAAGAGAGCGAAGTGCAATACGCTGTGGAGCAAGGGTTTCATCTCGTCTCATGTGGAAAGCGAATCTTGCGAAGCGAGACAGCGGTGCTTGCGGCTCTCGCCACGACGATGGCTCATATTAGCGAAATATAAAAGGCCTGCGGCTTGTTTTACGCGCCATCCGCACAACAGCGCTGCCCGCTCCGCTTGCTCATGCCGTCTTGTTAGATGGTATAGAGATCGCCCTGGCGCGCCACTGAAATTTTGGATTGATCAATCGAAAAGTCATCGCTGATATGCACCAGTTTCATCTTGCGGGTGATGGATCTCGGCAGGGCAACCAGATCTTCGTACGGCGTGTGACCTCCGTAGTTCGTCTCGTGCAGAAGCAAATCCGCATCGCTCAAGAATTCAATATGCTCCCGGTCAAATGATGTATCAGCGCTGTATCCTATGGACTTCCCTTTGTACGCAATCTTAAACCCGAAGCAAGGCAGGTAATGCTTCGTTCGACGAATGGTAATTTGCACATTGTGCAGGGCTGTTGCTTTACCCTCCTCCAGAACACGTATGTCAAAATAGTCTTCCAGCTTAAGCGGATGCCTTACTTGAAAGGTGTCGTCAACGAACTGCCCCATAGCTCCTTTTAGCTTATGCTCCCAAAGATTATCCGCAACTTCACGAATCGTGTAAATCACGGGTTTGATCTTCTGAATATACTTCTTGAAATATCCGAAGCCCTCCAGCCCGTTGCAATGGTCACCATGGAGATGGGTAATGATCACGTGGTTAATGTCATGGAGATCCAGGCGATAGCCCGAAGTCTGAGATGCTTCATACATCATTTTCCGCAGCGGCTCGGGACAATCCACCATAATTTTCTCTCCTCCTGCAATGACGACAAAGCTCGTTGCGTAATACAGTCGAGAGAAATAGTCCCCAATACCTGTAATAAGCAGCTGCAAATTCTGCTCAGTTTGGTGCTGCACGAGTGCTGACCGTCTTTGGCTCTATGAGAGAATGCTCAACGTAGATTCGTATGCCGGCGTGAAGCCGCACGGCTGTCTTTCCCACCAAAAGGATAGAAAAGCACTCCGTGACTTCGTCACGCTACGACGAAGCCAATCGTTGCCAGCGAAAACACGAGAGTCAAGAGAAAATAGTGCAGACTAAAAAGAAGAATCGGAGGCACGCTGTCCATGTGCTTAGGTACTCAGCTCATAGGCCAACGCGTCGAGCAATTGTGTGATGATTTTCGCGTCGAAAGGCACTTCAAGATTAGGAAGAATCTGGGGGTCAGGAAGTTCTCCGGTGATTTCCTTCTTCAGGATTTTAAAGAAGACGTTTGTTACCCGCTTGTCAAATTGCAGATTCAAATACGCACAAATCTCATCAATCGTTTTCTCCAGCGACATTCGCCGGCGGTAGGGCCGGTCAGTAGTCATAGCGTCAAAGGCATCAACAAAGCTAATAATTTTCACGGCCAGACTAAGGTCTGCGTCGTTAAGCCCATCGGGATACCCGTGACCATCACCACGCTCATGGTGGTGCCGAATAATATCAGCAATATTGCGCCAGGGAAACTTGATATTCCGAATAATCTCAGATCCGATGAGCGGGTGAAGATGAATCTCGCTTTTTTCATCCTTGCTGAGAGTTTGCTCCTTGTTCAGAATCACCTTATCAATAACGATTTTCCCAATGTCATGCAGCAGGCCCGCAATGTAGATACCTTCTAAGTCGTCCTTTGAAAAGTGCATTTCCCGTGCGATTGCTACTGCATACTTTGCCACTCTCAGTGAGTGATTCTGGGTAAAGGCATCCTTAGTATCAATTGCCACAGCAAAGGCCTTCACAGTATCGTAATAAATCTCGCGCATATTTTCATAGAGCTGCTTGATTTCCCGCATCTTCTCCTGCAATGACAAGAACATCTGATGGTTATGGATGGCCACAGCGATACTGTTGCTCATCACCGGCAGAAGGTCAAAATCCTCCTGATTATAGCTTCGCCGCGAGAGCTTCGGTCCCAATACAATCGCACCAATGAGTTCCTTGCGGGTAACCAGAGGGATGAAATACTGCGCCTGCATGTGCGCAAGCCGATCGCGTACTCCTTGAACAAAACCTTTTAATCCAGGTGGCGGCGAACCCAGAGCGACATAACGATTGCGCCCGATGAGATGACGCATTTGGGCTCGAGTGACAGGGAGATGATTATCCTTGCTGGCGTCGAATCCCTTGATGGCAATTGGAACGAAGGCCAGCTCTTCGCGGTCAAAGCGAAAGATCGCCCCTCTTGGCACCGATAGGGTACCTAAAACCATATAGAGTGTGGCCTTGACTGTACGATGGAAAGGACGGTGGGACGTGATTTCCTCGCTTAAATCGGTCAGGGTAGCGATATGAAAGAGGTGCTTTCTCAGGTCCGTCGATGTGCGCCGTGCCATATGCCGCGCCAGCATCCTTTCTAGGACTTCTTCAAGAGGTGCGCCACTGCTTGCTCTTCTGTATCGTAGATCTTAGCGAACTTAGATAGCTCGAGCATACGAAAGATCTCTTTACTCACCCTATTAGCATTTGTAAAGTACAGAGTCCCTTTAACCTGTAACACCTTTTCAATAACGCCGATGAGAATAGAAATGCCCACGCTATTGATCAGCTCAGTGCGTTCGAAATTTATGATGAAGTTCTTAATACCCTTCTTGAGGTAATACGAGCAGCGCTCGTCAATTTTCTCGCCGCCAAGATTATTAATATAGCCATTCACATACAGCACGACGTACTTATCGTGAACTCTGTCCGTGACGGAAAACTTCGCCATATCAGAGTGTTTCGCCTTCCGTGGCTTCGCTTGACGTTGCCTGCTGCTCTGGCGGGTGCTTTAACTTGACCATGCGCAATCGCGTTCCGTGTTCGAGCATGTCGAATTCAACGTCATCCATAAGGCTCTTGATCAGTTTGATTCCCCAGCCGCGCTTGTTCGGGTCAATAACTTTTTGCGCGATAGCTGGCTCGCCGACGGGCCCCAACTCTAGCGGCGGGCCTTCGTTCTCCACCCAGACTTCAACACTATCCGGCTTGGTGATAAAACGCAGCCGAATCTTCTTCTCCTTATTTGGGCTGTATTCAATAGCGTTGATACACGCCTCGATAATGGCCATTTTCATCTGGCCAATCGCTTGCTCATCAAAGTCCGCGTTCTTGGCAATTTGCCCAATCGCATTTGCCGCTACCAACTCTGCATCAGCAACTATGGGTAAGGTCAGATTAAACTCCGTGACTTCCCGCAATTCTGTGACGGGAGCTTCAGTTTCAGGTGCTGCCTCTGCCGCATACTGACGAAAGGGGACTTTCTCGGCCGTGGACAGACATTCTCCGATCAGCTCGAGCTGCACCAGATTAGACGCATACATATTGTAATTCTGGATCAGCTCCAGGCTCTCCTCAGAGAATGTATCTTTTCCAACGATCCATTTGACCAGGCCGACTCGGCCAAAATGTTTCTGCAACCTCAGACATTTGGCCTGGAAATCTTCGACCTCTACCGATGTCACGGGCGAAGCCGACTCCAGCAGCTCAACCAACCATACCACCTCATTCCCACTTGAGTAGAGGCCGCTCTTGAAAGCGTAGCTCGTGAATACAAACGGGTTATGATACGTCTCGGTTGAGGGCGTGACATCCAGAGGTACGATCTCTTTGCTTGTGCCAACAACCTGCGGTAGCGTCATGGTTCTCGGGTGCTTTCTAATCTCGTCCAGTGTGATATCGGAACCACTTGTACCGTACTGTTCGCTAAAATCTTGATAAGATAACAGAATTTGAGGGATCTGCTGACAGTCGAACGAATTGAGGATTTGTTCGAGTTTCTTCTCAATTCCGCTTCGCTCACGTCTGCGCTGAAAACGCGCCATATCCTTGAGCTTCCGCTTGATCACATCACTAGCGACACGGTCGCGCTGCATGCCCTTCACTTCAGTTTCGTAGAGCACCAGGAAGCAATCCCGCATTATTGCATCCTCAGCCACAGCGACCTGACCAAAATCGAAGTCAACGATGCCGAGCTGTTCAAGATCGTCCAGAATCGCATGCACCTCCTCCGTAGATCGGCTGAGACGATGTGCCAGATAGTCCAGCGAGAACTTCAACTGAGGAGCTACCGTCACTGTGTGAAAGAGTCCAAGTGCGTGCTTGCGCCGCAGCGGATCGCGAATTTGGTTCTTGAGCAGCGCTGTCCAGTAGAAATGCGTATGCCCGGCGATAACTTCCTCAGCATAGATGGTCTGGCAACTGCGTATTGACATCAATGCCACCTGTTGCTTTTGCGCCTGGTGCACAATGTTGCGAATATAGAGCGGGTTTCCACCGATCTGCTCGATAAAATCAACCAGGAATTCCTTCTTATATGGCACTTGAAAGCGCTCGCACAGCTGTTCGAACATTTGCAGTGCGTCGTGGTGTTCGAATTCCTGCAGTTCCAGCCGTTCCAGATCGGCCAAGCTCGTACTGCCGCCAACGATCCCTTCAATCAGCTTCCTCGACGACCCAGAAAAGAGATGCGGACAACGCCGCGATTGTACTACCTGCTGATACAGACCGAGTACGTGAAAGGGCCCGATGTCGGTGCGCAGATCCTTCACTCGCTGAAACTCGTCAATGATGACATAGAGTCGGCAGTCGTTATGATGAGCGACATAGTATGGCGCCAGGATTGCACTCTTCAGGGCATTCAGGTAGTCGCGCTCGGCCAGACTCTCTTCACACTGCGTGATCAAAGTGGCCAGCCAGTTCTCGCCAAAATCTCTCGCCAGATCCACCAAGCGCCGCAGAGAAAGCGTATGGTGAAATGCGCCATAATCCTCTTTGTGTTTAAAGGCCAGGTATTGCCGAAGAAACTCGGCGAGATAATTGCGAACAAAATCGGGAACAAAAAGGCATTCGGCGCTGACATTGTAATAAATCGGGACAATATCGTCCTGCTCCCAGAACAGCCGGTGATAGCTGCGCTTAAGTACTTCACTTTTGCCAATGCCTCGGCTGCCGAAGAGGATAGCACTGCGGGTGCGTGCATGCACTGTATTCAATCCCATGCGAACGATATACTCTACTTCCCGATCGCGATCGAAAAACTCGCTTTCGGGCAGCATGGGGAAAAACTGATTCGTTGTTTCCATGGTATTTCAGGCCTGCCTTACTGGCGGTGTCGTGTCTCTTAGTTGCGCGCAGCGCAGCTCATGCGCCGCTGGGAAAGTCAATGATATTTCTATCTTTAAATACCTCGTCAAACAACACCAGCTTGTTCTTGCCTTCGCGCTTGGCTTCGTACAGCGCAATATCTGCCTTGCCCACCAGATCTTTCTCATCCTTGGCATCAACAGGAAATGATGCCAGGCCAATACTTACGGTCAGGCGATCACGCAGATTGTCCTCGCTGTCAGAAGTCCCGAGGTGGTCAATGCGTGCGATAATACGTTCGGCAATCGAGCGAGCCGTATTCTTCTCAGTTTCCGGCAGAATAATGAGAAACTCTTCACCGCCAAACCGCGTCACAATATCAACCTTCCGCACTGTAACCATGATCGTTTGTGAAATTAGCTGAAGTGCCTGGTCACCTGCCTGATGGCCAAAGCCATCGTTGTACTTCTTAAAATCATCAATATCCAGTAGCAGGAGGGAGAGGTGACGGCCATAGCGCCGCGACCGCGACATTTCTTCGGCCAGCCGCTCTTCTAGAAAACGCCGATTGTACAATCCTGTCAGGCTGTCAATGGATGATAACTTGAGCAGGGTTTCCGAGCGTTCATAGTAGCGCATCCGCTCGATGGCCAGCGAGACGTAAGAGAGAATCGAAAGGACAGTTTGCAAGTCTTCGTCCGAGAAGGGCCGGTCTGTCAATCTATCTGCCACATTCAACACCCCCGCCACGTGGCCGTTCACGCGCACCGGCACGCAGAGAAAGGACTTGGTCTTATAGCGAGGATTACTCGGACGCGCAAAACGCGGGTCGCTTTCAATATTTCGGACAACCAGCGGCTCCTTCTCGCGAAATACACGGCCAGCAATGTGCTCGCCCGGCCGAATCCGAACGTGCGTGAGCGCATCCTTGGGAAAGCCCTTCGTAACCTTAACCAAGAGAGAATCCATCTGTTTGTCGTAGATAAACAAGGAACAGAGCTGGGCTTCCAACAATTTGGCAATCTCCTCTACCAAAAAGCGGTACACCTCCTCCTCTTCACCCGACGACCTCACCCGAGCGTGCAAATCAGAAATAAATGTCAGAATCTTCTGACGGGAATCCAGCTGCGAGTGAAGCTCGGCACTTTCGTGCGTGAGTGCAATCTGGCGGAAGAACGACGAAACAATGGAATAGGCGGTGTTCTCCAGCCGTGTGTTGAGGAGTATGATAATGCCATGTTGCTTCTCGCTAAACCGAAACGGGAAAATGTACAGACACTCAATGGCTGGCGGAAATCCGAATTCTTTGATCAGGCCGGGAGAATCCACAAATGAGGGATCTTTTGTGACAAGCACCTTTGCGGCCCAGATATCAAATTCCCTGCGATGAGAGGTTTCAAAGACGTCTTTATGCCGCCCCAGGCTGAATTCGGCGCTAAACTGCTTGCGTTGCTCATCGAAGGCCAGAATGCCAATGGTATTGATCTCAAACAAGTTCAGCAGCATATTGGCCACGTAGGTATAAATCTCTGACGGCGTGCTGTAGAGATTAAGATTCAGGCAGGTATTAAACAGCGTAAGCAGACGCACAACATTCTGGTAGTAGAGATCCTGGGAATGCAAATTCTCAAGAATCACTTTTGCTGAGGATTCAACCAGGCGGAAGCCACGCTCGAATTCTTCCCACTCCTTGAATCGCACAAGCTTGCTCTGCTCGACAAACTGGTCAAAATCCTGATACTGGTGGGCATGTTGCAGGAGAGATGAAAAATCTTTATGCGAGGTAAAGACGCGACCGCCAAACAGGAAGAGCTCCATGACGTCATTCACACAATAGGGAATTACGAAGTTTGTCAATTGGGCAGGGCACTTGAATGTGTATGGAGTTCGGATCTGGCGAATCTCATCCAGCGACTCTCCACAAAAGGTCTGACAGCGCAGGGACGGATCTGGGAAGTCCCGCAGAAACCGGCAAAATAGGTTCTCATTGCTAGCAGCGCAGATCGGCGTCCCATCTGGCAGAAAGGTCTGAAGCGTAAACCCGGTAATCCGAGCCAGATCGTCCTGCATCCGTTGCCAGATGCCCACATTCATAGGGCCCGAAAATGTTTTTGAAAATCGCGACGGTCCCATAGACAGCCTAACTTATTCATGGACGCTGTGGTATGGCTTTCATCGAGACAGGAGCACGACCAGCAGGAGCACAGACACTACAAACGCAATTGGCAGAGCCTTGGCGAGGCTTGAAAGCGTAGAGAAAAGACCTGCTTAGCAGCGACGTCAAAAACACGCCTGCCAATTTTCTCCAAGTTCATTAACTTTAAATCTCTTACTTGTATAGACTATCCCTCACCTTGAGTCAAGAGTGGACACGTTAGATCGTGGGGGATTTTGCATACAATTCTTGGCAGCTGAACTAAAATGGTGCAGCCTGCGAGCAAACCGATTGGTTTTGCGTATATCATGTATTCGTCCCAGCTGATTGAATATCCCTCCAGCCTACGATTAAGCCAGAGTGATAAAATGGCAAGGAAAACTACCAAGAATTATATTGACTTTTCCATGGAATGCAACATAAAAAACAGCTGTGATTATCCTCTGAAAGCCAGAAAGAGAATAAGTGCCTTTTTCCAGCCTTTTTGCTCTAAAAAAACTCGATTTGTAAGTCTGCCCGCAAGCATGGGGGTATAGCTCAGATGGGAGAGCACTGCGCTGGCAGCGCAGGGGTCGGGGGTTCAAATCCCCCTACCTCCACCAATAACACCTCGCATACCTAATACGGTTTTGGAGTAGTCATAATGCTTTATATTGGCTGCTTTTAGGGCATTTTCGGCACGAATCAGACACGAAGCAGCTCGCTTTTTGTGCTGTAATTTCTCGTGTTGTCTTCTGTATATTTTACCTCCTCAACTGCAGCATCACGATATAGACGTTGTATTCCCAGGACGACCCGATCAATTTATCCTCTGAAGGTTCCTAAAAGGCCTGGGCCAATGGCCAAGATTCCCTGCCAGGTGCAACGTATTGCCGTATTTCTCCTCGGTCAATACAAGCCTTGATTATTCGCGTGCATTATGATGCACTATCACTTGCAATAGGGGAGAGGGGTGCAGGGTGCACAATCCAGCGGGCGCTCCCAGTAAGAAGTAAGTTCCATCCCAAAACCATTTAATGCGGATTGCTATGGTTCCAATGGGAACAAACTCGATCGGAATGCGGCGTGAATCTCAGGGTCAGTTAGAGCGCAGGGGGTCATTACTGATTCAGATCTGGTATTCATCGAGCCCCCTTCAAAAGGGCTGCGTTGTGCTGGGCCTTTTGCTTGCGTCGCTTCTGCGGCTCCGCTGTCTCACTCTCACGGCGTTTGGAATTGATGAGGGGATCGCCAGCATTCTCGCGATCCAGCTCAACCACTACGGGATGTTTCCCCTGGTAGGCGTCAAGACGAGCCTCTTCTTTTATAACCCACCGCTCTTAATCTTCTTTCTTTCGCCGCTCTACCTGATTTCTACCAGCCCTGTTTTGTCAATGGCGGTTATTGCTCTGCTCGGAGTCCTAACCGTGGGCATTATATATGTAATTGCCCGGCGCTATTGCGGCGAACGGGCAGCGGGGGTGGCAATGCTTGCTGCAGCGGTCTCTCCCATGGCAGTGCTTTACTCGCGTGGTCTGTGGGGACACGATTTCATCCCGTTGCTTTCAACCCTTCTCTTCTTCGCTGTGCTCAGATGGATTATTGATTGGAATACACGCTCTTTATTCTGGATTCCACTGCTAATTCTGTTGGCGCAGCAGTTTCATTTCTCCGGGGCGCTGCTATGGATTAACGTTCTGCTAGCCTTGATCTTATTTCGTCCCCCATGGCGCTGGAAACCGTTGGCACTTGGATTTGGCCTCGGTCTTCTTCCCTACGTCCCCTATGGCATCCATCTCGTTAAGACGCGCCTTGAGGATCTCAAAATCATTCTGCACGTGATGTTCTCGGGCGCTGATAGCCTGCCGCAAGCAAAACAGTATCCGTTTCTTCCCGCATTCAACTTTCTAAGCGATGGTGGGCATCATGATCTGATGGGCGAAAATTATGGCGCATTTCTGAACATGATACCGTTTTACGCGCTGCTGCGCACGGCCATGGGAGGGATATTTGTCTTGCTCATTCTCTGGGCTATATGGCGATGCTTACGCACGATTCGCTTACCAGAGCAAGGAAAGTCGCTAGCCAAGACCGGGGAATCCACATTGCTCTGTTTGATCCTCATCTGGATAGGAGTGCCAGTTCTTGCATTTTCACTTCTGCGGACAGCCTTCGTGACACCCTATTTGCTCCCCATGTTTCCTGCCATATTTATCTTGCTAGGCTGGGGAGCAAAGCGGCTGGCAAATGTCGATGCTCAAAATAGATTACGGTGGTTGTGGGGAAGTGCGTGCATTTTTCTGGCACTCTGGAGTGTCAGCCAGATAGCGTATCTACACACGGGAAACGCACTGCTGGCGCGGGCAACCATGCAGGATCGGTTTTTCACCTGTCTGCGCTACCAATGGCAAGTTGTCCAGTTTATCAACTCCAAACAAGGTGGCAAGAACTGCCTTGTGGTTCAAGACATGCGCAAGGCGAGTACCGGCATAGATTACAACTACTTTTATCTTTTCTGGCGCATTGCAGGTGACGTCAATCCGTTTCGCGATCTGGAGAACTTTGACACCCTCTTTTTGATCCGCGACGCTAAGGCCAAGCTCTCGGCAACCTATGCAGAAGAATTGGAACGCTATCCTGCGCGTGACTTTGGGACAGCCCGCGTCTATATCATGCCTCGCGCCAGGCTTACGCCATATCTCACTCAGCTGTTCGACCTGACCCATGGCCCTCCGCCGCAGCAGTAGTAGCTCTGGTTCTGGCGCCCAGGCTGAATCCGTCCTGGTAAAATGCAGGATTCGATCTCTGGCATGTGTCTCTTATCCATTGTTAAGAGCCGCACTTGCGAGAAAGGTCCGCGTTGTTAGCCAACACAATTTTCTCGTGTGTCACCTTTTGTCTTCCTGCACGTCTAAGGGAATAGGAACTTGTTGGTTACGCACCAAATGCGGGGATATCTTGCACTATGGTATCCCGGCACACAGATGGGCACACGCCATGATATTCTTATTGCATAGTCAAACCTTACAGGATATGCTATAGTCTTTCTTATGTGTCAACTTACAAGGGACTTTGCAATGACAGTCAGTAGCCTTGGGCTATTTTTTTCTGGTCATTGCTGATACGAGGAGAGCCAATGCGGTCACGTGTGCGTTTGAGGAGCCCGTTGTTAGGCGCTCTCGTCCTAGTGCTTGGCGCTTGCGCGTATCTAACGAATCCAACCCTACAAAGCGATCTCCGCTCAGCAGATCAGAGCTTTCACAACAAACAATACGGCATCGCTGTAACGAAGTACCTTTCGCTGCTAGAGGGTCTCGGGCCTGGCACGACCCATGCCAGCGTTCTGTTTAGACTGGCAGAATGTTACTACAATCTCAATTCGTACTATGACGCCCGCCAGAGTTTTGAATCCTACCTTAAGCTCTACCCTGATAGAGAAGATACAGATCGAAGTAGGCGTTATCTGGAGAAAATCCGCCGGGAATATGATAAGAGAGAGGCACAGTACCAAGCCGGGATTCAGAAGGAAATGGAGAGGATCAGCGAGCTAAAGGCGTTGGTGGAGAAGAATTTTCAGGATGCCGGCTACCACTTTGAGCTGGGCAATGCCTACTGGAATCTGGCGCAGTATCAGGAAGCAGTAAAAGAATACTTTCGGGCTATTGAATTGGACCGGTCGTTTAAGGAGAACGCGTTGATTAAGTCGCGTCTGATTTTTGACCTGGAAGGCAACGTAATTCCCTTTACGCCACGGGAGCGCATTGAGCTGGAGCGCGAGAAAGAACCGATCGTGATTTACAACACCTTCGCCTCGCGCGCAAGAGATTGGTATAGGAGCCAACAGAATAAGTACATCGTGACGGGACAGGCGAAAAACCAGAGTACCAGGCCGGTTTTAAACCTCCGCGTTGAAGTTACGCTTTTTAATACATATGGCAATGTGTTGGATGTCAAAACAACCTACCTGGGCAACGTTTTTCCGCAAGAAGTTCGATCTTTCAGGGCAGACTTTGCCAATATCAGCGATATTGCAAATATTGATCGTTTTGAGTGCAAACCACTGTTCGGCAGATAACAGAACCGGCTAAAGACATGAGAACAAAGCACCGCTATAGGGTGGCACTGCTAAGTGTGCTAGTGGGATGTTTTTCCTACTCCTCGTTTTGCGCCGAGGAACACCTGCAGGTGCGCATTAAGGCGAAAATCATTGAATGGAAGTTAGACAATGCGCTGGACTACGGGATCAGCGCTCTCTACACGCGCAATCTTGGTGCGGGTGCGATCGTCGAGAGCGCGGATCTCACATTCCCCACACAAACTGCTATTGATCACGGCGTCAAACTTTTCTTCGACAGCCTGAACGCCGGTAGTGGCATGATTGAGTTAGTGCTAGAGGCGCTGGAAGAGGAAGGAAAAATCAGGGTGCTGTCGGAGCCAAATATCACCGTGGTCGAAGGCCACGCCAAGCCCGCCAAGGTATCTACAGGAATGAAAGTGCCATACGAGACCACTCAGGCAGCCGGAGCAACGGTAGTGCAGGTTACTGAATTCCGCGACACCGGGATTACACTGACTATTGAAAAAGTGGAAGTCCTAAACGATGAATACGTTCAGATGCAGCTGAATGTAACCGTCTCCGTCCTAACCGGATATGTGGCGATTGCTATTGACCAGGACGGAAACCCAATCTCTGTTCCCGAGCTTTCCAGCCGGTCGTTGACCAATACGATTCTGGTAAAAGACGGAACTCCATTTATTGGAGGAATTCTTAAAACCACCTCCAGGCTGATAAAGGAACAAGGGGTTCCCTTTTTATCAAGCATACCGATTCTGGGGGGCCTGTTTAAAAGCCACCATGCCACCAAGTCTGATACCGAGCTCATCTTCCTGATTACGCCGGAGATTCTGAGGACGCGAATGGCGACAGGGCTGTTTGCAGCGGATGAGGCGACAACTGCCGTTCTGCATCAGGCTTCGCCAGAATCTTAGACCTAGAGCCCATGGAGCTGCTAATGCATTTGCTGGGGAGCGCAAAACCAATGCCAATCCGATTGATCATTCTAAGGGTTGCCTTGACTGTTCTGGTTCCAGTAGTGTGCACGACTGCGCTTGCCGAAGCCCCGAGCGCGGAATCCAAACCAGCCGGGAACCCTTCCACAGCTGGACTAGCCAGCTCTGCGCCTTCGAACCCAGAGCTCCCACGGCAGATCGCCATCGAGGGCCTTGTGGTAGAAGTGGGGGAGAATATGACAAGGGAGCTGGGCCTCGAGTATAGCTACAACCGGAGCGAAGCCCGGAGCCCGGGCAGTGTGTTGGAAGGCGCAACGTTTCGCTTCCCGATACCACCCCGCAGTGTGACGGTGCCGAATTTTGTTGATACAGATAGCACTTTCAAGATCGAGCAGGAAAATCGTGAGCTGGGACTCGGAGTTAATATTGTTGGCATGGACATCAGCCGCGGAGTCCTTGCCGCGCGATTGAGAGTGCTGGTGAGCACTGGGGACGCAGAGATTAAATCGCAGCCTATGGCTGTTGCGCTGGAAAATACTAAAGCGATCATAGAAACAGTGGATGAAGTACCGTTTCAAGATGTGATATTCATGCCGAACAAGCCCGTGCCGCGGCTTGATGTTTCGTTTGAAAAGGTGGGCGTCAAACTGGAGGTGACACCAACAATCGAAAATGAGAAGCTCCGTCTGGTGCGCTTAAATATCGAGAAAATCGAGGTAAGCAGTGTTACGAGATTTATCACCATTCGCGGTGTCTCACGGCCGCTTTTTGCCAAGTCGGAAGCCTCAACCGAAGTAGTGATACCAAGCGGAGAAACCCTGGTCATCGGTGGACTCAAATCGCAGCACGACCGCCGCGCCATCAGCGGCATTCCTTTTCTCCAGAAGATTCCGCTAATCGGCCTGCTTTTTCGCAATACTAAGATCATCAAGGAACAAACCGACGTTCTCTTTTTTATCACGCCGTACATCCTCGAGCCGGGCGAAAATCCAATTCTGCCAGTGGATTTTGCCCATTATCCATTAAACCAGTCCTGACCATAGCAAGCCTCGCTCCACTTGTCAGCCCTTGCTCATAGCTTTTAATTCCTTAGCCAAAAATATCGCCGAAAAACTGGGGCAGGAAATCGCTCCGGAGCCAGTTGAGATAATGGCAGCCGACGTGGATGTTCTTGTCCGGATCGAAAACTTCCTCATCGAAAAGCCATGTCTCTCCCAATCGTTGCATTGTATCATCCCAATCCTCGCGGATGACTTGCATCAGACCGCGGGCATCCGCACGCGATACGCAACGTGGATTGAAATTTGATTCGACCTTGATAACTGCTCTCACCAATTGTGGGTCGAGGTTATAGCGCTGGGCATACTTCTCAATCAGATGATCGTATTCGCTCTGAGGAATTTCATTTTCCAGCCAGTGCAAGACCTTTGACACATACGATATCGTCTCTTTATAGCGCACCTTTCCATTGTACGACACTACAGCCCATGGGCCGGCGTTGTAACCCTGGAGAATGAGCGAGATGGCCTTGACGTTCAACGGCGCTGAAGGCGGCCGATGGATTTGTTCAGCCACAACACGTTGCGTCCTTTCAAAAAGCATCTGGTTGTCATAGAGAAAGTCTAGGTTGAATGGCTTTTTCCCAACGTCTTGACCCAGCGCGGCGATTTCCTCCTCAGCGAACTGCGCGTCAATCTCCGCTAGCCATTCCTCAGCGGCTGCATTGCTCGGATCGTAGGCCAGGACAATGGCGAACTCTTCAGCTGCCAGGCGGGTCTTCTTGCGTCGTACAAGTTGCTCGCCAAGCAACAGATGAACCTGGGGAGCAGTAGGGTCTAACGAAAGGGCCTGCTGGATCATCAGGTACCCATCGCGGTCACGCAACTGGGCAAATGCCTGATGCGCAAGAAAATAGTACGCCTGGGCAGCACGCTGCTTCAGCCCCGGGGTGAACCACTCATGCGGATATTGAGCAAGGAGGCCGAGATACAAATCAGCCGCTCGGCGATAGTTCCCTGATTCGAACGCCTCGTCAGCACGCGGCAGCTCCACTTCCTGATAGATGGCCTGACGCACTTGCTTCAACCGTTCAATTACCACGTCCTTCTGGGTCGTGACGGCAAGAGCCTTAAGATAATAGTCTTTTGCCTCCTGGAACTGCCGCCTGCGAAACGCCTCATCACCAATCCGGACTAGCGCTGTATCATGCGGTTCTTTTACAACCGTTTTGATGCGCTCTTTTCGCAAAACGAAGATTGTGTTTTTGACCTGCACCTGATATGCGTCTGCGGTCTCACTGATAATAATGCCTTGGATTTTCTGGTTGTTTTGCAAGACGAGAATGTCAGCGCCTAGCGGTGGCGTAAGCATGGATGCGCACGCCGTGCACCAGATAACCAGCCGAATTGTTGCCGCGAAAGAGTTCTGCCTCATCATTGGTGGCGAGTCTCAATTGAATCGGATAGCCGACATTATTTTGATCATGCCAGACCCTAAGTATATTCCGCCCTGAAGTCAACTTTTTTATCACCGAGAACATGAATAGGGAATGGTCACTTTAGCATAGCAGTTGACAGTTTCCCATTTTAAATGGCAAATTTTTCTGGCCTTGTCTAATCATCAAGGTGAAATGATCCGTGCTTGACAAATCTGGGGGACTCGACCAAGATAGCATTAGAGTTGTAATTAGACATTCAGGGATCGGGAAAAATGGACAAATGCATGAATCATCCGCTCAAAGTGGCGAAAGGGCGCTGTAAGAGCTGCCACCGGCCACTTTGCGACGATTGTAAGTACGTCACCAGCATAGGAATCTACTGCAGCGAAGAGTGCCACCTTAAGGCCAAGGAATTCATGGACCGAGTGTCGCCGGATTTGCCACCACCGCGCCGCCGCAGCTTCATCAAAGGCAAAACCGTTAAGGGCGTCATTGCCCTGGCGATTTTGCTCGCCATTTTTTATGCAATCATGTATTTTATCTATCAGGCGACAACCGTGGAAGATATTATTAGCGTATTTCGCGGCTATATTAGTGCACTCTTCTAGAATGGAAAGGACACGTAGCTGGAATGCCGTCCGAGGTTCGCATCAGATTTGCACCTAGTCCTACCGGCGCGCTTCACGTTGGCGGAGCCCGTACAGCGCTCTTTAATTGGCTCTTTACTAGAAAAAATCATGGTAAGTTCCTCTTGCGGATCGAGGACACGGACGTAAAGCGATCTACCAGGGCCTCACTTGAACAGATTCTCGACTCGCTCCAGTGGTTGGGTCTTCAATGGGACGAAGGCCCATTCTTCCAATCCGAACGCAAAGCGCATTACGAAGAGGCAATTGGGCAGCTGCTGCACACGGGCAATGCCTATAAGTGTTTCTGCAGTCCGAAGCGTCTTAATGAGCTTCGTGCGCGAGCGAAAGCCATGTCGGCACCATTTATCTATGATCGCATGTGCGCTACGCTCTCGGACGCTGAAGTACAGAGGCGAGAGGCACAGGGGGAACGGTGCACCATTAGATTTCACGTGCCGCTCTCAGGTGAAACCATATTTGACGATGTCATATTCGGTCCGGTGCGGGTCGAAAACAAATTGATCGGCGACTTTGTAATTGCACGCTCGGACGGCTTGGCAACGTATAATCTCTGTGCTGTGGTAGACGACAACCTGATGAGCATTTCGCACGTTATCCGTGGCGAAGATCATTTGTCCAATACTTCCAAGCAAATTCTTCTTTACCATGCTTTGCGATATCCTGTGCCGAAGTTTGTACATCTACCGCTGATTCTGGAGCCTGATAAAGCACCATTAAGCAAACGGCATGGCGCCACGGATGTGCTCCAGCTGCGTGAGGAAGGCTTTTTGCCCGAGGCAGTTGTGAATTTCCTGGCGCTCCTTGGATGGGCATATAATGGTGCCACGGAAGTATTTTCGCTGGACGAACTGATCAGCAAATTCTCCCTGAAGGCTGTTTCCAAGGCTGCTGCGGTCTTCGATGCAACTAAGCTTCTCTGGATGAATGGGCTCTACATGAGGTCGCTTCCCCAAAAGGTCGTTATTGATCGGGCCAAAGCATTTATGGCTGGTGCGGGATACGACATCCCGCAGTACGATAGCAAATGGCTGGACGGAATCATTACGCTGGAGATTGAGCGGTCAAAGACCCTGAAGGAACTTGCAGCACATCTTGAGTTTTTTCTGTCAGATCAGCTTCGCTACGATGAGACTGCGGTAGAGAAATTCCTGTTGCGTGAAGAAAGTCAGGAGATTATTGGGCACGTGCGCAACCGGTTAGCTTCGCTTGAACAGTTTGACATAAAAACGCTTGAGCAAGCATTGCGTTCTCTTGCTGAAGAGCTCAACCTTAAGTTTGGACAGGTAGTGCATCCGACGCGGGTTGCGCTAACAGGCAGCAGTGCGAGCCCCGGCATCTTTGATGTCATTACGAATCTGGGTCAATCCCGTGTGGTTGCGCGCCTCGACAGCGCGCTTGAACTGATCCGACAACGACGACAACCCTGAACCACCAGGACGGTTTTGCGAGAGAAACCAGGGTGGGTTGTCTGTCTGGCCGGTGTGCACTCTTCTCATTCGGATATTATCTTATGACCAAGCACTGCCATCATCCTTGGCCTTATGTGTTTGCCACCGTGCTCTTCCTGTTTGTTGCACAGGAGACATTGGCAGAAGTCACTACGGCGGGCCTGGCGAAGTTCAATGGTTATCGCGCCTTCAGACACCTGGAAAAACAATGCAGCTTCGGCCCGCGCATTGCTGGAACTGAAGGCCACCAGTTAGCCGCAGCCTACATCCGGGATGAGCTGCGCTCCCTCAACATCCCCGTGATTGTTCAGCCATTTGAACGCCACGTGGCTCTTTTGGACGACACACGGAAATTCCAGAACATCATTGGCACCCTCTGGCCGGACAAAAAGCGGAAAGTGATGCTCAGCGCCCATTGGGACACGCGCTCTGTGGCTGATCGGGATCCCGACTCAGCCCTGCGCTCACAGCCCATCGTAGGGGCAAACGATGGGGCGTCGGGCGTTGCTGTATTACTGGAATTGGCCCGGGTGCTACGTCAGGAGCGCCTTGATGCAGGAATTATCTTTGTCTTCTTTGATGCCGAGGATCTTGGTTCGGCCAGCCGCTTAGAGGAGTACTGCCTGGGCTCGCGTTTCCTGGCAACGCACTTACCCGAATCGTTGCAGTTCGAGTGGGGCATCAACATTGACATGGTGGGCGATGCTGATCTCCTCTTCCAGAAAGAAGGGTACTCATACCGGATGGCGCGGTCACTGGTTGACGAGTTCTGGCAAATCGGGTCAGAATGCTACCCATCACATTTTAGTGATAGCATTCTCAGCCCAATTCTTGACGACCACTACCCATTTCTGGAACGCGGGTATCAGTATATCAACATCATAGACTTTTCGTACCCATATTGGCACACGCATCAGGACACTTCGGATAAATGTTCACCAGAGAGTCTGGAAGTGATTGGAAACACAGTGCTTAAGTTCATAAGATTCAAGCTATAATTTAATAAAAAAAAAGACTTGAACTTAAGAATGTGCTACGGTTAAATGGCTCTGCCTTTTTTGTCTGCGGAAAAATTCGTGCGCCCAAATAATGCGTCTTTTTCTGCGCTTATGGAATACCCAATTCCCTTGATGTGCTTATTTTACTAAAGGATACTCACCATGGACACGATTGGCTCCGAACTCTGGGAAAGAACGCTTGACCGACTCAGGGCCACCATAGACGAGGAGAGTTTCACGACGTGGCTCAGCCCAACGACTTTTCATTCGTTTAACAACAATATGCTGACCATTAATGTGCCCAGCACCTTCTACAGGAAGTGGCTCCTGTCGAACTATCTGGACAAGATCAATAATGTAGTGCAGGAGCTAACTGCCGGACGAGACATACATATTGCCTTTGTTCCTTCAGTCACGGTACCGGAGGAGGCCAGGGATGAAACCGGAGGGCAATCCATCTCGTCTGCCACACGGCAGGTCAATGTGCCGGAGAAGGAATTACGGGCATCACGGCTGAATCGCAAATATACGCTTGAAAAGTTCGTGGTAGGAGAGAGCAATCGCTTTGCCCATGCAGCTGCCATGGCAGTTGCCGATCCACAGTCCAAGGCCTATATTCCCCTGTTTATTTACGGGGGAGTGGGGCTGGGGAAAACCCATCTGATGCAGGCGATCGGCCATCAACTTCTGAGCAACAACGGTCGGCTGCGGGTGCGCTACGTGACTTCGGAACAATTTATGAATGCCTTTATTGATGCAATTACGCAGAACAAGCAAATTGAATTCCGTAATCACTATCGTAATATTGATCTTCTCCTCATTGATGACGTGCAATTCTTTATAGGCAAGGAACGGACGCAGACTGAGTTCTTTCATACCTTCAATGAGCTTTTCGAGGCGGGAAAAAAAATTGTGGTCTCCAGTGATCGGCCGCCAAAGGAGCTGGCGACGTTGGAAGAACGGCTCCGATCGCGCTTCGAATGGGGATTGATTGTTGATATTCAACCGCCGGATCTGGAAATGCGCATCGCCATCCTTAAGAAAAAAGCTGCATTGGCTCAATTGGAGCTGCCGAATGACGTGGCAATCTATGTCGCCGAGCGGATTAAGTCGAACATCCGGGAACTTGAAGGCGTCCTGATTCGGCTCAAGGCGTATTCCACTATTCACAACACGCCGATTAATGTGGAGCTGACCAGCAAGGTTGTGGGTCACCTGCTTGCGGGCGAAAGCAAGCCAGCAATGAGTGTAGAGACTATCCAGAACGCAGTATGTGAGTATTTCGATTTGAAACCAAGCGAGCTGCTCGGTAATAGCCGCTTGAAGAAATATGCGATGCCCCGCCATATTGCTCAGTACCTGGCGCGTGTCCTGACCACACTGTCGCTTCCAGAGATCGGAGCGAAGTTTGGCGGCCGCGATCATACTTCCATCCTGTACGCCTGCAAAAAGATCGAAAAGACCTTGGAAGAGGATCAGAATCTGAAAAACCTCTTGAATTACCTAACCAAACAGATTAGAGATAAGTCTTAGTCAGCAAACGCGAATTGAATTTCGAAAGGATGTGATCGCCATGCAAAGGCGACGAAGAGGATTTACCTTTCTTGAGATCATGCTAGTGGTCTTGATCATCGGCATTCTGTTTAGTATTGTCGGGCCACAACTGATGCATAAATCGGGCAAAGCCCGAATTCAGGCTACCAAAGCCCAGATGGGCAATATTGAAACCGCGCTGAGTATGTATGAGATGGAAGTTGGCAACTTTCCTACTACCGCGGAAGGCCTGAAAGCACTTTTTGAGCGGCCCTCGGATGTGAGCGAGGATCTTTGGGATGGCCCATATTTGAAACGCAAAGCTGGCTTAAGAGATGCATGGAAACGAGAGTTCGTCTACGAGTGCCCTGGTGAGCATAATAAAGATAGCTTTGACCTTTACTCAATAGGCAAGGACAACAAACCGGGCACGGAACACGATATCACCAACTGGGAAGAGGAAGAAGAGACCTTCTAAGGCACAACGGGCGGCGCCTTTGCGGTACGCACGTTGAAATCTCAAACCGTTCATAGAATCAACTTTTTTCACTCATGCTGTGGCAAAGACTAAAAAAGATCATCAACGCGATTTTATTGGTTGAAGAGAAATTCCTCTGCGATACCTGTAGGTACGATTATCGCGACGCGTGCACTCGCCCCGAACGTCCAAATGCTACCAAATGCCCCGACTATAAGAAAAAATAGGCATGGCTGTTATCCGCAGTCTCACACTTAATTATTGCTCCATTGTATGTAGCGCACGTCAATCTCGGGATGATATTGCTGATTCCTATTCACCCTGAAGTAAGTATTATTTAAGTCCGGGTCACCTGGCGGATGGGAATCCCCAGTATAAAATGTCAGCAAAAAGTAATCATATCCTCCAGGCCTCTGGGTGAAATAGTTATAAATCTTGGTGAGCTCTTGGCCCTCTGCATTAGTTACTTCCTGCGAGTTCAACTCATTCCATTCTGCGGCAATATAACCTTCGCTTTCAAATTGATTACCATACGGGTCTCGATAGTAGGGGTTTCGAGGATACCTCACAAAATAGCCGAACACAGGTTCATCGCGCCCTTCGGCGCGCTCGTTCTGATCAATGTACACCCACATCCTGCTCCGGTAGACCTGGGATTTTCTGAGGGTTTGGTTGGGAGTAACAAACTCCAGAATAGAGTCTCTGACAAGATCCGCTTCATACGCCATTCTAACACTTGCCACGTACCAATCCAAACCTTCATAGAAAGTGCCGCCTTCACCCCCTACGTATCCGTGGGCTGTTGGACAGGGGATAGTGGCCCCGGCAAACTTGGCACTAGAGTCATTGCTATGCTTTCCAAATACTGTATCTATCCACACTTCATTGCCATCAACAATCTCTCTTCTTTCACCCATCCATACACAATACAGATCTCCAGTATTTCCTTCCGGCCGCCAGGCCACTCGCAAGTGATGGGCACCCTGGGAGAAATCTGGATATTGGCCGGTGGAATTTGATATCGGCACGTAGTCAATTGCATTGTTTGGCTGCCAGCGCGCCATAATAATACCAGAACCAGTCATGGGGTTCGGAATAGAGCCGTTATACGCTATCAGGCCGTCATTATTGCCATGATAGGAGGCTTCAGGATAAGGATATGTTGAGCACTGTGCGATTTGGGTCATTCCTCCGACTCCCTGCTGGAAAATGCGTCGCGCCTGGATAGTGTGCAGAGCCCCTTGCGTCCTCTGCCAGCACGCATACGCTGTGCTTAAATCATTACTCCAGTTCATGTTCGCAGCAATCGCCATTTGTGGAGATTCACTAATGTTGTCATCCCCGGCGTCCAGCTGGGTTACGTCAAAGTCATCTGCGGACGGGTTGCATCTTATAAGGCTAACGGTTCCGAAATCCGAATACGATCCTTCGCATATTAAGTACACGCCGTCGTATAGCTGTGTTTCCTGGTTGTATGTACTAATGTCGGGAGCTGCATCGAGGTGGTTGGCAACGCGACCACTTGGCCCAAATGGATCCCCGGTATATACGCCCCATGGTATTCCGTGTTGCTTGTAATAGAGTTGATCGGTGGTCAGCCCCGGGTCTGGGTCGTCCCACCGGTTTACAATCCAGAAACTCCACAGGTCCAGAACTGGGGTATAATAAGGCCACCCGCTATTATCGGCACCTTCTGCTGGAGCGATGGCGACACATTACACTGGCCTTCCTGTTGGACTCTGGTGGATAAAAAGGCCTCCTCTTCTTTCGGGTTCGAGGTAATTCAGGGGCACGTCCAGGGATCCCAGCTCCCCTGGCAGGGCTCCTACATAGCCCGAGCAGTCCACCAGCTGAGGGTCCAGCAGCGTTGTCCCCAGATCCCATACGTCTATGAAAGAGATGTGAGCTGCTGGCTCGTGCCCGTGCTGCTCAAGCGTATACGCAAAGATATCAACCACCACGGCAACATAGACGTGCGGATCGCCATTAAGGTCAAGCGCGATACATGACTTCATGTCTGTAATACTCAACTGATCTTCTTCCCAGTAAATCGGAATTCGGCCTTCTGGCCCTTCAATGAAAGCGAAGCAGCAAGGCAGCCGCTCCCAGAGTCGCCATCTCACAATTTCAGATTCTAGGTTGTATTCTATATAATCACGATTCTCTGTATCCCAGTTGTATCTGTAAATCCTGCAGTTCTGAGAGTCTATTTCGCTAACCCATGCTACCCACGTCTCTTCATCAGAAATGGTTTCAACAATGAGCCGGTCCCAATATGTACTGGTACTATTGGAATTATAGTTTGAGATAAACCGTGGATCCTGGCGGATCGGGATGCTGGTGAACCCGGCGAACAACGCCGCAGGAATAAAACTAAGAATAACGGCGCTCATAATTACGTTAACTCTTTGGATTTGTTTCATTTCAAATCTCCTCCTTTCATTCCTCATTCGGTATTATGCGCTTTTTTAAACATCTGTACCAATACTTTCTCCGTAAAAGTGGTTGCTGCAAGCGTCACCCCCCAGCAATTTTATCTACTCGTAGAAAGGCCACAACTCCGAGGCCATTATGGGTTCCTCTACAAGACGAATCTTGGCAACAAAAACGTCCCATTCCCCATTATGGGTTGTATCGTATGCACCTGGAGTGGGAAGCTCAGGATCTCTTGTACCGCCTGCTATATAGATAGCGCCTCCGGCGTCAACTGCAAGTGGTCCCCACCTCGTTATATTTTCTACATTTAAATAGCTAAAGTCATAAACCTGGCTTCCTGAGGCGCTGAGTTTTAATAAAAGGAGCCGTGATGAAATGTAAGCGTTTCCCTCGCCGTCAATAGCTATAAAATAGGGCGAGCCATAGGCAACAATTGACGAGTAGATAAGCGCGCTACCCGAGGCATTCAGCTTGGAAGCAAATACCCTCCCACCCCAGCCCCAAGGAACCTTGTATGCACCAGGGGTAGTAGGAAAATTAGAGCTGCCGGTGCTTCCGATAATATAGACATTCCCGCTGTTGTCCAGCTCAATCGCAGTTGCAGAATCACTCCGTTCTCCTCCAAGAAAAGTGGAATAGACAAGAGCACTGCCTGACGAATTAAATTTTGTTACGAATGCGTCTCCATCTAGTAGTTTATCATTATACGTTGTATCAAAAGCGCCAGGGGTGACAGGAAAATTCTCGTCTATTGCAATCCCTGTTACGTACGCACAGCCTTGAGAATCAACTGCTATACCCCAGCAACCAGTTCCTTGAGGGTAGTGTGACGCTACGCCCAAGGTCGTCGAGTAGACAAGATTAGTTCCTGTGGGATTGATCTTTGCCACGAAGCCATCGAAATAGTTATAATATGGATCATAGGCGCCCGGGGTGGTGGGAAAGTTAGGAGAAGTGGTATTACCAGCAACATAGGCATTTCCCTCCGCGTCTATGGCAATACCCCAGCCACTGTCACTCCCTGTGCCGCCCAGAAAGGTTGAGTAGATAAGCTCATCTCCGGAGGCGCTTATTTTTGTAACAAATACATCAAACCAGCCTGCATGCTCCGTCTGGAATGCGCCTGGCGTAACCGGGAAGTCAACTGACCGCGTAGAACCTGTGATATACGCATTGCCCTGCTCGTCAACTGCAAGTCCAAGCACTCGACCTTTTCCAATGACATTTGAGTAGATAAGCTGGCTACCTGTGGGATTGAACTTTGCAACAAAAATGCACCAGGTGGTAGGTGATGCCACGTCGTAGGTGACCGGCGTGGTGGGAAAGTCGGCCGACTGTGTCTGGCCAGCGACGTAGACATTCCCCTCCGCGTCAAGGGCAATATTGGCGGGCCCATCAGTTTCTGTTCCGCCCAGATAGGTAAGCCACTCAATCTCAACCCCCGCATTTGCAAAAGGTGTTACGCTAAAAAGCAATGCAACCACCAGGAACATCACCTCAAAGCTATTGATTTTCACTTCGCCTTTCCTCCACCGCTCTTTCATTTACATGCCCTTGCGAATTTTTTGTGCACTACTTGAAGGCGACCATATGAAGCCCCGTGTCCTTTTACAGCGTTACCACGAAGATTTCTGATGCAGATTCATTCACATTTATATTCTTCGTGCACTTCGTGCTCTTCGTGGTAATCACTTTTAATAGCCCTTAATTGAGCTCTTCTGGCAATGAGTCCGAACCTATATGGTTCCGCGTCATTATAATGCGCTCATCATCTTTTGCGCAAAGTCCGCTTCTTCTGTATTAGGATAGGTTTCCACTAGCTGGGTAAAAAGCGTCTTTGCTTCTTCGTTTCGGTTCTGCATTACCCGTGTGTAGGCCATCCAGCAGAGCGAGCTTGCCTGCACGTTGTTGCGGTAGAAATTGTCCTTCTCATCATACAAGGTGCGCACAGTCTGAAAGGCGTCGTATGCTTCGTCGTACTTGCCCTGCTTGAATAAGGTCATGCCGAGCATATACTGGGCAAAGGCACACTGCGTGCGGCAGCCGGGCTGTGACTGATACGTAGCGATTAGATTTGTGAACTTCTGCTTCGCATCATCATAGCGCATTTCAAAGAAGTCGCACTCGGCTTCCATGAGCGCAGCAGTGGCCAGCGTAGAAGGGGCAGCAGAGGGATAGAGCGACCTTACTTCCCGGCACTTCTCAGCAACCATTGCATAATTTGGCATCAGCGCACCACCGGATTCCTCTTCCTCAATCCGCCCGATCTCCATAGAGAGCGCAGCGTATTGCATCAGTGCGAATGCCTGGAGCTCTTCATCCGAGCGATTGCTGGCAATGACCTCCTCAAGGAGTTTGAGAATATCCAGTTTTTGCTCCACGCTTTTTGCGCGCGCGCTGAAAAACCAGCTCAGATTGATATACGCCTTTGTAGCCTCTTTGTGTTCTGCGCCGTCAGGATAGTTGGCCAGGTACTTGCTAAACTTGCCGTAAGCGTTTCGGAACTGTTTCATTTTGATGTAGATAAATGCAGCGCGAATCTGGGCATCACCAGCTCTTCCGTGCTGCGGAAAGCTGGCAACGAAATCCTGAAATTTTGCAAGTGCAGTTGCGAACTCATCCTCATACAGGTAGGTGTAGCCAAGGAGCCATTGCGCGTCAATGGCATGAGGAGACTGCGGGTAGTGCGCGATGAGATTGTTAAGGGTGTCGCGCGCGGCAGAGCAATTCTTCTCCTTAACGTAGCTGAGGGCGATCTGGAATTGAGCAGCGGCAGCTTCATCGTCAGTAGAGGCAGCGGCCAAAGAACTGGAAACCAGAAGCACAAGAAGCGCGATGGCGTAGCGTACGAAAAAACCACGTCGTTTCATCATACATACCTCCCCTCCTAGAAAATTACAGTATTTAAGTGGCAACTTTACCGCCTATTTTCACATTCTTAGGATTTTACCAGATATGTAAAGAGAAATTTACTTAGTTCGCGCTAAATATTATAACTCATTAAATATCAATAACCTGTGTCTAATTTTCTACTCGGATATGATTAATAGAGACGTTAGGAGTAGCTGAGAATTTTTTGGAAAACGCCGTAGTCAAACGTCTCCGAGGTACCTGAGGCGGATGCCTGGAAATCTTTTGACATGCTATGTCCAACATGTTCTACATTCATTATCTTTTCAAATGAGGCTAAGCAGCCGGGGCTGCGTCTTTGGCCGGTGAACATTTAGCTATGACAACACTCAATCGGCGCGCGATTATTATTGTGTTGGACAGTGTAGGCATTGGCGCACTGCCTGATGCGGAGCGGTTCGGCGATGCGGGGAGCAACACGCTCGGCAATCTCGCCCGCTGTTTCACCACGGGACTCCGGCTTTTGCATCTCGAAGCACTGGGTCTGGGCTGTATCGCGCATATTGAAGGAATAAAGGCAGCGGCGGAACCGCTGGGGAATTATGGCAAGTGTGCGGAACAATCTCCCGCCAAAGATACCATCATTGGACATTGGGAAATTGCGGGCCTTATCTCAAGCGAGCCGCTGCCGACTTATCCCAACGGCTTTCCCTCGGAGATTATTGCGCCCTTTTGCGATCAAGTCGGGATCAAGGTTCTGGGCAATGTTCCCGCATCGGGCACTGAGATCATCAATCGGCTGGGTGATGAACACGTCCGAACTCGGAAACCGATTGTCTATACTTCGGGCGACAGTGTGTTCCAGATTGCGACGCATGAGGAGGTGTATCCTGTTGAAGAGCTCTACGAGATGTGCCGGATAGCCCGGCGACTCCTTACAGGCAAACACCGCGTTGGTCGGGTGATTGCCCGCCCGTTTGTCGGCGAATCAGGTCGCTATGTTCGGACAGCGAATCGCAAGGACTTTTCCGTCTTACCACCCAAGGAGACACTGCTGGATTTTCTCAGTGAAGCGGGCTATGAAGTTGTTGGCATTGGGAAAATTGGCGATATTTTTAGCGGGCAAGGCTTAACGCGCGATATCCATACTGCATCGAATGCAGAGGGGATTGCGCAAACAATTCGCATGCTCAGCAATCTGCGGCGTCCGGGGCTGATTTTCACAAATCTGGTAGACTTCGATATGCTTTACGGCCACCGAAATAACCCCCAGGGATACAAAAAGGCACTGGAGGAATTCGACGCTTCGCTGCCGGACATCCTTAACGCCATGCATGACCACGATCTTCTCATCCTTACCGCAGATCACGGCTGCGATCCGACAACCCCAAGCACGGATCATTCGCGCGAGTATGTGCCGTTGCTTGTATACGGCAAAGCGTTCCGCTCAGGTGTGAACCTCGGCACGCGCCGAAGCTTCGCTGATATTGCAAAAACTATTGATCAGTTTTTCGCTCTTGACAAGGTCCGCAACGGAACCTCATTTCTCGATTCCGTCACTCGCGAACCAGCAAACTGATGTCTTAACGTGCTTCACTTCACGCTGGCATTGGAAAATCTTTATTGAAATCGCTGCAACAATCCTATAGAGATAGATGTTTCTCTAGGCCATAGGAAGGGAAGACAGGCAAAAACAATTGCAATGATGCCTGATATGCAAAGCTACGTAAGAGCGGTAGAGGAGTGTGCGGAGTTTATTCGAAGCAAAATTCCGACACGTCCGACTGTGGCGCTTATTGCTGGTTCAGGCCAGGGAGGCCTCGCGAATCTGGTTGAGAAGGAAACCGAGCTTCCGTATCATGCAATTCCACATTTTCCGGTTGGTACGATTCGCGGCCACCGAGGCGCGCTCATTATTGGCAGGGCAGGGGAGAAGACTGTGGCGATTCTCTCTGGCCGGTGGCACCTCTACGAAGGAATAGAGAGCTGGAACCTTGTTCTGCCGATTCGTGTGTTGGCCATGCTGGGGGTGAAAGTCATGATCGTGACCAACTCGGCTGGCGGGCTGCATCCCGACCTCATACCTGGGGATATAATGCTGATTACGGACCATCTGAATTTCACGTTTCGAAACCCCTTGATCGGGCCAAATCTGGATCGCTGGGGTCCGCAGTTTCCCGATATGTCATCTCCCTATTCGCGGGATTTGCAGAATCTCGCCCGTCAAAGTGCGGTTGAAGAACGCATTCCGCTGAAAGAAGGCGTTTACGTTGCCAATCTGGGACCGAGCTACGAAACTCACGCCGAAGTCCATCTGTTGCGTCTAGCTGGGGCGCATGCGGTGGGTATGTCAACTGTCCCGGAGGTTCTGGCTGCAGTTCATGCAGGTATGAAAACACTTGGATTCTCGATAATCACAAATTCCCTTGTCCGACGAGAGGCGCCCCTGACGCACGAAGAGGTGCTGGCTACGGCGAAGCAGGCGGAACAGAAACTCAGTGCCCTCATTCGCCCCATCCTTCGCCTGCTCTGACAACTCAGTGGGGGAGGGCCCATAGCACAAACACTCGGCAAAATTGGACATGTCTATGCGCACAGTTGACCTTATCATTAAAAAACGAAACCGTGGTGAACTCACAGCAAAGGAGATTGAGTTCCTGGTTTCTGGCTTTGCCAACGGGGCCATACCTGATTACCAGATTGCAGCATTTCTTATGGCTGTCTATTTCAGCGGGCTCGCTTCTTCCGAGCTCGGGTCACTGACCAAGGCGATGATAAATTCCGGCGAAGTGTTCGACCTTTCTGCAATTACGCTCAAAAAAGTAGATAAACACAGCACGGGTGGGGTAGGAGATAAGGTATCCCTGGTATTGGCTCCACTTGTGGCATCGGCAGGAGTGCCTGTGCCAATGGTGTCAGGCCGTGGCCTCGGCCATACCGGGGGCACGCTTGATAAACTTGAATCAATCCCGGGATTTCAAGTCGAGATCGGAGCAGACCAGTTCCGGAGACAGATCGAAACCATCGGTGTGGCACTTATTGGGGCATCGGCGGAGTTTGTGCCGGCTGACAAGAAGCTTTATGCTCTGCGCGATGTGACAGGAACTATTGAAAGTATTCCGCTCATCGCAGCAAGTATCATGAGCAAAAAGGTTGCCTCGGGCGCCGATGCCTTTGTCATGGACGTTAAAACCGGAAACGGCGCATTTATGCACAATCATAATGATGCAACCCGGCTGGCGCGAACTCTCGTGGGAGTGGGGCGCGAACTCGGCAAAGACGTCATTGCCCTTATTACTGACATGAACCAGCCGCTGGGCACCTGCATAGGAAACGCCCTGGAGGTGCGCGAGGCTATCGCCGCACTGAAAGCGCCTGATGCCAAGAGCGATTTGCATGAGATCTGCCTGACGCTCGGCGCGCACATGTTGATTCTCGGCCAGGCAGCAGAGTCAGTCGAAGATGCGCGCGCACGGTTAGAAAAACTATTGCACACTGGCAAGGCGTTGGATAAATTCATTGAGCTGGTGACGGCACAGAAGGGCAATCCGCGAGTTGTTGACGATGACGCGTTGCTCGAAATTGCGCCGAAACGTGGCGAAATCCTGGCCAGCAAGGATGGCTCTATCCACGCATACAATACGAAACGCATTGGCAGGGCCTCAATGCTGCTCGGGGCCGGGCGGCGGCGCTATGAGGATCCGATAGATCATGGCGTGGGCCTGATAATGCACAAGAAGATAGGCGACCGTGTACAGGCAGGCGAACCTTTGCTCGACCTGTTTGCCCGTAGGGAAGCAGATATTGAACAGATCACTCCGATGCTGCAGGAAGCCGTCACTATCGGTTCCGAGCAGGTAACGCCACCATTGCTGATCAAGGGCCGCATAACGCAGGACGATACGGAGGGCGATTCGCAAGCCGATGGGTGAGACGAAGAAAGAGCTGCCAGACGTCAAACTCTTTTTTGGACTCCTCGTAGCCGGGGAAGAGCTCTTTGAGATCGTGGAGAAGCGCCTTGTCATCGATTTTGGAGCAATTGATCTGCGAAGCGCCATCTTTCCCTTCACGCATACGACATATTATAGCGGCGAGATGGGGGAGAAGATTCTGCGCCGCTATGTCTCATGCACGGGTCTCATGCACATGGACGAGCTTCCAGAGGTAAAACTACATACAAATAGAGTTGAGAAGCTCTTTTGCGATCCCGACACTCAGAAGCGACGCGTCAATATTGATCCCGGCTACCTGACGCTCTCCAAGGTGGTGCTGGCCACGACAAAGGACTACGATCACCGGCTCTACCTGAGCAAAGGCATCTTTGGAGAAGTTACATTGACGTACAAGAAAAAGCACGGCGGGTTTCAGCCGCTGCCGTGGACATATCCAGACTACCAGGAGCCACATACCCTGGAGTTCTTCAACACACTCCGCGAAACATACAAGGCGCAGATACGGCAAACATGAGCGAGATTTACCTTCTTCATGGTGACAACGAGGCGAGTATTAACGATGCCAAGCTGGCGCTGATTAGTAAGCATCTCAGCCCGGAGCTTCGCTCTCATAACTATATCGAATTCTCTTCAACCGCGCCGCGATGGTCCATATCGCTCTCATCAATTCACGCTGACCTGATTTCAGAACTCTCGATGCTTTCCTTGCTTCCAGACACGAAGCGCGTCGTCGTGGCGTATAATCTTTCCGAGCTGTATCAGAAAGCGCGCAGGCGCACCAAAACCACCGATGATAAGAAGAAAAGCACACATCTGGAGTATTTGCTCGAGTTCCTCAGTGGGCCATTTCAGCATGTGCCAAATGTTCTCATTCTCGTGGCTATTGAAGATCATGGGAAACGCCGCAGTGTAAATAAGAAATCGCCACTCTACTCGCTTGTTAAAAAAATTGGCCTCGTACAAGAGATGAGCGACAAACCATTGGCCTATCGCTTGACTGACGCTCTCCTCACGCAAAATACATCGCAATGTATCAAAGTGTTCCGCCAATGGTTCACAAGCCACGAGAAGGCCCGGCAGAGTATTTTTCGCACTGTTTTAAATGACATACACCTACTTCTTCAGGCGAAAATCCTTAATGCAAAGGAAAGCGCGCTTGCTACCGACAAGCGACTCAAGGAAATATTATTCCCGAAGGAGTTTCAGGGCAATATTCTCCAGCAGCACTCTTATCGCCGGAAGAAGTTTCAGGACGCAGCTTTGCTATACTCAACTACTCAACTCAGCTATGCCCTCAAATACCTCGTGCGTCTGAATACCACGCTATATCCGGTACAGCAGGATAGATACGTACCAGACCTTCAAGTAATGTTTGAACTCTTTCTCCTTCGGTTGACTACTCAAACTTTGAATCCGAACCAAATATAGGAGGCCTGATGAGCGACAAGCATACGTATTTTGATATAAGAAAGCCGGAAAACACGTGTACGATTTGCGGTGCATCGCTTACTGATGATGGACATCACCCCTCGGTATTGACAGAAGTCTATCCCGAGCCTATTCGCAAGGACTACTGCCATACGTGCTGGAAGCGGCTGCAGGATAAACAGTTCTTTTCATATTGGCTTACAAAGCGCATCGCGCCGCCAGCGGATCAAAAAATCAATCGCAGGGAGCGCAATGATATGCTCCTGCGCCTTTTCATGGCGCTTCACAATCAGCACAATCCCGCCAATGCTACCCAACTTTACCTCCTCGCTCACCTTCTTATGAAGTATAAGGTCTTCAAATGGCTGGAAACCAGAAAGAGCGATACAGGGGAGGATTCACTGGTTTTCGAAGAAACACGCACAGGCGAAGAGGTCTTTGTTGAGCCAATCTCCATTACGGATGAGGAAATTGTGGAGGCCAAGAAAGCAATTGATTCATACCTGGAAGAGGAGTTATCCAATTCACCCTAGACGGATGGATCCCTACACATCTGCGAATGGCAACTGAGAGTTTTTTTTCTACGATTCCTGATTGCACACCGTTGGTATAAAAAACATTAGATGCAAAAAGTTAAAGTGGCCGGCGGCCATTTTTTTTGATCACCGGAAAGCATTTAAAGTACTTAAATTACACTTTCGCCGTAATGATTTACATTTGGTTTTTTATCTAAGTCTATAAGAACGAGAGTAAAAGACCTGCAGAAACAAGGAATTATGGGGAAGGGCATTAAATGTATATTTAATGCCCTTGTGAAGCGCCACACAAGTCCTTAAATATCAGTGCTTTATGGCCTCTTTTCCGTTTTCTCATTTCCAATGCCAATCCCCAGGCACCAGGAAGCATACTTTTTGACCCGGAATTGCACCCCTGCCTACCGTTTATCCACCCTCAAGGGTGGCCTCACAGGTTCGAGGCCCTAGAGCACCCTCATACTTGGCTCTAATTCATTAATAAGCCTCAGGCTCACCAGTTTTGAAGATTGACAGCTTAAGGCTAACAATACTAAAAGAGTGAACCGATACGCCGCAGATGTACAAGTGAGGCCAATTTTTCGAAGCCGACTCATAAGGCAGATTTGAAATGACGCGCTCCTTACCAGAAGCTGTGGATGAATACCTCAGGTACTTGCGGGTCGAACGAAACCTATCGCCGCGTACTATTCGCGCCTATCAGTATGATCTCGACAAATTCCGCATCTTCCTGGAACAGCATTTCCGCATGTTGCCAACTCTCCCCCGTATCAATACTGAAGACATCCGGGAGTACCTGTCGAAGCTTCAAGCCGAGAGAAACTATCGTAGTACAAGCCTGGCAAGACGAATTGCCTCCTTGCGTTCATTCTTTAGATTTCTTACCGAACAAGGCTATCTTAAGACAAATCCGATGCTTACTATTCGGACCCCAAAGTTGGCTAAGAAGCTGCCAATCTATCTAACGACGGAAGAGCTCAAGCGTCTACTCACGGCTCCGGAAAACAAAACCTGGAGAGACAAGCGCGACCAAGCCATCCTTGTTTTACTGGCTATGACAGGCATCCGGCTGCAAGAACTTGCGTCGTTAAATGTGGATGACATAAATTTACCAACTGGATCCACACCTGCCGGTGCTGCCGGAAGCATCCGGGTGCTCGGCAAGGGCGCTAAAGAGCGTATAATACCTTTGAATGCAACAGCCGTTCAGGCGCTGCAGGCATACTTCGAAATGCGTCCGTATACTGAGAATCCTGCGCTTTTGCTTAACAGGTTCAAGAAGCGGCTCTTTCCGAGAACCATAGATAAAAAGCTTAAGAAATATGCGCTCAAGGCTGGGATTAAGAGGGCAAAGATCAGTCCCCATAAGCTGCGCCACACCTTTGCAACTCTGCTGCACTTAAGTGATGTGGACATTCTGGAAATTCAGCGCCTGCTGGGACATTCGAACATTACCAGTACAGCCATTTACACTCATACCAATATCAAACGGCTAAAAACAGCGGTTGACAAACTCGATAAGCTGTAAGACGGCAACCGCGAAAAAGAAGGGCATCATAGGCATTCAGGGTGGGCAAACGGGTTCTCATTACTGGTGGGGCGGGGCTGCTTGGCTGGAATCTTGCCATAGGCCTGCGGGAGGAGCATGAATGTGTGGTAACGCTATATCGGTCTCCTGTTGCCTCTTGTACTTGCCGTGCGAATGGACAGCCGCCCATCCGAACGGTCACGTGCGATATTCGATCTAAGGAGGAGGTGGTTAGACTCTGTCAAAGCCTCTCTCCTGACGTAATCATCCATACGGCGGCACTAAGCAGCCCAGACCTCTGTGAGAAAGAGAAAAATCTCGCTCATCAAACGAATGTCATAGGCACAGAGAATCTGGTCGAAGCGGTCAAACCACTTAGCAGAACCCGCTTTATCTTTATCTCCACTGATCTGGTGTTTGACGGTGAAAAGGGATCGTATACTGAAGATGATGCGCCGAATCCACGAAACTATTACGCGCAAACAAAATTGGAGGCGGAGCAGCATGTGCGGTCGCTAGGCGACAGGGCGGTGATCGTCCGCGCGGCTCTAATGTACGGCAATCCGTCGCCTGCACATCGTTCATTTCTGGGATGGCTTGAGGAAGGTCTACGAGCTGGCAAAGTCAGTCTGTTCACGGATGAATATCGCACGCCTATTCTGGTGGATGATATTGTCGAGGCATTGAGGAGGCTGCTGGGGTCAAAGGACCGTGGGTCTAGGGGAGTTGACTACTGTGGGGTCTTGCACCTCAGCGGGGGCAAGCGGCTGTCGCGCTACGAATTTGGCACGATCTATGCCCAGGTTTTCGGGTACTCCCACGAGGCAATCCAGGCTGTATCGCTCCCAGAGGTGCCAGTCCTCGCCTACCGGCCGCGCGACGTCTCGCTGGACAATACTCGAGCACAACAACTGCTCGACATGCATTTTCGCACACCAGAACAAGGGCTAACATTTCTGAAGCAACAAGGGCGACGCTGATGAAGGTCAGCACCATGGAAATCTAGATGCCTGCGCCCCTGCAGGCCGCAGAGGGAGTGAGATAAAATGCGAAAAAATGTAATCTACATAGGGGCCATTTTTCTGGGAATCGCAATGCTTAGCCTTGCATGGGGTAAATCGGAGGAGACCACGTGGAAGTTTACATTGCTTTCGACAGGAGATCTGAGCGAGATCTACTATCCCCAGCTCGGGGCACCTGATGCAGATACCGTGCAACAGATCGAGCAGCAGATTGAAAAGGAAAAGCGAAGCGCGAAGTATCCAGTCATGCTCTTTGATACTGGCAATTTCATCGGCGCATCCATGATTGCGGAAACGAGCTATGTGCCGCGGCCTGTTCGCTTTTTTAGAGAAGCTGGTTACACCGCAGTAAATGTTACGTCGCCCGAGCTAATTGCCGGCGAGCACAAGATTCAAAAATGGCAGAGCGAGCAGTCATTACCTTATTTTGTCTCGAATATTCAAAACCGCAAAACAGCCGCTCGTCTCACGCTTCTGCCTGCCACCACACAGCTGGATAGCCTTCGCCTCCGAATTTTCGGTGTGACTACTATGCAACATATCCGGGCGCTTCGCGATTTGTTGAAAAAATACAGCACAAGCGAGGAGGTTGACCATGTGAAGGCTGGCATTGCATGGACGAAGGAATCGCCTGAGCTATGCCTGGTACTATCGGATCTGCCGGCTAAGGAAAATGATACTCTTGCGCAGCAGGTGCCAGAAGTTGACATCATTCTTGAGCGCAGCGGCAATTCGCCTGGCTCAGCCAGACAGGTTAACAAAGCGCTCATCGCGCCAAGCGGAAACGCCAACGGCATAGGCGTGCTGACGGTCGAGCTCGGTCCGACACAGCTGCAGATTCGCACTTACTCCCATGCCATTAAGATTTTCTCACCACAACCCAGGAAGCGAGAGCTCCTTCCGCTTTTGATGGAAACCTCCCCTTCCGCAAAGTCTCCCCTACTCCCCTTGCCTACGATTGGCAAAATCCTGCCGCGTGTGCAAATGCTCAAAGATCTTTCTGTTGATCATGATCGTTCGGAGCTGGTGCGGCGGAGAAATCCTATTCCTGCGTTGGCCCGCGAGAAGAAGGATGTGTATTTCTACGACCTGTATAAGGGCACTCACCAAGTGGCGCGGGCATTCTACGTGGCGCATGAGCTGGGGCGAGGCAATATGACTTTCAATATCATTGTTGCTGTTAAACCCAAGAGCCAGCTTGCTGCAATTCATTTTATTACGCCCCCTTTGGTTGCCGGTCATTCCATCGGCTTCGAGGCGCTGTGCCAGCAGTTCATCGGCAAAGCCACTACCGAGTGGCAATACGAAAAAGACGCGCTTGCAGGCGCGGAGGAGAGTTTTCGCGTGCTGCTAGATGATCTCAAGACAGTCCTCACCCTCAACGAGCGCATCGAGCAGAATCGCCTGCCGTAGGGATACGGAAGCAATAGTGCGGTGTTTCGCTGAGTACATATTCTTATGAAAACGATAACAAAAGTATTTTGTTCAAGATTCTTCGTTCTCCTCTGGCGGTCTCAGAATAATCCCGCTCGTACACACCCATTGTAAGGAACCGAAACCTGCCTAGTGACCGTATAAGTACGCCTTGTAAACCTGTCTCAGCCAAAACTAACTCCCACACACCATCCTCTGCTTCAGTCCTTTTATTCCGGGCTGACGAATCTTTGGTTGTTTATATCATTGTCGTTTATCCTTGACGACGCTTACCTTATTGTGTCACATTTATATCAATACTATAAACCAGCCGTTTGATAAATAATAAAGCATAGTGTGGGATTGTGGAATCTAGAACTATTAGTTTGAGGGGGTAAGAAAAATGGTTAACAAAAAGATTATTTTTATATCCTTAATTACTTTGCTCTCTCCCCTGATTTTTTATTCGAGTGCGGCTAGCCAAGAGATTTCCGATTCTACTACCAGTTCATCCGACGCTCCACATATTTTCGTAGTGGAATGTTCCACTTGTCCAAAAGGTTATGTTTCTCCGTCGGAGCAATACTCTCGATATTATTCAGAAATCATTCTTTGTTATACCGATGCCGATTGCCCACCGAATTTAGACTATTATTATTGTAAAGAGGGAAAGGTGTATCATCATTTAGAAAACTGGCGGTGTGTCCGTTTTGGGATGTACCGTGGTGAGTGCCAAGGTGGCATCATGACAATGTTAACACAAGATTGCGGGACAGATTACTACGAGCCCTGGGTCTACTATTGCAAGGATGGCGCTGCCTATCGCAAAAGGGTATTCCACGATAAAGGATGTTCAGGGGGTGAGTGCTTTGACTATACTTATACAGAGGAAGAAAAGGTTCAGGAATGTGGGGATGCTGGCTGTTGCAATGGAAGGTGCAAGGTGATTATTGATGATGCGGGAGACCTTATTACCCACTTCTGCAGTGCGGTGCTAAACCGCGACCCTGACCCTGGCGAGGTGGATGTCTGGGAAAGCTACTTCAACGATGCGCTTGATTTTAACATAGGGGTTCATTTTATTGTCGGGGACATAGGTTGGCAATTCTTCTCGTCTGAGGAATATGATAGTCTAAACCCGGAAAAGCAGAACCCAAATCAGGAGGAAGAATTTATCAGGGATTGCTATTGTGTTCTTTTGCGACGCGAGGCGAGTAATGAGGAAGTTAGCGCCTGGCTCAATGGGTCGTGGAGCCGCTCTGAGGTAATTTCTATTTTTATAAGTTCAAATGAATTTATGTATCTTATAAATGGCCTCTTCCCTGGGCACGAGGGTAATCCAGCCCGCAATTTTATTGCCACGATGTATATGGGGATTTTGGATAGACTGGTGGATGGCGGAGCACTGGAAATCTGGGATGACCTGTTCAAAGAAACCTCCGACAAGAGAGTCGCGGCTAAGGACATGGCGAATATACTGTTTAGCTCATATGAGTACACGAGCAAGAACCCTACGAACAGGCATCAGGTAATATGCCTGTATCGCGGGTTGCTGGGGCGCTTTCCAAATGCCGATGAGATCTCCTATTGGGAGGAGGAACTAAATTCGGGAAGAAGAACACTTGAGGAGCTAATTGACATTTTCTGCGACTCGGAGGAATTCACAGCGCGTCTGAGCGAGTTTTTTGGAACCCCTCCAACAGGCGTCCCCGATTGGGAATATTATGGATCCCTTCATTCAATCATAGATTTCGCTGCATAAATAAGAAGAAAGAATAATACAAGAACGCTGAAGTCTTTATCTGTGTTTACCTGTGGCTTAAATATATGATTTATTATTGCAATCGCAGATGCACGCAGATTTCTATCAAAGTAGTAGGGGCGACCCAGCGGGTCGCCCCTACATCATTTTTTAGCGTCGTGTCGTCGTGGTTAGATATTTATTTTTGTTATGTACTCAAATCAGCGGCAAGAAAAGAATTTCGGCCGTGCGACAACGAAGGAATGGCAAGAATTCGGAAGGGCAATACCAGCTGAATCGCGATCAGAAGCCTTGGAGGGCGCGGAAAGCTGAGGCGATGTGGCTGATCATATCGCTCGGGATCATAGCCCTCTCCCCTATCGCCCTGGCAGCCAGATCGCCTGCAAATCCGTGGATGTACGTTGCACAAATGGCAGACTCAAGCGGATTGACTCCTTGAGCCAGTAAGCCTACCAGGAGACCAGTAAGCACGTCACCACTCCCGCCTTTGGCCAGTCCTGAATTACCCGTAGGATTCACGTAGAGCTCGCCTGATGGATCAGCGATCACGCTGCGTGCGCCTTTGAGAATCAGGTGGACGTTGCGCTGAGAGGCAAAGGAACGGGCAGTGTGGAGTCGCTGGCCCTGAACTTCTGCGGCAGTGGTGTTCTGCAATCGTGCCATCTCACCTGGATGTGGTGTGAGAATCGTGGGATGCTTGCGCTTATTGAGCAAATCCAGATGTCCTGCCAGTGCATTCAAGCCATCAGCGTCAATCACCAGGGGTTTTGCCAGGCGAGCCACCAGCTCGCGAACGAGATTCTGAGTCCCAGGTTCTTGTCCTATCCCCGGGCCAAGGGTAATTGCGTCAACGCGCTCCTGAAATTCCAGAATACGGTCAAGGGACTTAGTATCCAGAAACAAGCCAGTACTGGACGAGAGAGGAACGGTAATCTCATCTATCAGATGACTTTCAAGAATGGCGTTCAGCTTCTCTGGGATGGCAACATAGATCAGGCCAGCTCCAGAACGTGCGGCCGCGCGGGCAGCCAGCACCGCCGCCCCGGTCATACCTAGAGATCCAGCCACGATCAGGAGATAGCCAAAGGTTTTCTTATTGCTATTGGCAGGCCGTGGCGGAAGGCAACGTTTGACGAAATCAGCAGTCACCAGGTTGCTATGAATCTCTTTGGAATGAAGCAGGTCGGACGGAAACCCGAGCGAAGCAACCGTTACTCTCCCTGTGTATCCAACCCCGGGGTGGATAACCATGCTAATCTTCGGGAGACCCATTGTTACGGTATGATCCGCTTTGATACAGACCCCTCCAATCCACGCTTCGTCTGCCTGCATGCCCGATGGAATATCCACGGAGACGACGCGCTTGCCCGCCTCGTTTATCGCGGTAATAGCCTCAGCCAGGAAACCCGTTACTAGCCCCTTGACGCCGGTGCCCAGAATTGCATCCACCAGGCAGTCGGTATCTTGAATCTGCTCTTTGAGCGCCTGAACGTCCTGAACGCGCTGGCGAGAGACACTGTCGGGCAGTAACTGATACGTCTCGCGTGCATCCCCAGTAAGCTCGTCGGGATTGGCGAGCAAAACCACCTGAACGGGAATGCCTTTTTCGTGAAGAAGCCGGGCCACCACAAAGCCATCGCCGGCGTTATTGCCTTTTCCCGTCACCACAGCCACGCGCGTGGGCTCGAAATAGTCCTGAACCACCTCAGCAACCGCAGCTCCTGCTCGTTCCATGAGAGTCAAACCCGGAATGTCGCGTTTCTCGATGGTTATGCGATCAATGTGCCGCATTTCGTCTGCAGTCACAATCTTCATCGTAAAGTTACTCCTCCATCCTTTGTCCTAAAGGATAGCGCTCTTGATATGATTATGTTGCCTTTGATCCTTGAACGCATCCAATCAAAGTCAATTTCTTTTACCTCTTGGTCAGATACCCTAAACGACGAAGCTCAAGCTCATTCTTCCGCCAGTTCTTGCGCAGTTTCACACGAAGCTCGAGGTACACTGGCACGCCAAGTAACTGTTCAATCTCTTCACGCGCCAGCTGGCCAATCCGCTTGATGAGCCGTCCGCCTTTTCCGATAATTATGCCTTTCTGCGAGTCGTGTTCAACATAAATCATAATACGAATAAAATATTTCTCGGCTTCTCGCTCTTTAAACTCGTCAACCTCTGTAGCCACTGCGTAAGGAATCTCTTGACCGGTGAGGTTAAAAACCTTCTCGCGTACAATTTCAGCAACCAGGAACCGCTGATCGCGGTCGCAGAGCTGGTCGGCATCGTAGTAAAGCGGCCCAACCGGTATGTACTCGAGCGTCTTGTTTATCAAAAGGTCAATGTTATAATTCTCCAAGGCGGAAATTGGAATAATTTCCGCATAGAGACGACAATCAATGGGAAATTGGTAGTCCGCGACATCAAACGGGATTGCAATTCGATCCACTTTGTTGAGCACGAGGAACTTCGGACAGGAGATCTTCTCAAAGGCCGCCTCAAGCCCCTCAGGGGCAGGGGCTGGATCATTCGCTTCGATAATAAAATAGACTATATCTACTTCCTTCAGCGCGCTCAGCGCCCGATCTACAAGACACTGATTAAACGTATCACGAGGAACAATGACCCCTGGCGTATCCACAAAGATCATCTGGTAGTGATTTGTGGTAAGAATTCCGAGAATTTTGTCGCGCGTGGTTTGCGGCTTTTCCGACACAATCGCCATTTTCTCGCCGACCAGGCGATTGAGTAGCGTTGACTTGCCAACGTTCGGCTTACCGATAAGTGAGATATAACCGGATTTAAAAGTTTCATCCATGTAACAACAATCACCGATCGTGCGTCGCAAAACCACTTACGCGGTGTCTGGAAACAATACGCTTGGTATCAGAACGGGAGGATTGACAATGTGTGCTTGAAAGGCCCTGCAACTATACGAGATTCTCTCCTTCTATATGGGCGAGAAGTTGCGCTTCTAGCGTCTTCATACGTTTGGCTTCGTCTTTTGTTTCATGCTTGTATCCCAGCAGGTGACAGAAGCCGTGAATGAGCAGAACTGCAAGCTCTCGTTCCAGAGGATGACCCAGCTGATCTGCCTGCCTACTCGCACTTGGCACAGAGATCACAATATCACCAAGCAGCGCGGGATGAATTGACGCAAATTTACCGGTCCGCATGGGAAACGCCAGAACGTCTGTTGGCCTTCGAACGCGGCGATACCGCGCATTCAGTGCTGCAATTTCGGGATCGTCCGCGTACACTACGCTCACTTCACCGTCAAGCATTCCATTCTTGTTCAGCAGGGTCTCTACCACCCGAGATGTGATCTTTTTCAATCGGTAGGTCGTGATCAAGTTGGCTTTCGACTTATTTCTTACATCAATCTCCATTGCTTTTCACTTCGTCCTTTGCCCGCTTAGCCCCAAGAGCCAACAAATGCATTACTTCCGTCAGGGAAAACTGATGCTTTCACCTATCCACTACTAATCCCGGTGCTGCCTCTTCTCAGGCAGCGAGCTGCGCGACCATGCGTTCGACTTCCTTCTTCAGCTCTTCGGTAACTTCCCATGTTTCTTTTACAAAGCTATCTTCTGAAGCCGGCGCATGCGCCTCGGCATAATCCGCAATGATGCGGGTACCCCGCTTATCATCTTTCTCCTTCGAGATTTGCACATCCTTTGCAATCTTCTCTTGCATTGTTACCAGCAGCTGAAGATTCGCGGCAACGTCATTCGAAGGCAGCTCGCGTTGTAAGATCTTGCGCTCATGCTCCCAGCGCGCGTCCTCAGAGGGCGTGGAGAGTAGCTGAGCAACACCGGCTTTACCGCTCTGCGAAAGAAGCTCGGCAACCCGCTTCTTCAGCCCGAGTAAGGCGTAGTATTGAATATAAAACGTGTAGGCATCAATGCCACTCACCCGGTTTGCTTCAAGGAGGTAGTTCTTGCCCAGACCTTTAATGTCTCTGCTAGTATAGAGATCTTTTTTCTGCTTCACATTTTGCAATCGGGCACGCCCCTCGACCATCAGATCAACGATGTCCGGGCGAAAAACCTCGAACACGAATGTGCTCCGCCTGGCCTTATTGCGTTTCATATACTTACCTTCGTTACGCTTAATCATAAAAATATTATCCGACAACACCCATCCCGGCATGATCTCGTCAAACGCAGGCGATATGCCGGGATATGCAGCACCTGGCGAGTTGATAAGCGAAAAGGGAAACTCTATGCGTTGCGGTAAGGCGTTTACTGCCGTGGCGATTATGGAGTAGGGCGCTTTAGTAAAATCAGAGGGAAACTTAATGTTGGTTCCCAGACCGAAGAATGTCCCCTCTCCGCACCAGATCTCCTGATCCGGAGCTTTGGACGTATGGTTGCTACCAACATTGGCGCCATAGCCAACGTTCCCCTTGCCTTCCGGCCAGAACGCGGCAATCAAGAGCGCTTGGTGATGAAACCCTACAAAGGGGCCTACCAGAGATGCGGTAACTTCGCCTTCGGCAATTCCGCTGTTCGGCCCAATGATTGACTGCGTCACTTTGCCATGCCTCGCAACATGCGAATGCTCCGTCAGCACTGAGGTATCTACAATCGCCATGGAAGTTACGTCTGAGCCCCACTGCAACAGGCTGTTGACAACATAGGCACCGTCCGTAATTCGCGTCTTCTCGTCCTCATTACTAAGAATCGTACAGTTGCTGACGCGCGTGGCATTGTCAATTTCAGCGCCTGCACCGATAAAAGTATTGCAGACTGTGGCGCTATTACGCACCATGGCCCGGCGCTGCACAATCCCCTTGTTACATGTCACTGCCTCAACGTACTGTTTGACGAAGTCAGCGTAAGCATCAAGAAAAGCCTTATCGCTCCGAGACGTGGCAACCCGCTCTGCAACGGCAATGGTGATGTCGGCATAAGTCAGGACTTCGCGCCCACCGCTTTCAATCGCAATTGGAAGCTCCGCGCCATTACCAAAGCTGATTCCCTTTTCTGCGCAAAGCGATTGCACATTCACGACAATAGCTTCATCATGGACAACATAATTGGCCAGATAGCCGACGTTCATCACCAACGCGTCGTTCCCGATTTCCGCATTTATGATTGTGCTCTGGTAGAGGCCACTGGGCAGTTTCACGCCAGGTGCTACTGCAATCTCGTGATCGGTATAATTCCCGAGGACGCATGTTCCGAAGAAATTGCAGTTGAAAATGCGGTGAATGTTAAACTCTTTGCTCACTAAAACCTGGGTCCAATCCTGCGCATAGTTACCCTGCGAATTCAGGACATCAATCTCCTCTTTTGTTAATGGACGAACTGCGTCGCCAAATAGAACGCTCCTGTGGCGCTTTGCTTTCACAGCCTTCACCGCAACCACAACCTCAGAGACCTCAAGCACGTTGCCAACAAGCTGTGCTACACTCTTCATAATCCACTCCTCTTTCTCAAGTCTGGCCTGGGGTATTTTAATACTCCTATACCGACTCGCAAATCACACAAGCGAATCTTTGCAAAAACAAAGGGAGCATGCCCCACGTGTTGCCCCCGGAAATTCCTGCATTGCACTTGATGTTATGCTATTTTGCAAGTTTGGGTTTGTTCGCATATGCCCACTTATAGTAATCTAGTCTTTTCAGCCTGGAAGCTGCAGGTTCATCCAGTACCACGGTGACGCACGGATGAAGCTGCAAGGCGCTCGATGTCACCTGGGACGTGATCGGCCCTTCAATAAAAGTGGCGACAACATCGGCTTTTTTCTCTCCATTGGCAATCAGCAGAATGGCCTTTACATCAAGGATCGTACCAACACCCATGGTAATGGCAAAGCGCGGTACATCCTTTGGTTTGTCGAAAAAACGGGCGTTATCCTTAATGGTCAGCTCGTCCAAGGTCTCTATGTGAGTTCGTGAAGCGAGCGATGTACCGGGCTCATTAAATGCAATGTGCCCATCGCTACCAATCCCCAGCAGCTGCAAATCAATGCCGCCCGCGCCCTTTATTTCCTCCTCATACGACCGACAGTAACTTTCAAAATCAGATGCAACGCCACTGGGAACATGAATATTCTCTGGATTCACGTTGATGTGATTGAACAGATTCTCGTGCATGAAGTAATGGTAGCTCTGCTCATGAGTAGGCTCTAATCCGACGTACTCGTCGAGGTTGAACGTGGTAACTTTCGAAAAGTCCAGCCCTTCCTTCTCATGCATTCGGATCAGTTCCTTGTATGTTCCAATCGGAGTGCCGCCGGTCGCAAGACCAAGAACGGAATTGGGCTTTGCCGTGACCTGATCGCGTATAATCCCGGCTGCCGTTCTACTCAATTCGTCATAGTCCTTGCTAATAATGATCTCCATTAACGTACCTCCTTGCTTTGGCGATTGATGTAATAATGATAAAGGGCGAGTGTGGCCACCCCAATAATTCCTTCCTGTTTCCCAAAGCTCGACATTTTAATCTGAATGTCCTTTCCGAGGCGCTGTAAGGCTTTGGATTTAAGTGTGCGACAAATGGGCTGAATCAAGAGCCCATCCCCGGCTTCAGCCATGGTCCCTCCGAAAATCAACACCTCTGGCGCCAAAATGTTAATCAAGTTGGCAATGCCAGTGCCGAGATACTGGCCTGCCCTCTCGACTATCTGATGGGCCAGACGATCTCCGTCGGCTGCGGCATAGAAAATCGCCTGCGCCGTGAGGTTCTTATCTTTCCCCATGAAGTCACTGATACGCGAGTTGACACCTTCACGCAGGGCTGCCTCGGCTTGGCCAATCACGGCATAATCCGATGCGAGCGTCTCGAGACATCCGTAGTTGCCACAGTAGCAGATTGGACCATTTTCAACGACCGTAGTATGGCCGAATTCACCCACATTAAACTTCGAACCTTTATAGACATTCCCATTTATAATAATTCCCAACCCCAGCCCTGGGCCGAGGTGAAAATACAGAATGTTACTGAAGTCCTTGTATTTGCCAAAAATATTCTCCGCAAGGGTCGTAGCGCAGATATGATTTTCCATAATGGTGGATATGCCGAACTTCTTCTCAAGGAGTTGCTTTAATGGTACTTCAACCCACTCGTCGAAGCGTGGAAATCCAACGGAGATACCCCGATCCTCATCTACTAAGCCGGAGATTCCTACGCCAATCTTTTTGGCCTCCTGCTTATCATCCCTGCGAATATAACTGATCTGGTGCCCAATTGCCTGGTAGATTTGTTCAATCGCGCGATTCTTACCGTCACGCAGTGAAAAGGCATCAAATTTTTCGTTATAGATGCGGCCCTTCAAGTCTGCGGTGGCCGACATGATTCCTTTCGAGGAGAATTCTAGCGCCACAACACGGCCAAAATTGGGATTTACATCCAGAAGTTGAGCCTTGCGACCACCAGTGGAGAGCGCAAAGCCGACCTCGATGATCTCTCCTGAGCGAAGCAACTCGTTTACCAGGTAGGATATTGTTGGCAAGTTGAGATTTATCAAATTGGAAAGATTGCCTCGCGAAATCGGGCCCTCTTTCCAAATGTTAAATAGTACGGAATCTGTGCGTTTATGCATCATTTTAAAAGGAGACTATTAAAGAATTCTAATAGAAACCAGCCATAATGTGGGGCTACCAACCCCTATTTTATAAAATATAAAATTAACTTGCTCCCACTTGTCAAGAAAAATCTTTCGGTTCTAACTAGTCTGTACATACTTTAAACGAAAAAAAAGCCAACTATATGTATGCAGTATAGATGCATTTCAATGCTTGCAAATTCACATTCTCAAGCCTAAGTTATGAAATATCAAATGTTTAAATATTTAAATGCGGAACTGGGAAGGTTACAGGTAAGGTATTATTAGAGGAGCCTCAATCTGCGCTTGTCCATTCCAGACTATAAACGCATGCCATTCAGACAACACTCGGAACACATTAAGTGAAGAGGATTATGCGAGGGCCAGCCATAATAGGCGTCAAAACAGCCGAATGGTGTCGAGGAACTCCTGGGCCGGAAGAAAAGTATCAATCTTTCCTTTTGGGTTTCCGTTTGGATCGTAAAAAATGAAGGTAGGAGCTTTATAGGCACCAAGGCTGAAGGCTTCGGAAGAGAATCGCAAAAAGTCGAATTTAACGGCGACATAATTTTTATTCAGAAATTGGACAACAGCGCCGTCGCTCAACGTCTCGGTTTCGTATTTTTGATAATATCGGCTTTTATCGGAGTAAAAATAAAGCATGATCTTACGATTTTCAGTCCGGGCCCTGCGCTGCGCTTCATAGATGTCCGTGACCCACTGGATCGAATTTTCTGAAATTGTGGGCTGCACACGAGGAATCGGTGTTGGTGCCATTGTCACAATGGGAATGGGAGTCCTTACAGGTGTAGCGGGTATGACTGGGGCAAAAGTAGGCGATGGGGGCACCACGGTGGCAACCGGTCGAGCAGAAGAAACAAAGACGAATCTTGCAGCATCAGCATATGCACGGCCCCAGTTCCGACTGTCTGGCTTTCCCTGAGTTTCCTCGTCTGCAATCTCAACATAGCCCCTTTGTCCTGCATTAAATCGATACGTTCCCAGCGAATGCCACGCATTTCCGTTTCCTGCGCCGCGCGTCAGAACGCCCCACCCATCCTGGTTCATATAAGCAATAGAATCGCCATCAGCATGGTGAATAATGTACTTCACCCGTCGGGCATTGCCCTGTAGAGGCCATGTGACGAAGACCTCATAGAAGCCTGCAGCAGATAGGTTCGGTATAAAACGAGCCGCAGAGGATTCTGCATCTTCCAAGTTAGCAAATCGGGAGCCGATCTTTGGCGTCAACCCTTTTGCTATGCTCTTCCCAACACTATCAGTCCATTTCCCCGATATTTCATTATACCACTCAACATTCTGGCCGCCGGGGCTTGTCTCTATAATGACCTCCTGTGCATAAACGCACAGATAGGAAATGAGGAAGACCCCTGCGCACAGAATCATACGAAGAAACTGCTTACCTACAAACATAGCGAATCTCCTTGTTTCATACTTGCACCCTTTTGTTGCACTCTCATATCCACACAATATAAGACTTCAAAGGAGAATAGAAATCGCAACTTCGTGCTTTTGTCAACAAAAAAAGTAATGTTTCTCTCGTTCGGCAAAGGTGAAGAATGTCTTTTCGCAAATAAGCCTTTATAATAATAAAATCTAAGCACGTAAATAGCACGATTTCAAGCTGAAAGTGGCAGTTCCATAAGCAGGGGAATTTAGGATTTTCAATTCCTGTTGACACGAAATGTACCTGATCATATCATATAAAGTAGAAAAGTCAGTAAAAGGACTGTTTTTACACATTTCATTTCTGGAAGGCTACTGTTGTCTGCTTGTCTATTTCTTCTGAGGCATCAGATTCATGTCGCTGTCGCTGAATCAAGTTCTCAAGCAAACGCAAAAGCTGGTGATGACTCCCCTGATGCAGCAATCAATTCAGCTGCTGCAGCTGACTTCTATGGAGCTCGAGCAGCTGGCGCGGCAGGAAATGATGGAGAACCCCTTCCTGGAGCTAGCCACAGACGAAGAGGATTCAACCGAGCAATCGTCTGACCAGACCCCCCCCCTTGCGACCCCACAAGAGCAGTTAGATACGAAGCAATCCGAGTCGGCCAGCACGGAACAGAATGAACCATTGCAAGCGGTAGATGTGAATTGGGACGAATACTACGAGGGCGCAGAGAACAAGGTCTATTTTCCGGCTGAGGACGAAGAGCAAAAGGATTTTAACGAATTTATCCCGTCGCGTGCCAGCCTCTACGAGTATTTGATGTGGCAGTTGCGGACCGCAGGCCTGGAGGGAAAAGACTCTGAGATTGGGGCGTATCTGGTTGGAAGTATTAATGACGATGGGTATCTGGAAACAACAACAGACGCAGTGGCGCGCGAGCTCGGCGTGGAACCAAGCAAGGTTGAGGAGATCCTGCGCAAGATCCAGACGTTTGACCCTGTGGGTGTTGGAGCACGGGATTTGCAAGAATGTCTGCGGCTCCAGCTGATTGACAAGGGTATCAAGGAACCGCTCCCCTACCAGCTTCTTGACGAACATTTTGCCCTTCTCCAGCATAAGAAATTCCCGGAGATTGCACGAGCCATCGGCACAACGGAGGATAGAATTGTCCAGGCGTTTCACACGATTGCTGCGCTTGAGCCAAAACCCGGACAAGTCAGGACGAAGGAGCAACCTAACTACATTACGCCCGATGTGGTTGTTAAAAAAATAGACGAGCGCTACGTCTACTATTTGAACGAAGGGTCATCAACGCACCTTAAGGTCAGTACATTTTACCGTAGGTTGCTCTCTGGAAACAACCGCTTTTCACCAGAAGAGAAGGAATATGCCCAGACAAAGTACAAAGCTGCGGTATGGCTGATTCGGAATATCGAAAGACGCAAAAACACGATCTTGAAGGTCACAGAAGCGATCATGTCCCACCAAAAGGATTTTTTGAAAAAGGGCATTGAACACCTTAAGCCGCTCACCTTGCGCGAAATCGCTGAGGTAGTGGACATGCATGAATCCACTGTATCCCGAGTGACGACGAACAAGTACGTAGAGACGCCACGAGGCACGTTCGAGCTCAAGTTTTTCTTCTCCAGCGGCCTGAAAGGTAAGGAGGGAGAAACTGCTTCGTCCAGGAGTGTCAAAGAGCAGCTCAGCCAATTAATTAACGATGAGAATTCAGCAAAACCATATAGCGACCAACGTTTGACTGAGTTACTGCGGAAGCAGGGTATTCAGATTGCCCGCCGAACTGTAGCCAAGTATCGTGAACAGATTAAAATTCTCCCTGCCAGTATGCGCAAGTCAGTTTAGCACCTACTGGGCTTCGCTCTACCATCACCAAGCCGGCGTTTTCATCAGGCCAGCCGGCCCCAGCCTTTGAGCAAAAGCCTGAACAAATTTGCTTGCAAATTCCTTTCTGCAGTTCCTAATTAGGTACATCTGTCAGTTCAAGAGCATTCAGCACAAAGAAAAGAGGAAAGCACAGCCGACTGTTTTTGTGAGTCGGCCCCAACAATGGAGGCAGTTCCATGGCTACGTCACAGCCCATGATCAGTGTTGCTGGAATCCGGGCGATTATCGGAGAGTCCTTGGTGCCCGAGGATTTCCTGCGCTATGTTCTGGCATATGCCACTATGCTACGCGGAAACAAGATTGTAGTAGGAACAGATAGTCGGTTGTCGCGCGAGATGCTGCGGCACCTGGTCTTTGGCGGACTTATGTCGTGCGGCTATACGGTAATGGATTTGGGCATATGCCCGACGCCCACTATTGGCATGATGGTGCGCGATCTCCGTAGCGACGGAGGCATTGCTATCACGGCGAGTCACAATCCAGCGGATTGGAACGCGCTGAAGTTTTTTAATGCCAATGGAGAATTTCTCTACCGCAGGCAGCATCGTCGCCTACTACGCTATTATACACAACAGCGGTTCATTCGTGCGAAGCTGCATGATCTGGGCCAAGTAAGGCTCTATGCGAATGCGGTTGAACGGCACGTTAAGAAGGTGCTCAGAGCTGTGGCTGTGCAGCGCATACGCCGCTGCCGTTTTCGTGTGGTGGTGGACTGCTGCAATGCCGCCGGGTCGGTAATTGCGCCACTACTGCTTCGCAAACTGGGCTGCCGCGTGAAGGCAATTAACACAGATACCGACGCACTATTCCCTCACGAGCCCGAGCCCCTGGCGCAAAACCTGGGTCAGCTAAGCCGGGCTACTGTGCGTTGGCGCGCGGATGTTGGGTTTGCACTGGATCCTGACGCTGACCGGCTGGCACTTGTTGACGCCAAAGGCCGCCCGCTCGGGGATGAACGGACGCTTGCCCTCGTGGTCGATCATTTTCTGAGCAAGACGCGGAGCCCGGTTGTGGTTAACCTGTCAACCACCCGCGCAATTGACGACCTGGCGCGCCGGTATAATGTTCGCGTCTTTCGCACCCCAATTGGCGAAGCTCATGTGGTGCAGAAATTGCGCGCCGTACATGGCAAAATCGGTGGAGAAGGCAATGGCGGCATAATCATTCCCGCTATTCACCCTGGCCGTGACGCCACCACGGGCATGGCGTTCATCCTCCAGGCTATGGCTGAGACGAATCAGACCATTGCCACACTAAATGCCAGCATTCCAGACTACGCATTGATTAAACGGAAACTGCGTTTGGATCACAGAGATAGTGAGGAATTGTTTGCTGCAGTGGAGCGGGAGTTTCCATCGCCGCGAAAGCGCAGCCGATTAGACGGACTGAAGTTGGAATTCTCGGATTCCTGGGTTCATTTACGGCCGTCAGGGACCGAACCGGTATTGCGGCTTTTTGTTGAAGCAACTACACAAGCGCGGGCGCGCGAGATCTACCAACGGGTGAGACAGCTACTGTAAGTTTGCACTGAATAAAAAAAAAGCCAGTCAGGCCACCTTATCACGAAGATGCTACTGCCCTGCCTCACCAACTTTTCGTAATCATACAAGCCGACAAATACATTGGAGACATTTCATGGTGGTATCGCGCAACTTTGATACCTTCTGCATTTCACTGATTTCGGGATGGATATAAGGATTGCGTGAGTGTTGCAGACTGACCAGAAGCTGGGCAAACGTGAGAACTTCATCTTCGTCCTTCAGGCCCTTGAGATTGAGCGGATTGTTAACAACGACCTTGCCATGGGGTGTCTTGAACTCGTAATCTCGGCCAAAGCAGATGATGATGATGCCCAGGGCCTTCAATCCGTCGGGTTTGTAGCGGTTTTCGTGTTCCAAGATGCGATGAAACGTCTGCTTAACATTATCAATTGTAAAATCAAATTCGCGGCCCTGTTGGAGACGTAACAAATACTGATGAAAGAAGAGATTGAGGTGCCGCGTCCTGGGTTCGAGCATCTGGTTAACGATGCCGTAGGTGTCGCGCGAGCCGAGAAAGCGGGCAATCTTTTTGCGCAGACGGGCTTTGGCTTCGTTTTCCACCGCGAAGCAATAGGAGAAGCCAATGTTGCGTGAGAAGTCCACCTCAGTAATTCCTTTTTGGTGCTTACGATAGAAGTATTCTGCAGTGCGAAGCGCTTCCCGCGAATCTGGCTCAAAATTCTCGATTACCGGCACCAGAGTTTGCAGATCCTCGTCAATAGCTTTGAATAAGGCTGACTCGTCGGCAGCCTCCGCCACCATTCTCGCCAGCTGGTCGTGCGACGCCTCACGAATGACGAATGCATCCAAATTCAGAAGTGTATCGTACGCCTCACCCTTTACGTACGGATCAACATCGTTCTGCTGTAAGATAGCCTTCAACTTTGAAGAGAAATCTGCTGCGTCAGATCCACCAGCCGTCTTGCGCGCCTCCTCAATGGTTTTCAGCAATCCCATGTTCGCCTTGTACTCTTCATGTGCGGTGTTAATACTGTGATAAAGTTGTACGATTTCCTCTTCGATCCGGCTTTTGCTGATTACGTCAGCGGCTCCCAGCTTTGTGGCAATCGCCCCTTCCTCGAATGTGCCAACTGCGGAAATCATGACCACGGGAAGCATCGGAGATAGATCGCGCGCCTGCTTAATCAGGTCGAGCCCTTCCGTACGGGTACGCATCTTCAAATCAGTAACAATGACGTCAGGATTCTCTTCCTTCAAGACCTGGAGTGCCTCGTCTGCATTTTCCGCCTCACAAATCTCATAGTTATGCATTGAGAGATTTCGCCTGAATGCATCACGATAGCTCTTATTGTCATCAACAATGAGGACTTTAATTTTTCTCGCCATGCGAATACCTCTCCATTTCTTTTAATCCACGCCACGCAGCGCAAGGCATGTTACTCTCCATGCTACGGATGGCCGCTTCGCTCGCTGCCATTGTATGCTTTTCAATAAGCCCTACTTCGTAACGCCTCATTTGTCTCTCCCGAAGACTCTCTTATTTCTTAGACTCTCCCGATACGTTCTGGGTTGGCTTTTGCTCTTCTTGCAGATCTATCTGGCGCCGAAGGTAGATAGTGAATTTCGCACCTCCGTCGGAGCAATTCTGCGCAATAACGCGACCTTTGTGGAATTCGCTGATAATTGTCCAGACCCAATTCAGCCCAAGGCCCTCTCCTTCTTCATTCCGCTTGGTCGAATAGCCCATGTAGAAAATTTTGTCAATTTCGATGGGTGAGGCGAGCTCGCCCTTGTCGTTGCGGATACCATCTCCAGTATCTTTGATAGAAATAGAAAGCTCATCAGACTCCTCGAGATAGTTCGTCGTTATCACAATATTGCCACTCAGGCTCTCTGTCGAAACTTTCCGCTTTATTGCATCCACGGCATTGCTCAGGAGGTTGAAAATGGCGAGCTTCACAAGACGTTGCTCGACGCAGCAGTGGGGCAGCTGGGGATTGTAGCGTTTGGCAATCGTGATGTTTCTCGAGATCGAGAGTTGAAACACGCGAATGATGTCGTCCAGCAAATCGTGCAGGTTAACCTCTCCAAAGCGAGGACGCTTGATAAAACTGAATGAGCGATAGATATCAACAAGTTCCTGAAGAAATTTAGTATTATTGAGCAGGTCATGTAGTGCTTCTTGAAAGATCCGAACGCCCTGGGCCTGAGTCGATGGTGGGAGGTCTAACTCCGATAGAAAGTCCCGCACGGTCAACAAATCCAGTTTGCTCGTGGCAATAATGTTCGTCAGATCATGGCCCAGATTACGGGATAGATTGATATTAGCCTCGCTCTTTTCGCGAAATATCATCCGGCGCTGCATCTCGATTGTCTTGATGCCAGTTTTGACCTGCTCGCAAAGCAAGCCCAACGTCTCCAGCCGCCACTTATCCGGCACGCGACCGGATACACCATCAGCCATAATGGCCATGATGTCCACAAGAGCGTACTCCTCGCGCTCATTGATCAGATCAATAAAAAGGCAATATTGTTTACCGCCATCCTGGCACTGAATGACTGATTTCTCAAGCTTGCTCGCAAGCATAATCGAGGAAGTAGTGCGGAGCGTTTCCTCAAGAATCTCCTTCACGCGTGGGGTGAGACTCTGGGCAACCTTCCCGCCTTCCGAAAACGAATGGACCAAGACATAGCGATTCTCGGGATCTCGCTTGAATTCAAACACCCAGATGCCTGCGTAGCGGAATAGCCTGAGAATGAATGCTGGCAGCTGAGCCAGGATGACAGCGGTATCCAGCGTGGTGCTGGTTGAAATGAAACCCTTGATATGTTGATTGGCAGCGGTGAGCAGGGCATCGCGAGCCAGGTTGTTATACACGCGTTCGAGCCGCGAGCGCGGGCGCTTAATAATTTCTGGCGAGGCCTTGAGGGCGTAATCCAGACGTCCCATCACCCGTTTGACTGGCAGAAGCAAGAATTTTAGAAGTGCCGCGTAGACGATAATGAGTCCCACGATGATCAGGAGAGCATAGAATTTGTATCGTGCGGTGAGATCAATAATTTCCTGATTGCCAAGCGGTGTGGTATAGGACACAACGACTTTGCCAATAACGCGTCTGGTAATATCGGAGATCAAAAGGCTGGTTTCGCCGGAGAACTCTCGCAGGAACAGGGAATTTCTGGCGTTATTATAGCTCCGAATCTTATTCTGTTTTACTTCTAGCAAAACCTCACTGTTTTTATCGAGCAAGGCCATCCGGTAGGCGCTGGTCGGCCCATGAACAATACCCTCGAATGTCTGGCGGAGAGGCCGCCGTGTCAGATCCTGAGACCCCGGGTCGGTCGCCAGGATCACTGCTCGGGATTCCCTAGTTATCTCCTCGCGATCCACGGGGAAGAACTTTTCCCAATTATCCACGATAATTTGTTTTTTCTTGACCTGGTAGTACTGCCGATCAAGCTGAAGCAAGATCAGCACGCCGGTCACAATGAAGACAACGACCGAGAGGATGATAAGCCGGTTGCTTTTAATCCGTTCGAAAAGCATGGGATATCTACCGTGTCGCGTAATTCTGCGGCGTGATGGCCTTTGCAGCAAACCTGCAAGCCGGGGTGATTATATCACTTTTCCGCCTCAGATGGATACGTACCTGTCATCACCATCGTGACGATATTAGAGGCCAGGGTTCTGAAGAGTTGTTTTTTCACTTCGACAACATTCTCGTAGACGGTGGAACGAGGATCGGCAACATAGGGAATAGATGCGTGAATATCAGAGAATTCTGCGATGGGAGCCTCGGGCTTTTGAGGCTGCCAGACTGTCACCTTTGCTGTTGCCTCGGCAGTGCTGATCATGGGAAAGTCATCGCTAGCAAAGCTTGAAACACTCACAGTGTACGCGGTGACTGTTCCTTCCACACGCGCATCAGCCACACCTTTCTGAACCACGGTCAGCCGGCCATCGGCCAGGAAACTTTCTATCGTGTAGTTGGTTATGAGTTCCTCAATCCCTGGCTCGTAGGTCAAGTTCTTAAACATGGGCACGTCAATGGCCGTTATGGCCTCAGGAAGCGTTCTCTCCAGGGGAACCGATGTACATGCGACGAGCAGTACCAGCGAGAGCGCCGGAACATACCTTAGGCAGTAGATCCAGGATTTCATAAATGCAGTATCCGCTCCTAATAGATTTCGATGATCTCGACGTCGGAAGGAAAGACCGGCTGAAAAATCTTATCCGATATTTTTCTATTCAGACGAATCTGTGTCATGGTTATAATCGTCTGGTCACCACTTTCTTCATCAATAACAATTTTTTCCGGCAACAAATGCCTCTCATTAATCCAGACAACGACCTTGTTGAATCCGACAGCAGGTTCTTTCCTCAGAGGCGTAAATCGAAGTGCGGTCACGCTCTTCGAGCTCTCGTCCTTGAGAACAGTCACATGATATACATCCAGCACATCAGCCGTGGAGACCCCAAAGCCAAGCAGCATGCGGTTTAATCGCTCCACGGAATTTACGTCTGAAGAAAATTGGTACTTTTCCACCTGCTTAATTTCCGGCACGTAGAGCCATGCCGTATTTCCTACGATCAAGTTCTTGCTCTCATTCGGTGGCAAATAATCACAACGGAACTTGTCCGGTTTCTGAAAATAAAATTTCCCCTGTGACTGAATCTCTTCAAGAAACAAGGTGGATTGCTTTACCTGGTCGAACTGCCCAATAATAGTGTCAACATCCGCATTTTTCTCTTCCAGTTTTTTCAACAGGACAACAGCTTCCGGGTCGTTTTCCAACGTTGCAGTTGTTGCTAAATCAGTAGCCCAAACCGGAATGCTCAGGGCGCACAGCAGACCGCAGATTACTAGCACAGTATAAATGTGCAGTTTCACAGAAACATCCCCTTTGTTGGATAAGAATAACGTGCGTTTACCAAAACTATTTCCGCATGCACTCAGTGCGGCAAACCGAGCAAACTGCTCTTTCTCCTAGCCGCTAAGCATTCAATATCAAATGCGGAGAATTACGCCTTTTCCGCATTACGAATCCCTTACGGAAGAGCAATACAATCAGACGTTTTACCGCAGTTTTCTGGCAGAGTCAATGCCTATTTCTTTTTATCGCGTGATGCACGCATTGCCCCCCCATGCTGGACAATTTCAGCGGCAATGCTTACTGCAATTTCTTCCGGCGTAACGGCCCCAATATCGAGCCCGATCGGACAATGAATCCGCTTAAGCTGCGCACGTGGGACACCTGCATCTATCAGCCGTTTTTTCAGCTGGGCAAACTTGCTGCGACTTCCCAAGAGGCCGATATACGAAGCAGGTGATTTCAGCGCATGTCTGAGACAGATCTCATCGCCTGCGTGGGCTCGGGTAACAATGGCAATGAAGGTATTCGGCGTGATGGAGAGCGCCTGAAACTGTTGGTCGTAGGGTGCAGCGAACACTTGATCAGCTTCAGGAAAGCGCTTCTTATTTGCAAATTGCGGCCGGTCATCCATGACTGTTACGCGAAAATCAAGCAGCCGGCAAATCTGATACAGAGCGAGTGCCACATGGCCGCCTCCAAAGATCAAGAGCTGATCGTCGCCGGTTATTGGTTCAATCATCACGCGCAGCCTCCCTCCACAGAGCATGTCATTTTCGTCCTGGTTAATCCGGGTTAGATCGAACTCCTTGACCACGAGCTTTTGGCTTTTCATGCACGTACGGGCTGCGGCTATGATTTCTGCTTCGACGCACCCACCACCTACGGTTCCAGCCAGCTCGAGATCCTCGCTTACAAGCATCTTGGCTCCCGCATTGCGCGGCGTTGAACCCTCAGTTGAGATAATTGTTACCACAGCGCCACGCTTGCCAGCCCGGATTAGATCAAGTACCTTTTCGTAGAATTTTGCCTGCTGCATTATAGCACACCAGCGCGCCTTGAACTATGCGGCGTTCACATTGTCAGAGCCGTTAATGCCTTGCACGTATGGAGCCTGTTTTCTGCCTGATCATAGACCACAGAGTGTGGGCCATCAATCACTGAATCGGTCACTTCATGACCACGATCTGCGGGCAAACAATGCATATAAAGCGATGGTTTGGTTGTTGACGCATGCTTAACAGAAGAAGTCAAAGCCATTCGCCGCTCGTCACAAATCCAGTGTTGATATTGCCGGGCCAATTTGAGCGATTCCTCAGACTGACCAAAAAGCTCCAGCACACCCCAGGATTTGGGGTAAACCACGGCTGCATCGCGAAACGCCTCGTCCATGGAGTCAACGATTTCGAATTTCGCACCACTCGCCTGCGCATTCTGCCGTGCCTGCTCGACAACCTCAGGCATGAGAGTGTACTCTGGCGGATGTGCCAGGGTGACATGCATACCATAGCGAGTCAGTAGCAAGATCAGGCCCTGAGGCACGGAGAGAGGCTTGGCGTAGCTTGGCGCGTAAGCCCAAGAAACCGCAATTTTTACATCACGCAGATTGTGCCCGAGCTGTTCGCGTAGGGTCATTAGATCAGCAAGGGTCTGGCAGGGATGATCCACATCACTCTGCATGTTCAAGACCGGAACATCGGCCCATCGTGCGACTTCGCGGATATACGCATTCCCCTCACCGGGGACTAAATCATGACGGATAGCAATACCGTGGCCGTAGCCCGACAGAATGATGCCAGTGTCCTTTGGACTCTCCCCATGCGCGATCTGGGAAGTTTCTGCGTCAATATAGTGAGCGTGGCCGCCGAGTTGCGTCATGCCCGCCTCGAATGAGTTGCGCGTTCGCGTGGACTTATCGAAAAATAACATAAATAGTGTCTTGCCCTCAAGATAACGATGCGGTATGCCTCGGCGTTTCATCTGCTTGAGCTCTGTAGCCAGGCTTAAGGCAACTTCCAGCTCCTGGAGGGTCCATTCCTGCGTAGTAATATAGTCGCGACCTTTTAATCCCTGGTTCATATATAATCCCTATCTCGCAATTTGCCCTTGTGGCCTAATTAAAAATCGCCACTGAGACACAGAGGCACAGAGATTCTTAATATGATGAACATCTATCCCATAGGAGATATTCTGTTCGGTCAGCCTGTTGATATCGGGCATACTCTGAGTCTGCGCGTCCTTGGGTTTCTGATATGCAAGTTGCCTGTCTCTATCTTTTTGACTCACAAGTAATCGAACCCGAGTAAACGAATGGGAATGTCGCGTAAAAGGCTGCGGCTCGGATCAAGTGATCAATTGGCACATGATCCTGAGTGCTGTGAGTGAACTGCTCTTCTCCAGGCCCAAATCCTATCGTTGGGATGCCGAGTTCGCCCATTGTGGCCACGCCATTTGTACTGAAAGTCCATTTCCCTATATGGGGAGATTCGTCAAAAAGCCACTCGTAGGACTTGCGAGCTTGTTGAACAAGCTCATGAGATTCCTCAAGCGCCCATGCTGGAAAGTACTGATCCTTTTCAAGATTCTTACCGGTCCAGGATGTCATTGCACGCCGCAGAATGCTAATGTTCGCTTGTGAAGCCGAAGGTAGCCGCCTGAGTTGTTCAATCACCTCTCCCCTACTGTCTTCACGCGTGAGGCGACGATCTGCGTAAATGCGGCAAGCCGAAGGAACACAGTTCAGAGAATCCGTTTCACACTCAATCTTAGTTACAGCAATGCTGCCTTTGCCCAAAAAGGGATCGGTGCCAAGTTCCGCATTCAACTGCTGTATCTCACGAATCAGCGGAGCCATTTTGTAAATGGCGTTTTCACCACGGTCGGGATTGCTGGCATGACATGCAACACCTCGTGTCTGGATCAGTAGTTCTGCGCGGCCGCGATGTCCACGATAAATCTGACAGTTAGTGCATTCACCCAGTACCACACAATCCACCCGCTTCAGTGTCTGAGTAATCAGGTGGCCCAGAGCAAGCCCATCGCAATCTTCTTCCTGCACCGAGCCGACGACGAACAGTGTGAATGGCAGCTCCTGGTTCCGGGCAATTTCCTGGATTATCTTCGCAGCATAAAGCTGTGCTGCGGCAGCGGCTTTGTTGTCAGCAGCGCCTCTACCCCATACGGCATCGCGCTCGATCTTGCCCTTATACGGATCGAAACCCCAGGCAGTCGGGTCTGAGACGCCGACAGTGTCTAGGTGACTATCAAAGACAATGCGGGGGCCATGCGACCCCATACGGCCGGCAATTGTGCCGAAGTCGTCAACGGAAACCTCGTCAAAGCCGCTCTGTTGCATTTCCTGCTGCACACGCTCTACGACTCGCTTTTCCTGGCCGCTTGGCGAGGGAATCGCAATAAGCTCGCGTAGGAAGCCAGTCATCTCATCGCGGTATGCCTCGGCCTTTTCGCAGATCATCGCTGGGTTTATTCCACCTGCATCCACCTACTCGATCACCTCCCAGCGAGTCCGGTACTTTTTCAGCAATGCTTGCGTGCGCGCGTCCATGGGGTGTTCCCGCTCTGGAGAATCGAGCTCCTTCTGCTCGCCGCATAAATCCGTTGAAAAATAGCGCAATCCATTATCCCAGATGACCGTAACAATACGGCGGTACTCTGAATGGAGCCTGGCGAGCTTGAGCGCGCCCGCCACGCTGCACCCGGACGAGATACCACAGAAAATCCCCTCTTCGCGCGCCAGCCGCCGGGCCATGTTAATCGCTTCCTCGCTCGTGGTCGTGACCACACCATCCAGCAGGCTGACATCGAGCGTTTCAGGAATAAACCCATCGCCGATCCCCTCTATCTTATGCGATCCCCATTGGCTTTTAGTCAAGAGAGGACATTCGGCTGGCTCGATTGCATAGAACTTCGTCTGCGCCTTCTGTTCGTGGAAATACTTTGCGACGCCGGTTATCGTACCACCAGTTCCCTGAGGGGCTATGAATGCGTCAACCTTCCCATCGGTCTGGCGCCAGATTTCCGGCCCTGTGGTGTGATAATGTGCCTGCCAGTTATTTGGATTGGAGAATTGGCCGACTTCCCAGTAGCGCCCTGGCGCTTCAGCCATGATTTCACGAACTTTCTTCATCACGAGATCAACGTCGCTCTCCCCTCCGGGTGTCTCAACAATCGTAGCGCCGTAAGCCCGAATGATCTTCTTGCGCTCTTCACTCATGCCGCCGGGCATACAGATGACTGCCTGATATCCTTTAACGGCAGCGATCATGGCGGTAGAAATCCCTGCGTTACCTGTGGTGGCTTCGATCAAAATCATCTCTGGTTTCAGCTGGCCAGTGCGTTCTGCTTCATCCACGATGTGCCGCAGGATGCGATCCTTAACGCTTCCACTTGGACTGAAGTACTCAATCTTCGCCAGTATCTCTGTCCCGACGTTTGCGTTAACTCGATTGAGCCGCACCAGTGGGGTGTTGCCTGTCGTATCGAGAATTGTATTGGCAATCTCTATGGAAAATGCTCCTCAGGAGGATATGCTTTGTATTGTCATGGTAGTGGCAATTCATGAATTGCCCCTACGAAGAGACCATGCGGCGCCAGAGCAGCCTGGCAATTTTGCGGCCGCGCGTTGCAATCCTGCTCTCATCAATGCGGGGCAATTTCCTGTTCCGCATGAGAATTTTACCATTTACAATTGTGGTATCAACCGGTGCATTTGCAATGCCAAATAGAACGTGTGCCGCAAGGTTTTCTTTGGTTAGCGGCGTTGGCGGGTAGTAGTCAACCAGAATCAGATCGGCCTTTGCGCGTTTTTCAATTACGCCGATCTTTGTGTTAAAAATCTGGCTGGCTATGCGCGCATTATTCTGAAACAGTGCAGTGATCATCTCACTGGTGCCTGCGCGTACGTCTCGGCCAACGTGCTTATGGAGCAAGACGCCTGTCTTCAGCTCGTCCCACATCGATTCCGACATCCCGTCAGTTCCCAATCCTACGGTTACGCCACGCTTGAGCATGTGCGTGAGTGGAGCACAGCCCACCGCGTTGTTCATATTTGA
>JAUWMI010000054.1 GCA_030613245.1 Candidatus Sumerlaeota bacterium
TAGAATTTAAATAACAAAGAAATTTACAAACAATTTACCACGAATGGGCACAAATGAACACAAATAGGCACGAATAAATACATCACATTCGTGTAAATGCGTGTAAATTCGTGTTCGGTCTTTTCTTAAGTATTTATTTGCGTTCATCTGTGTTCATCTGTGGTTAATTGCTTTATTAGTGAAACCGCAGATTAACGCTGATACACACAGATTCCCAAGGACCGTTTTTGTTGAAAAACGCCACGGAGGCACGGAGACACTAAGGTTGGATATAATGCATAAAATAGGCAAACTTCTTCTGAGAGTATTGTATGGTATTTCTATATTTACCTTTATTTCTTTCGGAAATGTAATTGCCGATAATATAAAATCTTCTATCGAGGGTTCTGCCATGAACAGTTCTCAAGGAAATAATCCCGAGCAATCAGAAGTAGTGCTCAATGTTCGCATAAAACCGGTGGATGAATTTCTGGACAGTATTGGGGTGTGCGTGCACTTTACGGGAAGGTGCGAGAAGCCTATCAGGCTAATGCGCGAAGCTGGAATTCGGCATTTACGCGATGAAATTTCATGGGCGTGGGTTGAACGGAAGAAAGGTAAACTCAAGATACCGGAAGACCGGGAAGCATGGGTAGAAGAGGCGCTCAAACAGGGTGTCGAAATTCTGCTGATTCTCAATTATGGCAATGCTTTTTATCCCGGGCATGGGATTGGCAGCAAAGAAAATCCTGAACGTGAATTTAAATACTTCCTACGCTATGTGGAATTTATGGTGAATCATTTTAGAGGCAGGATTCATCAGTGGGAAATATGGAATGAGCCAAATGCGTTTTTGATGAACAAGCAATATGGCGGCGACTGGCGCGGAGGCCGATGGATAGGCGCGTACGCACGCCTTGCAAATGCAGCAGCAGTAAAAATACGTTCACTGAACCCTTCAGCCATAATCTACACAGCAGGCATGGAGGCGCCGATTGCCGACCTCGTTGTTCCCCATATTCAAGCACGATTCGATGCCATTGCCATCCATCCGTACTGTCATCCATTGCTGCCGGAATATACGTATACCGGAATTGATAGATTACGGAACTCAATGGGGCGCTACCGCAAAGATATTCCACTTATCGTCACGGAGCAAGGCTATCCTACAATAAAAGGCCACTTTATGTGGCGACATGCAGCGAATATCACGCTTGAAGATCAAGCAAAATTTTTGCTGCGTGTTTATTGCGGCAACTTTGCCCAAAACATATCGCGTACATATTGGTATGATTTCATCTGCGACGGAACGGATCCAAGCGATCAGGAACATAATTTCGGAATTTTGAATGCAGGCGCTGAATCTCCTCGACCTGCGTATCTTGCGCTTAAAACTCTGACCTCTACTCTAAGTGAACAAGGCGATAGTGAGCCCGCTCCCGCTGCAGCAGTTGTTGGAAATGAAGTTCAGTTGACTTTCGACGCGCCCTTATCAGCAGCTCCCAGAGCTCTTCTTCTGGCGCGGAATTCAACCCACTATTTTCTGTTGCTCTGGAAAAAAAGTTCTTCAAAAGACGAGCTTGAAATCGGTGGGACAAACTCTGATGCGCGAATTTTTCATGATGACGGCGCCCCCGAACCCGTAACAATCGGAATACCATCATTCTCGGCAGGCAGATTAGAAGCGACAGTCATTGATCCGCTTTCGGGCGCAGAGAAATCCCAGCCCCTGATTGTTCATAGTGACGGCCTCAAGAATAAAATCACTGTTCCCATCAAGGAATACCCAATCATAGTCAGGGTGGTTTTTAAGTAAAAAGGAGTACATACATGAGACCGCATAGGTGCCAACCATTCCGTGCCCTCTTAGCAGTCTGTGTTTTTTTGATTATAACCTCCTCACTGACTGCCGTGCCTGAAGCTGTGCACATCTACGGCATCCATTCCTGGAACGACGGCGCAAGTGGCATCATGAACGGCAAAACCGGCTGGACTGTAGAGGTGGTTAATACCGATTATTTTGCCTATGATCTGACTGTTGAACAGGCACAGCGGATCGTGGCCGAAGGCTTCACGCTTATCATCCGCATCAACAAGACATTTGGCGTCACCGTGCCCACCAACCCTGCCGACTACGACGCGTTTGCCCAGGCATGCGCGCAGAAAGTTCAGACATTCAAACCCTATTGTCACCGCTGGATCATCGGCAATGAAATGAACGCCGATTTTGAGGGGAATATCCCTGTTGCGAATTACATCCAGGTTTACGGCAAATGTCGCACTGCAATCAAGCAGGTACAGCCGGAGGCCGAGGTGCTGGTGGCAGCCCTGGGCCCATGGAACGCCAGCCAGTCGGGCGTGGGGCCCTACCCATCAAATCGCCAGTGGCTGAATTACATGTATCAACTCGTGAATACACTCAACAATGCGTGCGATGGCTACGCAATTCACGCTTACGGCGGGCGCAGTGGCGATGCTGATCCGCGTGATGACAATGAGATGGGGTTTGGTGTTTTTCGCAAATGGATGGAGATTATTGATGGTAACAGTTACGCATTCACCAAGCCGGTCTATCTCACCGAGATGAACCACGCTGCAGATGGCAACAGAGAGCCTGGCGTGCCGAAATATGATTATCCCGCTGGCTATATCTCCAAACTCTTCGAAGCCATCAACACGTGGAACGAAACCCACGCACACCGCATCAGCTGCGCAGCATGGTTTGCTTACGCTAATGGCGGATTCCCCGGCTATAACATCACCCTCAACACCCTGATGCGCGACGATTTCAGCGCCACAACGCAAACCACTGATTACCTCTTTATTCCCCTCGCCGCCTCGCCCTTCATCTGGCCCCTGTTTCGCTAGGCACTGTTTTACCCCCCTACAAATAGGGCCTCACTTTTCAACTGAAGAATATTCTACAGCATTCTACACTTTTGAAGAATATTCTCCAATCCGGTAGAGGAAGAATGAAGCCAGAACGTTGTCCTTGCACGGGCTAGAAGACTGGTATTGCAGGACTTAAGCCGCAATATGCGAATCCATGAGCTATTGGCATGAATCTTGTGTTATTACTTCAACGCGATTGATCCATTATTAAACAATAGTGAGGTATAGAAATGCATAAGAGAAATCTCATTTACCAACCTGAGGCGATTAAGTATCGCTGGTTTGTATACCCACTTATCCTTATATTCCTGGCAGGGCACACGGCCATTCCAGTGCAAGCCCAAACATTAGTGTGGGCAAAACGGGCCGGCGGAAGCGCTGATGACTGGGTCTGGAGTATTGCCGTGCTTTCTGACGGCGGCGCTCTGGTCACTGGTAAATTCTCTGGAACAGCAACATTCGGTTCGGGAGAAAGTGGTGAAACCATGATCACTTCTACAGGGTATTCGAACATTTTTGTTGCCAGATACAGCAATGACGGAACCCTGGCGTGGGCAAAGCGAGCAGGTGGAAGCATTGGTAGTGGGGGACATGGTATTGCGGCGCTCTCTGACGGGAGCACATTAGTCACGGGCTCCTTCTCGGGCAATGCGACGTTTGGGCCAAGCGAGAGTGGCGAGACTGTGCTTACCTCAGCAGGGTATGGTGATATCTTCCTCTCTAGATATAATCCTGACGGGACTTGTGCATGGGCAAAGCGCGCTGGGGGAAGTTGGTATGACAATGGCTCTGCCATAGCCGCGCTTTCTGACGGCAGCGCCGTGGTCACAGGGACGTTCTCGCGCACAGCAGCGTTCGGTTCAGGAGAGAGTAGTCAGACCACGCTCACTTCCGCAGGGGAATTTGACATTTTCGTGGCAAAATACCGTCCTAATGGAACGCTAGAATGGGCAAAGCGGGCTGGTGGAAGCAGTCCTGACTATTGCCATGCTGTCAGAGCTGGTTCCGATGGCAGCATTCTGGTGAGTGGAAATTTCGCAGGCATAGCAACATTTGGTCAAGGGGAGAGCCATGAAACAATGCTTGCTTCGGCGGGCGAAATGGACATCTTCATTGCTAGATACAGTCCTGAAGGAACCCTTGAGTGGGTAAAGCGCGCTGGAGGATGGGATGATGATCATGCCTTTGGTATCTCCGTGCTTCTTGATAATTGCAGCTTAGTTACAGGGGTTTTTAAGGAGTCGGCGATATTCGGTCTGGGCGAGAGCCATGAGGTTACACTTACTTGCGAGGGTTGGTATTGGGATACTTTTGTTGCAAAGTATAATGCAGACGGAGCGCTGGCTTGGGCAAATCGCGCTGGCGGGAGACTTTGGGATCGCGCAGACAGTATAGCTGCGCTTTCTAACGGTGGCGCTATGATAACAGGTCGATTTGAGGGCACGGCAACCTTTGGGCCGGGCGAGCCTGGCGAAACAACACTCACTTCGGCAGGAGATCGCGACATCTTCCTGGCAAGATACAACTCTGACGGGACACTGGCATGGGCAAAGTGCGCCGGTGGAATTTCAGATGACCGAGGCTACGGTATTGCGGCTTTTTCAGACAATACCGCCGTAGTTACGGGAGTGTTCTCTGACAAAGCAACGTTCGGACCGGGCGAGAGTGAAGAGACAACGCTCACTTCCGCGGGGCGGTATGACATCTTCGTCGCGAAATTCACTGGCGCCCCTCCTGCGTACGCGCACTCGTATTGGTCATTATACTATTAAGCCTGACGCGGACAAAGCAATATTCGTAGGGGCAGGCCTTGTGCCTGCCCTGTCTATTTATTGTGGGCGACCCGGCGGGTCGCCCCTACAAAGAACTCTTGACCATTATTGAGAAAAATCTAAACTCCACTCATTAAATGCTTTGCTCTGTAGCCCATGTCAGAAGACCTCCGCGAGGCGAGCCGGGAGAATCAAACAGGGATTCTAATAAATGAGCAGCACCTCGGAAAACAAACCAGAGGCTTCCAGCCAGACAGCCTCTCCTAAAATCCTGGCTCTCATTGCGACATATAATGAGAAAGAAAACATTTGCCCGCTGATAGAGCGTCTCCTATCGCTCCCCATCGCTTTGAACATCCTGGTTGTTGACGATAGCTCCCCTGATGGAACAGCCGAGGCAATTCAGACGGGCTTTGGCAACAATTCGCGTGTGCATCTCATTGTTCGCGACAAAGATAAAGGCTACGGGAAATCAATGATCGAAGGTATGCAATGGGCACTGGCGAGGGGCTTTGACATCATCGTCACGCTCGATGCGGACTTTTCGCACAATCCTGCGGCTGTTCCCAGCCTTGTCGAGGCCACCCAGAACTACGACATAGTAATCGGCTCTCGCTACGTGCATGGTGTGCGCGTGAGCAATTGGCGGTTCAGCCGCCTTCTAGTCAGCATGTTCGGCAACTGGTACGTGCGCACTATTCTGGGAATGCGTATCGTTGACTGCACCAGCGGATTTCGGGCGTACAGGGCGCACGTCTTCCGCGGATTTGATCTTTCCCTAATTCGCAGCTCAGGCTACTCGTTTCTGGTCGAGCTGCTCTATATTCTCTACCGCCGCAAGTTTCAAATTGGTGAAGAGCCGATTACGTACCTGGAGCGCCGTGAAGGACAGTCGAAAATGAGCAAACGAATCATTCTCGAGGCTGTGTGGCGGCCCATCTACCTGCGCCTAAGAAGAAGTAGACAGTAGAGAGTAGACAGTAGAGAGGGAAAAAGCCGGGGGATTTTTAATAGCGCTACTGCTTCATGCGGAGAATGCGAAACAGTCGCTCTGTTGCAGCCGTGAGCAACTCCCCTGCCTGTGCCATAGCCTCGTGCTGCGTCATAGGGCCAACAACAATCGGATGCAGAATATCAATCCCGTGTTGATATAACTGCTCTGCTCCTTCCCCAATCTCTCCGGTCAATAAAGCTACCGGAATACCGACCCGCTTCGCCGCCTGGGCAACGCCCCACGGCGCTTTTCCTGATATGGTTTGCGCATCGCTGCGACCTTCACCAGTGAGAACCAGATCCGCACCCTCCAAACGCTTCTCCAGCTGAACAATCTCCATAATCAATTCTACGCCTGACCGGAGTGTAGCGCCACAGAACGCCATCAGACCAGCCCCGAGTCCGCCTGCTGCTCCAGCGCCAGGAATGTCGGAGACATCGCAACCTACGTCGCGACGTACGTCACGCGTGATCAGTCGCGCAAAATGCGAGAGGTTTTTCTCAAGCAGCTCTACTTGCTGAGGAGTTGCTCCTTTCTGTGGCCCGTAAATACGCGCTGCGCCGCGAGGCCCGAGCAATGGATTGTCAACGTCACACGCCACCACGATCTCACACTGAGCAATGCGCATGTCGAGATTTGACATTTCAATCCGCTCGATCTCGTTCAACCTTCCTCCCGCGAGCGGCTCGTCAATCGCTTTATTCCCAGCCCCAATGAACCGCACTCCCAATGCCTGCGCCATCCCTGCTCCACCATCCGTTGTGGCTGATCCCCCGATTCCCAGAAGAATCTTGCGACACCCTGCATCCAGCGCCTGGCAGATCAGCTCGCCCGCGCCGTAGCTCGTCGTGATTAATGGATTGCGCTGCTCGAGCGAGAGAAGCGTCAGTCCTGAGGCAGCTGCCATCTCAATCACGGCTGTGGTGCCATCTTCGCAAATTCCATAGCGCGCTTCAATATGCTTTCCCAGAGGATTCAAGACCCGCGCTGTTTCTATACGCCCGCCCGTTGCCAGAAGCACAGCCTCCACAAATCCCTCTCCACCGTCAGCCATTGGGATAAGGATCACATCAGCGTCTGGATAGACGTGGCGAATTCCCACCTCCATGGCACGCGCGGCCTCAGCGGCTATCAGACTTCCCTTGAACGAATCGGGCGCAACAACAATCTTCATCTGCTTTTTCACTACGCCTGGCCTTTACATAAAATATCCGATGCCTAATCCGTCAACCTCTGAAAAAGCTGCTAAATTAAAATAAAGGCATCGGTGGTTTCTTGGTTGTTCGGATAAATATAGCATATAAAAACGAATCGATGGTGAATAGGTCCATCCGTGACGAAAGACGTATCCGCCGCGGCGGATCGCCCTGGGCGGGGAAACCCCGCCCCTACCATTACCGGAATAGATAGATCTATTTAAATTAAGGCCATCCTCTAATCTGAACAAAAAGTTGACGGATCTTGGTCTGATGCCTTACTTCTCCTTCTGCTGTTGACACCATAGTAGAAAATCCCTACGTTTGTTTTGTCAATGCTAACAAAGGCGCCTCGTATGCTATCAGTCACTATTCACCAACAATCATTCGCATCCACCACTCAGCGTGCCCTAAAGCGCGGACGACGCAGCACTCAGCGACCCGGGAAATCTCCTGTAGTCATTCTCCTCCTCATTCTTCTTATTGCACAAACCGGGTGTTCAGTTCTTCGGCATTATCCCAAGACCTTCAGGCCGGCGCGGCTCTCCGCGGAGAACGGCAATATCGAGCAGGCGCTTCTCTACCTGGAGCCTAAGACCCGATCCGGCCTCGACCGCCTGTGTTATCTTCTTGAAAGTGGAACACTGCTTCATACCACAGGCAAATGGCAGGAAAGCATCGAGACATTCGCAGCCGCTGAAGAGGTGATGATTGAGGCCGAACGCAAAGCCATGGTCAGTGTCAGCGAAGTCGGCAGGCAGTTCGGCTCACTCCTGGTGAACGAAAAAGTCATCCCCTACCAGGGCGAGAGCTTCGAAAAGACCCTTCTCCATACCTTCCAGGCGCTCAATTACTATATGACAGGCGCTCTGGATGATGCCAGGGTAGAGATTCGCCAGGCATACGCAGTGCAGAAGCACGAACAGGAGAAACACCACAAAGATTTGTACGAGCTCGAGCAGACCGCACAGACAAAAAACCTTGATACGGACACCATCTGGAAAACGGTGCTGGATCAATATGAGGACCAGGCAACGGTTGCTGCGCGCACGGCAAATGCCTACCTGAACGCCTTCACCTATTACCTCTCCGCTCTAGTGTACAAAGCCAATAAGGAACCGAACGATGCATACATAGACCTGAAGACCATGCATCTTCTGCGTCCGGAGTTTCCATATGCCCATCCCCAGCTGATTGAGCTCGCCACTGCTAGCGGTTTCTGGGAGGACGTGCCCGGCTGGGAGCAGAAATTTAATCTCTCGCGTAACGACATTCCTGAGGACAGCGCCGAACTTGTGGTCATATACGCGTGTGGCTGGGCTCCGGAAAAATACCAGATTAAAATTCCCATTCCGGTCCCCTATGACCGACGTCTCTATCTTGTCCCGATCGCTTTCCCAAAGTACCGCTTGTTGGCTTCGCCCATCCATCACCTCACAGTCCTGGACAACCATGCGCCCCTGGGTTCCACAGCGATTCTCTTTGACACTGATGCCACGGCGGTACGTAACCTTCGCGATAAGCTCCTGCGCCTGGCTATTAAACAGGCCTTACGCGCTGCCATTAAAACCGCGGAACAGAAGTTCGCCCACGATCGCTCAGGCCTGGCCGCATCGCTGGCTGTCGGTATCGTGAACTATCTCATTGAGCAAGCGGATCTGCGCAGCTGGCTCTCGCTTCCGAAAAACATCCAGGTGGCTCACTTTTACCTTCGCTGCGGAGAGCATGATTTTGCCTTGCAATTCATATCCCCGGAGGGTAGGAATATTTTCCAGGATAACATAACGATGACATTGCGTGCTGAGAAAATTCACCTCCTGCTCGTGCGGACATTCGGCACTCAGTACTTCATCCAGCAGTTCTGATTTTTCGATAGCTCACGAGAGCATTCAGGTGCCTGACTAGTACACCATCACATTTGAAACGAGGAGGAGGAAAATCGGGGACTGTCCCAAGCGAGGAACGAGCGTGTGGACTGTACCCCATTTTCCTAAAGAGGGGGTTCAAATCATGGAAAGAAAAGCCACTCGTACTGCAATCGTAATTTTTGCTCTGTTTCTTCTACTTCCTATTCTTTGCGCCACAAGCTGTCATCGAAGTGCCAGTAACATCGCCATCGGCACGGTAAGCATTTCTGGCGACATACTGAGCCTGGACAAGAAAATCGTGACTAATGATCTGCTGCTCAGGTGGCGAATAAAAATTCTGGATGTAAAGGCTCGCCGCGAAGGAGATTTCATCGTGGCCCAAGTGGTTTTGAAAAACAACCGCAAGCGATCCTTCAATGGCGAATACCTGTTTGAATGGCTCGATGACGATGGTTTTAAAATTGATTCCCCAGTAGAACACTGGGCCCCTGTGGTTATCCACGGCGAGGAAGAAAAGTATCTCCAGTCCACTGCCCCGAGCCCGCAGGCCGTGACGTTTAAGCTGCACTTCCGCCGACCGTATCCGGTTAGGTACTAAGTAGAGCTTGCGGTATCATTTCCGCACCCCCGGGTAGTTAGGGCACAAACGCGAACACGAAAGGAGTATCAAACCATGAAACCGAACATGTCGTCACTCTCGTTCCTGAGATCGTCAGGCATCTTGTTGAGCCTGTGCGCTCTCCTCATCATCTCGATCGGATGTGCAACAAAAGTCCGCTACGGCGATGCGCAACAGCAGGAAACCCTGACTGCGGACTTTGGGTCAACGGACCTCCAGCTCATTGCGGAGAAAATGGTCAATTCCATGCTGCGCATTCCGCTGTTTGAAAGGGGTGAGAGGCCGGTCGTCTTTGTCAGCTCAGTGAAGAACAAGACCATGGAGCATATCGACACCAAGGCAGTAACCGACAAAATTCGCACCGCGATGATCAAATCCGGCAAAGTCCGCTTTACCGCCACTTCAGATATTCCCACCGAGATTCTCGACCAGTTGGAGTATCAGAGAGGGTCCGGACTGGTTGATCCGCGGACCAGGAAAGAATACGGCAAGCAAATCGGAGCGGATTACATTCTGTATGGAGAAATCGGTTCGATTGTGAAGCGCGCGGGCCGGCGCAAAGACGTCTACTATAAAATCACCTTGAACCTCGTTGACATTCAGACGGCTATAATTGAATGGGCTGACGAAAAAGAAATTCGCAAAACTGAAAAGAAACCTATTATCGGCTGGTAGCGCAAGAGACACTGTCAGAATGAAATTTTTATGCGCCTAGGGTGCATAACCCAGTGGTGGCACGGGCATCACGCCACAGGCACATTTTCAACCTGCCCGTGGAATAAAATCTTTTAAGTAGCCTTTATGCTTTTTCAGGCGATCTGCTCCGTGCGTCCAAACTTACCGGCCCTGCTCCAAAATATACCACCATCAGTAATCCACCAAGAATAGCCAGATTCTTCATGAACATGATCATCTGCATGGGATCGGAAAGTTTAGTATGAAAAATAAGTGTGGTAGGAACCATGAATGCAACCAATAGGGTGGCGCCCCAGCGCGCTTTGTAGCCAATCAACACCGATAGCCCACCAGCAGCCTCCAAAACGATCGCACCGATCAGAAACAGACCAGTAAATGGCATACCATAGTTAGCCATAAACTGCTGAGTGCCAGCTGGGTCCATAATCTTGCCCAGGGCGGACTTCAGGAAAATCACAGACAAGAAAATCCGCGCTATGAGCGGAATAAAGTTTCTCATGGCATAGTATCTCTCTTTCTCTTAGTTATGATAATACCATGCAGCCCAGGATTTCCGGGCTTTGCAAAGTTCCTCACGGCATTTTGGTGATTGCGCAAAGCGCGACAAACTCTGCGCGCCACCATCACGCTCTCACCTGCCGTTATTTCCGACGGTGCAACTCGGCCAGCTCACCAAACGCTTCTGCAGCATGCTTTACAACAAACTCCTGCAGCGCCTTGGTGGACGCCGTAAGGATTATCCTGCTCTCATCGCCTTCTCCCAGGCGTTCGTGCGTGATGGTGACTTTCTTACTGTCTATCGCCTCCTCAAGCCAGTCAGGCTTCATCATTGCAAGACGCACAACATCTTTTTCTTTGTCTATCTGAATTCCAAGAAACGTATGCGCTGGGATCAGATGAGCTTTATAGAAGCTGTTATCAATATCCGGGTCTTCTGGGTAGAGGTCCAGGAAGAGGAGCTCCCCAAGGCGCACCAGATGCACCTCAAATTTGCCTGGTACCCCGTCTTCCGTCATGATTAATTCATAGGCGTTGTCTCCAGACTTTTTAAATGTCCAGGTGTCAGTCTTATCTTTCTCACTCCAGACGCCTACGAGTGTCGGGTCGAACGTCACATCCTTTTCCGTATAGAGCGGATGCAAAGACGGAACACAACCCAGCACAAGTACCACAATTCCAACCGCAACCAACATTTTCGCGACTCGCATTTTTCCACCCTCCTTTGGAAGACTTCAGTTTGTATATATCTTCATATATTGAATAAAGTCTGTTATTCTTTATTCCTATCGTCCAGAGGAAACATCTGAACAACGCTGCTATCCTAAGCGACTGCACTCTTTACGGACTGTAGTAGTTCCAAGTCATTTTGCTGCGGCGGTAGTGGTTCTGAGTCCAAAGGCGCTGACGGTTGGGATTCGGATTAGAAACTGTATTATGATAGACATGAATCTCATTACCACTAACTACAATCACTTCCTCTCTCCAATCGCCGGATACGTCAGCCACATAGAGTCGATCGGCTTTTTCCTTAAAGAGTTGGAGAAACTTGCCGCTGATGGGGTCGAAGATAGCAACATCACCTGACTTGTGCCGCTCCTTTGCCGCAGCCAATTGCTTTGCCCCTCCCGTCCAGTCAATAGTCCAGATGACCTCCACACCCTCTACCGTCCACCCTTCAGGGGCGACTTTATCCATCTCGTAATGGGCCACCAATTGTCCAGTGGCGTCAAATACGAACGGTTTTTGATGCTTGTTATAGCGGCTCCGACACCATATTTCCAATCCGGGTCGGTTCGGGTCAAAGTCGCCTACGGCAGCATTCTGCGGTTCCTGATGTTGGTAATCAGTTCGCCAGATGAATTGGTCCATATTAACCAAGCTAATATGGTTTGCCCCCTCCTCCAGGAGAACCACCTCAAGGCCTGGCAGGTCGGGTCGGACATCGTATATGAACACCGAGTCGACGTGGAAGGAACCGTGCGCCTTCAGGTTCCACTTATCACTGTAATGCCATTTGTCAATAAACTTGCCGTCGTGGTCTATAATGGTAACCCCTGCAACTTCGTCGCGGCCATCACCATCCAGGTCGGCAATGCGGGCCGTGCCATGTGCAGGTCCCCAGTAACCGTCAGTCTGCCAGAGTGGGGAGCCTTCCGGTGCCTCCGCAGGGAACGCGGCGATCAGACGGCCTCGCTTCGCGCCTCTCCCAAAGTCTGGGCCTGATCGCGGGCAGGCCTGAAAAATGAGGTCTCTGTCTCCTAACCCCCGGACGTTTGCTACAATCACGTGCTCCCACTTTTCAACTCCGGGAATAAGAGTGGGTTTAACCACCTTCTTACTTTTGCCCGTAGCGCCTTCCAGGATATGCAGATTTCCGTCATTAGTCAAAAACAGCACTTCGCATTGATCATCGCCATCCACATCCGCCGCCTGCACACCCGGACCATGCCAGCCGGGCAACCCGTTCGTCTCCGCTTCCCCCGCCACTCGAACGTCAATCTTCTTGACCCATAGTTTTCCACCGTTATGATGGTATACGGCAAGAAAGCCAGGCTTCGTAACCAGGTAATCGAGCAAGTGGTCGCCATTGACATCAGCCACAACGATGCCGCCAACGCCATCATCCTCTGCCTGAATATCGAGCTGAATAACGAAAGGATTGGCAGAATATTGCGGCCAGTCGGCCATAGCTCTCTGACTATAGCCAAAAAAGATGATAAGGATCCCGATTATATGAATCCACTTCAAAGACCTCGCTAATATCATTGATTCTCTCTCTTCCTTCGAATGTACGGCCATTTCGGATAACGTATCGGGACTTTGCGAAGCCCGGAGAGTTGGGTGAAGGCTTAAGCCCGAACTGCGATTACTTGATGTGAAGGATACAAAACATACTTTCCGTGGTGTCCCCATAGCGCGGTTTACCGTCGGTCATCTTGATGTACCACTCCGACAGAGAGAAGCAGCCTTATCTCACGCCCGGCATGCTGCGCACTACTAATTACAATCGTCAATGCGGCAAATATTACAACTGTTCTTATTGGAAAACGGCGGCTCTACCAGAGGACGTCTTCACCTTGAATAATCTCAACCGTTGCTTTTTGTTCTTCTATGGTAATCCCGGAATAAACGGTGGCGGCCATCTGCATGAAGATAGGATTCTTGTTGGTATCTGCAAGGCCCCAGATATGCCAGGGCGGCGAGGGATACAGCTGAATAGATGTGCCTTTGGTTGATATAAACCTCCCACTGTCCATATTCCCAAAGAAATACCACGGGTCGCCTCCCCCTGCTAATGAACCCGGCTTCCCCCTGGTTGCCCTTCCGTCAGTCACATCAGAAGGAAGCCAGCCATGATTTGGCAGATAAAACTCAGGCCAGACATGATAATTCTTCTTCGCCTTGCAAACCCAATGTCCATTTGCTACCCGGGCAGGTATTCCCACAGCTCTGCACAAGCTGACAAAAATGAGGCTGTACGAACCACAATCGCCAGTTCTCCTTGGCAAACAATATATTATTCCTCTGTTAGGTGGATACTTATACGATATGTTATCCACACACCAGCCGAAGATCGCCTTCGCTTTTAAATAAGGATTCTCTTCATCTCCAACTATCTCCCTGGCAAGATTGATAAGCTCAGGCGTCAATTCCATGAATTCCTGCGTTCTGGTATAATAGCGGTACACCGCATCCTCAGTGTCATATTCACCGACAGCATCAGGGTCTATTTTGAAGGCGGTTTCGTACGCCTTGAATTTAAAGCGGCGCGTAATGGTTATATCCTTACCTTCTTCTATTTCGTCCGATAAATCCCAGAATTCCAGAACATTTCCATCTATGTCTTTTGAAACAATCTCATCTGGTGCAGGGGTTATTGATATATACTCAACATCTCTTTGATTCGGATATTCTCTTTGTCTTGCCACGTATAAGAGCAAGACTGGTCTATCAACCTTCTTTTCTGCTGTCCAGGAAACTGGCTTTTCAGAAAATTCATAGAGTGTAACCGTATCTGAGTCTGACCTTTTTATTCCGTTGAGATAATAGGTTATTTTCAGCTCAACCACTCTTGGATTAACAAAATGTTCCTCTAACACAGTGGTCTTTGCAGCTTTTTCCTCAACTTTCTTATGAGTACATAGTGAACACCCTAAAGCGAACATCAGCAGCGAAACCATAATGAGATTTCTCATTTCATACACTCCTGAATTAGGGGACCACAAGGCCGCCAGCTTTTTAGCTTGTACAGGCGCTGTTTCTTAGTCCTGGCCAGATCAGCTAGTAGAATAAAGAATTAGGACAGGTCTCAAGTCTTTGTAAAATTATATAACTGAGGGGTCGGGGAGTTTTCCCTCCGACCCCTCATCCCGAGCGAAGCAAGGGATCTCCTTTCAAGCCATTATAGAGATCCATCCACTTCGGATTCATTGATTCTATTTCTCATATCATTAGTCATTATAGGAGTAAGATCCTTCGTAGCTTCGCTCCTCAGGATGAGCAGTCGGCGTTATAGAAAACTCCCCGACTGCTCAGATAACTAATTTAACATGAAAATCCTTCAATTATGCAAGCTGAAATGATAACTCATCAACGCGAAAGAAAAGCACGTAAGCAAAGATGAAAAAATGTTGACGAATCTGGGTGGTATGCGATTATGTTTAATCAACGCAGGCGGGGATTTTTAAGGTCGAGCGTTTGCGGAGTGGAATCCGCCTGCAATTAAAAACGAAAGAGCGGTAGTACCATGATTGCAATAGCTTATATTCTCGCAGTCATCCTGGGCCTTTTCGGACTTGTGTTCATTATTGGCTCCCAGGGACTGATTTTACGTATTATCGTTGGCATCATTTTACTGATTGCTGCCGGAGTGCTTATTCTTATGGCTCGACTGAGACCTAAACAAATTCACGTTGTCCAGAAAATGAAAATAGACCTGAGCGGAGATGTTAGCCTGGAAAGTTTGAAATGTACTTCCTGCGGTGGGCGATTGGGTGAAAAATCCGTAACCGTTAAAGCTGGCGCGGTATTTGTAAACTGTGACTATTGCGGCGCAACCTATCAAATTGAAGAGGCTCCCAAGTGGTAACCTCACTGTTCAATAAAAGCACACATCCCCTCGGCACCGTAAAACCATTACAGTCTTTAATCCACTGGCTTCGCCAGGATATTCAGGGCTTCTTAACAGCTCTTGTTCCGGCAGGCTCTGCCAAAAAGGGATTGCACACGTACAGAATAAACCGACCCGATGGACAAAAGAGAATTCATCTCAGATTTGAAGAAGACGGCTCAGGGGTTCTTTTCGATAACGTAACACACGTAATCCACCTTAATCCTACCGCTGCCAGCATGGCAAAAATGGCACTGGACGGACTTTCCCCGGAACAATCGCTCGCCAGACTGATGCGAATATTTCGAAATGTAACAAGAGACCGGGTTCTCCCAGAACTGAACCAAATGTATGAGATCGTAGAGATTCTCCGCGATTCTGACAATGGGTGTCCTGTTTGCGATTGTTCTTTCATTAATCAAAGACCCGTATTCACGAAACAAGTCAGTGCGCCTTATAAAGTAGATCTTGCCCTTACATACAAATGCAATAACAGATGTTCCCATTGCTATAATGATGAAGCTCGGCGCGAGATGACGCCCCTTGATGTTTCTGATTGGTTTAAGGTACTGGATAAGCTGGCCTGCATAGGCGTTCCTCATATTATATTCACCGGTGGAGAACCTACACTATATTCCCAGCTGGCACGTGTAATCGAATATTCGGATAGACTTGGCCAGATAACGGGCTTGAATACAAACGGACGTCGCCTTGCAGACGCACATTTCGTTGAAGAGATTGCGAATGCCGGCCTTAACCATGTGCAAATCACACTCGAATCATGCAAGCCGGAAGTTCACAACTGCATAACCGGCCAGGATTCTTTTCAGGAGACAGTGAAAGGCATCGAAAACTCACTGGCTACTCCCCTGCACGCGATAACTAATACAACGCTTACCCGAAAAAACATTCATCATGTTGATGGGATAATTGATTTTCTCCATGACATTGGAATCAGGACCTTCGCAATGAACGGTATGATATATTCTGGAAAAGGGTGCACGAGTGCTGATGCTGTGCCGGTGGAGGAGCTGCAGCCCGTTCTTGCCCACGTGCGTAATAAAGCGATGGAACTTGGAATGCAATTCCTCTGGTACACCCCGACTGAGTACTGCCAGATGTCACCCCTGGAGCTCGGAATAGGTTTCAAACGGTGCAATGCCGGGGAGTACTCGATGTGCGTAGAACCAAATGGAAACGTTCTCCCCTGCCAATCTTTTTATGTGGCAGCAGGAAATATCCTGAGAGACGAATGGAAAGAAATCTGGAACAGTGATCTTTTCCTGAGTTTCAGAAACAGAGTGGAAGATCCGGCAGGCTCGCGGTTACCAGAGAAATGCTGGCATTGCCCGCAACTGGATGTATGCGGAGGGGGCTGTCGTCTGGAAAGAGAAGCAAAAGAAAAAGTGAACGCAGAATTGCAACAAAGCAAATTTAATTGTGTCATTATTTGAGATCTTTCTTCTAAGAATAGTTGAGAAAAGAGTCCTGGATATGAATCAGGAGTAAATGATGCCTAACAAAGGGGGCTGCTGATGGCGTTGAAAAAAGTAATCGATAAACTTTTCCCTAAACCTCCGGAGCCTTTACAGGCGGGGCTCTTCCATTATATGCGGGAAGCTGACGGGAATTACACTCGTTTTCATCTTCGTATTGAACCTGATGAAAGAGGTCTGTTGCTCGCCAATGCCACAGCCGTAGCCCGTTTATCGCCTTCGGGAGTGATTATTGTAAAGGGAATACTGGAAGGCACGGATAAAGACACGATAGCAGCGGAGATTCTCAAAAGATTCAGGGGAGCTACGGCAAAGACTGTGCACAAAGATATTGATGAAATCAACGCCGTGCTGTCGAACCTTGCATCTCCGGAAGATAATTATCCGATTATAAATCTTGAAGATGCGGAGTTCAATCCGCATGAGGCCAGGCTGATGGCGCCTTTCAGAGCGGATGTCCCGCTTGCCGCGCCTGAACAACTCGTACCAATAATAGATAAGCTCTGGGAAATAGGCATTCCTCATGTGACCTTTATAACTGCTGAAAAGCCGAACCCGCAGCACCTTGTCCGCGCTGTGGAAAGGGCTGAAGACCTTGGGATGATAGCCGGCGTAAGGGCGCGGGCCACCGATTTGGCTGAAGGGTCTCTTCTTAAAGACCTTGCACAGGCTGGAGTGGATCACGTAACGCTACTCTATCTCTCAGCAGATCAGGGAATACATGACTCGGTTTGCGGAGAGGGCGATCACGAAAAAGCAAAAACAATTTTCCCATTGATTCGCGATTTAGAAGTCTGTCCTGTAGCTGAGATTCCACTGACCGTAGTAACAGCCGACCTGCTTGAAGAGACATTCGAATCCTTGTCCAAGATGGGGATCCGAAACGCATCGTTTTTCGCTATTGCCCAACCTGATGATGACACTGTAACAGATGACGGTACTTTGAGAGCAAGCGCCCTGCCTCAGATTGCCGCGATAATAGAAGAAACTTCCCCTGAATCAGATGTCAGATACCTCTGGCAGCCACCGGTTATGCGAAAACCCGAGAAAAGCTTAGTAGAACAGATAAAAGAGGGCCCCCGGTGCTCGGGTGACGTCTCGATACGCGTGGAACGCGATGGTTCTGTCATTCCGCCAAGAGGGCCTTATCGAAGTGCAGGCAATATACTAGCCGATCCTTGGAAAAAAATTTGGGGGCATGAGGCATTCCGGCTCTACCGCGAAAGAGTGGAGTCACCCACGCGATGCGACACGTGTCCGGGCCTCGCAATATGTGCAGCAGACTGTCCTCGCGATCCCAGAGGTTGGGCTTCCTGAGGTTCAAATGCCTTATTCTTCTCAGACCTTCTGTTTCGGAAGTGAAAACAATGGCAAGAAGAGTAGTCAACGTCAAAGATCAAGATTTTCCGGAGGTGACAAGCTAATGAGTGGCAGAAAATTTCTACCATTACATAAGTTCTGGATCGCAGGACTGCTTATTCTCTTTGTTGTAACAGCGGTTCCAACATGGGCACAGAATTACAGATTCAACGTCCCTTTATTAAACATGAATGTTTATATACAACCGGATGCTTCTGCGCGGATAGTTTACGATATTACATTCCGTAACGAGCCGCGTGCCTATGCGATAGACATAGTCGATATAGGCGTGCCTCACAGCCGCTACGACATGAAAACTATGAAAGCTGCGATAGACGGTACTCCTTTGACGGATATTCGCCATTCAGAGATTGTGAAGCCGGGCGTGGAGATACACCTGGGCAGCCATTCAATTAAAGGAGGGGCGGTGGGCACCTTTCACTTCGAGTTTACCATGCCCAACATGGTTTACCAGGATACAACGCGAGCGGATTACGCATCTTTTCGAATAACTCCTACCTGGTTCGGGAAAGAATATGTGCTTGGCTCCACAGACATTAATATAGCGATTCATATGCTACCCGATATAAAGGCCGAAGAACTGCTATACCAGAATGTACAATTTACCAAGAAAGTGATTTTTCAAGACCGAGCAGTTGCCATCTGGCAGACTAATAGACCGCTGACAGGCGCTTATCTTGTGGGTATTTCCTTTCCGAAGCGCGGTATGGAGCGTGTTATAAAAATGACAAAATTTGGCCTTTTGGCAAAGTGGTTCAAAGAAAATCCGGGCATTCGTTTCTTTTCCGGAGCTGCATTAATTGCGCTTTTTGCACTGATGTTTTTCCGATTCACCGGCCAGACTGGATGTTCGGTATTCGTTATTATTTCAGCAGCGCTGATATATTTGTTTGTGGTAAGTCCGGCTGCTCATCTTATTGCGTTCCCTGTGCTTGTAGTTCTTGTTATCCTCAGCGAATGGGTGCTTACAAAACGCAAGAAGGGCTACTTGCCTGCTATTGCAGAGATTGAGGCGGGAAGAATAAAGCGGGGTCTGACCGCACCAGAAGCCGCTGTGCTGCTGGAATTGCCGTTGAACAAAGTTCTTACACTCGTGATTTTTGGCCTGCTCAAAAAAGGAGTGCTTAAACAGATAAAAGAAACTCCTATCGTCGTTGACATTCATGAAGATTTCAAGCCGGGCCCTAAGCATCCCTCATTGGCTGGGAATCCAGTGAAATACCGAAGAGTAATCGCGCAGGAAAAAGGAATTGCAATTCACAAATACGAAGAACCTTTTATTACCTCCATTGTAACAGATATACAGAAGCCTGTCGCGGAGATTGATTTCGGCCCTCCTATGAAGATACTGATTGAAGGGGTGGCTTCGCGGATGAAAGGTTTCGATCCGGACGTTACACGGATATACTATCGCTACATTATCAGGACAGCCTTGAAACAGGCTCGCTCTATCGGAGAAATACCAGCAAAAGAAAAGGCTATTGACCGAAATCTCGGATGGATACTTATGCATGACGATTATCCAACTGTGCTGTCTACGCGAGGATACCATTATCGCCCGAGCTGGGGTGGGTCATCTCCATCTCCAACGCCCGGCGTTCCATCCGGTCCCGGAGGCAGGACAACCCTCGGAGATGTAGGAGCCTCATTTGCCGGCTGGACGGAGAATACCATGAACAATGTAGCATCGGCAATTTCTCCGGGATCATTGCAACTTCAATCTGCACAAACGGGAATAGTCAATCTCAGCGGGTTTGATAAAGTAACGGGAGATGTATTCAAAGCGATGGCAGAATCCTCCAGAAGCGGAGGTGGTGGCGGCGGCTGTGCGTGTGCGGGATGTGCCTGTGCTTGCGCCTGCGCAGGAGGAGGAAGATAACCTTTGTCTATAACATCGTCTACAGAACCAAAAGGTGCTTTCAACATGAAATAATTTCAGTCGCTACGACATCACATATAGCGGAAGTAGGGGCGACCCGGCGGGTCGCCCATGCATTCTGAATTTTGCAGGCAGTAATACGTACCAGCCGAAAGAAACAGAATCATGCGGTGCCAGGATATAAGGGGGTGATTTCATCCGCCGAAGCCTGGCGAAGGCGGATGAAATCACCCATAACTAAAGGTTTAGGAGGGGAGCGCGAGGGGTAACCCTTTTTCTAAAGGGTTCCCCTCGTTTTTCCTCATGCAAAATCCGGAGTCACGTGATGCTACTATGTCCTCGTGGGCACAAATTCCTTCTCCGAAGCTTTTGAAAGAACAGGCGCGGTGGTTGGCCCCTGCTCGAGCACGATTGCTCCGACGTGCGGAAATTGCAAAACGCCAACGCGTGCTTGATCTTGGCGCTGCATTCGGGATTGTCTCCAAAGAACTAAAACGTCGCTGCGGCGGCTGTGCAGTGGCGTTCGATTCCTCTCTCAATGCTCTGAGAACAGCCTCACAGAGATCCTCGCAAATCCCATGCGTCTGCGGAGAAGCAGAAAATCTCCCCTTTCTAAACCACTCTTTTGATCTCATCTTTTCCCAGTGTTCATTAATGTGGATGAATCTTGATAAGGTAATTTCGGAACTCTACCGCGTTCTTGAATCCGAGGGGATACTCGCCGCAATAGAGCCTGATTATGGCGGAATGATAGAATACCCGGCGAGTATTGCTACACGGGAACTCTGGATAGCGGGACTTATACGGGCAGGAGCCGAGCCGTTCGCAGGGCGAAAACTTACCCACCTACTGGCTGCTCATAAGTTTGACGTCAGCGTAGAATTCCTCCCGGAACTTCATCCGCCATCAGACAAGCGATTCGAATTGCTGAGAGGTTTGCCATTGGAAACTGATGAACTTGCAAGACTGGACGACATTGAACACGCCGACCGCGCGCTCACCGAAAGCCACGTAAAAATCGTGCACCTCCCATTTTTCCTAATCAGAGCAACCAGATCCTGAACTATTCAGAATTATTACAGCCACAGGTGGCGGTCGAGGGTGCGATACTGGATAGCCTCTGCAATGTGGGGGACATCAACGATGTCTTCTTCGGCGAGATCGGCAATGGTGAGGGCGACCTTACGAATGCGATCGTATGCACGAGCGCTAAGGCCGAGGTTCGAGATAGCGCTTTCCAGTGTCTTTTGTGCATCGGCAGTCATCGGGCAATAGTGCTTGAGATCGCGCGTGCTCATGTGGCCATTGCAGAAGATGCCCTCACGGTCCTTAAAGCGCTCAATCTGCCTGACTCGTGCCGATTTTGCCCGCTCCCGAATGTGCGCTGACGATTCCCCTCCGCTGTCCTTTGAGAGATCCTGCACTGCAACGGCTGGCACGTCAATGTGAATATCAATCCGGTCAAGTAGCGGCCCGGATAACTTAGAGACGTATTTTTGAATCTGCCCTTGCGTGCACGTGCACTCCTTGCGCGGATCCGTGAGATAGCCACACGGGCAGGGGTTCATTGAACCGCAGAGGACGAATCGTGCAGGAAAGCTGAGCGACATCGAGGCGCGCGCAATTGTGACCACGCCGTCTTCCAGCGGTTGGCGCAGCACTTCGAGCGCTCCCCGCTGAAATTCCGGCATCTCGTCAAGAAACAGCACGCCATGATGCGCGAGCGAAACTTCGCCAGGCCGAGGTACCGCACCGCCGCCGATCAGCGCGATGTTGCTTACCGTATGGTGCGGCGACCGAAAGGGCCGCGTGGCGATCAAGGAGGATTTCGGCCCGAGCAGACCGCTAATACTGTGAATCTTCGTAGTTTCAATACTCTCCTGAAGTGCCATCGGCGGAAGAATGGAGGGAAGACGTCGGGCAAGCATCGTCTTGCCTGAACCGGGCGGGCCGATCATAATAACATTATGGCCGCCTGCCGCTACAACTTCAAGCGCGCGCTTCGCATGTTCCTGACCCTTCACATCCTGAAAGTCTTCTATGTAATGCGATGCTTGATTGAAGAGCGCCTCAATGTCAATCCGGCTGGGCGAAATTTCCAGTGTGCCATTAAGGAAATTAATTACCTGCTGAAGCGTGGATACTGGAATGACCTGGATGCCGCTGACGATACTCGCTTCGTTGGCATTATCTGTCGGCGCAAGGATACCCGTGCAGCCATCCGCCCGGGCACCCATAGCCAGAGGCAGAACGCCCGAAATCGCCTTCACACCCCCGTCCAGGCTCAATTCGCCAATCAGCGAGTAGTCGCGCAAGCGCTCTGGACTGACATTCCCCATGGCGCTCAGGATTCCGACTGCAATCGGCAAATCGAGTGCTGCGCCTTCCTTATGGATATCGGCAGGGGCGAGATTAACGATGATGCGCTGATTGGGAAAAGAGTAGCCGCTGTTCTTGATCGCCGCGCGTACGCGGTCGCGGCTCTCCTTCACGGCCAGGTCAGGCAATCCGACAGTATTGAAAAACGGCTGGCCGTGGGTGATATCAACTTCCACGTCAACACGATACGCATCAATACCGAGCACTGCATGGCTGTAAACCTTTGCTAGCATGCGTTACCTGCCAAATTCAATCTTCGAGGAAGTTACCGCTTGGCTGCCTGCGCAGCATGCACTCCTAGAGCAATTTGGAATGAACTATAGCCCATGTGCCGAAAAAGTAAAGCTGATTTCTCCGCACAGAACGGCCATTCGTTACACTTCGTGGTAGCACAGGCATCCTTGCCTGTGGCGTTGTGCGTTGACCTCGAATCGCTATTTGCTACACTACTGTCTACTGTATGCTGTCTACTGGTATGATGTGGGTTCACTTCGAATCCCACAACTGCAAAATACGGGATACATCAGAGGGAGAAGTAAGAAGTAGAATGGAATATAACTCCGAATTCTGGGAAACAAAGTCGCATGAGTGAACAGGAAGGTGTTGCAACTTCTGCAAGGTCGACTGAAAGTACAGGGGAATGGAGAAATAAGGTTGCCGTCCTCACATTACCCGAAAGTGTCGCCACTGGGGCTTGGTAAAAAATGCTTCTACGCGTTGAAAAAATCCTTGCATCCGATGGGGAATCCGGAACAATCTCAATAACGGGAATCACATCTACAGGGACAATTTTTTCTCCTGGAACTTCAACTTGTCTCTGCACGTTATTCTCCCTTTTTACTTCACCCTTTTCAACAAATTCAGGAAATTTGAGTTAGATAACTGTACAAAGGATAAGAGATATTCTGTTTTTTTTCTTGACTTAATGGACTGAAGGAAGTTCAATAAGAAGATTAAGGTCAACGCGAAATATAGAAATGGTGCACCAAAATGATGCACTGCAAGATAAACAACTTCATGCCGATTCGTTATCTATTGATGTTATACGTATGAAACAGTTCCAACCTGAATGGAAGGAGGTGATCTCTATGAACTCATTGAAAAAAAGGAGGCATGTTATAAAAAGCAATAGAGTCTTCCTGGCATTCGCTGCAGTAACAATTCTTGCATTTTTGATTCCTGCAGCACAGGCGGTAGCCAATGATCTTACTCCAGCAGAGCTATTAGGAAAGTTTCTGTTCTTTGATAAGATTTCTTCCCCGGACTGGATGTCATGCGCAACTTGCCATGCTCCTAGCACGGGCTTTACCGGCCCCATCCCCGGCATTAACAAACATGGGGCGGTATACAGAGGAGCAATTCCCAAGCGATTTGGCAACCGTAAACCTCCAAGTGCAGCCTATGCTACTGTCAGCCCTATATTTCACTATGACGAGGTTGAAGGGCTGTTTGTCGGGGGTAACTTCTGGGATGGCCGGGCAACAGGAGAAAGACTTGGCAATCCTGCTGCAGATCAAGCTCTTGGACCTTTCCTTAACCCGGTAGAGCAAAACAATCCAAGTAAGCGAGCTGTATTGGAACAGGTAGCGGCTTCATCATATGCGCCGCTGTGGGAACAAGTCTGGGGGGAGCCAATTAGTTTCGAAACCGCCGCAGATGTAGAAATGAACTACGATCGCATTGGCTTGGCCATCGCGACTTACGAGGCATCGAGTGAAGTGAACCAGTTTTCCTCCAAGTACGACTATTATTTAGCCGGTATGGTTGATTTGACCGAGCAGGAGCAATGGGGATTGGAACTTTTCAACGGAAAAGCCATGTGCTCCGCATGCCATCCCAGTGAACTAGGCCCTGGCGATGAACCGCCGCTGTTCACAGACTTCACGTTCGATAATCTGGGCGTTCCGAAGAATCCAAAGAATCCTTTCTATAAAATGGACGAGGTGTTTCTTGACGATGGGACGCCGATCAACCCGGAAGGTGCAGATTGGATAGATCCGGGCCTCGGAGGTTTCCTGGACACGCGTCCCGAGTGGCAACACTTGGCAGCAGAGAACATGGGCAAACACAAGGTCCCGACGCTGAGAAACGTAGACAAGCGCCCTGGCAAGAAATACCCGAAGGCCTACCTGCACAACGGTGTCTTCAAGTCTCTTGAAGAGGTCGTTCATTTTTATAACACCAGAGACGTCGAAGACTGGCCACCACCGGAAGTGCCGGAGAACGTCAACACCGACGAACTGGGCGACCTTGGGTTAACGCCTGAAGAAGAGGCTGCTATCGTAGTGTTCATGAAGACTCTCTCCGACGGATATCTTCCCTGAGATATTCTGATGCTCAATCAGAGGGCTGTGGGCGCGAGCTCACAGCCTCTTTTTTTACACACTGCCCGTGATATGAACTGCCCAACAGAGCTTGCGGATCTCAGAAATCCGACGGTGTTGAAAAACGGCTGGCCGTGGGTTAAGGACCTATAGGGAGACAGGTTACTTTTTGGCAATTTCTAGTGGTAGCACAGGCATCCTTGCCTGTGGCGTTGTGCGTTAACTTTGAAGCGCTATCTGCTACACTTTCGTGTCTTCGTGTCTTTGTGGTGGCGTTGTTGTGGGTTGACTTCGAATTGTTATTTCCTGCACTACTGTCTACTACATGCTGTCTACTAGCAGTATTGTGGGTTGACTCCGAATCGCTATTCCCTACACTTGTGTCTTTGTGTCTTAGTGGTAATCAGTTGTCGTGGATTGACTTCGAATTGTTATTTCCTGCACTACTGTCTACTGTATGCTGTCTACTGGTATGATGTGGGTTGACTTCGAATCGCTATTTGCTACACTAGGAATACGGACAGCTCCCCGTATAAAGGAGTTGTGGGTGGGCTTCGCATCGATATTTGCTACACTAGGGGT
>JAUWMI010000002.1 GCA_030613245.1 Candidatus Sumerlaeota bacterium
CAACATAGGCAATTCCGCGATTGTTGTAGGCTTCGGCAAAGTTTGGATTTATGGCGAGGGCCTTGTTAAAGTCAACGATTGCTTTATCCAGTTGATCTCTTTCTTCCCAAGCAAGGCCGCGATTAGAATATATGTTTGCAAGTGCTTCAGTCTCGCTTAGACTTCGAAGGTATGCACCTGAACGTACTGCGATTGCTGGTATGTTAAGCGACAATTTGCACTCTTCATCAGTTTCTACGTACCCTGACGTTGTCTCCCAATTGAAGTAACTGCCACCAGAAAAGTGCCATCTGATGAAAGTGTGCTGTGGAGCATACGCTACATGAAGGGGTAAATTCAAGACCTGTCCAATCGCTAAATAAAGAAAGGTAAGTGTATTACAATCGGCAAAGTGAAACTCTTCATCGAGGTGAGACAATGCATAGGCCTTCTGCTTGCGCGTTAGAAGGAGTTTGCCACTCACATCGCTAGGATACTTCCATAAAGTATCTCGCTCTGGATCAAACTTTTTTATATACTCAATGGTATCCACGCTAAGTTTCTGGGGTTGTAAAGAATCTGATAAAAGAGGGATACCATCTTTGTATAAGAAATTCTTTTCGATGAGGATATCATGTATTGTTTGCAGGACCTTGATAGCCTCTTCCTTAGAATCAGCACGACTCGCCGCTATTCGTCTTTTGGCCGCATCTATAATTGAGTCCAAGAGTTCATAATTGGGTTCAACACCTTCGACTTCGGATTCCAACTCTAGAGCACGATGAGCAATAGTCTGATATTTCGGTTTATAGGGCTCCTTTTGAGCAGCAGGCAGATCTTTTTGACCATCTGTTTCCTCGACGCTCAAAGCCTTTAGGCACAAGCCAGCCAAGCAAACTAGGGCAATAATCAGCAAGTATTTCCCGCGCTCGTAATCTGGTCGCAGCATTGTTCAGCTCACCTTCACTTTGACGGTTCATACCAGCCGATTGCTTTGAGATAGTCGCCTTCCTGAATCTTGTGCCGAAATGTCATTGCTTCGCCTTTTTTGAATCGTAAATAACGCACATACCGCAGACTAGCAAAACTGGCATGCAATAGAAATTCTTCTCTTTTAAGAGTCTGTCGTGCCCCGCGCCCATTGAATCGCATGATAGCAAGATACGTAATATATGCAGTGCCATAACCTTCTTCTTTGATTTCCAAACTACTACCCGCTGGCAATTTCAAATATGTATTGAACTCGCGCATTTCACAGCCATCCAGAATTGTGCCAACACGATTACCACCAACATATACATAGATACCAGAACCCGAATCTGAACCGCCCATCCCCGTTACGATAGCAATAACACTTGCGATTAAAATAATGCCTACTAAATAGCGCAACATCACCACTCACCCCCTTTTACTTGAATCTTCCTCAGCGCCGGATTCTGACGCTATACCTTGCTACCTCCACGCCATTCTGCGAAGTAAGACCATGAGCCGTCTTTTCTCTTTCGCTTTGCAAAGTTCATTTTGTTCCGCTCCTTTCTTTTAATGCCAGATTCAAAGCATCAATTACTTTTTCCATAGTCTCTCTACGCTCTATTTCCAATACGCCTTTTTCTCCAGCCGAACTTGTTATAGAAAGTATATATTTGTCTGGTAATTTTACCGGTTTCTTTTCTCGAACATAGGCCAACCAAATAGCACCGCCAATAATAAAACCAATACACAATACAAAAGCTCCAAAGTAATCGCCTAGACTGCCAAAGCCTGGTGCTTCACCAATACCAAGCAAAGCAGCAATCAATCCAATAACTCCCAATACGCCGATTGCAATTAAGCACCCCGCACAGCCGGATTTTGTATCTTGCGTTTCGGTCTGCTTTTTGATTGATTCAGCCTCCTTTATCACCACTCTGAAGCTGCTGATATTTGCAAGAATATAATTGCTATCGCCAATCTTTAATTGTGAATCAGTAATCCGAACCGCATCATCTTGGTAAAAGATTTTTTCATTAGCATTCATTTCGCTCCGCTCCTTTCACTATCCCGTTTATCCCAAATTAATGCTACTTCTTTCAATAGGGGTCTTAAGAAGGGCTGCCAAATATTCTCCTGACCAATAATGCCAGAACGTATGCAGCTAATAATGGCCACCAGCTTTGGTACGCAAGGGCTCCTATCGCACCCCATAAATAGCAGAAGCTCCCAATGTAAAAACCTATGTGGCTCCTCGCTGCTCCGGTTAATGCGCCGAGACCCATAAATCCAAAAAAAATAACTACCAGATAGAAAAGAATCTTCAATACCACGTCCATAAGATTCCGTTCCTTTTTAATCGCCTGTTAGCCACCGCACTATCACGGCTATAATTGCAACGACCAAAGTAAAAATCAGTATGACCTTTCCTCTATCATAATCTGGTCGCAGCATTGTTCAGTTCACCGCTTCTTTTATCTTAAATTCATCTGAAAATATATTCGTCTTGGCAACGGATCTATTCCATGCAAAAATTTGGTTTGCATGTACTGTCCAGGATACATTGGATATGCTTTTACCACAACAAGCCCTGGTGCGCCGTTAACTATATATGTCAACGGCGTTGTGCCAATATAGTTATTATCCCATTCTATTCTAGCTCCAGGAGGATCTGAAATAATCTGAACCGCATAAGAAAAGTATCTATATTCCCTTTCCCAATTGTCAAAGTAGAAGGTATTTGGTTTTTGTACACAGCCTGTAAACAAAATAGCAGATATCAGAATTATTATATTTAGGATACGCATTTTCCCCTCCTCCTTGATCTTAGCTGAATCTAATGGCTTACCAGACCATTGTGAACTTGCTGGCTTACTGTCTTACTGGTAAAGGTTCTAGGCGAAATTTCTTCTGCTTGAGCACAGGGGATGATGGCACATCTTTTGTCTCCAATTCGTACTTTATCGCTTCTTCTGGAGTCCTATCCCTTATGTATATGTGATTCTGAATCACTATTCATTCCTTTCAGGGACTTCATAGGTTGGAATCTCATCTGTACTTCTGTATATAATAATCAGATCCCCCTTGTGGGAAAAGACACTGAATATCTCAAAGCCTTTCTCCTGTAACTCATTTAACACAGCCTTTAGAGACTCTTTACCCTCTCCTGCAACAACTCTAACAAACCATTTGCAAGTCATTTTTTCTCCTCCTGCATTATTATCATGCTGACTCTATGGCAAGCGCCCGTTCCTTTTCCACCGCACCCAGGCAACCTGACGGCCTATCGCATAACCCAAAGCCGCACCCAAGAGCATATATAAGATGTTCAGTACCATGACCTTATGCCCTTTATGTGATTATCGTTTAATCTTGACGCCGTACTTCGCTGCATAAGTATCCTACTCATGTTGGCCCGATGCCTCCCGAAGCAGTTGGATGAATTTGGGATTTGGACTTTCCCCTAGCTCCCGGCATCTCTTGACATCCGCCCACGCCCGCTTGTACTCGTGTTTGCCGAACCATGCAACGGCGCGATTCCTATAAGCTCGGGCGAAGTTTGGATTGATGGCAATTGCTTTGTTTAAGTCGGCAATGGCACGGTCGTCGGACCATTTCTTACAATAGGCGATTCCGCGGTCACAATAGGCTTCGGCATAGTTCGGCTTTATTTCGATGGCCCTGTCGAAGTCTGCAATTCCGCGGTCGTAGTGACCTTTTCGGCAACTCGCAAGTCCTCGGGCATAGTAAGCATCAGCGAAGTTTGGCTTTCTAGCGATTGCCTTGTTGCAGTCGGCAATAGCGTGATCCAAGTTCCCATTCAGGAGATAGACATTACCGCGGCTATAGTAGGCTTGGGCCAAGTTAGGGTTTATTGCAATGGCTCTGTCGAAATCCGCTACGGCGCGGTCGTAATCGCTTTTCTTGGAATAGGCAATGCCGCGGTTGCAGTAGGCCTCAGAATAGTCAGGGTTTATGGCGATGGCCTTATCATAGTCGACAATAGCGCGCTCGTAATCACCTTTATCATCGTAGGCATTTCCCCGGTTATAGTAACATCGGGCGTCATTTGGGTTTATTGCCATGGCTCTGTTGTAATCAACGATGGCACGATCGAAGTCGCCTTCATGGCGGTAGGCTATACCGCGATTTATAAAGGCAGCAGTAAAGCTCGCGTCTATGGTTATGGCTTTGTTATAGTTGGCGATGGCGCGGGCGCTGTCGCCTTTGTCATAGTGGGCTTTCGCGCGGTTGTAATGGGCTAATGCAAAATTCGGATTTATGGCGATGGCTTCATTGAAGTCTGCTATTGCTCGTTCGTAGTCTTCTTTATGGGAGTAGGCGATTCCGCGGTTACAATAAGCTTCGGCAAAGTTCGACCTTATTTCGATGGCCTTGTCGATGTCTGCAATGGCCCTATCCAAGTTACCTCTTTCTTGCCAAGCATTGCCACGATTACTATAGACTGCTGCAAGGGCATAGTCTACGCTTAGGCTTTTAAGGTATGCGCCCGAACGCACTGCGATCGTTGGTATGTTGAGCCACGATTTATACTCGTCATCAGTTAATGTGTTCGCCTCTAATGTCTCCCAGTTGAGATAACTGCCATCGGGAAAGTGCCATCTAATAAAAGCGTGCTGTGGAGCAGATACTTCATGAATGGGCAACATCAATGCATCGCCAATCCCGAGGTATAGGAGAGTCATTATATCACAATCTGCCAAGTGAAACCTTTCATCGAGGTGAGACAAGGCATGAACTCTCTGCTTCAGTGTTGGAACCAGTCTACTTTCCTCATGCCTAAGATCTTTCCACATGCTTTCGCGTTCTGGTTCAATCCTCTTAAGATATTCAATAGCATCTTTGTCAAGACTTAGAGGTTGTAATGCTTTAGACAAAAGATCGACGTTGGTTCTATTCAGAAAATTCATCTCCACTAGGACATCGGAGATAGTCTGCAATATCTTAAAGGCCTCCTCTTTAGAATAGGGAGGGCTCGCTTTGATTCGTCTTTTGACCTCATCGATAATTGAGTCTAGAAGTTCATAATTGGGCTCAGCGCCTTCAATCTCCGATTCTAGATCAAGAGCTCGATGAGCAATGGTCTGATATTTCGCTTCATATCGCTCCTTTTTGCCAGCGGTTGATTTGCTCTGAATATTCGTTTTCTCAGCTTTTGACCGCATTCCCTTTGTCTCTGACAGTTTAATTCCGCACCAAGGGCAGAATTTATATGCTCCGCTTAGCTTCTCTTGGCAATCTGGACATATCTTTGGCGGGACAAGAGAGCTCAAAGGTAATCTCCATTTAACTTTTTTTTCGCCCAATTCGACTGAAAAGATTCCCTCCTTCTTAGCATCGGCAATCCTTTGGCCCTTTTCATTCCTAGCTGGGAAGAAAAAGAAAATCACGCTTCCCATCATTGGCCCTAAATCTGCCCAACCTGACTTCAGAGATGAGGCTGATTTTTTAGCACGCGCAGAAACTTTATCTTCATTGAGAGGAAGATAGACGGTACCTTGGCTATCCCTCATCCTAATATTAGCTCGAATGTTAGCATCGGGTCTGGGTGAAAATCCGTTAGACCCTATTTTGCCATCCAAAACGGCGATAACCGTGTACTTGCCCCAAATTTTGACTGCGTCTTCAATCTCGGCTTCTACATCCTCATATGGTGGAATCTGGGTAAAACTAGCTTCCCAGAATTCATTTGGAATCCACCAAATAAGGGTCAGGTCGGTGATGTCACCCGGATTCTGCCATATCTTTTGAGTTTCTTGCGTCAGGGCCACAAAGTCTATCTTACTCTCCTGAGCTAGACCAGCGCTCATCCACCCACACAACAAAGACACCGCTACGAAAACACTTATCCACCTCAGACCTCCACTCGCAACAAATAATGATTTATTCATCTTAGCCCCTCCTTTTGGGGTGCATGATGCCTAACATTCACGCTGTGTATGAACCCTGAAGGATTAGAGCGAACAAAGTAAGCTGCGAATACCATGCTAAGCCAATTCGCCCCTCTACTTCTCTGATGAGGGCATCAGTTCATTCTGGGAAATTGCTATGTAATTAAGACCAATAAAGCGTTTGCTTTTCTGCTCTTTAGTTCTATCAAATATTAATCCAAGCTTTAATCCCATTCCTTTATATTCGTAGACATAATATTCTATCATTGCTCCAGTTGGCGCCATTGATAGCATCCTTTTCTCACTTTCTTTATCCCTCACCACAGAAGAGGGCTTGCCAATACTATCGATTTGCTTTTGAGTCAGGTATCTGAATTTCAAGAAACTGTAACCTTCAACAAGAACGTTGTCTGTGTATCCTAATTGAAGTAAAGCGACCCTACTATTTTCATGTAGCACAACAACTAAAGGTGGTTTTGTATAATGTAGGAAGCTCATTTTAGGCACTACACCTTCATACTTTTCGCCTCCGAGAACTCTAAATTCGCCTATTTTACTAATGTCTGCCGCAGACCATTTTTCGCTCGGTTCTCCCAATATAGAAACTACCTGGCTATAAGTCATGCCAAGTGCCACACCGGCAATACTTCTGTTAGGAACTACTTGGACTGCGCCCCTCTTCGCTTGGAGCGCCATTAATTCTTCTGAAGTCGCTTCTCTCCCGTAAATGGGCCCTGGTTCAGCGCGAAACTTTTGTGTCTCTTCCTCTGTTGAGGTTGGTTTTGTAAGTCGCACTCTTCGCCTTGGGTCTGCCTCTTTAGAGGTTTCTCTTTGGACTTGCGCCTCCAGTTTAGGGTTAGCTGCAAGGTAGTCATTAATAAATTGGTCCATGAGTTCATTGACACGTACTCTAACAGCATTTTCCGTGTGCTCTGTGGGGCTACCCGCGACAGACCCTGTCATCCATGTAATACCGCGATTATCCACAATTCTTGGATTTCTTATTAAGGCAACACCTTGGTGAAGATAAAGCGTAGCAGAGAAAGCCCATACGTTCCCACACTTAGCCATTGTCACCGCCAGCCGAATATAGGGCAAGCCCAATCCCTTCTCCATCTCTTTATACGGAATAACTCGTATACCCGCTTGCCTCAGTCTCATCTCCACAAGCGTGTGCAACATTTTTCTAGTGACACCGTGTTCTTCAACCCCTTGGTTGATCTCATTAACATGAAGCCCTACACCTTGCAATCCCACCAAGGTTGACCGATCTCTTGCTAACCTGCTATCGTGGGTTTGCTGAGCGTTTGTCTGACATTGAACCAAAAACAACGCGACTACAATTACCACCACAATGCAGCGGATTTTCTCCTTCATTTTTTATCCCATCTCCTTCTACAAAAATTACCAATCGCTTGGCTGACCAAGCCCGACAGATCGCGCTCCGGCTTTGATTAGTCAGCGCAATCTTTTTCATGGTCCTGTATTCGCGATGACATCCAGTCTTTTCGCCAACGCTTTTTCGATTGTTCCGAATAGTCCTCGGGGATACGCGACATGTGCACTTTCTCGTTTAGGCATTTAAAGCAGAGAAGAAAATTATTCGGCGACCCCCCTAATGGACCATAATACCAGTTAGGCAATAAATCCCATGGCTCTTTACACTTAATCTTTGTTCCACAGCCATAACATACAAAGACAAAGCCCTCTTTTTCCGGATCGTCTACTCGCTCCAGAAATCTCAGATGGTCTTGCTTGGCCTGGGTGAACTGGTCGCGGGTTGGCTTGACAGGTGGCCCGACTCGCTTAGACCGCCACTCGACCAATACTGCAGGTATTTTGCGTCCCTCGCTATCGGTACTCTCTAGCACTTCCACCACGGTCCCTACTGTGCCCATCGGATAACCTGAGATTGGACGACAAAGCTGGACTAGATCATCTTTTTTTAATGTATTTAGTCTCAGTGTCATTTCTACTTCCCTCCTTTCTGTCAAGGCAACCGCCCGTTCCCTTTCCACCGCACCCAGGCAACCTGACGGCCTATCGCATAACGAATGGAAAATCAGTCATCACAACATAGGAAGCGACGGGCTGTAGCGATTAGTTAGGCGTTCTTCCACCAATCTATGAACGGGTGAATGAGCATAGCCCCAAGCACTCTTATGAGCTGCCTTTGTTCATTACTTGATGGAGCGTGTCCAAATATATTCCAAACTACCCAACTGCCGAGCGAGTCGCAAAACAGATACTCTGGGTTGCGCTTGTATTCGCTCTCATTCGTGAGTGCATCGTAGGTTCGACCTACGAATTGTCGGCAGTCCTCGCATGCGTTAAGTCCATCAGCGTCCCATTCCACAACTTGTTCTGTCACCAAGTCGAGGATATTATTCTTTTTCTCCTCGGGGAGATTCTCATGGTTAAGTTGAGAAACCGCAACAAAAACTCCTGCAATTGTTAGGATAAAATCCCATTGATCTAGGCTGACTGTCTTAATGATAGAGTATTGGTCAGCAAATGGCTTGTACGACGTTACAGCAAACATCTTTGCTGTCCCAACAAGTCGCTTGGCTTGTTTTGCGAAGTTTATATCGGATCTGGTGAATAGTCGCTTGAAAAGACCCATATGACATATCCCTTTTAAATCTGCGCTCGACCGGCTATAGCGCTCAGGAGCGAATATAAGATGATTTCAAGCATGATACCATCGTTTCTCCTTGCAACCCATAGCCGGGCTTATTATTTGCCTGACTCTAATTTGCCTGCTGATTTTAGATTTTTTGCAAATGTTCTGAATAAGTCAATATTCTCTACCGCCTCTCTAATTACAATAAGCGTGCCATCCTTTCTTAGAAACAATTCTTCGAATCCAGAATTCTCTGCGCCAGTTGCGACAACAAAAACCCATAAGCAACCGAGCAATGAAAATCTACAGTACTTTTGGCCACCTTCTAACAAATAATCAGGCTGGAATATCAGATCGTCTATAATTTTGTTCTTTTCCCACAAGGGCATTATTAAGACGCAGCCATAATCGTATGGTTCTCCAGAGTCTTTTGCGAGTATCATTTGGCGCAATTTCTCTTCGTCATCAGAGTCTAATTTCACTTGTGAAAAGAATCTATGCTTTGAAACACTTGCACGCCATAAAAGTGACAGTTCGAATAATTTGAATCTTTGATAATTGATGTTCTTCACAACAATCCTGTTTTTCCCACGCCAAGGCTTAGGTTTAACATCATGAATCCGACGACGGAATACTCGTGCAACGTGATCTTCAAATAGACTAAGACGCTCCTCACATTGCCTACAAAGCAACTTCTCTCTGACTTCTTCTTGTTCATCTGTGGTTTTCTCTTCTGGTGACGTTGATAACACATAAAATTTATGCCCTTGCATACTCTTATAAAGGGGTTTGTAAATGAACTTAGATATAATATGTGAATCTTCCAACTTCTTTTTTTCTAAACAAAGAGAGCAACACGCAGCGTTAAGACCGCCTTCGTTCATAAGCTCCACTTTCTCCTGCGACTCGTTTGGCCATTCCCTTTGCTATGTAGAATATTAATAAGTCCGGCCTCAAACTGAACCTAGTGATGGCCAAACTCCTACGGCCCCTTTTCTGTCTCTTTCAGAATGAGTATCTTTATAATTATCAAGGAGAAAAAAAGCCCTTTTTTATTCGTCTCGCATTTTTCACGGTTTCAGCTAAAATCCACCCGCTAGCGCAAATTTGATTTCTATCATTATAAACATATACTCGTATCCACGGACTAAGGATGCCTTTCTTCTCAAGAATCTCAACTTTGGTTCCGGGACTAATTGCGGTTACCAAATTGCGAAGGAGTTGCGCTTCGTTTGCCGATACTTTACGCTCTCTTAATACCGCAATATTGTCGTCCTCAATTACCCAATAATCGCCTTCATGCGCATAGAAAAAGTTGGTCTCCACACCACTTTTAATAATGATGAGTTGACCGGGTTCTTGAAATGCCCAGTCTTTCGCAATTCCTTCCGAAAAAATTTCACGCAGCTGCTCGTGCGATAGCCCATATTTTTGTGCCAATCTGTTTTCGTATCCATTCAGCCAGTTTTCAATTTTGGCTTGCTCTTCGGTCTTTTTCTTATCGGTAAGTGGTCCTTGCCTCATTAAAGAAATGCTATTAATCCACCCAGTGGCGGTAGAGCTTTTTAACGGACTCGTTGCTTCTACAGAATACCAGACGGTTTCCTGCCTCACGCCAAAACCCAGTATCTTAATTGTAGTCCGTGCAGGGAGCCCTTTTATCTTCTCTGCCACAGCTATCGGATCATTAGGTTCCAGTACTGGCATTAGAAGCGTTTCTTTTGAAAGCAGAAATATATCCCCCACACGAAGAGGTTGGCTTGTATCAAGCGGACGCTTCCTTTCCGCCTTCTTCAGGGCTGAAATAAACTCATGCCAGATCTGCTTTCGTTGCTGATCCGATAAATCTAATCGTTCCTTGGTTTTCGAATCCGCTTCTGCAATACGACTCTCATTGATACTGACGGTAGTCTGAACGTCGACTTTATCCAAGATGCTGTACGTCGGCGTAAGTGCCTTTTCTTGGTGAACAGCTTTTACTTGTTTCTCTTTCTTCATTGTTCCCTCGGTTTGAGCGGAAAAGGGTGGGCTTTTTCCTTTTTTAGAGGGGTCCTGCTCAAAGAAATTCCCTATCGCCACCAAGAGGCAAAAACCAAAAAATATTATCAAAACCCATTTCACACAGCCCGTGCACCCCTTGGGCTTTGTGATTGGTGCACCACAATTGGGGCATGCGCTTGCCTTGGTACTCACTTGCTGACCGCATTCTTTGCATTCCACGAGCGCCACTTTTTTCACCATTTCAATTTGGTGACGTCCGAGTTAAAACTGTTGTCAGGCTACTCTATATCCGTCTCGCCTTGATGAATGAGATAGACCACTGCGCCCACACCTAAAACGATACAGATGCAACCCCAAACAGCCCACCAATCTCTGACCATTACGGCTGGGAATAAGAGGAAGCCCCCCAGCACTAGAGCAGCACCCGCTAGAACATAAGCAACCACTTTCCTATAGGAAGGAACGATCTTGGCCCCGATGTATACAAAGGCGGCGCCCATTGCCGAGTGACCAGCAGTGTTGAAATAAAACTGGCCCCAAATTGAATCCGACGTAATCCCGACATAACTCAAAGAAAACCTGCCAAGAATATTTATAAGAATCCAAGCGAGCCATGCTGCGACAGCCGCACCCGGTAGAAAGGCGACCCATCGAAGAATGTCGATGGCTTTGCTGGACGTGTTCGCTCCCATGATTTGTAGCCGAATGATTAAGATCAACCGTGAGGAATGGGCGACACGTGCCTATTGCTTGTCGGCTGCATCTGTTTGTTCGGTGTCATTTTTCCAGTTAAGCAAATCGAGTAACTCGCTGATTTCAAGTTGGTCGACGGAGGTCTTCTCAAGCCACATGCCCTTGAATTTGAGGGCGTTTTGGGCAAAGGCCATCTCTGAACGTGTCGTCTTACCAACAGGTGGGGATGCAGGCTTTCCCGGTCCAACTCTGGATTTCTCAAGTGTTTTGATCTCCATCATGATGGGACGTACGCCTTTGGGACACCAACGAAGACCGATAAGGACTCCGGGGCCTTCGACTCGCCATAGATTGCCTATGTAGTGAGTGCCAAATGTTCCACGCATGCGTGTCAAGACGATCTCGGATACCAATTTCGAAGGATCTGTGTAATGAATGATGGTTTTTTTTGAAGGGAGGAAGATTATTGAAAGTGATCGTCCGTCCTCACCAACAATACTGTATTTCTCTGTTTCCTTGGGATACGTCCATATCCAGACAACGCAGCTCTTGAGGCCAAAGAAGCCGATCACGCAGATTACGATGAGGATGCCGAGGGACCGGATGGCACTCTTGATTTTGGCTTTGTTCATTTCAAGACACCTAACATTGCGGGTCAGCGGCGCGGCGTAGCCGCGTCCGCCTGCATGCCAATCTTAGACTTCTTTAAGAGAGCTCTGATTATATCGAAATTATTCTTGTATAGGTCCATGTCTTGTGCCAAGGGGTGATATCTTCAGCGGGTAATTTGGTTTTTAGGCCATTGTTTAAAATAAGCGGCTATTTGAGTCGAAGGAACAAAATAAATGTCAGGTAAATCAGAATATTCTTTTAGGTCAACCAAGGCAAAAAGGAAATTTGCATCATCAACCGCGCCACACCTTTCGCCAATATGCCATTCAAGATGATGTAATACTTTTTGATCGCCCCTTCCGCGGGTTCTCTTAGCCCAAGCATTAGTTTTCACCTGCAAGGCAATGGTAGAAAGACCATCTTCACTGCTCACAATAATGTCTACATATGGTGCATTTCCCAATGTAACGGCAGCGTGGAAATTTTCATAGGCTAGCCGGGAGGCGACAAAAAAAGTACCTGAACTTCCCGTGAGAGCTGTTTTCCTTAACATAAATACCTCCTTTAATGAGAAGGCTAACTTCTGTTTATATGGTTTCCGCATTACATCCGTGTCCCTGAGTAGCCAGCAGAGAGTCAATCTGACTGCGGCTTCCGTTTCCACTATAGTTCAAAACACAAATACAAATCGTGCTTTTACCATCCTTATTCCAATATCCTAATCCCATACGTACTTTCAAGTTTTTTCTTCTATGCCGATCTCAGCGAGCATGCCATAATAGTTTCCCCCTTTGCCTATCTCGATCTGGCTAGTCATGTGCCAGCAATCGATCTCCGAGACGTTAAGCCGTATGATCTGCCGTCGCGGTGTGTTGCAAAAAGCTGGCTGCTGATCAGGAGTCAGCGTAACGCTGCCGGTGAGATAGTCTCGATTGTAGCGCGGTCGAGGATGAGGCTTGCAGTTGGTTTGTCACCCGGATGGAAGTTGAGTATGTCTGATCTGATGAGTTAATCCTTGACTAATACCGTGAGCTGGCGTGCCCAAACTTCGCTGCGGAGAACAGCCATAATATCTATCAATAAATAGGCCAATCTTCGACTCGCGAAGATGGTGGAGGAGGAAGGGATAATCCTGCCTCATTTGCTCTACCAGCAAACTCCTGAGCAAATAGATTAGGAAGCGAGGTACTATGGATTATCAGACAATTTTCATCGTTTCTTGTGAATCCGCTGGTGCTCCAGTTTGTTGAGCCAATGATTACCACGGGATCGCTTTCAGGATGAAGGCCATCAATGACCATGTATTTATGGTGCAAAGCATAGGTAAGCGAAGTTCCAAGAGTGGTAATATCATCATTGCCAAAGAAGCCTTGCAGTTCCCAAAACTCTCCACCTGAAACATTCTTCTGCATATTATCAAAGATACCCTTCACTGTCAGGGATGGGACAGCTGTGGCCCTGTCCTCCAGAGCCTGCCGTATAGAATCATTGGTAAATGAAAAGATACAAAAGAAAATCTCATGATCCGCACTGTTGATAGCATTTACAAATTCACTTTCAGGATTTTCAGGAGGAATAAAAAAAAGTCGGTCGTTGTAAGTCCCATCGGAGTCAATTGCTACAGCGTCACTGGTGTTATCAGTTTTGTGTGTGGCAAATTTGCTATTATTGTTGTTGGGAACGGCGCCGCTTGAGCCCCACATTTCGTTAAATTCAGCAAGGTAGCTCTGTGCTGTTTCGTAATCGTGAATTTCTAAAGCCGAATTATACTGCGTATCAAAGCCCGCACCTGTGAAATTTGCAGTTCCCGTCCACACGGCATCATCGCTGGTTGAAGAGTAATTACTGGCATCACGGATGATGATCTTATTATGCATCGAATAGCTTCCCTGATAGCCCGTCGATGGACTGCTGAATCCATCATGAATTACGGTTATCCCTGCGTTGCGTAGTGCCAACGTTCCCTCATCATCATAGTGACCATTGTCTACAACCACCCTGACCTGCACACCAGCATTATAGCGGTTTATTATGGCATTACTGATGCTCGTGTCGCTGAAACCATAAATCATAACCTCCAGTGTATGAGAAGTACCGTTAATGAAATCCAGCAGTTTCTGGCGCATATCCACCTGCTGAGCCGGATCGAACCCGGGAACCGCATAAGTGTTATCCACGGGCTTATTGAAATGAACATAGACGTTCTGAGCTTGCCCCATATATGATGCAGATGCGATTATTAAAACAAAGAGGAGACATGACGGATGAAAATAGGTGCAGCAAAAGGATCTTCTAGTAATTGTTAGGAAAGATGATCTAAACATTTTCGGTTTCTCATTTCTTAATTCTAAGTTCCGCATATATCTCAGATAAACGAGTTCAGCAAGCGCCTTAAGTATTCCCATTCAAGGGTGACTAAGCCGAAAAGAAGCCTTTGGGTGATTCGTAGAAAAAACTATAAACTTGCTTAATATTTGGCAAGAGGTTTTTGCAGGGAAGAAAGATGGACTGGGGCATCGGAGGGATAACTGTTACAGCGAGCTTAAGAAAGATTTCTGCTCACAGCCTGTCCTAAAGGTCTGGCGATCTGCACCTCTACGTTCATTCTTATACCGCCTCCGTTATCAATTCCTATGGCAAGTCTATATGTGCCAATTTATTTTTTCATTATATTAGAATTTGGTAAATTCATTCTTGACAGCGCTTAAGGCATAGGAAATGCTTCGCAAAGCAAAGACTGGAATCCACTATAGCAATTTCTGAATTAGTTGACGCAGACAACAACGGGTTGGCTCCAGAGCATAGGCTGGGTCTTTTTCGACTGGAAGAACCTGGTCGATGGCGGCAAGGTTGCAGCCTACAAAATCCAACCCCGCGAACGGCCCTCCGGCCCTTGGTCCGACGCAGGAATGGCCATCGAGAGCGAAATCAGCCTGTCAGACCAAGAACGCGACAATGAATGGGAGTACAGCGTCAGCGCCGTCAATACAGGATGCGATGGCGAATCTAGTAACAACGTCATGGCTGTGTTGTAAAGCAACTGCCATCTCAGAAACATGGAGATAGGCGCCAACACCAATACACCCTCCTATAGGAGTAAGTCCAATGTCTCGATTCAAAGGAGTTTGTCCAAATCGACATCGCTGGCTGGCAATATTTACTCTTCTTTTCTGCACGCTTTTGCTGCAAGCCAATGCAGACGTGATTTACGTCAGCAAGACGGCTTCCGGAGCAAACAACGGTTCTTCATGGATTAATGCTTTTACGAGCATTACCCCAGCCATAACTGCTGCAACAGCAGGCGATGAGATCTGGGTCGCTGCGACGGGCACCTATTACGAGAATATCGTATTGAAAGCAGACGTTTCTCTTTATGGTGGTTTTCAAGGTGACGAAACGGCTCGCGGCCAAAGGGATTGGAATACCTATCAAACAATAATTGACGGGGGTGGCAGCGGGCATGTGGTAGAAGGTGCAGAGGGTGCTGTTTTAGATGGGTTCACCATACAAAATGGTTCCGCAAGCGGTAGTTTCCCAGATGATTGCGGCGGTGGTATATTGACGTATCAAATTTCTATGGAAATTGTTAATTGTGTCATCCGGAATAATACTGCCACCTTCGCCGGCGGCGGAGTCTTTCTATATCAAGGTTCCCCTGTTCTCCGAAACTGTACAATAAACAATAACAGCGCCTCAAATACCACAGGTGGGATTCGCGGATATGATTCAGACTGTACTATTGAAGACTGCACAGTGACAAACAACAATAATCGAGCAGTTTACCTCAACTCTTATGCTATTATGCGTGGAACCTTAGTAGACGGCAACCCAGCTGGAGGTGTATACTGCCGAGGTTACGCTCAAGTGATCGACTGTACAATTTCCAATAACACTGGGACGGCAGATGGAGGGGGACTTTACTGCCTAGACGATGTCCTTGTTTCCAATTGCACGATTCAGGGCAATAATTCGACGCGTAATGGTGGGGCTATATTTATCACAGGTACCAATGTTACAGTTACTGATTGCTGGATTGAAGGGAACTCTTCGGACGCTGGTGGTGCAATTCGTTGTATGAGTGTTTCCCCGACTATTAGAAGATGTGTTTTCGTGGGGAATTCTGCCACCTATGCTGGAGGTGCTCTTTATTTTGACAGTTCGTCTGCCAACGTTACTCGCTGCACGTTCTACAACAACACCGCAGTGGATCAAGGAGGGGCTGTTGTCGCCTGGATTACGGCTCCCACAATAAATACCTCAATTCTTTGGGCCAATAGTCCGGACCAGCTCAGCGGTGCGGTGACAGTGAGCTATTCAGATGTTCAGGGAGGTTATTCGGGCACGGGGAACATTAACCAAGACCCATTATTCGTGAACACATCTTCAAAAGACTTCCATCTCCAATCAGGTTCGCCATGTATTGACACAGGTGATACGGCCTTGCAGCTCGATCCGGATGCTACCCGCGCTGATATGGGCGCTTACTATTATTCCCAAGCGGCGGCTCCCTTAATATCTGTATTACCAACTTCTTTCCCCCGAAATATCATCGAGGGACAGAACCTCTCTGATGATACCTTTCAAGTTTCAAATGGTGGAGGCGGGATTATTTATTACTTGATTTCAGATGATGCCTCCTGGTTGTCAGTTAGTCCAACAAGCGGGGATTCGACAGGTGAATCTGACCCAATCACAATAACGTATAGCACGTCAGCACTCACTCCAGGAAGCTATTCGGCGACAATCACAATCACTGACCGATTCGCGTCAAATGACCCACAAACAGTCACTGTATCGTTAACGGTAACTCCACCAACACCTGAGATAACAGTTAACCCCACAAGCCTGACGCCATCAACCATCGAAGGGAACAATGCCTCCAGCACTACGTTCACTGTCACCAACTCCGGGACCGGAACCCTGAATTACTCCATCACAGATGACGACACATGGCTGTCAGTAAGTCCAACAAGTGGTGATTCGACAGGCGAACCTGATACAATTAATGTTACATATAACACTTCCAGCCTTTCTGCAGGTAGCTACAACGCAACTATTACCGTCAGCGATCCATCAGCAAGCAATAACCCCGTGCAGATTCCAGTCTCATTAACAGTCAATCCTGCTATACCCACTATCTATGTAAATCCGCCCAATTTATCTTCCATCATCACGGAAGGTCAGAATGCTCCCAGCGATACATTCGAGGTGTCCAATATCGGCGACGGCATACTTAATTATACAATCAGCGATGACGACGCATGGCTTTCAGAGGATCCGGTGAGCGGTTCATCAACAGGAGAACCGGATACAATTGCCGTCGATTACAACACCGCAAGCCTTTCACCTGGCAGTTATAACGCTATCATTACAATAAGTGATCCGGCTGCCAGCAATGATCCGACTACCATGTCGGTCGCACTCACGGTGAACGAACTCCCTCCGGAAATCACACTCAATCCCCCCACTCTTTCTCCGGTCACTATCGAAAGTCATAACCCATCCGATGATACATTCACTGTTACCAATACAGGCGGTTCCACTTTGAATTACAACATCACCGACAATGCAACGTGGCTGACTGTAAATCCTGAGAGCGGGTCATCCACCGGTGCGCCTGACACTATAACAGTATCCTACAGCACCGCTGCGATGTCCCAGATGTCCCAGGGAATCTACGTAGCCACCATCACGGTTTCCGACCCCTCGGCCTCGAATAATCCACAGAACATCTATGTAAACCTGACCATTAACGATTGGCTGCCGGAGATACATCTCAGCCCAACAAGTCTTTCCAGTATTATTACGGAAGGCCAGAGTCTTGGAAATAATTCTTTTCAGATTTCAAATCCCGGCGGTGACACGCTTAATTACACAATTACCGATGACGTGCCGTGGCTCTCTGTTGATCCGGCAAGCGGTGATGTCACCAGCGAAGTGGACACGATAACCGTAAATTATAATACTTCAAGCCTTCCTGTAGGAACACACAACGGCACTATTACAGTGAGCGATCCGGGAGCGAGTAACTCACCGCAGTATGTTACTGTTACGGTAACAGTTCATGCTCCGTTAACGATCACCACAACATCCCTGCCGGATGGAACAATGGGAAGCGCATATTCTGCGACGTTAACAGCATCCGGCGGACTTGCTCCCTATACATGGAACATTCCCTCCGGTAATCTTCCTCCCGGTCTGAGTTTAAACTCGTCTACAGGCAGCATATCGGGAACCCCTACCATATCAGGGCCGTTTTCATTTCTGGCAAGGGTAAGGGATGCACTCTCGCGAGATACATTAAAAGGATTGTCGATTTCCGTCGCTTCAGATAATGGTTCTATATACGCAAATTCGAATGTGCCATCAGCTACTTTTAATATCACAGGTCCCGCAAATTATTCAGGTGGTGTTCCATTGAGCGAAAGTTCTGCCCCTCCGGGAACCTATACCTGCACCTGGAATTCTATAACCGGTTATACAACACCGGCTCAACAAACCAAAACCCTTTCAATTGGGGGCAGCATCTCTTTCCTTGGAACATACACGGTCCAGTCCGCAACCATATCTGGGCGCGTAACAGACTCTTCAAATGGAAGTGGAATCAGCACTGCTTTTGTGTTAATAAGCCAGGGGGGCTACCAGACGAATACTGATGCAAACGGATACTATACCCTCACAGTTTCTGCGGGGACTCACAGCGTGAATGCGTCAAAGAGCGGATATAACGCTTCTTCCTCTTCGGTTTCAGTTTCTTCAGGTCAGACGAAAACCCTTAACTTCGTTCTTGATCCAACTCCGACAGCCGGAACCATTACCGGGAAAGTCGCTAACAGCGTGACAGGTGCACCAATAGTCAACGCGCTAGTGATAACAACCCCCAACAATTACCAGACCTACACTGATGCATCCGGGAACTATAGTTTAACTAACGTCGCTCCGGGAACATATATTGTTACCGCGTCGAAGGTAGGGTTCGCGTCAGTCGCCCAGTACAATGTTGTTGTCACTGCCGGTGGCTCGGTCACCAAAAACTTCAGTCTTGTGGACAACACCCAACCATCAGGCTATATAACCCAACCATCAAATGGGCAGTGTACGAATTTGAACAACATCTCTATTTCGGCGTCTGCCACAGGAGGTCAGAGCGGGGTTGAATGGGTGCGGTTTTACCTCCATCACGGACCTGAGCAAGGAAATAACACTTCTTGGGCATACGATGGCTTTTGGTGGTATAAGACAGATTATTCCTATCCATATTCAGTGAGCTGGAATCACAGCGGGCTACCTGACCGGCAATTGACTCTCACTATAAATGTTCTGAGTAAGGCAGGAAATTTGTATCAGCAGTCTTTAAGTGAGAGAGTAAAAATCTTTGTAGATCGCACAAATCCGGGAACGAGTATAATAAGTGGCCCGACTGGCACCGTGAATACTCCAAATGTGTGGTTCAACTGGACCGGCAGCGACACTGTCACAAACACGAATTATCTCCAATATTCCTACAAACTCGACAGCGGCTCTTGGTCTCCGTGGGTTTCTAACCTGACCAAAAGTTATACAGTCTCATCAGGCAGCCATACTTTCTACGTCAAAGCAAAAGATCTGGCGGGGAATGAAGATACCACACCGGCAACAAGGTCGTTTTCTTATGCTATCGCTCCTTCGACAGGGCAGATTCAAGGGCAAGTTATTGAGCTCGGAACGCCAAATAAGGCTGTCGTTTGGGCAGAAGTCATTGCTTCTGGAAGTGCGGGTACTTACAGGAGCTACACAAATGAGTATGGGAATTATAATTTGAGCAGTATCCCATCAGGAATTTACACGATTACAGCGGCACACCAAGACTATCGAACTGCACATAGGGGAAATGTAAGCATTGCTCCTGGAGACACCAAAATAGAAAACTTCTTATTAGAGAAAGTTGTAGGCTATAGTCGAATTCAGGTAACTCTAAATGGTAATCCTGAAAAAGGGGCTCGGATTTACATTAATGGAGAAGACAGAGGAGACACTAATGATGATGGCTATTTGCCGGAAAGAATTAAACTAAACATTGGCGATCAAATAAGAGCAGAGAAACTATTAAATGATTATTATTGGTGGGAACATAAACAAAGGAAGAAATCTCCTAATATTGACATGTATGAACTTTGGATAGATAGTGACATAATTAATAATATTACTGGCGAATATACCCACTTTATGGTAAATTTTCAAGGCGATCAGATAGTTCCGCTTGTTCATCCAATTTTTAAATGGAATCTATTCGTATATGTGCAAAGATCTCTCGATGACTTAAATTATGCTGAATCGATAGCACAAAACTTTATGGACATGTCAAAAGAATTATATAACACAACAGATGGCTATATGATGCTTAATCAAGTGCATCTTTATGATAATAATAATCTATATGACCCAATTAAAGATTCAGATTTATTATTATGGAAGGAAGAGTTTAAAAGCGAGGCGACACTGAAGAGAAATTTTGCAAATATTTGTACAGATGATCTATCTGAACCTTTTGCATGGGGAGTAGAAAAGGATCCTAAAGATTTCGTTTCATTTATTTTGGTGTACGACAACGAACCTGCAAAAACTTATCTTCATGAATTTGGTCATTATGCTTTTTCCTTTCGAGATGAATATATAAATTGGGCTGGAGATGATACTTGGCGTCAAAGCAGGGATAAGAATCGACACCCTCAGTATTATGGTCTTATGGATGATCATTATCGATATACTGAGATGTCTTCTAAGAACGACTACTTATCAAATTTTGATGGTTATTTTGACGAGTTTGATATAACCAGGCATCTGGGATGGTACAAACGTTGTGAGAGAGTAAAAAATGCTGGCTTGCATGGTGAGTCATGCTGGGATACTCTTAAGGAGAAATTTGGCAATCCAAATTATGGTCATAATCCAACACTTCCTGAAGAAGTTTCTTTATATCAATTTATTATACCACCACGTTCTGGTCGTGGATATTTATCACATCTCCCGCATCTATCACAATTGCTTGACCGGCCAGGTCCAGATGACAATATAGCATCACAGATAGAAGTATATGTGAATAACAACCTGTGGAGTGCTTCAGAGTCATCAAGTGGGGTAATACTTGAAAGAAATAATTTATCTAAGAGACAAATATTAAATTCTGAAGCAGAAATAGATCAAATAGGGGATCTTATCTCTCCAAATTCGTTAACACCCCGCAACAACCATATACTTGCCGAAATTAGCGATAACTTGTCGCCTGAGATCCTTTGCTCTGTGGCACTGGATGATATTACCTCTAATCTGTTAACAACTATTAAATCTAGCTCCCCATTAGAATCTCCTCCTTCGTTAATATTTATGGATGATGATACATTGGAAAAGCAAACGGTATTGATGTCAAACACAGGTTTGCCAAAAGAGTATTCAGGATCACTGCATATCAACTCTGATTTACGAAGTGGCACATTAGATATTATCGCAACGGATAATGAAGGAAACATAAGTACATCAATCAATGGCTTACGTTTAAATCCTATGTCTGCCACAGTTCCTGAACCAGCTCGATCGAGAGACGGTTTTGAAGTATTATGCATTCCCGTAGAAAGTGCCAGCGAAGGTGAACAAATTGTAGTATTTTCCTCAGAAGCTGCTGTGATATCCCCAACTGACTCTTCTCTGAAACAAGTTAGCGAATCTGTTTCAATTCAAATTACAACTTCGTCTTTTCCCTTCGATGCCGGGGCATATCTGAAGATTCCGTATCAAGAAAGTTTTATACAAGGCAACGACGAATCTACAGCAAGAATCTACCGTTGGAATAATATCTCAGAGAATTGGGATGCTTTAACGACAAGCACAGTTACTGCGGGGGATAATACAGTTCGCGGAGAAATTGACCAGACTGGCATTTTTGCCGTTTTTGCTCAGGAATCGGATGATGTAACAACGCCTTCTGTCATCTCTAATTTAACAGCGACGCCAACAGCAGGGACAAACGAAATCGTTCTGTCTTGGACTGCTCCCGGGGATGATGGTACTTCCGGGACTGCCCATACGTATGAGTTCCGTTATAGTGAACAACCTATCACAGAGGGATCATGGGAAATGGCCGGGCCACTTGGAATCAGAGTGACACCGAGCGTTGCAGGTACCTTGGAGACCGCTTCCTGCTGGATGAGCGCGTTTGATAAGCAATACTATTTTGCCATGATTGCAAAAGATGAAGCATCGAATGCTTCACCCATTTCAAATTGTGCCTCTGCCAGAACGTCAATTGTCGATGAAGATAGCGATGGTATGCCGGATAATTTTGAGGAGGCATATGGTCTTATTATTGGCATAAATGATAGTGATGATGACCCCGATACAGACACTTTAACAAACATTCAGGAATATCAGTATAAAACCAATCCAAAGAGTTCTGATACAGATGGAGATGGGCTGAGCGATTACGATGAGATTTCTCTTTATAAGACGGATCCAAATCAATGGGATTCGGATGGTGGTGGTGAATCAGATAGCGCCGAACTCAGCGTAGACCGTGACCCATGGAATCCCGATGACGATGACCTACCGCCCTCGGCGCCAGCTGCATTGAGCTATAACCGTGGAGATGGGTTTATTGCGTTAACATGGCCATCACATGCCGAGCCTGATGTGGTCGGCTATGAAATTTACTATGGGACATCAAGTGGCGGCTATATTGATTCTATTTATGTAGGCAACACAAATTCATATACTTTAACTCCTGTATCAAACGATGTGACGTATTACATTACATATACAGCACGAGATACAGCTGGAAAAGAAAGCGCGTACGCACCCGAAGTCTCTGTAAGCCCGGTGACACCGACGCCTACACCAACGCCTACTCCGACGCCAACCACATTCATTACGCAATACGCATTTGATACAACCCTTGAAGGCTGGTCGTTCGTACCGCTAAGTGCTCCGGGCTTTTCAGGGGCATCGTCCAGCTACAGTGGAGGCCGGATAGGCATCAGTTCAGCGAATGATACTACAAGCCGTGTGGGAATGTGGATTGGCCCAACGGAGATTCCGTACATAGAGGGTAATGTATACAGAGCAACATACTTGGTCTCCTCAAGTCAGGCCACGGCTGCTCAGAATCCGCAATTCCGCATGCGATGGATTCAGGATCAATCTCTCGAGTCCGCTACGCATGTAGTGAATGCAGCGGGCTCGCATAGCAACTCCCTGCCCACTGATCCTACAGCGAAAGAATACGCCTGCTACTTAGCCCCTGCCGTGAGTGGGAGCCTAGGCGTTGCCTTTGATATGCTTGACTTCGACACAGGGCAGTATGGGACGCACTATGTGGATCAGATTATAGTGGAGCGGTTTCCATTTCCTGCACTTGGCACGTTGATCGAGACGTATGACTCTGCTGGCGACTTTTCCAACTGGGGATTTGTGACCAACGTTGGCTACGGTCCAGTTACGTCTGGCGGTGCTGGCACAGGTACGCTCTGGATTACGTCCCAGACTACTGCCGCGAGCAATTTTGGATGGTGGCAGTCAAGTGGCACGGCAAATGAGCTAACCTATGTGGCGGATAAGCTCTATCGGGCTATATACACTCTGAGGTGCGCGAGTGACGCGGCCCGAAATGACATGCCACAGGTCAGACTACGTATCCAGAACGAAGATGGCCAGATGACGCAGACCATGGAGCTGAACAGCCAGGGCACAGGGCCCGGTGCAATGCCAACAACTAGCGCTAGTCTCTTCGACGTCTACTGGGAGACCCCAACTCTGCCCGGCTCACCAACGTCAGGACAGGATGGGTTCTTCGCGGCGATTGATATGCTTGACTTCGACCCGACGAAAGGCGGTACCATCTACATGGACAGCGTCACGATTGGCTATATCGAGATTCCTTAATTGATCTTCGACAGTAATCAAGCGAACTGCAGGAGGCACAATATAGGCAGGTAAAGGATGGAATTCACGTCTTTTGCCTGTTTCTTTATTATTCAGGAGACCGGCTCTACCTATTGCCACCCCAGAACTGCGTCGGTGAAAGTCTAATAGTTTCCTTCGATATACTTAACTTTGCGCCAGACGATGCTACAACTACGAGGCTCATCCTCGACCGGGCAATAATCGAAACACTCTCACCCGCAAACCTACCCTGATTGAGGATGGTCATTATTCAGGAACGCCGTCGTATGGACCCGAGGCAATAATTGGAGTTGGATGCTATCAGGGGGAATGATACAATCTTCGGTTAGTGAACCTATACCTTACATTGTCCAATAAGTATCTGACGAAGTATGCCCGCGTCTCATTGCCCTATTATTACTCGCAGGGCACGTCTTGGCAATGCCGACAGGATAAGGGATGTTGCTGCTATGCCTACTGCATTTGCCAACGCAAGAATCCAGAATCCTTTCTGGCCTACCTTTAGCTTGAAGCCTTTTACTATTACAGGAAATTCGATACCAGCATTTAGGAAACTCGTAAAAAGGTATGCGGGTATTACTGATATCCATGTTCCTGTATCGAATTCCCCGTAGAGCAGGATGCCAGGAAATGCTTCCCATCCGATGATAACCGCAAGGCGCACTAGGCCTATTCCGACAACGGTGGATGCCAGATTCATGCAAAGGGTAATCAACGCAGACCTTGCCAGCGAGGTTTTAAAGAAACTAAGAACGAAAATGTACTCGACAAGCAGGGCCGAAAAGACAGCCAAATAAGATCCAATTCGAGCTGCAATTAACAATTCCGGCCAGATGATATCAGCATATGCAGGTGTTGACAAGAGTGCGGCTGCAAAGAGTGCGACCAAGATTACTTTGACTCTATTTATCTTTGCTGGTCCCGCCATAGAAATATGGCATTCACCTTTGAGAATCTCTTCTTGGCAATCCTGCCGGACATGAATCTGTGATGAAATACAACTATCGAGCTGAGTATGTCAAAGGAAACATCAACTCTAAGCCAACGGGGTTGCTTCATAAGAGGGGTGGCTCAATCTTCGGCTTGTGGATTACACCTTATTTTTGCCTCCATATTGTCCAAGAGGGCCCGACCACGTACAGTACTCTGACCAAGAAGTGAAGCCGAGCTCCCGTCCTCAGCCTTCCAAAGTTACCCTATGAATCCTGGAAGTAAGTTCCATTTTGCGGATTCATAGGTACTTCACCGATTCAGTCTATTCTGTTTAACTTCTTTTATTGGAACCTTTTTGAGTCTCTTTTGGGTAAGAGTGTGTAAGAAGGCGTCATAAATATCAAACTTATCATACCTGTGCGGCAGTCGCTATGTAGTAGGAATGGAAGAAAATCTTCTTAATAAACCGGGTGTGTGTTTCTTAACATCAGCCATGTACAATACAGTGGCGGGAAAGGTGGTGAGTTGAGGTCACGAATAGATCACGGTGTCCCCAGATTTTGCCAGGGTAAACGTTAGACCGCCTGACAACTCACTGGAGCGGATCGTACATGCGTGGGCTTTAGATGTCGAGTGGACCGATCCCCGGCCCCTCATATCGCAGCTGTTGGGAAGGAAGAAAGGAGGATGAAATGTGGAATCGATTCGTACTTGTCCTGTTGACAGTCTGTCTCTTAGTGTCGTCGGCACCTGGTGACCTTGTCTATCCACCTGGCTCGAAGAAACGATCTTCATCGAAGCGTGACATTTACAAGAAGATCCTCGCCCCAACGAGTCGTATTCGTATGGATAGCGCCGACGTGAAGATCAAGTTAAAACCTCATGTTGTGACAAAGTGGCTTTTTGGCAAGGAGACACGCGTTCTTGCTGATGTCGTTTGCATCTTCGATATGCATTGTCTTGCAGCCAGCGAGTCCCCGACGACTTTCGTGATGGGATTCCCGCTCTATTTGGCTAATGAAACGGCCCCGAAGGTCGTGAGATTCAGCGTAGACATCGACGGCGAGGAGCCCTCCAGGATCAAGAAGACCTCGTGGCGGCACCTAGGCGCCAATGGGGAGAGAACGGTATGCCATGGTTACGCGTGGCAAACCTCAGTTCGGCGTGGGGAAAAACAACGCGTTTCGGTCCATTATTCAATCATCCTACCGAAGGATAGAAAGACCAACACATTCAAGTATTTCCTGCGTTCGGGAGCTGATTGGACCGGAACGTTAGGAAAAGAAGTCGTCTCCGTTACTGCAGATGATGCACTGGACATAAGTATTGTCACCCCCGAGTATCTCCGGCCAATGAGACGCAGCGATCATGAGATGGTGTGGGAGATCGTTGACGCTGAACCCACAGAAGATATCTTTCTGCACATTGTCGTGCGTGGGGACAAATGAAAAATCATTTGGCGTCTCCAAGTCAGACCTTACTGCAGCTTGGTTTCGCCAAGAAGCAAGGGGCAGTGAGGCGGGTCTGTCCGCTGTACCTTGGTCCGGTCACCTTGGCGTTAGGGTTTGGGGCAATCCACGCTCTCGTCGACGCTGCTTCTGCGGCGGTAGTCTATACCGAAGTCGCGTTTGCGAGGCTTCCTTTTGACGCCATATGTCACCTGGTAATCCTGTACAATGTTCTGGCCTTTGGTACACAGTTTGTCGTGGGGCTTGTCACTGACTATCGGAAAGCCTACAGGTGGGCTGCAGCTTTCGGTACTTGGGCCATGACCCTCGCCGTGTTTGCGCAGCAGTATTCCGCAGTGTTCGCAGTGGTGTTCGCAGGAATCGGTAATTCCTTATTCCATGTTGGTGCTGGCGCGCTCGTGCTACAGCTATCGGGCGGGCGGGCCCGTGAGGCAGGTCTTTTCGTGGCTCCCGGAGCTCTTGGGCTGACAATGGGGCTTTGGCTTGGGTTGAATGCATTCCCTTGGCGGTGGTCATTGATTCCCGTTCTCGTTCTTTCTGGTCTTTTCGTTTTGAAGTTGCCAGCCCGAGAAGACGGACAGGCCACTCTCTCCAAGCGTGTGATCGCGAGCTCTCCACTGCTCGCGTGCGTTGGACTTCTCCTCGCCTCCGTATCTATTAGAGCACTCGTGGGGGGGGTGTTTTCTGGCTCATGGCGTGAATCGCAAACTGCTATCTTCGCGCTGGCAGGCTTGGCGGTAGCAGGGAAGGCTCTGGGCGGAGTAATCGCTGATCGTATCGGTTGGAGGATCTTGAGTGTTGGTGCGCTGCTTCTTTCCGCACCGTTTGTGGTTTTCGCTCCCGGACATCTTGCAGCGGCGCTGCTAGGCATGTTCGTATTCCAGATGACCATGCCGGTAACTCTAGAAGCCGTCTATGTGGCTTTTCCAACCCGGCCAGGGCTGGCGTTTGGACTTCCTTGCCTCGCGCTGCTCCTCGGGGCATTGCCTAGACTCACTGGCTTGACAGCCCACGTAGGCGTGGAGCGTTTCGCCATTCCGACTATCGTACTGTCAGCCTGCTTCGTCTTCATCGGACTTGGATTTCTGAGAAATCCAACGGAAGACGTTCACTCTGGAGAGTTGACACATGCTTAGCCCATCGAAAACGGCCTTCCCAACCTGCAACCTGAGGATTGGAAGAAGGGCATGCGCCGCATCTCTTTTTGCCAGCACCTAAAACACAATAGTCAAATTAGCACGCCAAAGTAGCTGTCTACACTTGTAGTCAAAACGCGTCCAAAATGCGTCCACTTTGCGTCCAGAAACGTCCCTTTTTGTCCTATTTTACATGGACAACGCCAAGGGTTAAGTCCTACGTAGAGCATTGATATTGCAGGAAATAAAATGGAGCGGGAAATGGGGCTCGAACCCACGACCTTCACCTTGGCAAGGTGACGCTCTAGCCAACTGAGCTATTCCCGCTCACGCAGTTCTTATACGGTTATTTCAGACGAATTGATGTAGAATTCAAAGGCAATCTTGTCAATTGAAAATAACAGCATAATCGAGTAATATAATTACATCAACGTCCAGCACAATGTCAAGTGAAAATGGCCTGGCAGACGTAAGGATGCCGGGCCGTGTGCTGTGCGTGCGGTGTCAAGCGCCTATTCTCTTTTTCCTTATTTTTTCCACGAGTGTGGTACGCTTAACTCTCAGCAACCGGGCTGCACGGCTTTTCACACCCCTGGCTTTGTTAAGGGCATGGAGGATGAGTCTTTTTTCAAAGTCGTCAACCACGCTGTTAAAGTCTATGCCATCCTCCGGGAAAAATTGCGCAGTCGGAATGGTGTCAGCCTGCTGGACGCTAAACTTTTGGGGCAGATCCCTGACGGTTACCTTGCCGATGCTTTTTAAAATCGCCATGCGTTCGACCAGGTTTTCAAGTTCACGCACATTGCCTGGCCATGGATATTCCTGCAATAGCTCAATGGCGTCGGGAGAAAAGCCGGTAATCTTGCGATGCTTAAGTCTGTTGAATTTTTCTACAAAATGCTGGATGAGAAGCGGTATATCTTCACGGCGCTCTCGCAATGAAGGAATGTGAAGCGGAATGACGTTCAGGCGGTAATAGAGGTCTTCGCGGAACCTCTTCTCAGCCACTGACTGGTCCAGGTCCGTATTTGTTGCGGCAATCACCCGTACATTGATCTTGATCGTTTCAGTGGAGCCCACAGGGTCGAATTCTTGTTCTTGCAGCACGCGAAGGAGTTTTACCTGTAGCTTCGGGCTCATGTCGCCGATTTCGTCCAGAAAAATGGTTCCACCGTCAGCCAGATGAAATCGTCCCACACGAGTCATTACCGCGCCAGTAAACGCGCCTTTAACGTGGCCAAACAATTCGCTCTCAAGAAGATCTTCGGGGATTGCCCCACAGTTGACCGGGATTAACGGATGATTGCGGCGGACGCCACCATAGTGAATGGCGCGCGCAACGAGCTCTTTCCCCGTTCCACTTTCTCCGAAAATCAGAATAGTACTATCGCTATCAGCAACAGTCTCGATGAGCTGGAAGAGCTCCTGCATGCCCGGAGAGCTACCTATGATATTTTCAATTCGGTAGGCCGACTGGATCTGTCGCCGCAAATAAATATTTTCTTTGTGGAGTTTCTTGTACTCTAGTGCCTTGCGGACGAGAATCTTGATTTCATCTGCATGGAAGGGCTTGGTGATGTAGTCATAGGCGCCAGTGCGTAAGGCCTCAATCGCTGATTCAATTGAGCCGTACCCCGTGATCACGATGCCCAGTGTGTCGAGATTTAGCCGCTTGATCTGGCGAAGAACTTCGATTCCGTTTCCCTTTGGCAACTTCAGATCCGTGATAACGATGTCAAAGACGTCTTCTGTTATTAGCCTCAGTGCCTCCGGAAGATCAGTGGCGGTGCTAATGGTGTAGCCTTCTGCGGTTAGGACTGTGGACAAAACGTCGCGAATCGCCGATTCGTCGTCAACCACAAGGATTCTGTGCGTGTGAGTGTGGGGCATTATTGTGGATAAGCTTAAGAACGGTCAGAATTCTTACAAAAAATTGATTCTTACTGAGTTGCCTCTTTACCCATGTTGTACCGGTATTGCAACAAAAAAATGACGGGAATCGGATTCTTGACGCTCTAATTGAAAAGGGCTAAATGATTAATCAGCCCTTTACCTGATATTCTTAGGGTTAGAATTATATTCTGGCTGTCATGTTTCCGTGTCTCACGTTTGATGCAATCTTAGCCCCTCTGATTGATCCTCAACAGTCGAATTTAATCAAACGCCCAGGTAAAACCTTATCTCCCAGGGAAGGTATTATCAATAGCCTTATCTGTCCGGCGCATAAGGGCATTGTTGGCAGAATAGGAAATGCTTGGCGAAGGTTTCCACAAGGTGAGACGCGGTCAGGCGATCGCCGTCGGGCAGAAGAGATCCATGCGGAGTGGCTGGCGGATGGAGTGGGTGGCTTGAGTCTTACACCCATTGGTGGATGTCGACAGGTTGTCCTGTTTGGGCGGCGCGATAGACTGCATCAACCATAATCACGGCCCTCAGCCCGTCCTTGGCGGTCGAATAGACGTGTTCCTTTCCTAAAAGGACATTGACGAAATTGGCTGTTGAGCTACTGTCGCCCGGAAGGTCAACAATCTGTACCTCTTTCTGAGCCTCGAGCTGGTATAAAATGGTGTAGTCATCCACGAAGATCGACCCCTTTGTGCCGTGAATATGCAGTTCATGGCCTTTAAATGTCTTCGTGGCTCCCATGACAGCACACGAGGCCATGGCGCCACTATCGAAGGTTACGGTGAGCGCAGTATCGCAATCGGTCTGAAAGCCGCGATTATCCATAAAGGCAGTCACGCGCCGGGGGCGTAGTCCCGTGGTCCAGAGAATGGTATCCAAAAGATGCGATCCACCGTCAATAAACATGCCTCCACCCGCAAGTTTAGGGTCGCCGCGGAAATTCGGAGCGTCGCCCTCTTTGTGAAATGCTTTGGTGCGGAAGTAGCCAGGTGGATCAGTACGGGCTAGCGCCCATTCAATATCAGCTACCCAGCGGGCACTGATGAATCGAATCTCACCGATCTCCTTGTCTTCAATCATTTTTTTTGCCACGCAGTAGTTGGCCCAGTAGTGGCGGTTATATCCCAACACTATGGGAATCTGTTTCTTCTTGGCGAGTTGCACAAGTTCCTTGGCATGAGCTACCTTTATGGTCATCGGTTTTTCAATCAGCGCCGGGATACCGCGTTCGAGGCAGGCTTTGGCATGTTCGTAATGCAGACTGTGCGGACTGGAAATCACAGCGCCGTCCAGACGCTCCTTATCCAGGAGTTGCTTGTAGTTGGTGTAGCCTTTGGAAATATGGAAAAGTTTGCAAAACTGATTGAGCCGCTCTTTGTGGTGACGGCACACGGCCACGACTCTCACTGCTTTGAATTTTCTCAGTGCTGGCATGTGGACGGTACACGCATACATACCTGCTCCAATGATTCCAATGCGAAGTATCTTTGGCTTAGCCATTTTCAGAGTCCTTAGTGTGAGAGTGATTTTTACTATGGTGTCTGACGACGCCCCTGGTGCACCACGTGAATGGACTGAATGGAGTTCTTGTTCTTGACCTTGCCTGGGAAAAATATAAGGATTCACTACAAGAAATGGTTACTATTATGCAAGGAAAAATTTGAATTCGGAAAAAAAACTCCCGCTCTTTTGTGCTCTCCAGACATTGGGCGCGCACCCTGTGTGCGCAATGAAATAGAATCGGGCGAGGAGCGGTAGTAAAGGCGGGAGACCTATCTTTCGATACTTCCGTAACCTGGCAGCACGAAAGGGGCCATAACGGAGCGTGTCAGATCGATCAGACAGTCAGAGCTTTGGAAAGATCGCAGGCAACGTGGGATCTTACGTCCCATTGCTCTGGGGGCTCATCTTTCTTCTTGGGCTACTGTTGCGACTATCGCATCTGGGAGCAATGAGTGTGTGGAGTGACGAGGCGTTCAGCTACCAGTTTGCCTCGCGTCCCCTTGGGCAAATGCTCCCGCTGCTCAAGATGGACGTACATCCGCCGCTCTATTTTCTTCTGCTCCATGTATGGTTGTATCTAGGCTCCAGCGCAGTCTGGTTGCGGGGGTTATCGGTTGTGTTTGGAATGCTTTTCCTAATCGCGGGATACCTGATTGGCAAGCGGTTTTTCGGTGTGTATGTTGGCCTCCTGCTGATGTTCTTCCTGGCAATCTCGCCATCAGAAATTCATTATTCGCAAGAGATTCGCATGTATAGCCTGCTGGCGTTTCTGGCGGCGATGATGATATACGCAGCGCTGCTCTATGTGCGGTCGTTTGCTCGCGGCCACATGGCGCTATTCGTGGTGACTGCGGTACTTTGTCTGTATACGCATTATTATAGTCTGTTTCTCATTGGGGGACTGCTTCTCTATATTCTAATTGATCTTCCCGGACGTGGAGTCAAAACCGAAATTGCTCTGCGGAGAGTCTTAACGTGTCTGGGGCTGATTGTGATCCTATACTTCCCGTGGGTGGAGACGTTTTTCACGCATCTGTGGAATAACGTGCTTATGGGTGTACATTCTTTTGAACGCGGCGGAGTGACGCTTAGCCGCATGCACGAATATCTGTTTGACCCGCTGCTAGGTCTGGTGCCATGGGTGCCGATCAGACTACAATTGTCATTCAATCCATTTTTCACGTTGTTTTGGTATGTGGAGCTCCTTGTTTTTCTTGTCGTGTTGACAATCGTTAGTCTGCTGGGTGTAAAGCAGCTCTGGTGCCAGGCCTCCTGGCGGCGCTTTCTCATTTGCGCACTTGCCGTTCCAATCGTCCTCACGCTGGTTCACGTGCAGTTGCACGGTCGTCTCTATAGCCGGTGTTTCATTATTTACCTGCCGATAGTATTTCTCCTGCTCAGCCTTGGGTTGGTGCGTATGAGATCAAGGGTCGTTGCTGCTGGGGTATTGATTTTCCTGGCCTGTTTTTTCTACTTATCGTCAAAGATCTATCTATCGCTGGACATTCGTGACGTCACCATGCCGGCCTACAATTACGTGGCAGAGACAAGGCGAGCCGAAGATCTGGTTGTCCATGCTAATCCCTTCTCCTTTATGCCGTTCCTGTATTATGATCGGGCCTACGCTGATCGCGAATATATTCTTAATTCCCAGCGCGTCTCGCTCATCGTTCGGCTTCTGGCGGGCAAGAAGAAAATTCTCGTGCGACCGGCACAATTGGAGCAAGCGCCACATGTCTGGCTCATTGTCTCAGATTGGTCGTTTGACAACCGCGACTGGCTCCAGAGATTGGAGAGCAGGTGGCTTGCCTCAGGGTGGATCAAGGAGAAGGTGCGGCGATTTCCAGTCTCGGGCGGGTTGAAATGGTGCGACGTTGCTCTCTACCGACGTGCTTCCCCCGAGAAGAAGCTGTAGGCTCGATATGGCGCTTAGAAAAAATATCTGAGCTGAATGGATAAGCACTGAGGAGATCGCCCGTGGGGCAGCAAAACAATTGACACTGCAGCCAGTCTTAAGTTATAAGAAGTAATAGCAGATTGGAGAGGAACAGAATCAACTCTCGCAAATAGGTGAGTGACAATGCGACAACCGCGTAGATATTGTGCCATTATTTTTATTATTGTGTTTGCCGTGGTGCTTTCATCGTCATTTGGTGATGTTATTATCCTCAAAAGCGGCGAGCGTAAGGAAGGCATTGTGGAGAATGTCCCGAATGAACCCGAGAGTATTATGTTCATCAACAGTATGGGTGGCGTAAAAATCGCCCGAGATCGGCTACAGCGAATTGAAAAAGAAGACCGTTACATTGGGCATCTCAAAATTGGAAATCAACATCTGGCCAGTGGTAATTTTCAGCGTGCCGTGGAGGAATACGAAAAGGCGCTACAGCTCCATCCAGGCGACACCGACATCGAAGCACGTATCGCCTTAGCAAAAAGTGAAATTGCCAGGCGGGAGGCCGAGGAGCAAAAGCGCAGAGTCGAACGCATCGGCGAGATGGTAAGTGAGGCGCGGAAGTTGATGGAAAATGACGAGTATGACCAGGCGGAAGCGCTTCTTAAGCGTGCCGAAAAGATGGGGCCGACCAGCGAACAGACTGAGGAGATAAACCGTGCTCTGGCGGATGTCTATTTTCGCTGGGGACTCTACCAGGAAGATCGGCTTAATCGCGAGGAGGCCGGTACGTTGTATCAGAAATCCCTTGCGTTGGAACGAGACAACGTCAAGGTATTTGATCGTCTCGTGGTTCTCTGGGAAGGCGACCCCACCAAAACAGATCAGGTCATTCCGGTTTATAAGCGCAAGATTGAAATGAATCCAAATGATGCGGTTGTCTTGCTTAAGCTGGCTGATGCGTATTATCGAAAAAAAGACCTGGAGTCGGCTATTCCATACTATTTGCAAGCTTACAAGCTCGGGAACTTCAGAGGGACGTATTTACCAGAGCGATTAGCGAGTATATTGCAACGCCTCTCGCAGGACCACGCATTGCAGAGGGACTATGAAAAGGCGATTTACTACTATCAGCTATACATGGACACTTTTCCCAACGTGGATCCAACTCCAATTTACATTTATCAATACGCGGAGCGGTCGCTGAAGCTTGGGCCGGATGATTACGATGGGCGTGTGGAGCTGGCGATATTTTGTCGCGAGAAGAGTCTACACGGGTTTGCAAAAAAAGAACTGAAACGAGTTTTGATTGAAGACCCTGGGAGTCAAAAAGCGCAGCAAATGCTGAATCTCTATGCGCAGGAGGATTTGAACGAGGCATTGTTTTTTTATGGTGATAAGCAATACGAAGTCGCAATCAAAATGGCCCGAGACATCATTGATGAATACCCGAAAGCGTCAAGAGTGATCGAGCAGGCATCGGAATTGATCAGCAAGGCCGAGAATGATTTAGCGCGTGAGCAACGTATTGCCGCGCAGAGTGCACGCGTCCTTGCTCAGCGAGGCAATGAGTATTTCGCACGCGCAGAGAGTTACATCAGCGCGCTTTATAGCACAGAGCGTCTTCGCTCGGTTCACATCATTAGCGAGAAACAAGAGGCAATCAAGTATTTGCACCGGGCGGTTCTTGCATGGGAAAGTGCCTTACAACTAAACCCAGCTCTGGCCGATCTGAGCCAGGAGGATCTGGCGAATAAGCTGCGCAATGCCAAGGTTAGGCTCTACGCCCTTGAGAATCCTGTGCCACTCCGTCTACCACCCACAAGGCGCCGCTCATGGTGAGGAGTTGTGAAAACCCGATCTCGTGAATAGCGATTTCACAATTCCTTCGTACACCTCTCACCTTTTTGGCTTGCCTTCAGTCTATAGAGTGAAGAAAAACCTTGCTTTTACCCGCAGGTAAGAGAACCACCAGTGATTTCTAAGATATGTGAAATCAATGGTTTATGTATTAAAGATCGTTCTTCAAGGGTTCCCTTTCGCGACTTACGAGGCTATTGGAAAAATTGGACTTAGCCGATAAGAGATTGGTATGCTTCATGCATATAATTATTGGGATAAGAGTACGGGGCAGAAGAGTATGCGCACATGAAATAAAGCGAGGCCAAAGGCGATGATGATGCACAGCCAGGAGAATCTGCTGGGACAAATACTTGTTGCAATGGGGAAGCTGGATCCCAATGACCTGGAGATGGCTTTGCGCGAGCACAGGAAGTCGGGTGATCGCATAGGCAGTATACTGATGAAAATGGGGTTCTCAAGCGAAGACGATGTCCTTCGCGCCCTGTCTCAGCAATTGGCGATTCCCTTTGTCAGGCTCAGCGAAATACAAATTCAAAAAGAGGTCATTGAAAAGATTCCCGCAAAGCTCGTCACCCATTATAATCTCATTCCTGTTTCACATCAGGACGGCACACTGAAAGTGGCAACAAACGATCCGCTGAATATTCACGTGCTGGACGACCTGCGCCTGGCCCTGAAAACTGAGATCGAGCCAGTCATTAGTTCAACAAAGGAAATTGACGATGCGATCAAGAAATACTACGGCATAGGTGCTGATACGGTTGAAGAGATGATAAACGGCGAGACGGCGGAGGTTCTGGAGGTTGAGAGGAAGGATGTTGAAGATATTGATCAAATGGCCGAAGATGCCTCGATCGTGCGATTTGTCAACCAGATCATTGCCGAGTCATTTACCGATCGGGCAACGGACATCCATGTTGAACCGCTCGAGAAGGAATTGCGCATTCGATATCGAATTGATGGGCTGCTCTATGAGGCGGCCATACCGTCGTCAATCAAGCGGTTTCAATCGGCGATTATTTCGCGGCTTAAGATCATGGCTGATCTGAACATTGCTGAGCGACGGCTTCCACAAGATGGGAAAATCAAAGTGAAAATGGGTGATGTGGATTATGACTTACGTGTCTCGTCTGTGCCCACACCGTACGGTGAGAGTATTAGCATTCGGATTCTGAGCCGAGATTCCGAATTGTGCCGCATTGATCGGCTAGGATTTGACGAGAATCACATCATGTTGCTTCGGGAGACGATCAAGAAACCTCATGGGATTATCCTGGTAACAGGGCCAACCGGAAGTGGAAAATCAACCACTCTCTATGCTGCACTTAGCGAAATTAATAGTGTTGAGAAAAAAATTATAACCATTGAAGATCCTATCGAGTATCGGATTCACGGAGTAACGCAGATACAAGTGCAGCCGCAGATCGGGCTGACGTTTGCGCGCTGCTTGCGGACAATTTTGCGCCAGGATCCGGATATTATCATGGTTGGTGAGACTCGTGACCAAGAGACCGCTGAGGTCACTATTCGGACAGCCCTGACAGGACATCTGGTGTTTTCCACGTTGCATACAAATGATGCCTGCGGTGCTGTGACGCGCTTGCTTGACATGGGGATTGAGCCTTTTTTGCTCTCCTCGTCGGTGGAAGCTATTATTGCGCAGCGGCTGGTGCGGGTGTTGTGTCCGGATTGTAAAGTAGTTTATCAGCCACAAACGGAGATTGTGAATAAGATGAACGTGCGGCATGAGGATGTATCGCAGGTAAACTTTATGCGTCAGATTGGGTGTGAAAAGTGTCGCTATACGGGCTATCGGGGCCGAACTGCTGTTTATGAAATGGTGAAAATAAATGAGAGCCTCAGACGCTTGATAGTAGATCGCAGGGCGGCAAACATCCTCCGTCAGGAAGCTATCAGACAAGGAATGCGTCCGATTCGCCACGACGGGTGGACTAAAATCAAAGCCGGAATCACCACCATTGACGAGGTACTGCGAGTAACCATGGAAGACGAATTTGTTGACCATGAGGACGTATAAGGCATGTTGCGGAAGGTGCGAAGGATTGTGACTTCACAGGTATGCGACACAGGCAGTTTGCACGAAGAAATTGTCTCCGATCCTCTCCCAAAGGAGAGGCGTCCGGCAGAGAAGACCCCCGATATAGAAGACATTGGAGGGTGGGTCTGGACACCGTGTAGGAGCAAGCGCTCTAGCGGCTAATGTAAAACAGCATACGCCAGTGTAGCATTATTGAAGCATTGTGGGGGAAGTAGTGTGGCAACATTTTCGTACAAGGCAAAAGATCCCAAGGGTGAGCTGATTCAGGGGACAATGGATGCCGAAAATCAGCCGGCTGTCGTGGGGCGTCTCCAGGCAATGGGGTACTTTCCGGTACTCATTGTGAACGAGACAGAGGTTCGGCGGAAGGCTGAGCCGTTGAGCAAAGCGTTGTGGAAGCGCGTCAGAATATCCGATTTGGCAACGTTTAACCGGCAACTGGCGGATTTGATTGATGCGGGTGTGCCACTGGTGAAGGCACTCGCGATTATCATGAATCAGACAGCAAACCCCACACTGCGCGACATCATTTCAGAGGTGACCAACGACGTTCAAGGTGGCGATACTCTGGCCCAGGCGCTGGCGAAGCATTCACACGTATTCTCAAAGCTCTTCTGTGCCATGGTGAAAGCAGGAGAGGCTGGTGGCATGCTCCATTCTGTACTGCAGCGTCTTGCCGATTTTGCCGAAGCTGAGGACGAGCTGCGTAGCAAAATTAAGTCAGCTTTGGCTTATCCAGTAGTAATGATCCTGGCAGGCATAGGAGCCATTATTGTTCTCATGACGGTTGTCATCCCAAAGATTGTGGTTATTTTTGATGATTTGAACCAAACCTTGCCTCTGCCGACACAGATTTTAATAAGCATGAGCAGTTTCCTTGGCGGGAACTTTCTGTATCTCCTATTTGGGGCAGGCTTTGTGGGATTCCTTGTGTGGAACTTTGCGCGCACAGATGAGGGGAAAACGTTTTTACACAGATTGCAGATCAAGTTACCCATGTTGGGGCCACTTATTATTAAGCGACAGATCGCGCGGTTTGCCCGAACGTTTGGCTCTCTGCTGCACAACGGTGTGCCTATTCTAACGGCGCTGGATATCACGCAGGAAGTGATGACCAACCGCCTTGTGCTCAGGGAAGTTGAGCGCATTTCTGAGAGCGTCACGCAGGGTTCTGGGGTAGCCGCCACTCTTCGTGAAAGCCTCATCTTCCCACCGGTTGTGGTGAACATGATAGCGATTGGTGAGGAGACGGGAAAACTCGATGATGTGCTGATAAAGATTGCCAGCTCCTTCGAATCTGAGGTTGATCGGTCAGTCAAGACACTCACTTCGCTTATTGAACCGTTGATTATCTTATTGATGGGAGGCGTGGTCGGGTTTGTGGTGATCTCCATGTTACTGCCGATTTTTCAGCTTGATCCGGGTATGTAAAGACGCAGGACAGGGGTGCAAAGCATTGGATGAAAGTGGAGATAGTTGGCAGGTGTGCGAGTACCGACGCAAGCAAACAGGTATCACGTTATTAGAGATCCTGGTTGTGATGATGATTCTCGCTGTCATGCTGGTTTTTTCCATTCCCTCTATGAAAGGGTTTCATCAGCGAAATCAGTTGCACACGTCCGCGCGTGAGGTTGTGGCGCTTCTTAAATACGCGAGGGGAGAAGCAGTGCTTGGCGAAAAACAGGTGGAGGTGCGATTCGACGTGCCTGGAGACCGTTACCGGTTTGATCTACATGCGCAGGATGAAAACGCACGCCGACGGGATCGCGAGCAGACGCGGAAAACCGTTGAAAAAATTAGGTATTTGCCATTGACAATTTATTTCCTTGAGATCACCACCCAGGCAGAAGCAGATGAAAAACCTGGTATCGCCAGGATTCTGTTTTATCCAGATGGATCTGCTACTGCTGCAACGATCGTAATGGAAAGCGAGCGCGGTCGAACCATGACGATCGAAGTGGCTGGCGCTACTGGCCTGCCCAAGGCGTATGATGGCCTTCCAGAGGTGGAAGAGTCTGCGGGAGAAACAGGCGACGAAGATTATGAATAGGGAACGGTCGAGTCCCTGGTCCCACGAGTATTGAGAGACGTTGCAGACGGGAGCCAGGCCAAGCGCTCACGTGCTCGCCGCCGCGGCGACCATCACCATCGGTTGGGACTACGCAGGTAAGGAAGACCTTGGGAGCCTCTCGTGGGCAATTCGAACAGACTGAGGGATCGAGATGTATTACACCGGGAGATGTGTACATAGACAATACGGCGCTGGCTCTCTGATGGAGAGATACAGCTTCATGTTGCTTGAGGTGATCGTCTCGCTGGTGATTCTTTCATTGACTATAGCAACATTTATGCGGTCATTTGCCGTGTCGCTGGGAAGCATCAAGAAAGCCGAGATTGTAACTCAGGCGACGTTTCTCGCCAATCGGCTGCTTGATGAGTATGAAATCGAAATGCCGGAGCTGGACGAGAGTGAGGGCGATTTCGGCGAGAAATATCCGTACTTTCAATGGACCACATCAGTTGAAGATATAGAGGTGGAATACGAAGACATTCCATTTGAGGATGTGGTGGATGAATTTGAGATACTCACGAAAATCACTATCTCGATCTACTACGATGATGGCCGAATGAGAACCTTTCGAGCGTGCAAAGTAACGACGTACCTGACCGGGCTCGAGAAGTTCACCCACGAAAGTAGGAAGCAAAACAGACTCTATTAGGAAGTGGCTATGCAATCCAGGTTGTCAGCATTTACGTTACTCGAGACTCTGCTGGCTGTTCTGATCTTCTCCATTGTTGTGACTGCGCTGTACTCAACTTTTCGCATCGGGATGCGCGCCTATGAGCTCGGAGAAAGGAACATAGACGTCATGCAGAAGTCCCGCTTTATTTTTGATATGATTACCAAAGACTTCCGCACAGTCTATTATGAGGATGAGTCGAACTACAATATTACGTTTCGGCAGCACGTGCAGCAATTTGAGAATGAGATGGAACGCGCCAGGCGCGAAGGACGTTTGGATGAGTTTCTCGAACGCATAGAGGATGAAGACTATCCGAATCCCTACAGTTTCAGTTCGAGTATTGACCTCTCATTTAAGGGTGTGGATGATGGGGGAAGCGACGGGCTGTCATTTGTCGTCCACCGGCTGACAGATGGCAAGACTGCTGCGCCACCCTGGGGATTGGCTCGCATCACATACGCTATCGAAAACGACCGTCTGGTGCGAACAACGGACGACGTCTTTCTGCCCGAGCGGACAAAGGAAGGCGAGGAAATCCTAAAGCCCGAACCTCTGAAGGCCACAGTCGCGGAAGGAGTGAAGCAGTTCGATCTCAAGTATGGCTACTTTTACGACATGGATTGGTATGACGCCGACGACTGGAATTCTAATGAAAAGAAATACCGAAATCCAACACCAGAAGTAGAAGAAGATGACCCAAACTATGAATTTATCATGCAGTTGGAGAGAAACAGACCTGCTGATGGTCTTCCTGCTTACGTGGCTGTTGATCTTGTGCTCACGGATGCAGGCCCGAAGGCGAGGGAACGGCATTTTCAATCTTTGATCCGCATTCCAAGGGCTGAAGAAACCTACCTGCCTTTGGAAGAGGAGTATCGCCCGGAACTGGGTAGAATACGATAATAGCAATGCCACATTGAGGCACTATGTAGTGTGATAACGAACTCTGACATGAATTTTGGTGTGTGATGCAAAAGCGAGTACAGATTCGCAACAGCCGATGTCAAGAGAAACAGGGCGTGATCCTGATTCTGACTCTCTGGATCGTAGTGGTCTTGTCACTTATAGCCTATTCCTTGACGTATGAGCTGCGACTGGAATTGAAGCTAACCAAGCTCAATAAAGATAAGATCACGGCATACGCTCTGGCGCGTGCTGGTTTGGCAAAGGCGATTGTTGACCTGAAGAACGATATGTATCTGGATTATGCGGAGAAATCCCAACCGTTCGATGGGGAAGGAGACATCTGGAAAAAAACATATGAGGATGACGAGGCGTTGGAGTTTGAGGGTGGGCAGATAAAAGTTAAGGTTGTGGACGAAGAGAGCAAAATCAATTTGAATCAGGCAAGTATCCGTGTGTTGACGGCCCTGATCAAAAGCCTGGGCTATGAAGACAAAGAGGCGCTGGAGACGGCGTGTGCAATTGTGGATTGGCGCGATGCAGATAGACTGCCCCGTGTAGGACGGGGACGGGATGAGAACGAAATTTACGCTGAGTTGCGCCACGAGAAAGAAGATCGTCGTTTGTCGGATGACATAGCACCATATCGCTCAAAGAATGACCGCTTTCTGACTGTAGACGAATTGTTGGAAGTATACGGCGTGACGCCAAAGCTGTTCTATGGCTACGATCCGCAGGCTTCGGAAGATCAGAAGCGGCGGCCACGCTTCAGGGACGAACGCCCTCCGGTGGGGCTCCGCGATCTGGTGACCGTACGGTCGAACAGGGTGGTCAACATTAACACTGCAGGGCCTGAAGTGCTGGGCGCAATCATAGAAGCGGCGGCGATCAATGAATCCGATCCAAGCGCTTTGGCTGACAAGATCATAGAACATCGGCGAGGCTCGCATTCGGGGGAGATTGATAATGATCAGGCATTTCGCAGTGTCCAGGATCTCGGGCAAATTTCTGAGATTAGTGGCATGTTGCTCAGTCGAATGCGCGGGGCTTATCCTCTTGATGTTCGCTCGTACTTCTTTACAATTCATTCCACGGGTGAAGTGGGACGTGTGAAGCGGTCAATTCAGGTGCTCGTGTGGCGGTCATTAGATATTTTTCACCGCGACGAGGATCTGGACGATAGGGAAGTACGTCGGCGCCGCCGGAGGTCACGCGAGGAAACCATGCTCATCAAGGAGCCGGCCTTGCGATGCTTCGAATGGGTTGAGATCTAGCCTATTATATGAGAGACGCGAGTACGGGATACGTTGTGAAACAAGGAGGATATCAGAAAGAGCGATGTTGAATTTGTATACAAGCGTTGAATTAAACGAGCGCGAGTGCAAGATTCTGCAGGTCAATCGGCACAAGAGCGGTCTGAGAGTGTGCCGGGCGCTGACGATTCCTTTTCCTGCGACTACTGCTGGCATGGGGGAGGCGACACAGGCCAAGGCGAGTGTGATTAAGGAGGCACTCAAAGCGCATAAGGTGAGAATCCCGTATTCGGTCCTTTTGATTCCTAAACACTTAGCTACGGTACGCTACGTCACGCTGCCGTCATCAGGTGATGACGAAATATCCGGAATGGTTCGGTTTGAAGCTGAGCGCAATATCCCCTTTAATGCCGAACGCCACGTCGTTTCACACTATGTGATGAAAAGAGAAGGCATTGGCGGATCGCAGGTTCTTATTGCCGCAGTGGATTCCGCGGTGGTTGAGGAACATCTTCAGATTCTGACAGCGGCGGGCATTGCGCCGGCGCTGGCAGACGTGACGTCGCTTGCCTTGTTTAACGCTTTCGTGTTTACGCGACCGCAGGGACTTGAAGAGCAAACGTGTGCGTTGGTGAATATCGGGTTGCTGACAACCGAAATTTGCATTGTGAGTCGAGGAATACTTATCTTTACACGCAGTACTTCGCTCGGCACAGCGCGGCTGATTGATGATCTCAACCGCGAGCATGTACTCTCGCCAGCGCTGTCTACAGCAGAGATCAATCAGATTGACATGCTAGAGCCAGAGGGATTTTTCGGCTCGCGACGTTGCGGGCCCGGCGTGGCGGACAGCACAGGCGGGGTTCATGAAGCCTCCTCAGATGATGCTGATGCGCGTCTTACTACCGACGATCTGCAATTCCCTATGGACGCGAATATTCGTAATGCAACCTCGCCAGGTGAGAAGCCTGGAACAGACATCCAGCGGAAAGGCGAGCATCCCTGTGTAAAGACGCTGCGCGAGTGGTCAAGCAAGCTCCTGACTGAGGTGAAGCGAACTTATACCTTTGCCAAACGAGAGTTCGAGTGTCCTCCGATTAACGAGGTTTTCGTCTCTGGCGAAGGCATGGCGTTCAAGAATATGCTGGAGTATATGCAGATCAACATGGGTGTCACGGTGCACGCCTTGCAGGCTTTCGCGCAATTAGAGATGGAGCCGGAGTGCGGATTGACTGATGCGCAAAATCTTGCGCGGTTCTGTATTCCTCTGGGGGGAGCTATTCGCGAACTCGATGATCAGACGCTCAAGATCAATGTTTTGCCCATTCGATATGTGAAGCATAGGGCGCGTATGCAAAGGAAGCGTAGCGTTATCACCACAGGCGTGCTGGTTCTCGTGATCCTGGCTCTGAGCATTATCTACGTAGCCGAGCAGGTCGGCAAGCGCCGGCACCTCTACGAGTGGTATACGGCCCAGGTCAACGCGATGGAACCCAGGGTGACGGCACTGCAGGACAAAGAGACCAAGCTGCGCATTATCCGGAGTTATATTCATGACAAGCGCTCGGCTCTGGCGATCCTTGACGAGATCAGTCAGTTCGATTTTATCCCTCATCAGGTGGCCATTACGGATTTAACATACAAAAAGGGGGAAGATTTGGAGATTGAAGGCCACGCGCTGGGAATCAAGGAGCTCAATTTATTTGAAGAGCGTTTGGAAAAAACGGGATTCTTTGAAGATGTGTTCATAAAGCAACGTCAACGATACCAGATGCCGCATGGCCGCCCTTGGGTGGTGAAGTTTGATCTTGTGTGTTCATTTCGGAAGAAGCAGGGTAGCAGATGAAAGTCTCTAGTCGAGAAAGGATACTCATGGTGATTGTGGGCGTGTTTGTGTGTGCGGCCATCGTCTATAAGTTTGGCATCACGCGCGTCTACGAGGGATTCCGCTCCTCAGCAGAACAATTGCAGACCGTAGAAAATACATACCAACGTTATGTACGTCAGATGGAGCAGCGTGAGCGGATTGAACGTGCTTACAGGGAAATTGAGGATCAATTCCCCAAGCGCGAGCCTGGCCGCAATCCGGCCCATCAGTTCAGTGAGGAGGTTGATACGCTCTGTTCCCAATTGGGATTTGCGAACCCAACCATTGAACCAGCCAAGGAAAAGCCAATTGAGGATGTGGAAGATTATCGCTTCATTTTGCTAACCGTAAAGACCGAAGGTGATTTTCGCAGTATTACCAGGCTGCTCACGGGCTTTGATAATAAGTCCCTGCTGATCAGGGAGCTGACGCTAACCAGTTATTTGGATAGAGATCGGGTCCGCGTAGCGGTGACTGTGGCACGGATTGTTAAGGCAGACGAGGCAGCCGAACGGCCGGCCGTGCGCCCCAGAGCCCGCAGAATAGCTGATACATCGGTGAAGGGAGAGGTTTTCTGACGACCTGAGCATTAATTAGCGGCACTACGGAAGGCTCCGATTGTCAGTTGCTTTCCTGGGTAGATTAAAAGCACAATAGGCAACGGCGAGAAAGGATTTGACAATGCAACGACGTGATATTGTGATAAATGCCATTCTTGTGGGCATTATTGTGCTACTATGCTATTTGGTTGCCGTGTCAACGTATGAGAAACCGCGTGCCAGCACAGGAAAAGAGTTGAATGTAGGAGAAAGAACAGCCCCGGTAGACGAAACTGAGAGCCAATACGTGGCGGTTCTGGATAAATATCCTCATTTTGGTCAGCGCGAGGTTTTTCGCACAATTATTTCACGACCGACCCCCACGCCAACCCGAACGCCCAGGCCTAGGCCAACCCCGAGTCTGGAACGTGCGACGCATTACTGGCGACTGATCAGTGCGTTTGGCAACGAAGCGATCATCGAGGATACGAAGTTGAAAAAACAGTATACCTTGCGGCTTAATGAATCACTGACGATTACTTATCAAAACAATACCCTTGAAATTACCCTGATTGAGGTTAACGAGAATGATTACTGTGTTACCGTTGGCTATAAGGATCAGAAGAAAAGGCTATGTATGTTTTGATATGAACCGCGGTTGTTTCCGAAGCTCAGGTGTCCAACAGATGCTTTTCTCGCGAGCGAGCAGAGGCAATCACAGCAAGCACACGATCCTGGAGGAAACTGTTTAAGCTCGTAATTGCTACACGGTTGTCCATGAATTCAGCCAAGAGCGACCGGGCATCAATGAGGCAGACGGGCCATAAGCTTAACTAAAAGGAGTAAATGACAAATGAATGCCCTGAACACAATTACACAGTGGAAATGGTTGAGGATTAGATTACTATGTTTGGTCGGGCTGGGAGTCTTATTAATCTACCCTGGCTGGGCTGGCGACCCCGGGCAAGATGAGGGAGAGGAAATGATGATGGGGCAAGTTCCGGCTACTGATGTGCCGGCGGAACCACAAGCTCAGTCTGTGCAAATGGCCCAGCCCGCAGCTCAATCAGTGGCAACAGTTATCTTTAGCAAGGGCAATATCGGGCAGGTGCTCCAGGCAATTTCGCGCCAGACGGGTGTGACGGTAATTGCGAAAGGACAAGCAGTCGGCCAGCGTGTTGACATCATTGCAAAGGACGAACCGCTGGAAGTAATCCTTGATAAGCTCACGTCAGGGAAAGACTGGGTGTGGCACAAGGTCAACGATACTCGCTATGAGATTATGGACAGGCGTACGTACGAGACTACTGTTTTGCCAAAGCAGGTTGAGCGTAAAATCTTTCAGCCTCGATATATTAAGGCCGAGGATTTTAAAAATGCCATCGAGGGCATGCTGACGAAAAATATCGGTAAGGCAGCCGTAGACCCACGCACCAATAAGGTGATTGTGACTGATTTACCGCAGGTAATAGAGATGATTGCACGCCTTCTTGAGGAGATAGATGTCAAGCCTATTGTGCGTGTTTTTTACATTCGTCATGCTGACGTGGGTGAGATTGCCAAAATGTTGGAGCGTTATAAATCTGCACCCGGCTCGATCGAGGCGGACCCGAGAACCCACCAGATCATTGTGACCGACACGCTTCAGAATATTAAGCGTATGGAGCTGCTGGTGGAGGTGCTCGATATCGGGCCGGAAATGCGCATATACAATATTAATAATATCGGATTTGAGGGGGAAGTGCTTCAGGACTTGAGCAAGGCTATTGAGCGAGTTGTGACAGAGGATGCTTTCTGGGAGATGAACTACCGTGCCGGGACGTTGCTGGTCGAGGACGTGACAGAGGTACACGAGAAGATCGAAAAAATTCTGGCAGCGTTTGACCGGCCATCGAAGCAGGTATTGATCCAGGCAGAGGTGATTGAAACGCGCCTTGATCGGGAGTTTAGTCTGGGCGTGGACTATGATCTAAGTCAGGACCTCTTTAGTGCTGCGCAAGACGGGCTCTTTGGAGAGCCCTCTCGGATTCCGAAAGGGACGGGTGATGTTACCGATAACCTGGGCTTTATCGACCTGCGTGAGGAATTTCCGACTATCTCGTTGACCAGAAGTGAAGGCTTACAGGTTTCATATCTGTCGACGCATTTGCGCGCCCAGCTCTCCGCCTTGATGTCTGATACAGATACGAAGGTCCTGCTCCAACCGCGACTTCTGTTGAAGAACCAGGAGGAAGCCACCATTTTCGTTGGTGGTGAAGTGCCCTATCTAACTACATTTTTTAGTGACGATGTCAGCTACAGGCGTAGTACTGCCACGCAGAACACGGTGAACGAAGGATTGATGATCAAAATTCGTCCCAGTATCTCCAACAATGATCTCATTGAAATGTACCTTAAAATCGAGAATAATACAGCGTATACAGTAAAGCGGCAGGCCGAGGACAGGTATTATGATCTGATCGGCCGGCAGCGGCAGGAAGCCGAGACAGTATTGATCATTCCGAGCGGGGAGACGCGCGTGATCGGAGGCCTGATTAACACGAAAGATGAGACTACGAGAGCCGGGATACCGTTTCTTTCGCAGATTCCCTACCTCGGGCCGCTCATGTTTGGCAGGCGAGGGGAAACCAATTTGCGCCGCAACATTCTCTTTTTTATTACTCCAACTGTTGTGGAAGAGCAGGGGCGCTTCGTGAGAACCTACCTTGGCGAGCCAATTGAGAAGATGATTGCTGAGCTCGCCCCGGAAGAGGAACTCCTGCCTGAGGAAGAGTTGACCACGCCTACTTTGATGTATGAGTACGAGGAGGCAACTTCGCCGTCGCTTGCCCGCGCCACGCTCCCACGAGTTATTCTCAGCAGTGAAATGCCACGGGATTTGCCTCGCGTCACGGGTAAACCAACGCCTGAAATGGAGCAAGCAGAAGCTCAGGCGCGAAAAACCTCATACGAAGCCGAGGTGGGTGGGCCAACCGGCACTTTCACGAAGGAAGTACGCCCGGTCGTGACTTCCTCGCCGAAGATAAAGGCAGCAACCACGCCAGGAAGGCCTAAGCCTGAGCCTCCGCAACTTGGGAAGCAGAAGCCGAAGAAAATCGATATAGAGCGCGAAAGAGAGAAGGATCCCCACGTTACCCCGGAAACCGAGACGCAATACTGACCTGTGTTGAGAACAACAGCCAGGGGTTAGGATTGACGGAATGGACCATGACTTAGCCTGCTGCAGCTGCGAACATAGGGGCCATGTGATGGTAAACCAGTTTTTTTATCGTTTGGATGTTGTAGGGGCACGTTGTAAAGTGCCCCTACTTTAGTCTGCCGTCCAGGGGATGACCGACGAACATTGTAGTCTTTGGGGTGTTGTTTCCCTGCGTTATCAGAATGGTCTGAGAAGAATGCGACTGAAACATCTGCATATTGACACCATGGTGCAGGTAAAGGAGGAGCTGGAGCGCCTCGGCGTCCATCCCCAGGGGTGCGAGATCATGGCCCCCAAGGCGGTTGTGCGGCTGATCAAGGTATTTGACGTGAAGCCCTGGGTGGCCAATATCTTAAAGCAGGAAATGCTGAGCATAGGTGCAGATGCAGGGGTAGCGTACGGTTGCATTGACTGTTCCGTTTCGGTATCGGACGTTCTTCTGATCGGTACGGTGTCCCATTATTGCCAGCTCAAGGCGAAGCTGGAACGGCAATCGCCACAGTTGCGCGAAATTGGCGAGACCGCACTGCGGATGGCTCTGGAAGAGTCGTCAGCGAGATGGGTGTGGCAATGTCGCGATGTCCAACTGCATCCTGGGGCGAGAACGTTAGTTATGGGTATCATCAATGTTACACCTGACAGTTTTTCTAACGGAGACCCTTATCTCGATCCGAAAAGCGCAGTGGAATTAGGCAAAAGACTGGCGGCTGAAGGGGCAGATATTCTTGACATCGGGGGCGAATCCACGCGGCCGGGAGCTCAGCCTGTGCCCGCAGATGAGGAAATGCGGCGAGTCTTGCCTGTTATCGAGCAGCTAAAAGCCGAAGCGCAGGTCCCCATTTCCCTTGACACCAGAAAAAGTGAGGTGGCGCAGGCCGGACTCGACCTGGGCGTTGAAATCATCAATGATGTGACAGGACTGCGTGGCGACAGCCGGATGAAGGACATTGTAGCCAGAGCGCGTGCGGGTTTGGTCGTCATGCACATGCATGGAACCCCTCAGACAATGCAATTGAACCCAAGCTATAAGGACCTGCTGGGAGAACTGGAGGATTTTTTTTCCACGCAGATGCAAGTGGGCAACGAGGCTGGAATAATGCCCGAGCAGGTAGTGATTGACCCAGGAATCGGCTTTGGGAAAACACTAGCGCATAATCTGGAGATTCTTACAAACCTGGCGCGTCTGCGCTCGGCAGCAGCACGCCCTGTATTAGTTGGCGTGTCGCGCAAGAGCTTTATCGGTAAGATTCTCGATCTGCCGGTAGAGGAACGGCTGGAGGGCACTGCTGCGGCTGTGGCTGCAGCTGTGCTAAATGGCGCTGATATTGTCAGAGTACATGATGTAAAGGCGATGCGGCGCGTCGTGCGCATGGTAGATGCACTGGCGAATCGGGGGAACTTGGCCACACAGGAGAATGGCTAACAATGGCAACGCAATTGTTACGAACATATCATCCGTGTGGTAGTAGTAGGGCACGTTGTAACGTATCCATACCGCAGGTATCCTTTTCCTTGCCTCCGGAGTATGGATTCGCTATAGGGTGCTTGTAATGTGAGAATTGTGAAATTGCGCAAATTGCGGATGAACTGAACAGAATCTCTGAGGAAAGTACATGAAAGAGCTGCTGGGAATAATCGGGGGAATGCAATTCACCGATGTGGTAGATATACTTTTGGTATCTGTGCTCTTCTATTTTCTTTTTGCCCTTTTGAAGGAAACGCGGTCAGCGGTCGCTTTGCGCGGACTTATAAGTATTATGATTGTTTCCTTTCTGGTTTTCTTTTTCGCCAAGGTGCTCAATCTAAGAGCAGTGAGCATGATTTTTGAACGGTTCTGGATTGTCGTGCTTCTGGTTTTTCTTATCGTGTTTCAGAATGAATTCAAAAAAGCTCTGACGGATATTGGGCAGATGAAAATATTCCGTCATTTTTTTCATCAGAGTGGCGCTTTTCTCGAAGAGATACTCAAGGCGGTGGGAATTATGTCGTCGCGGCGCATCGGCGCGTTGCTTGCAATTGAACGGCGCAATCCTCTAAAGTCATACGCTGATACGGGCACCGCTGTTGACAGCGCTATCACGTCGGAGCTGGTTCGGACAATTTTTGCCCACTACACCCCTCTTCACGACGGGGCCATGATCCTACACGGTGATCGCATTGTGGCGGCTGGATGCATTCTGCCGTTGACAAACGATCCAAACGTGAGCAAAGAACTAGGCACGCGACATCGGGCTGCTATCGGACTTTCGGAAGAAACCGACGCAGTAGTGCTCGTGGTGTCAGAGGAGACCGGTACTATTTCCCTGGCTGTACATGGGAACTTGTATCGGAATCAAACGCTGGACAGCCTGCGGAGTGAACTCCAGCAGCTGCTTGACATCGAGAGTGAGGTTGAAAGTGCTACCTAAAACGCGTCTGAGCTCGGAGTTCAAGCTTGTTCTGGCGTCACTGTTCATCGCCTTTATAATATGGCTCATTGCTAAACAGGGCGACGTGGATCAGGAGACCTTGGTCGTTGAGGTGACGACCATTAACGAACCGAGATATTGTGACGTGGAGCTTGTGACCGACGAAGCAGGCATTGTCGTGCAGTTTCCCAAGGCGCAAAAGTACATGATTGCTCCCGGTAATTTCAAGATTCTTGTAGACTTGAGTAATATTGCCGTTGGGATTGACAGCTATAAAGAAACCACCATTCCCATTACGGTCAGTGATGTAGAACGTTTTAATTTGCCCGATAGCATCAAGGCAGCAGATGTGGTTGATCCGAAGCGAGTAGTGGTCCGGGCCAAGTACTATTCGGAGCTGGCAACGGTGGCGCCCGTAACGTCAGGTGCGCCTGCCGACGGGTTTCGGTTGGCCAAACCCGTGGCAGCTACTCCGAAAGAAGTACTCGTGACAGGAGAACCGGATCGGTTAGAAGAGATAAAACAGATTGGGAATGGTCGTATTGAGGTTCCTACGGAGGCCATTGTGCTTGACGGGAAGAATGACAACTTTCTCGCACAAGTGAAGCTCCTCCTGCCACAGGGAATCAGGCTGATTGATGAACTCAACAGCCGCCTGCAGGTCAATGTGGTCATAGAAGAAGAGAAAGGACAGCGTGAATTTGCAAATATCCCAATTGATATAAAAACATTTTCCGAAAATCTGCTGGCGCGCTATGAGCCAAAAACGACAACAGTTACGGTAGAAGCCCCGCTGAGCCTGCTCGACAGGATTAATGGCCAATCATTCGTTTTCAATCCGAAACAGCCCCTGGAAGAGTCTGCCGGATATAGTGCAAACGTAGCGATTGAGGCGAGGTTTTCGGATGCGGTGAGCCCTGACGTGAAGGAAAATGCGACCATAGTTGCCACCAGTCCTGATGTCATTAGCATTCAATTTGTGGAGAAGGAAAAGCAGAGCCTGTCGCCTCCCTAGTGCACTAGAGGCGGGAGGCAGCTCAAAGATACACCCGCGGGTCAACACGGAACGGACTACAAGGGGAAGCCGACTATAAGAGATATGTTTTTTCAATATCTGTGCAAATCCGTGACTCAGAATGAGATTTCCAGAGGAGGAACGCAATGGCGGTCTTGTGTGTCAACGTAGATCACGTGGCTACGTTGCGGGAGGCGCGCAAAATTGCTGAACCGGATCCTATTACTGCGGCACTCATTGCCGAGTTGGCAGGGGCAGAAGGGATCACAATTCACCTGCGCGAGGATCGTCGCCATATTCAGGAGCGGGATTTGCGCCTGATGCGCGAGACAGTAAAGACGAAGCTGAACCTGGAAATGGCGGCCACTGATGAAATGGTGGCGTTTGCCCAAAAATACAGACCCGATATGGTGACGTTGGTTCCTGAGAAGCGTGAAGAAGTGACGACCGAGGGAGGGCTAGAGGTCGCCGGCCGTGTAGATGCCATCCGGCGTGTGGTTGATGCGCTTCAAGGGGACCGTATTCCGGTCAGCCTGTTCATCGATCCTGAGCCTGATCAGGTAGAAGCCGCACGCAAAACGGGTGCGAGTTTCATAGAGCTTCATACCGGACGCTATGTGGGGGCGAAGGGAGATGAGGCTCGTCAGCGGGAGCTAGAGGCTCTGGTTGTACAGACGCGGAAGGCGCGCTCAATGGGCTTGCGTGTGAATGCGGGTCACGGGTTGAATTACAAGAACGTCGTTGCGGTAGCGGCCATCGAAGGGGTAGAAGAACTCAATATTGGCCATAGTATCATCAGTTACTCTGTGTTTGTAGGAATCGAGCGCGCCGTGCGTGAGATGGTTGACTTGATTGCAGAAGCCCGCCGAATCTAACTTCACCAATTTTCTCCACATACTCGTTACTGGCAGCACGCCAAGTCATGGTGTGCAGTTTCGGCTGCCGCATTCTGCTAGGGCCGGGCAAGGCGCCCTATCCCTAAGCCTACTGTCTGTGTGGAGGCTTCGGAAGACAGATGCCTCTGGTTCTTGACACTTCGCCATAGCGACTGCGCCTGCACGTGATAAAAAAGCAGAAAATACCCTCGCTGAGACCCAACGTGGCGTAGGAATCAAATAATTTTTGACACAATGCTTCTGTCCCGATAGCATATTCTCAACTTGAGGGTAAAATCATTTCATTGTTGACAAGAATGCTGGCCTTGACGATGACAAAGCAGCTTCAATATCCAGCTAAGAAGCCCACATTTCTTTACGGGGGAGGAAATACTTTGTGTCCCTGAATAGACTTATTGTAATCGGACTCCTACTGCTGCCCTGGGTCTGTCCTGCTGCTTTCTCAATGGACCTGGGGCGTGCTTGGGTTGAACCTGAGAGCGGAACCGTAAACGAGGTTGGAGACTTGGACGGTTCATTATGAGGTTGGCCCGATGGGCCTTTCTGTGGGGGGAGGGATTCGCGTTCAGTTTCCCAATGCCTGGTTTGTCCATCACTGGGCCAAGCGAAAGGACGTTCAGACAGAGAACCCCGAGATTCCTCATTACGTCTTCGGCAGAACGAATCGCGTTGGGGTTCGGCTTGAGGTGAAGATCGGAAGAGAGCGTGTAGATGGGCAACACGATCGTTTCGAGAGAGGTTTTGACGTGACGATCAGAGAAAAAGATCTGTTGCCTGGCGATAGCATTTCGGTGATTTTTGCCAGAACCAATGTTCCTCTCGTGGCCGAGACCGATACCATCGGTGTTGGTGTGGATGCGGGAGGCAACGAGACCTTCGTTCCTTTGGATGTGTTTCCCCAATTTACGGTCAAGGCAGGTAAGGCTCAAAAGTTACTCATTCTGCTTCCTTCTCATGCCGAAGTAGGCGAGACGGTTCAGTTGCGCGTGGTTGCCCTGGAACTTACAATAATCGTGCAGATTCCTATCGTGGAAAGATCGAGATTACGGGTATCGAACACGATGCACGACAGACTCACTCGTTCTCAGAAGCAGATCGTGGTATCTATCTAACCGCGATGACATTTTCTCGCCCCGGCGTCTTCACGGTCCAGGTGCGTGATAAACAACTGGCTGATGGGGTTACTTTTGAATCTAATCCGATCAAAGTTACGGCGGCCAAAACGGAATTAAAGGCCTATTGGGGTGATCTGCACTCGCACTGTGAAATCAGTAAAGGAGCCGGAGACTGAAACCCGGCGTGCAAATTTGTCGTGGAGCGATTAGGAGGCCCACGCTGAACGCATTTACTATTGCCGTCTGAAACAAAAAGGCCAGTTCTTTGACCGAGACGTCATGGCCTGGTCCAGTCCGATTTGGGTGGGAGATAATTATGGCAAGCAATAAGTGTCAAATTTCTCTCGCTTCCCCCAGAACATCCTGCCAAAGGCGACATCATTATTTGATTACTCCCTATACTTGCTTCAATGTGTACAGGCTAATTGCACGAGTATCGTAAAAAAAAAGGCTCTTTCCCGAAGAGCTAAGTTACCTACAATCTTCAGGAAAGAGCCACTTTTACAAAGATTGAATTCAAAGATTACTCATATAACACCCACTTTGGATCTGCATTCAGTTGTCCAGGGCGATCAAAAAGCGGAGAAGAAATCATCACTTCATTAACAACGGCTGTGGGAATAATGTGGGTGTCCCAAGGAGAAGTTCCGCCGTCTCTATCAGATCTAATGCCAAATACGTAAAGACTCTTGCTTTTTTCTGAATAAGCAACTTCATGATACCGAGCTGAACAAGGCAGCTGTGCGTCCACTCCATCTGTCCAGCCGGTGACCTTACCAGCAGCCGCGGCACTTCCATTGAAAGTAGCACGCCAAACCCATGGCTCAGCGTTAGGACTACTGCCATTATTTCGACCACCAACCATGAAAATGGTGTTGCCAACGGCTTCGAGGTTACCGTTGTATACAAAATCGGGCACCTCTTCTGTCTGTTCCACCCAGGAACCCATGGTACCATCGGTATTTACCTCACAGACATAAAGTTTTTTAGTAATGGTAGCTCTGTCCCAGGCTGTATTAATGGCAGGAAGTAAAATAATGTGATTGCCAATTGAAGTAATAGCAGCGAAGTTGGCATTGCGTGGCATATCTGCGGCTACTGTCCAGGAGCCTAAAGATCCGTCTGGCTGAATTTGCGCGTAGACAACATCATCAAAGTTGTAACCGCCAATGAGGTATAAATAGCCGTTTTCACAAATGGCGGCTACGCCTATGTCACCAACGTATGTACCCGGATAAACGGAGCTAACCGACCATGCCGCTAGGGTTCCGTCGCCGAGAATTTCGGTGTATGTACAAACATTGCGTTCCGCACCGCTGCCATTCCAGCTGCCCCCGTGTATGTAGATATGGTCGTCGGTAGCAACAACCGCATCGTGGATATAGGCGTAGTTCTCATCACCGCTAAGGGCTGTAGCGGCGTCCTCTGGCAGGAGAGCCATTCTCTCGGCAGGGCCTACGTTTCCGTAGTAAGGATTGATCTCAAACCTATAGGCCATCCTGTTGTCTCCCATGTTATTATCTGGATCCAAATTAAAACCGCCGACCATATAAATATAGTCTCCAACTATAACTCCGCCGCCCATCTGTGTCGGATTTGCAGTGTCCACTGGACCCGATCCTGCGTCAATCATATCCCTGCAGAAGTCTTGCTGAATTGTCCAGGCGGTTATTGCAGCCGGAGCTTGTGCAAAAGCGGTCAAGCTTATGGCTAGCAAAGCGATGGTCAATATAATTATTTTCTTCATTGTTTTTTTCTCCTTTAATCTCTAAGGTCTATTGCCTCCTTATTAAAGATAATGAGGCGTATCGCATTTCCCCATGCAGATTTCCAAAAACTTCGTACCGATATCTACCTCCTTCAGTTCAATTTTTCTTGAAGCTATATATTAGAACCTATATATAAACTACACATATTAAAGTTTTAACGTCAAGTATAAAATATATTCTTTTTGGGGGGTGATTATAAACGATTTGACATCAAAATATCGATGAGATATAGCGGTGTCCATAAAGATAAGAGTTTTTGAATAATTGGCAAAGAGTGAATTACATGGTGTATCGGTTTGTCCGCAAACGCCTTGAGCGACGAGAGCAATATTGTTGTAATACAATGTTAAGGAAAGGAGACAAGAACAATGTTTTTTCGAAAGCTGGCTTTATTACTCTTTCTTGTGAGCACGATCACAAATGCTGGAGCAAGTAGCACAGACAATGAAATGAAAATGACTGTTACTCCCACACAAGCTATTGGGGGCACGTACCAACATGTACGGTTTGAATTCACGGTCGGTAAATCCGGCATTGCTGTCGGTGGTGGCGTACGGCTGGAGCTTCCGGTAGCATACCTTGAAACAGGGCCCTACTTTTGGGACAAACCGCAGACAGATACTCCGGGCGTACGCGGATATGTGAAAGCCACTTCCACAGGTGATGCAGACATTCAAATAAAACTTTACGGGGCAAACGGAGGTATAATTGGGTGTAATGTAGAACGTGGGTCCCTGAAGTCAGGGGAGAAAATATTCATTGATTACTTCGGGATTGTTCAGAGCTTTACCTGGAAATTAGCCATACGCGTTGAATGGAGAAAAACGGAGCAAGATCCATGGGAGGCTGTTGCTGATTTCCCGGAGATAAAGATCCTTTCTCAAAAGGCGGCAATACTGCTTGCGGTTGCGCCGGCAGAGGTAAAGCGGGATGCTGATTTCGATCTTGCCGTTGTGATCATGGATAAGTTCGGCAATCGAGCAGAGGGATATCGCGGGACAGTCTCATTGACGAGTACCGACAAAGATGCGGAATATCCCCAGTCGTATACATTTACTCCCCAAGATTCTGGCATTCATGTTTTCCGTGGTATTAAGTACAAGAATTCCGGGTTTCAGCGTATTACTGTTTCGGATGGCGACCTTGAAGCCCACGGCAATTACTCCGCTGTGTGGGAATCTACCCCAAAGTTCAAGCGCTATTTTGGTGATACCCATTTCCACACCGGCACCGGAACGGGCAACGAGACATTTACCCTCACAGCTGCATGCGGAGATCATCGAGGGCATTTCATTACTGCACAAGGGGCATATGCGTATGCAAGAGATGTGATGCGGCTCGATTTCGCCTCAGCATCGGAACACGACGGTCCATTAATGACCGAGAAAGTCTGGGAACAATGTCAGGCAATTACTGATTCCTTTAACGCCCCAGGAAAATTCACCACCTTCTTTGTCTACGAATGGACAGCAGTACCAAGAGAAGGACACCACCTGGTTGTTTATAAGGATAGGGGGAATAAGGTGTTTGATCGGCGAGAGTATAGTACAAAACCCGACTTGTGGAAGGCATTGGATCAGCAAGGGAATCCTGCCCTGGTAATTCCTCACGATATGTGGGCACAGCCTGATCATGGCATTTGGGAAAATATGAATAATAAGTACAGAAGAATTGGAGAAATCTATTCCCTGTGGAACAACCGGTTCCTCCTTCAGCCTGCCGATGAGCCACAGCGATTCGAATTAGGCATCAACAACCGATGGTCGTATCAATACGCATGGCATCAAGGGCATAAAATTGGCGTCATCGGTTCTTCGGATAATCATACGGGACGTCCTGGGTTGAACAACTTTACTGCTGAAATCCAACATGCCAGCGGTTTGGCTGTCGTGTTGGCGAAAGGGAACACTCGTGAAGATATATGGGATGCTTTTCAAAACCGTCGCACGTATGCAACTACAGGGACTCGCATACTACTGGATTTTTCCAGTGATGGGCATCTGATGGGGGATGAATATACATCAAGTCAACCTCCGGTTCTTTCCGTAAAAGTGGCCGGGACGAATAAAATTGTGACTGTAGAAATCGTTAAGCATGACAGCAAAGGGTATCAAACAATTTCTACAAAGAGACCGGACTCAGATATCTGTGTATTCACGCATACTGACAAGGACTTCTCAGAAGATAGTTTCTATTATGTGCGAGTTTCACAAGTAGATGAGTTTAAGCGAGGGAACTGGGCATATCCGATAAACGAAATGGCCTGGTCGAGTCCGATTTGGGTGAATATTTCCAAGTAGTAGAGGATGATTTCTTCAGGATTCTTCTTGTTATTAAGAACTAAACACTACGAGGGATGAAAATGAGATGTTTCGGTAATGCAACCTTTACACGCATTCTAACCCTAGGGCTTTTGTTCTCAGGGATTTTCCTTATCAAATCAGGCTGTACGCATATATCCAGGCAAGGCTCTCCAGCTGTCGAACCTGAAGTGCGAGCAATCTGGGTTTCTGTTCTGGGAACCGGCCTTAAGTCTCCTGAGGAGATCAAGCAAATGGTGGATGCTGTTCGGCGTGCCCATATGAACACTATCATCGCCCAGGTGCGCCGGCGCGGCGCAGTCTATTTCAAATCGGAACTTGAACCACGGGGAATACCTATCCAGGATCGACCGGATTTTGATCCGCTTGCGGTCTTGCTTCAGGAGGCGCACGATACTTCTGGTGGCAAAGCGCGAATAGACGTTCACGCCTGGTTTAACGTCTTTAAGATGGCTTCACAAAAGGACCTTCTGGAAGCGTATCCGGCCCCAATCAGCGTCACCCATCCTGACTGGTTCACCCGAAAGGCGAACGGCGAGGTGCAGACGGATCTGGAGCCGGGACTGCCGGAGGTTCAAGGTCATGTTATAGCTGTGATCGAGGAATGTTTGAAGCAATACGATGTTGATGGCATCAACCTGGACTTCATTCGGTACTTTGGAAAGGAGATTGGCTATCACCGGGTCGCTCTTGATCGGTTCCGCCGCCTGACCGGGCGCACCGACGTTCCGGTTCCTGACGATGAGGAGTGGAGCGACTTCCGGCGGGATCAGGTGACGGCATTCGTTCGGCGGTGCGCAGTGTCGGTATGGACGCATCGTCCTGATGCATTCTTTACAGTTGATGCTGTTGGTTTCGGCCGTCCGCCACTTGTACAATTCTCCGATACTAGCCCATATCGTACGGTTTTCCAAGACTGGGCAGGATGGGTTAGACAGGGATATGTAGACATAGTTTGCCGCATGGGCTACAAGCGCGAGCATGTTGCGGTTCAAGCCGAGCATTTTCGTGAATGGGCTGATTTTTCAAGAAAATTGCAGGACGAAAGTTCTGGACGGCTTGTGACAATCGGCATCGGCGGCTACTTTAATCCCCACGAAGCAGTGCTTACACAGTACCGAGAGGCACTGAAGCGAGAGCTGGGCACGTCGCTCTTCAGCTACCACCGCCCAATTAAGGAAACTACCGAGACCCAACAATATGGCTTCGCGTCTCCTCTGTGGGATGCCTTAGGCCAAGAGATCTATCCCGAGACCGTTGAGCCACCTCGGCCTAGATGGCGCACACAATGCGCTGTTTTAGCTGGCTTCCTCAAAGACTCCTCTGGCACGGTTGTAGATGGTGGCGAAGTTGTACTCGCCGGAACGAAGCAAAAAGCGACGAGCGATGGTTCCGGTTTCTTCGCATTTGTCGGCCTCAAGCCAGGAACGTATCGACTTCAAGCACCGGGGACTTCGGCCGACGGATTAGCAGTGTCATGCCCTGCAGGAAAAGTTTCCTTGATACATTGAGATTTCCAATTTCTATTTCCATTATTTATAGCCGCAGTTGACAAGTACCCATTGGACTATCTCAAACCTATTCTAAAGGAGGAATTATGAAACGGGGAATTCTCTTTTTCTGTCTGTGTGTACTCGCTGTGTCCTCTGCATGGGCGACGGAACGCGGCGTCATTACGAAGTCAATGGCGAAGGAAGGGTGGCAGACCTACCGCTTCAACGTCAAGTGGGGTATTCAGACCAGGACAAAACAGGTCTGGGATGGGCACGCCGAAGTAGATGTAGGAAAGATTCTTAAGGTGACGCCCTACCAGCGTAACGAGAAACCGAATGATGCCATGCTTGTCTCCGAAACCTCATGGCGCTCTACCACTTATATAGACGTCGAAGGCGTTTATCTGGTTGTTTATGCGCCGAAGGAAGCGAAGGTTTCAGTTTTTACCAAGACTCACAATTTCACGTTTGGAGTCGGCGAGCTGAAGGCAGGCGAGACGAAGCAAGAGATGGACGGAGATATCGAGATTCGTAATGACACCGAGGAGGTCCTCTTTCGGATCGCAGGATTGGAGAAAGGCATCCCAGGCAAAGGTACCGCGACCATTACTCCCAAGATTGCCCGCGCCAATACACTGGGAACCTGGACCATCACGTATACGGCTGCAAAAGGTGGGTTACCTGTAGGTGGCGGCATCCGCGTTTCCTGGCACTTCACGCGCAGCTGGGGAGAGCCTCAGTTTTCTGATCCGAAAGAGAAAAACTACGTGACCGCAAAGACGACCGGCAAGAGCAGGCTCGACTATACATCTGATCATCTGGGTCTTTTTGAGTATCCCTTCAGTCTAGGGAGGATTCTCGTTCGGATCTTCGATGAACCGTTGCGCGAGGGTGAACAGATTATTGTAACCCTCGGCGACACGAGTGGTGGCAGCCCTGGGTTTGAAGCGCCTGTTGTCAGCGAAAAGGAGGCCATTATTCGCGTGCAAGATTGCACGGAAGTGCCCGAAGCTGGTTTCCCGTTCTACCGCAGGCTCAAGGAGCTGCCTCAGCTTACCATTCTTCCTACTAAGCCTCACCGCTTTTTTGTGGTGGCACCTTCTCTTGTGCAGGCAGATGTGCCTTTTGATGTCAACGTGGTAGTCGAAGATGTTTTTCGCAACGTTGTGACAGACTTCGAGGGACGGTTAGATATTCTAGTGGACGGGAAACCGGTACGGCAATTGACTATCAAGCGTGAGGATTCGGGCATGCTGAAAATCCCCAGGCTAGTTCTTAATACACCCGGTGCTCACTGGATCAGTGTGAAGCAGGTGGAGGGCGAGCTGTCGGGCGAAAGCAACCCGGTTAAGTGTGTTGCCAAAACACTACCGCATCGCCTCGTGTGGGGCGAATTGCACGGCCACACTCAATACTCCGACGGATACGGAAGTGCGGACGACTATTTCCGCTTTGCGCGGGAACGGGCCGTTCTGGACTTCGCAGCGATCACGGACCATGACGTAGAGCTGGATGCACCGGACTACCACGTCAAAGATATGTGGCGTGAGGTAAATGCAGCAGTGAAGCGGCACCATGATCCTCCCGGGTTTTGCACGATCCCTGCCTACGAATGGTCTCCAGCCCGCAGAACCATCAGCACGATCGCGCCCTATGGAGACCACAATGTATACTATGACCGCGAGAATATGCCGATCTTCAAGGCGTGCGACCCGGAGGCCAGCACATTAGAAAAACTCTACCAGAATCTCGGCGCGATTCAGAACTCCATCGTTCAAGTCATCCCCCACGTTGGCGGAGCGATCACCAACTGGGAATACCACAATCCAGAGTTGGAAACCCTCGCTGAGATCTTCTCGGTCCATGGAGGCTTCGAGGAGTTTGGGAAAATGGCTCTGCAGAAAGGTTACGTTGTCGGGTTCGTTGGCGCCTCCGATTCGCACAGTGGCCAGATAGGAGGCTTTCCTCCTGGCAATGTGGCCGGTCACTTAACCCATGGCGGCTTGACTGCTGCTTACGTGCCTGAGCTATCGCGCCAAGCTCTGTTCACTACCTTTGAAAAACGAAAAGTTTATGCCACCTCCGGGGCGCGCATTATTGTCGACTTTGTGAGCAACGATCAACCTATGGGAACGGTGAGTGAGACGGAAAGCACGCCTGTGATCCAAGCCGAGGTGATCGGAACCGCGCCATTGCTCTTGGTCGAAGTGGTAAAGAACGGCCGCGTCATCTATACATGGAAAAACGAGTACGAAGGAGAGAAAACGCTGACTTTACTCTGGGGCAATCATGTGGAACAGGCCGACTTGCTCGACTTTGACGAGTCTCTTTGGAGCTTCTACCTGCGCTATGTGGATTGGGCGGGCGGGGTCAAAGCCGCTTCAGGAAAACTGGCACTGCGAAAAACCTGCTCTTTCGACTATCCACAGGATGGCATTGTGGAACAAGGGGAGAGCGAGATCCGTTGGACGTCGCAGACGCGAGGAGATTGGGACGGCGTGGCGTTTCAGTTGCAGCAACCGCAGAGCGTACTGGAGCTCAAACTGGGCGAATACGCAGGGATCGTTGACGTCTTCACATTGGAACAGGGGATGACCACACGGGCCTTGGGGGAATCAGACCAGTTGCTAATTGTAAAAGGCGAGCCGAAGAAACGGGTGGCAGCCTTCAAGGTCAAGGATCACACGATTCTCTTTGAGTGGAACTATTACTATCTGCGTGTCCTACAAGCCGACGGTGAAATGGCCTGGTCCAGCCCGATTTGGATTAGAAAGAAATGAGCGAATGAGGCCCTGATGTATTTTCAGGGGGGAGGGGATTGCATTTCCTTTTTACTACTTCTGGACTTTAGAACTTTTGCCAAGTGACTTGAGTGCGGTGAGGCTTTAATGGCGCTTTATGAAGGGCATTAAGATACAGGAATTTTGAACGATACCTTTATTGTAGGCCGCCTTGAGGCGGTCTCTACTTTGCATTCGCCCAGGCGAAGTGAAAGTTGGCTAAATAAAAACCACCGGGGTTCACTCTGAAGCGCGCTGTGCGAAAGAATTCTTCTTTTACCCCCCAGCTAAAGCAGGGGGCAAAGAAGAGTCCGCCGAGGCGGACTAAAACCAAAAGGCCACATTCTGCTTAGAGCAATGTGGCAAAGGGGTCATAGCTGAAAAGCCAGAGCTCTGGGAATTTCGTTCAGTTTGCATTCAGGGCTTAAAGTGAGCAAAATTCACCGCGCTAAAGGCGGGTAAATCGCCTCGACGACCTTGTATAAGGCTCACAATAGCTTTTTGGGCTTGAAGCATTCAAAAAGTTCTAAAGCTCAGTACTACTTGAAATGCTAGCTTATTTGAGGAAGTAGGGGCGACCCGCCCGCCGCGGCGCGTCGTCCCTACATGCGTTGTACAGGATTGTAGGGGCAGGTTTCAAACCTGCCCCTACGCTGCCGAATTTTATTAAAGGATTACATTTGGTGACTGTTTAAATGCGTAGATTTGTTGATTCATAATCTCACGCGTTTTTTCAGCCAGAATTTGAGTCCTTCCCAATAGGCCCAGAATTGTATCAGACGTGTGCCCCGGGACTCGGGCATGAAGAACCACTTGAGCTCAAAAGGCAGAAACCGTGTCAGCCAGTCACGCAGCGAATAGTTCTTCACCAGAAAACGAATACGGCTCCGATAGTATGCTCTATAAAATGCCTGGCTGCAGCGGCGCAGCACCGGCGACTCATAGTGGTAAATAATGGCCGACGCTACGTACATTACCTTCAGCCCCTGTTTCTTGGCCTTATAGCACAAATCCGTCTCTTCATAATAGGCTGGCGAATAGTCCTCATCAACCCCTCCGACTGATTCTAAAAAACTACGCCGAACCGCAAATGCAGCACCTGTTATGTAGTCAATCTCCCGTTGCGTGTCATACTGTCCGGTGTCCTCCTGCTGATTTCCGTAATGATCGCTCATGGCATTCGGATACAGGATGGCGCCTGCATGTTGGAGAATGTGGCTGTTAGGATAGTAGATTTTGCATCCAGTGATGGCAACCGACGGGTCATCAGCGAATGGTGCGACAAGAGACTCCAGCCAGTCGGGTGCGGCCTCAGTGTCCGGATTGAGAAAGACCACAATTTCACCGTCCGACTGGCGCCAGCCGTCATTATTTCCGCCTGCGCAACCGCGGTTTGTTGTGTTCTGAATCAAGATTGGACGAAATTCGCTCTGCTGAATCCGCTCGATGGTGTCATCGGTGGAATGGTTATCAACGACTATAATTTGGAAGGATGGATAGGATTGCCAGCTGAGGCTTTCAAGGCAGCGGACAATAAAGGGTGCACTGTTATAGGTCAGAACTATAACGCTAACTTGCCGAAGATTGCTGTTGCTGGACTTATGCATCGTAATCTAAAGTAAATTCTAGGATCTAAGCGGCTGGCTGTTTCCCTTTATGGTTAACTATTAGCTGATTGCGATAGTGCTTGCGTAGCGCGCTTCGAGTCTTGAGCAGCTCACGTACTTCGTGCACGGTCTCGGCCACAATTCGGCGCGGCTGATGTTCGCTCAGCACGTGGCAATGGCTACAATCATCCGGGATTTCACGGTGCCGAAGGCTGCGACGCAACTCTTGAAAACCGCGATTGTTCCATATGTTACCCACAGTTGACCGGGTAATTGAATCAGTGGCCCCTCCAGTCCAGAAACAGCAGAAACGCACTTGGCCTGTGACTTCCACGTGAAATTGCTGCCAGATATTTGGGCAAAAGAGCTGTCGGGCATTGCGCGGTGTTTTGATGTCAGACGCAGAAGTGATCTCGCGGTTCTCGATGCGTGAATCCAGATCGAACCCCAAAGGGAGGTGGTCAATTCGTATGCCGTAGCGTGCCGCGCGTGTTCGCGCCTGCTCGATGGCGCGTGCCAATTCTGTACGATCCGTTACAATACTGGCTTCGGCCCTGGGATTGTATGGGAGCAAATTTTGAATGATCACCACGCAAGCGTCGCAGTCATGAGCAAGGTCAATAATTGCTTCCAGCTCGGAGATGTTTTCGCGCATCAGGCAGACGATGAAATTTACTATCGGGAAGGTGGAACCGCGCTCTTGCTTGACGCGCTTCAACGTTAGAAGATTATCCCGTACAGCGTGAAAATCCGCTCCGCGCCGAATGGCCTCAAAGGTTTGCTTTGTGCCCCCATCAACCGAAACTATGATAATAGATGCGCCAAGCTCGACCAGCTGCTCAGCAGCCCGGGCAGTCAGCAGGGTACCATTTGTAATGACTGATGGTACTGCTCCCGTTTCTGTAATGGTGCGCAGAATCGGAAAGAATTCACGATGCAGAAATGGTTCGCCATTGCCAGCGAGGCCTACGTAAGTTGCATACTGAAACCAGTGGGCAATACGCTGAATGGCTTCTAGGGGCAGTTCACCACGATCTTTTGGAAATGCATCGCTCTGGCGGGCACACATGACGCAGTTCAAGTTGCAGGTATCATTGATCTCAAGATGAAAGCGGAGGGGGCGAGCCAACAGCCTGTGCTTTCGCAGGGTTTTATCAACGCCGGACAGCAGTGTGTTATATATTTTTCGATAATGTGCCAAAATAGCGCCTGATTGATAAGGTTAGTCTTAATGTAAGCGGAATGGAGCGGATTTATCAACAGTTTTTCTGGGTCTCACACCGCTCAGCCCGCACCTCGGGAATATGCCTCACCAAAATGGTGCACTCAGCGATTACGCGGATACAATTTATGGAAAATATGTTTGACAATTGTCTAAAGGATTTGAAGCATATTTAGCGCTTTTGGCTCGTCAAGAGGATAAAAAATTTTGATGGAATTTCGCTAGTTTCCCACCGAAATCCCACGCTGATAAAAGCGGGTCTGAAAGTAGTGGTCCGGAGCTCCGTTTCAATGAGAAACTAACCTCCAGGCATCGCGAAAAGGCTCTATAAAACACATCTCAGGAGGCCATATTCAATGCGAATGCAATGCTGTATGATTGTGATGTTTATTTTTATCGTTTTGGTAATGCCAGCAGCAGGAAAGACGATTGTGATTCAAGGCGATCTGCAGATCGCAGGTGAAGTGATTCAAGAGTCTGAAAATGAAATTGTAATCAGGACAAACGACACGAAAATTGCCATTCCCCGGGATAGATTGGAAGCGTTGGGTTATAGGATTGTCCAGGAGCAGGAGACTCCAGCCCTGCCGTTACCCACACCGACTCCTGAAGCTCCATCTATAACGGAAATGGAGCTGAGCCCGGAGGCAAGAGGGGTTCTTGAAAGCGTAGTTCAGCCACCTTTCGCTATTGTTCCAAGTGCAACACCAGCCGTTGCATCTTCAGACCCGCTTGCATCGCTTTCCGAAGATATGGAATCCAGAGCCCCTGAACCATTGCCCCCAACTGGCGCATTACCACCCGGAGTAGAGACAACGGTGGGTGGGTTACAGCCTTTGAGCGCGGTCTTCGGATCAGCAGCTGGGCCATCCACCCCAGCTGCAGAGGAAATGCCAGTATCGCCGTCTCCGTTGCTGGCAGCAGTTCCCGCGCCTCAAACGCCGGCGCCTGCTCCGTCTTCTGAAGAGGTAGCGCCTGAATTTCGTGGTATATGGATCACTCGTTTCGAGTGGCCGAGCCGCGATGCTCAGAAGTGCCTTAAGACCATCAAAACGATTTTCGAAACCCTGAAGAGAAATCATTTTAACGCCGCCGTATTTCAGGTACGTGGGCAGGCAGACGTTCTATATCGGAGTAAGCTTGAGCCCTGGTCTCCGCTGATTGGAGGAGCGGATCCGGGCTTTGATCCGCTGAAGGTGGCTATTGAGGAGGCACACAGCAGGGGGATTGAACTGCATGCCTATGTGAATCTGATGCCTGTGTGGGGTGGTCGGACACCTCCGCCACGAACTGAGCCCCTGCATGCTTTCTGGCGCTATTGCCAGCCCGGTTCAAATCCAAACTGGACATGCTACGATTCTGCGGGCAAGCCGATGAAGCAGAATGAGTATGTGTATTTCAGCCCTGGCATTCCTGCTGTTCACGATTACCTGCGTCGGGTAGTTGTTGACCTGGTCACGCGCTATGATGTGGACGGGATACACTTTGATCGAATTCGTTATCCGGGTCCCCAATACTCGAAAGACCCGATTAGTGTGGCGCGGTTTGAAGGGCCGGGTAACCCGGATAATCTGTCGTGGAAAGATTGGCAGCGGGATCAGCTCACCCGCATGCTCAATAACATTTATGGTGCCATTCAGGCGACCAAGCCGCACGTCAATGTATCATGTGCTGCATGGGGAATTTATCGCAAGGATCGTATTGACGGCTACGGTCGCTTTTCAAGTGGCTATCACGACTATTATCAGGATACTCATCGCTGGATCGAGCAGGGTGTGATGGATGCGCTTATGCCGATGATTTACTGGAACATTCCCGAGCCAAAGCCGAATTTTGACACCCTAACCGAAGATTTTGTTAAGCATGCAGCAGGCCGCCACATCTACGCCGGAATGAAAACCTATGGGGATTTTAAGGAGACCGTTGCTGAAGTGCTCTTTTCGCGCCAGATTGGTGCTAAAGGAAACGTTACATTTTCTTATGGAGGCATTGACCGAAAGAACCAGTGGGTTGATTTTTATCGGGATGTGTATCGCGAGGCAGCGCCAATTCCTGCAATGCCGTGGAAAGAAAACCCCCAGACGGGAACGATCGTTGGGACGGTCATGAAACCCTCAGGCAATGACCCGGTTGAAGATGCCGTTTTACAGCTGAGTGGCCGCACTGAGAAATGGCTCTCCTCAAATGATGGCTTCTTTGCAATGCTCAATGTTCAGCCAGGGGCCGGTTTACAAATAACCGCAGAGAAGCAGGGGGTGGGTGTTGCGGAACCGCTCACAGTGAGCGTAGCGCCAGGCCAGGTGATACGGGTAGAAATTCAACTGAAGCGGCCCAAATAGGGACGCCTGGTTTCGCTTCTTGAGGGGGTTGTAGAGTGATGGCTGATAAAAGCGTAGCCAGCAATCGCAAGGCACGGCATTTCTATGATATTAAAGAGACCGTTGAAGCAGGCCTGGTACTGACTGGAACGGAAGTGAAATCGCTTCGGATGGGTCAGGCGAACCTGGTTGATAGCTTTGCATCGTTTGACCGTGGTGAATTGATCCTGTATAATATGCATATTAGTCCGTATGAACCGGGGAATCGCTATAATCAAGATCCTCGCCGGTCGCGCAAGCTGCTTTTGCACAAGCAGCAGATCAAGCGGCTTATTGGCAAAGTAACCCAGCGAGGGTTTACCCTGGTGCCATTGCGGGTCTACTTTGGTGAAAGAGGATATGCGAAAGTCGAAATAGCCCTGGCTAAAGGCAAGAAGCAATATGACCGCCGGGAGGCGATCAAAGAGCGGGATGTCAAACGCGAGCTCGAGCGCGAAATGAAGGATCGCCGGTAAACGCGAGTAGGGGCGAATTGCTATACTTTGGTGAAAGAGGGTATGCGAAAGTCGAAATAGCCCTGGCTAAAGGCAAGAAGCAATACGACCGCCGTGAGGCGATCAAAGAGCGGGATCTCAAACGCGAGCTCGAGCGCGAAATGAAGGATCGCCGGTAAACGCGAGTAGGGGCGTATTGCTATACGCCCTTTCATCGGTGTGAAAATCGGTCAAGCGGGACGCCGATTGCGCGTCTCGCTCGTTTTATTTCTCCTCTTGCAATTCCCCGCGGGCAAGTGGTATAGAGCCAGGGTGATTGGATTGAAATAGTAGGGGCGTATTACAATGGCCCTTTACAGAGGCTGAGTGTCCGGGGCTGGTTTCATGAAGCTGATCAGTGCATGTTTGGTTGGAATGTGTACAAACTACCTTGGGCAAGCGCATACAGTTCGGGAATTCGCGGCGATGTTGGAGCGGGGCGAGGTGGTGCCGGCATGTCCGGAGCAGCTTGGAGGGTTGCCGACGCCAAGGCCGCCAGCGGAAATTCAGCCGGGTTGCAATGGCTTTGCGGTGCTGGAGGGAAAAGCCAGGGTGCTTCGGCAGAGCGGCGAGGATGTGACCGAGGCATTTATTCGTGGCGCGCAGGAGATGCTCAAACTGGCACAAGCGTTTCGGGCGGAGCTGGTGATTTTGAAAGAGCGAAGTCCGTCGTGCGGCGTCCACACAATTCATGACGGAAATTTTTGCGGTCGCTTGGTTTCCGGAACCGGTATTGCTGCCGCTCTATTGAAACGCCACGGCCTTCAGGTGTTGTCAGACGAACAGTACTTCAAAGACGTTCGCTGAGAGAGGAGGATTCAGATCAGATGAGTAATGCGGGATTTCCTGTTCAACGACTGCGTCGGTTACGGATGACGCCGACGCTGCGCAGCATGGTTCGAGAGACCTCGCTGCGGGTCACGGATCTTATCTATCCGCTTTTTGTGCTGCACGGTAGCCGTGTGAAGGCGGAAGTGTCGTCCATGCCGGGGATTTATAATTTATCAGTTGATTACATTGTGGAAGAGGCTAGAGCAGTGCGCGATCTGGGAATCCCGGCCGTACTGCTGTTTGGCATCCCGAAAACGAAGGACGACATGGCCAGCGAGGCATACGATCCTAAGGGCATTGTACAGCAGGCAGTGAAGGCCATTAAGAAGGCGACACCTGATCTTGTGGTCATTACCGACGTTTGCCTCTGCGCGTATACCGCCAACGGCCACTGCGGGATTGTTCGGGATGGGAAGATTCTTAACGACCCAACGCTTGAGGTGCTGGCAAAAGTAGCACTGTCCCATGCTCAAGCAGGGGCAGATATCGTTGCACCGTCTGACATGATGGACGGTCATGTCAGGGCCATTCGCAAGAAACTGGATGAAAAGGGGTCTCCTGACGTTGCGATCATGTCCTACGCAGCGAAGTACGCCTCTGCGTTTTACGGGCCGTTTCGCGATGCCGCACAAGCAACGCCTGCGTTTGGAGATCGGCGCTCACACCAGATGGATATAGCCAATGCGCGGGAAGCAGAGCTCGAAATTCTGCTTGATATTAAGGAAGGCGCCGATATTGTGATGGTCAAACCAGCTCTGGCGTATCTCGATATCATTTACCGCATTCGGCAACGCGTGCTTCAACCGCTGGCTGCCTACAGTGTTAGCGGAGAATATGCACTGATCAAAGCGGCTGCGCAGCAAGGGTGGCTGGACGAGGAGCAGATTGTGCTGGAGTGGTTGACCGCGATTAAACGGGCAGGTGCAGATCTGATCCTTACCTATTTTGCCAAGGCCGTTGCGTCGAAAATCGCTTGATGATATGAGGGAAAGATTAACAGGAGCACTGAGGAGACAAGGTTCTTAAAGGAGGACGGGGACGGGATAGTCGCATCAGAAGGTACTTAGGCAAATTCACGCAAGAAGGCGAGGTATCTCCCGCCGTTGCACTGATGACGTTCGATTGATGCTTTAAGCTGATTCAATACGCGGACGATTTCCTCATCGCGATAGGTCGGGCGGCTTTGTTGGTCTTGCTTGCTTGCAGGATCGGCGCTCTGCCGATTAAAAGTCGCTTCAAGGGCATTCATCACAATTTCTTCCTGCTTGAGCGCCACTTTACCTGGTGCAACCAGCTTCATTGCCTGTATGCGGTACTTTTCGAGCAGCATTTCTGTTGCCCGCAAGACATGCGGGTCGGTGACATAGCTGTTCTCTTTGGTGGTGCTGCGAATTGTTTCTTCGAGCTTTAGAAACAGGTCTAATTCCCTGTCCGTGAGACCCGCGCCGAGTAGCTGGTCTTCATGACGCAGGCGTTGAGAGTATTTCCGCGTATTTTTCTCATTGCGGTACGACTGGTCGGATGAAAAGAAAGGACATTCGGGCGGGCACTGATTGCCATCTGCGATTCTTGTTTTGCAGCACCGGGCGCAGATCGGCCGCATGAATTGTGCGGTGCAGATACGTTTGGCGCGTGCTCCGCAGAAGACACATTTTGTCATCTTCGGGATGCCTCATTAAAGGTGCTATAGCCAATGCGGGTCACTGCATTTCAAGGACGAACTTGCTTTTTTCCACTGCTTTTTGCAACGCCTTGTCCACGCTTTGCCTGCCGTTGAGCGCGGATTCTACCTGGTCTGTAATCACCAGACGCATTGATTCCCAGTAGACTTCTCGTGGCTCAAATATTCCGTAGTCCAGCTGGCTTGTAGCAATCTGATAGTTCGGATTTTTCTCCAGGTAGGCCTTCATTTCCGGGGTCTTTAGCACTGAATATCGAATCGGAAGATACCCGGTGGCAATGGCCCACTTCGTGGCATTTTCGGAGTTGGTTAGGAATTTGACGAACTTCCAGGCGGCCTGGGCTTGCTCGGGCGAGGGCCGGGTAAAAATACCAACGTTGGTGCCTTGAAAGAGGACGCGCGGTTCCTTGCCTGGTACGACCGAAAGTGGCGCTACCTGCCAGCGGAATTTGTCACCTACAGCCTCTTTATTGTACGGAAAACTTGCACTTGAGCCAATGTACATGGCGATCCTTCCTGAGCCAAAGGCATTGGAGAGGTAGTCGGACTCTACATACGCCACTTTGTCTTTGTGCACCAGGTCAACCAGAAGTTGTAATGCCTCGTGCGCTTCTTGTGAGTTGAGCAGTAGGGTCTTTCGGTCCGGGCCGAGGTAGTGGCCGCCATTCATATAAAGGAGCGTAGTGAGGCTCTCGATAAACGGCCGGATGGCGAAGCCATAAACCTCTATGCGATTGTCTTTGTGCACAGTTAGCTTTTTTGCCGCCTCGCGCAGCTCCTCCCATGTTCGCGGAGCATGCTCGATGCCGGCGCGCTCGAGCATATCCGAATTCACGTACAGTACATACGCGCTCTTATTAAATGGCATAGTCACCATGCGGTCATTCCAGATGTTATTCTCGCGAAACGCCTTGACGATATCGTCAATGTCCTCCCGGGTGAGGCCATCCGGGCCATCAAAGAAGTCTTGAACAGGGACGAGCAAGTTGCGGCTCACAAACTGTGAGGTCCAGCTCTCATACATCTGAGCGACAGCGGGCATAGTTCTCGACGTAATGGCGGCAATTAACTTCTGGTGCAGCTGATCGTAGCTACCCTGATAGATCGGCCGAACAGTGATGTCGGGATGGAGCCGTTCAAAAGCCTGAGCCATTTCGTTAATCGCAACCGCCTGTTCGTCGGCCATTGAATGCCAGAAACTAATGAGCGCCTCTTCCTTTTTGGTACAGGCAAACAGCATGACCGAGGCAATGAGCAAAAGGCTTATGAGCATCTTCATGCTCAATCTGATTGGTTTATGGGGAAGCATAAGATCCTCCTTGTTGCCTAGGTGTATATTAGAGATGTATAAAGTTTCCTGCTCACTGTAAAGGGAAAAGTTGGCTGAGCAATGACCGGGTAGAGGTGCAAGGAGAGCCGTCACCCGTCAGATTGATTGCGCCTTTAAATCTCTTGACTTAACGTGCATCGCTCTCTAAAAATTGTCCTTATCTCATGCCGGTGGATAACAATCGCAATTAATACATTATCTATTGCACTCAAGGGAAATCTCGTATGCTTGCAAAACGTATCATTCCATGTCTGGACGTGAGGGGCGGCCGTGTTGTTAAAGGGGTGAAGTTTGTTGATCTGGTAGACGCCGGCGATCCCGTGGAGGCTGCCAGAGCGTATGATGAGGCGGGTGCTGATGAGATTGTATTCCTTGATATCACAGCGTCCCACGAAAAGCGTGATATCCTGATTGACGTGGTTTACAGGACTGCTGCGGAAGTCTTCATGCCAATGACTGTCGGCGGCGGAATTCGAACTCTGGAGGATATTCGAGGACTTCTCAATGCCGGTGCAGACAAGGTGTCGCTGAATACCTCTGCGGTGCTGCGGCCCGGCCTTATTGCGGAGGCTGCAGAACGCTTTGGTGACCAGTGTATTGTCGTGGCTATTGATGCTGAGCGACGTCGGAATCAGCCTGACTCATGGCAAGTTTACATTAACGGTGGGAGGACACCAACCGACAAAGATGCAGTGGCCTGGGCCCGGGAAGCCGTAGACCTGGGTGCAGGAGAAATTCTTCTCACAAGCATGGACAAGGATGGAACTCTTAATGGCTATGATCTGGAGCTAACTGCTCGCATAGCTGAGGCGGTGCCTGTCCCCATAATTGCTTCGGGTGGTGCCGGTACTCTCGAACACCTTTACAAGGCCCTGACTATTGGACAAGCCGATGCTGTTCTGGCTGCATCAATTTTCCACTTCGCTACGTATTCCATTCGCGATGCAAAACAGTACTTGCAGTCCAAAGACGTGATTATGCGGATGTAGCGCAAGTCGGGGGATGGGACACATGCAGGACAATAAGATTGTTTCCAGACCGAGGATGCCAGCATGAACTTCTTAGAAGAGGTGAGATTCGACTCTCAGGGCTTGCTGCCCGTAATTGTTCAAGACTGGGAAACGCACGAGGTCTTGATGTTCGCTTATATGAACCAGGCGGCGCTCGAGCAAACAATTTCGAGCGGCATCGTGCACTTGTGGAGCCGCTCGCGCAAAAAACTATGGCGAAAAGGCGAGACATCAGGTCATACTCAGAAGGTCAAGGAGATTCGCCTTGACTGCGATGGAGACGTTTTGTTACTAAGGGTCGACCAAAAAGGCGGTGCTTGTCATATGGGGTATCGGTCGTGTTTCTTCCGCATCCTTCGCGGCAACCGCTTTGTGGTGGATCAGGAGAAGTGTTTTGATGAAAAGGTTGTTTACGGGGAGTGAGATGGTCAGCATTACCGTTATGACCATGTGAGCCCAGCGAGGCGATCCCATATCATAGTGTGAGTTAGTTGAATGTATCATCCTTCGAAAGAAGAGTTCCTGCGGCGTGCAGAAAAGGGGAATCTGATTCCGGTATACCGCGAGATTCTTGCGGATATGGAAACCCCTGTGTCGGCCTTTAAGAAGCTCGATGACACAGACTTTGCCTTCTTGCTCGAAAGTGTAGAAGGAGGAGAAACTCTTGGTCGCTACTCGTTTCTTGGTGGTATGCCGTCAATTGTATTTAAGAGCAAGGGCAAGGAGATTGATCTCATTTATCAGAATAACGAAGAACAATTTGTAACGAACGCGATGCCGCTGGAGGTACTGCGCGATGTGATGCGTCGCTATCGGCCGGTGGCTGATCCAGGACTACCGCCATTTTTCGGCGGCGCGGTCGGCTACATGAGCTATGACGTTATCCGCAGCATCGAGTCCATTCCAGACAATAACCTGGATGATCTCAACGTGCCTGATTGCTTCTTCATGATCACAGATAGCCTTGTCATTTTTGATCACGTGAAGCATAAGATGATGCTGGTGCACAATGCCCACATTCGCGAAGATCCGGCCAAAGCCTATGACAACGCAATCCATCAGATTGAGCTCCTCTCTGAGCGCCTGGCACGGCCCTTGAGGCAGGAGGAACCGAGGATCTTGCACGAGGAATTACAGGTTAAATCGAATTTTGAAAAGGCTGATTTTGAAAAGGCAGTTGAACGCTGCAAAGAGTATATCTTCGCGGGTGATATCTTTCAGGTGGTCATTTCACAACGGTTTCAGACGCAGCTCGACGTGGAGCCCTTTAACATCTATCGTGCGCTACGTGCGATTAACCCGTCGCCATATATGTTCTACCTGAAATTCGGCGGGTTAAAGATCATTGGCTCGAGTCCGGAGATTCTCGTCAAGGTCAACAAAGGCGAGGTTCAGCTCCGTCCTATTGCAGGAACACGCCGGCGCGGGGAAACGCCAGAGGAGGATCAGGCTCTGGAGAAGGAGCTTCTGGCGGATCCAAAAGAACGCGCCGAGCATATCATGCTGGTTGACCTGGGGCGCAATGACTGCGGCAGGGTCTGCGAGTTTGGATCAGTCAGGGTGAGTGATTTCATGGTAATCGAGCGCTATTCTCACGTGATGCACATTGTGTCAAATGTCGCCGGGAAATTGCGCAAGGAATACGATGGCGTAGAGGTGCTGAAGGCATGTTTTCCAGCTGGAACTGTGAGCGGCGCCCCGAAGATTCGGGCTATGGAGATTATTGACGAGATGGAATCCGTGAAGCGTGGTCCATATGCCGGGGCTGTCGGCTATTTTAGCTTCGACGGCAATCTTGACTCTTGCATTACCATCCGCACAATTATTGTGAAGGATGACGTTGCTTACATTCAGGCAGGAGCAGGGATTGTGGCTGACTCGCAGCCGGAAAATGAATACTATGAAACGGTGAACAAAGCCAAGGGGATGATCAAGGCGATCGAAATGGCCCGGGGAGGATTGCTGTGATCCTCGTGATCGATAACTACGATTCCTTTACCTATAACCTTGTTCAGTATATTGGTGAACTTAATGCTGAGTCTACAGTCTTTCGCAACGACAAGATCACCGTGGATGAGGTTGCCAGACTTAGTCCGCAGAAAATCGTCATCTCTCCTGGGCCTGGAACGCCTGATGATGCAGGGGTATCCATGCAGATCATCAAGGAATTCGGACAGAAAATTCCTATTCTTGGTGTTTGCCTGGGTCACCAGAGTATCGGTCAGGTTTACGGCGGCACAGTGACGCGTGCTGAAAAGGTCATGCACGGTAAGACATCGCTCGTCCATCACAGCGGCGAGGGGATTTTTCAGGGCCTTAGCAATCCCTTTGAAGCCACGCGCTACCATTCCCTGGTCGTCAGCAGCAAAGGGCTTCCTTCGGTGCTGGTACAAACTGCCTGGACTGAGGAGAGGGTCATTATGGGTCTGAAGCATCGGGAGTATCCGGTCTGGGGTGTACAGTTCCATCCCGAGTCAATTTTGACTGGCGAAGGCAAGAAGCTACTGAAGAACTTTCTGGTGCTCTGAATAGGCGTAGAGCTAATAAAAAAATGAATGTTCTGTAGATATTTCCTAGGTTCAGATATTTCGTCCCTTCAGCAAAATCACGGGCAAGAATGTGTATGCTGCCAAATTCCATCACACTGGTACGGGCATCCTGCGCGTAGAGGCGAGCGAATTTTCACGGAGCGAGGAGAATGATTCAGGAGGCTATTGCAAAGCTGATTGCAGACCAGGCGCTGAGTGAAGAGCAAGCCATCAAAGTGGCGAATGAGATTATGTCTGGCACCGCAACGCCCTGTCAGATCGCTTCATTCATCACTGCACTGCGGATTCGTGGTGAAACAGTCTCGACAATTGTGGGGTTTGTTAGAACGCTTCGCAATAAAGCGGTCAAGATTACCACATCTTCCGAGATGGCCGTTCTTGACACATGCGGTACGGGTGGTGATCAGTCTGGCACGTTTAATATTTCCACAGCAGCGGCTCTGATTGCTGCAGGGGCGGACGTCAAAGTGGCCAAGCACGGAAACCGCTCGGTCTCAAGCAGGTGCGGGAGTGCCGATGTACTGACGGCCCTTGGTGTCAATATTGAAGTGCCCAGGGAAATTAGCCAGCGCTGCCTGGACGAGCTGGGCATTTGCTTTCTTTTTGCTCCTCTTTATCACAAGGCCATGAAATACGCAGTCCAGCCGCGCAGAGAAATCGGCATTCGTACGATTTTCAATATTATTGGACCACTGTCCAATCCTGCGGCAGCTGCGCACCAGCTGATTGGCGTTTATGAGCCGCGATTGACAACCCTCTTCGTTGAAGTCCTCAAAGAACTCGGGACAAAACACGCTTTGGTCGTGCATGGCCATGACAAGCTGGATGAGATCACTACCACAGATTCGACACTGGTAACCGAGTTGAAAGAAGATGCTTCCATTCATACTTACACGGTCAAGCCGGAGGACTTCGGTTTCGCACGGGCAGCACTGGCAGATCTGAAGGGTGAGGATGCTGAGACGAATGCGGCGATTATCGAGGCGATCCTGCGCGGTGAACAAGGCCCGCGCACCGACATTGCTCTTCTTAATGCTGGCGCAGCCATCTACGTTGCGGGTAAAGTCCTAATGATTCGCGAGGGAATTGTACTAGCGCGCGGCGCAATTCAGTCTGGTGAGGCTCAGAGGAAACTCGACGGATTACGCCGCATTACAAAGGCTCAGGACGTGTGATGCGCGTAGGGTTTTCAGCCCGCGGCACATTGGCCTTCATCGTCAGATACACTTCTTGGGCAAACGCCGCACTGCTCATTTTTGCAGCTGCCCTACATTTGGCAACAGAATGTATCTCCAGGACATACTTGACTATAAGAAAGCCTTTGTGGCGCAGACAAAGGCCTCCTGTCCCCTGAAAGAACTCCAGCGCCGCCTTGGTGATATTCCACAACCTCGCGCCTTTGACCGAGTTCTTCTGCGCGATCCCTTAGAGCCGGTTCGGGTCATCGCTGAGCTGAAAAAGGCTTCACCCTCAAAAGGGTTAATTCGCCACGACTTTCAGCCGGTTGACCACGCGCGATCCTATGAACAACATGGTGCTACAGCACTATCAGTGTTGACAGACGAAAAGTTCTTCCAGGGTTCCCTCGCAATACTCTCCCGCATTAAAGAGGCGGTGGGGATTCCTGTATTGCGGAAAGATTTCGTAATTGATGAGTATCAGATTCTCGAGGCCCGGGTTGCGGGTGCTGATGCCCTGTTGCTCATTGCTGCAATACTGACCAACGCACAAATGGAGGACTACCTGGAGATGACACATAGCCTTGGTATGCAGGCTGTGCTTGAAATCCATACGTTCAACGATCTCGAACGCGCGCTGGATTGTAAGCCCAAAATTATTGGCATTAACAACCGTAACCTTGAAACCTTCGAGGTTGACCTGCGCCAGACCGAACGTATTCTTCAGGAGCTGCCGCATGGTCATCTGACCATCAGCGAAAGCGGCATTTCCACGCCGGACGACGTCCGGTATTGCGCTGACCTTGGCGTGAACGCAATTCTTGTCGGCGAAGCCTTGATGCGCGAGCCAGAACCAGGCGAAGCCCTTAGCCGCTTGATCAGCGCAGCCTTGCAAAAGCATACGTAGATTATGCGTACGCAAATTGCTGAGAGAGAAGACCGAGAAAGGTAAAGGATGCAATCAGATGCCTGAGCAATATCCAGATGCCACAGGGCACTATGGAGATTTTGGGGGGCGTTACGTGCCTGAGACGTTGATGCAGGCTCTTATTGATCTTGAGGCGGCTTACACAACCCTGAAGGACGATGCGAAATTTCAAAAGGAACTCAACGATCTCTTGCGCGATTATGCCGGACGTCCCACACCGCTGTTTTTGGCACAGAGACTCTCTAAGGCCGTAGGAGGAAAGGCCAGGGTCTATCTGAAGCGCGAAGATCTGTGCCATACCGGGGCACATAAAATTAACAACACCTTGGGCCAGGCTCTCCTGGCACGCTGGCTAGGCAAACACCGCGTAATTGCCGAGACCGGCGCAGGTCAGCACGGCGTTGCCACGGCGACCACTGCGGCGCTTCTTGACTTGCGCTGCGATGTTTATATGGGCGATGAAGACATAGAGCGCCAGGAGCTCAACGTCTTTCGTATGAAGCTGCTGGGCGCGCGCGTGATTCCGGTCTCCTCTGGTACGAAAACACTTAAGGATGCGACAAATGAGGCCCTCCGCGACTGGATGGCCAACGTTGACGATACCCACTACATCATCGGTTCAGTGGTTGGTCCCCATCCATTCCCGATGATTGTCAGGGATTTGCAGGCCGTTATCGGCCGGGAAACTCGGGAGCAAATCTTGGAAAAGGAAGGGCGACTACCGGATTACCTTATTGCCTGCGTTGGAGGCGGCAGCAACGCCATCGGGCTTTTTCATCCCTTTTACCATGATCGAGAGGTCAAGTTCTATGGGGTTGAGGCTGCAGGGTTTGGTCTGCACACCGGAAAACATGGCGCATCTATTATACAGGGCGAAGTCGGGGTGTTTCACGGCAGCAAGAGCTATGTCCTGCAGACTGATGACGGCCAGATTAAACCAGCGCATTCGATCTCTGCTGGCCTCGACTATCCAGGTGTCGGTCCGGAACATTGCTTCTACAATAGTACGGGCCGGGCCACGTACGTGGGCATAACTGACTCAGAGGCCCTGGAAGGATGCAAGCTACTCTGCCAGACAGAAGGCATCATTCCAGCTCTGGAAACCGCTCATGCCATCGTCTACCTGCAGAAGATCGGCCCGGAGATGACTGACGGGTTAATCGTAGTTATTAATCTTTCAGGCCGTGGCGATAAGGACGTCTATACCATAGCCGAACATGTTGGCCACGATTTGTAGGGGCTCATCCGCCGCGGCGGATGAACCCCCTACGTTGCTGTAGTTCTAGACAGGCCATAGGAAAGGCACATGAACCGCATTGATGAACTTTTCACGAGGAAGCGCCGCAAGGGGCAGCGTAGCCTGATCATCTACCTGACAGCGGGCTACCCCTCAATGGAGATGTCCGAAACGCTGATTAACGTCCTTACAGACGCCGGCCTGGACATGCTTGAGCTTGGAGTTCCTTTTTCCGATCCGATTGCCGATGGGCCGACCATCCAGAAATCCTCTGCTCATTCCCTTGAACAGGGCACAACGCTGAAGAAGATTCTGGATATGGTTCCTCGGATTCGGCAGAGAACACAGATGCCGATTGTTTTATTCTCGGCATTCAATCCGCTTCTCAAATATGGTCTTGAGACGTTGGTCAAGCAGGCTGCCGACATAGGGATTGACGGCTTTATTGCACCTGACCTGCCACCAGAGGAGGCGGGCGAATTTATGCAGCTCTGCCAGGCCAAGAATCTAAAGCTGGTATTCCTGATTGCCCCAACAACGTCAGAAGCCCGGAAGCACCTTATTGCTGACAAATCCACCGGATTTATCTATTATGTCTCTACCAAGGGCGTCACCGGCGCTCGCGACCAACTTAGCCGTGATCTTCAGGCACAATTGCGCCAGATTACAACCTATACCGACATGCCCGTTGCCGTCGGTTTCGGTATCTCCAAGCCAGAACATGTTAAGATGGTTGTCTCCTTTGCTGATGCCGTAGTGGTGGGAAGCGCACTGATTAATGTGATTGAGCAGCACGCTAACAGGCATGACCTGCCAACCGAGGTACGGCGCTTTATCGAGTGGTTGCAAGTCCCCTTGCGCAAGTAACCTTTTGTTTGACATGGAATGGGAAGTTTAGTAAGTATTTCTTGTTAGTATATGTAGGATACAGGTATCGAATCACAGCAGGTCAAGATACTTGATTCTTCTTATGTTGTAACCACATTCTTGTGCTGCCTTTTGCGCTGTATGAGGGATAATCCGTATGACCTGGTTTCGAAAAGAACAGTTCACGGTTTTGAAGGCTCCTCAGCTGAAAGATCGTATTCCCGATGGGCTGTGGTATAAGTGCGACAACTGCCTAAATATTCTGTATATCAAAGACTTTATGCAGAACCTGAAGGTCTGTCCGCGGTGCAATTTCCACGCCCGTCTGAATGCGGATGAACGGATCGCTATGGTCGTGGACGAAGGAACCTTCCAGGAGATTGACACAAACGTCCTCCCGACGGATTCCCTGAAGTTTGTTGATTCCAAACCCTACTGCGAACGTCTGGAAACCGCAAAGCAGAAAGCCAATATGACCGAAGCCATCAAAACTGGCTTTGCCGAGATCAATGGCTATAAGGTTGTGATTGGCGTTATGGACTTTGCCTTCATTGGCGGAAGTATGGGATCAGTGGTTGGCGAGAAAGTAACCCGTGTGTTTGAGACGGCGCTCGATAAAAAACTGCCGGTCACCATGGTCTGTACCTCTGGCGGCGCTCGGATGCAGGAGGCCATTCTCTCACTGATGCAGATGGCCAAGACAAGTATTGCGGTTGCCCGCCTGAGTGAGGCTCGCTTGCCTTATATCAGTGTGCTAACGAATCCCACTACTGCTGGTGTCATGGCCAGCTTTGCCTCGTTGGGCGACGTGATCGTGGCTGAACTGAACGCCCTGATTGGTTTCGCCGGCCCGCGTGTTATCCAGCAAACAATAAACCAGATTCTCCCCAAAGGATTTCAGCGTTCCGAGTTTGTACTGGAGCATGGGTTTCTTGATATTATAATCCATCGCAGAGACTTAAAGAAAGTCCTGACAAATTTACTTTCTTACTTCTGTCTCGATCAGAATACCAGATTGAAAGGCAAAGCAGGCAAAGGGGCAGACGTTATTGAAGTAATTTGAGAACATATCGCAAAAAGGGCCGGTATGGGCGCAGAAATCCCGGCTGCATAGCAGCGCGCTTAAAGCCCCGAGTCTCTTGCCCGTACTCAGGGCAGCGATAAAGTGGGCGCCCTGATTATCAGTTCTTCATATAGAAAAGTCTCTGAAGGAGGGACGTCAAATGGCGCAGGTCATTCTGAAATCTGTGACCAAGGTCTTTCCCGGCAATATCGTGGCAGTAGACGATATTACCCTTGATGTTAAGGACAAGGATTTTCTCGTTCTTGTTGGCCCATCCGGATGCGGGAAATCCACGACCCTGCGCATGATTGCTGGCCTGGAAGAAATTACAAAAGGTGATATCTTTATCGGCAACCGATTGGTAAACGACGTTCCGCCTAAAGACCGCGACATTGCAATGGTATTTCAGAACTATGCTCTGTATCCCCATATGACGGTCTATAAGAACATGGCGTTTGGGTTGAAGCTGCGCAGATACAAGAAGGAAGAAATTGACAAGCGGGTGCGCGAAACCGCTGAACTTCTGGGCATTTCCAATCTGCTCGAGCGCAAGCCCAAGGCCCTCTCCGGAGGCCAGCGACAACGCGTCGCCGTGGGCCGCGCCATTGTACGAAAACCACAGGTCTTTCTCTTCGACGAACCGCTGAGCAACCTCGATGCCAAACTCCGCATCCAGATGCGCACTGAAATCAGCAAACTTCACATCCGGCTTCAGGCCACCACGATCTACGTTACTCACGATCAGGTCGAAGCTATGACCATGGGCACCACTATTGTGGTGCTCAAGGATGGCCTTGTGTACCAGATTGACAATCCCCTGTCGCTCTACAATAAGCCAAAGAACCGCTTTGTAGCTGGATTTATCGGTAGCCCTCCCATGAATTTTATGGAGGGGATAATACAGAAAGAAGACAGCGTGTTCTACTTTAACGAGGGGAATATCAAGGTCAAAATACCCGCCGAAATTGCCCCGAAGGTTGAGTCTTATACTGGCAGGGAGATTGTCTTTGGCATTCGCCCCGAAGATATTTACGATCCTACCGTCTCCCAGCCCGTTGGCGAGCCGTGTCGCATCGAAGCAAAGGTCGAAATTGTTGAACCAATGGGCTCAGAACTCTATATCTATCTCACCACTGGCAAAAGCCCCTTCATTGCACGCGTGGATGCGCAAGTCCAGGCAGAAATTAATACCATGAAGCCGTTCGCCCTGAATATGAAGAAGTGCCACTTCTTCGACAAACAGACCGAAAAAGCCATCGTCTAACCACCACGCTTTGCCTTGCCTTTGCTCAGATTTAACTCCTCCTGGCTTTCAACAACCATCCTGACTATTCACCGTTGCTCGCTGAAGCTTGAACCGTGAGCTTTGGACGCTGGGAATTGAACTCTCAACCGCTCCATACCTTTGATCCAGATTTTGCGTTAGAGAAGAATTTCTTCTTCTTTAAATTCAGAATACAGTTTTAAATTCTTTTAGGCAGGATTTACAGGATCAATAGGATTTGTCCTTGTGTCCTGTTTTGATTAAAGAATGCCACAAAGGCAAAGAGATTTATAAGTAGGGGCACGCTGCAGCGTGCCCCTACAAACATTGACTATTCTAGGGGCGTATGGCAATACGCCCCTACGTCCTGTTATGACCTACCTATAGCAACAGAGACACGGAGGCACAGAGTGGTGAATTGTAAATTGCAAATTGAAAAATGCAAAGTGCAAATTTAGAATTTGATATTTTCAATTCTAATTTTACAATTCTTGCATCTTCAAAGATCTCCGCGCCTCCGTGGTCAGGAGAAAAAGGGCGTATAGCAATACGCCCCTACAATATCCCGCGTGGATTCCTACGAAACAAGGGCAGGGATAAACCCACCGTGCCCCTACAAGACGAATGAGGGCGTATAGTGGGTCGCCCTCCCGCTGCGGAAGATTCTGGTAGACTAGAGGCAGAATTTTCAGTAGTAGAATGTTCAGCTCAATATATTTGTCGTGAGCACTCACTGCGCGTTTGGCAATTAGAATCATGGGTTACCTTCTTTTCATATTGTTATTCTGTCTGTACGCGATCTGCGTACCGCATTCAATTGGCTGGAAGGACGCAGGCGAGTTAACGCTGTTTGCACAGACTCTTGGTGTGGCGCATCCTGCGGGGTATCCGTTGTTGCTCCTGATGGGGAAGGTTTTTTCGCTGTTGCCTCTCGGTACTGTTGCCTATCGTTTGAATCTGCTTTCGGCATTCTGGGGCACAGTAACAGTTGTTCTGGTTTATGCGTTTGGGTTGATGTTGCTGGAGAAGCGAGAGCTGAGCCGCAGCGTGAGCGGGTTCCGGATTGGCGATGCGAACCGGCCCGAAGGGCTGAAAGTTCTGGTGGCTCTCGGAGTGGCCATCATTTTTGGCTTGAGCCGGAGCTTCTGGCGTTTTGCCACAATATGCGAAGCGTACACGCTACACATGGCCGTTCTTGTAGGGCTGCTGTGCATATTTTATGCCATCGTTTTGCGCCCTAAAGGCAATCTGAAGCGCTGGTGGCTGCTATTTTTCCTTCTGGGATTAGGGCTGGGAAATCACGTAACGCTAATTCTGTACAGCCCAATTTTTATCGTCCCATTTATTATCGGGCTTTTTCGCGAAAAGCGCAACAGGCTCCAGCTTCTAATCGGCTCGGTCGTATTGTTCTGCATAGGACTGAGCTGTTATCTCTATCTTCCCATACGCGCGCACGCTGACCCGCTGATGAACTGGGGAAATCCAGACACAGTTGGCCGACTGCTGGCGCATCTTACAGGGAAACAGTACGCGCTGAAGACATTCTCGCTACCTGTGGAGCTTTTGCCGGTACGACTGGTGCGGCTGGGCAAGGAAATTGTGGCTGAAATTCCAGTGATTCTGATACTGGCTGCCTTGCCGGGGCTGACGGCCATGTTCAGGCGCAGGGTGGTGGTGTGGCTCTCTTTGCTTGCTCTGATCGGAATCAACGTGGTCTTCTTTTTGAAGTATGGTGAGTGGGTCGCACATTTGTTTCTGCCAACGTATCTGGCGCTCTACTGCCTGATTGGCGTAGGTGTTTATGAGTGGATTGCAAGGCTGATGGAGGAGAGAGGACGAAAAGGCGGCGAGCCTGATGAGGTCAGACCGCAAGAGAAATACGCGCGATTGGCTTCCGCGCCAATGGCTCTGGCAGGATTGATACTGCTCGCTGCGGTGCTTGTTTTTTCGCTGCTCGCTCAATTCTGGAAAAATCGGGAGCTGTTTTACGGGATACCCAATGCTTTACCGCTGCACATCGCGCATAGGGTTCTTCATCCACTGCCGCCGAAGGCCTTGCTTATCCTCGAAGATGGCAACACCGTCAATGCTGTGCTCTATGCACAATACAACGAGCGGCTGCGGGAAGATGTTATGGTGCTGGATCCGTATGGGACGTTTTATTCTCAGGCGAAGAGCAAGGGATTTCATGCGCTGGACAAAATCTGGTGGGGAAATCTTCCAGGGCAGGCAAAGTGGTTGGACTTTCGCGCCGCGCTGTTGACGTTTCTGCGAAACACGGACCAGTACGAGCACATTTTTATGGACAGCACTTTTGCAGTGGCATCGCATCTTGGGCCGGCCAATCTTCGGCCTCATCGCTTTGTGCTTGAGTATGTTCAGACCCCTCCTGAAATGCCTGTCGTACGTGAAGTGTGGGAAAGATACGCTTCGGATGCCTGGCTGTTTCATCGGCAGTTGATTATGAACGAGCCATGGATTCTCGAGGATGCAGCTACGCGTGAGGCGCTTGTGGCGCGAATGAACAATATGGCGCTTGTCACGAAGGAGGCAGGTCTGGGCGAGAAGGCGCAAGCAATTTGGGAGTGGCTTTTGCGCATTGATGACCGCTCAAAGGAGGTGCTGTTGAATCTGGCAGCGCATTACGATGAAACTGACAATGCGGAAAAAGCCGGAGAGTATTTTAAGAAGGTCACGGCTCTTTATCCTGATGATGCTCTTGTACATCTCCAGGCGGGAATTCATCATCTGCGGCACGAACGAGACGAGGATGCTCTTCGTGAGTTCCAGCTTACGCTGAAGCTGGACCGCCTGAACCAGCAGGCTCGCTACAATACGGCGGTTCTTCTGTACAGAACCGGCAAGACGCAGCAGGCAAAAGAACATCTGAGACGTCTCCTGCGCGTGAATCCTTCGCACACCAAAGCGAAGAGTCTGCTTGAGCAGATATACGACTAATTCGCGAGGCCTGTGTCCGCCTTCCTTTGTCCCCTACATTGCAGGATTTACCGAAGCAGTTAAGGGCACTACCAAAATATAATTCCAACCACTACGGCACAACGTACAGAAAGTACGTAGGGGCGAGGTCTCCTCGCCCCTACATTATGGGATTAAATTCACGGAAGCACGCATAAATGCAATACACGTCGTGCCGTCGTGGTTTGACATTTCTTTCTGTTATATCTGGTCTTGTCTACAGATCATCTATCAATTGGTGGGCTCGGGTGAAGAATTGCCTGTAGCTCTGGTAGACCACCAGCATAGATGTTATGCCGACAGAGAAGGCGATGGCATAAATGATGACCAGCTGGTAGCGAACCGCCATGACGGGTGATTGATTGGCAATGATGAGGCCTGTCATCATGCCGGGGAGCTGGACAATGCCAACCACCATCATGGAGTTAATAGAGGGAATTAGCGAAGCGCGGATACTGCGTATGATAAACGTCCGGGAGGCCTGGAAGCTGGAGGCGCCGAGGGCAAGTTTTGCTTCGATAAGCTGGCGATTACTGCGTATATCAGCAGTAAGGCGTTCGGCTGCAAGCGCAGCACCATTCATGCAATTGCCGATGATCATGCCCGCAATGGGAATCAGGTATTCAGGCCGATACCAGGGTTTCCACCGCATGATGACTTCAGTGAGCATAAACATGGTGATGCCGGATCCGGCAATAAGCGAGAACCAGATAATCGGATAGATATTGCGAACACGCTTGGTCTGGCGTGCCACTGCGGTATGAGTAGCCACTGCCAGCATTACAATGAGGAAGAGCACGATAATTCCGGGATGGCGCGTGGCAAAGAGATAGACCAGGATGCCGCCCACGATGTAGAGCTGGGCAAATGCGCGTGCAGCGCCGATCAGGAAATCCTTCTCGAGTCGCAAGCGCTCGAGGAATGAGAGGCCGGTTAAGATAACGATAAAGCTTGCCGCCAGCAGCAGATCCACAAGCGAAATTTGTTCTATCAGTTCCATGCCTAGACTTCTCCGTTGATGAAAGAGCGAGTTACTGCGGACTGTGGGTGCGCAAAAAATTCCTCTGTGCGGTTTTGCTCGACGATTGTTCCGTTGACGAGCAAGCAGGTGTGGTGACCTACCAGTTTCGCATGTTCCATCTGATGCGTGACCATAATAATGGTAAGGCGCAGTGCATTGTTGAGCGCTTTCACGGTGAGCAAGAGGCGATTGGCAGTGGTTGGATCCAGGGTAGCGGTTGGCTCGTCAAGAAGGAGCACGTCAGGCTCGTTCATTAGTGCTCTGGCGATGCAGAGGCGCTGTTTTTCGCCTTCAGAGAGCTGATGAGAGTAGCGCGGGAGAAATGCTGCGGTGAGACCAACGCGTTCGACGTGCGTGGTGGCAGTAGAGCGAAAGCTCGCGGGAAGTGGCGTTTTGCGAAGCGACAAAGGGTAGCGCAGATTATCTTCTACAGACCCATCAAGAACAATGGGTGTTTGACCGACTAGCGAGATCTTATTACGCAGCATCAGGACGTCAATGGCGGTAATGTCAGTGCCGTCATAGAGAATGCGACCAGAGCTGGGCTGTTCAAGGCGGTTAATCAAGCGGAGCAGCGTGGATTTACCAGAGCCGGAGGGGCCGATGACGGTAAAAATCTCCCCCGGCTCGACAGAAAAATTGACGTCACGTAATACGTTGAGCGATTCACGGTGATCAGTACCCTCGATACGCAGCTGTTTCGTTTTTGAAATGTGGTCAACGACGACTTTCATCTGCCAGCAACCCACCTCTCAGGAGACTATGATCAGGATCCCGCAGCTCGGGCGTACGTATGCCTGGCATTGACCGTGTGCACTGCTGTATTGGCTGGTGCATTGATTGATCTGGTAACAAAAATGCGAATGTCCCCGGCGCTGCCAGGAAGAACTTTAAGTAACTCAAAATGGCGTTCGATCCAGTCAAAGTACGGTTTTGCGCCGCCTGTGCGAAAGTACGCAGTCACATACCAAAGGCGGCGGTTCAATGCATAGAGATCGCGCATAGCGTTCAAATTATAGCTCTCATAGACCACCACTTTTTGCAGCGGAGGCGGAAGGTAATAGGCAATACAGACCGAGCCGATATTCTTTCCGCCAACGATCAGATCACCATCCTGGTAGTGGCTGGCAATGTATGCAGCCGCACTCCGCCAGTCTTGCTTCTCGCCTTGCCAGTGTGACGCAATGGCTTTAAGGTTTATAGCGAGAATGAGTCCTACGGCAAGGAAGAGCACGAGGCGTATTGCTCCAGAGCGTGCAGGCGATGGCGTACTTCCCAACCGAGCAGTCCAGAGGTTCACTATACTGCCAGCAAACAGCATCAGCCAATAGGGGAGAGCTGCAATCAGAAACCGCGGATGAAGGAAGTGGCCGATGCCAGCGAAATAGATCGCTGCTGCAGGAATAAGAAGAAGCAGAAGACCATAGGGCAATAAAAGGGTTGTGCGCAGCTCACGTGATGCAAAATATCCCAATAGCAGGATGGCCAGGAGCAAGACAAGAGTCAGGTGAGAATAGCCTGAGAAATCGTGCAAGGTTTGAAACAGGTAGCTCCCGACTGCTGCAATGGTGTGAGGACGCTTATGTTTGCCATACTCAGCATAATCCTGATAAGAGAGGAATACCCAGGGCAGAAACAGGAGCGCCAGAATTATTGTGACGCTGATCAGCACAAGCAGCTGGCGCTTGAGCCATACGGGGTTCACATCTGACCGAGAGGAGAGCACGAGACGGAGCAAGCCATACGCAGCATTTGCTGCTACTACAAAGACGCCGAAGTAGGTCGTATAGAGCTGCACAAGCGAGAATCCGGCATAGCCAATCCAGGCTGCAGGTCGAGCATCTTGCAGGGCACGGAGAAGGAAGTAGAATGCTGCCAAGGTGAGGGCCATATAAAGCATGTATCCACGCGCCTCTTGTGAATAGTAATGATGGAAAGCCGAAAACGTTAGCAGGGCGGCTGTAAGCAGCGCAACTGATCTTCGCTGGAACAGCCGGTATGCCACAAGGTAGACCAGCGGGATGTTCACCACACCAAACAGGCAGGCTGGCAGCCGGATGAAGAATTCAGTATTGCGCATTTTCACGGTTAGCCATTCAAAGACGTACGAAAGCGGAAGAGGCCCCACATCCGATGTGGTAAACTCCCAGATGGTTGCCAGTCCTTTCTTCGCCATAAAAGCCGTTGTGATCTCGTCAAGCCAGAGGCTCTGGGTGCCGAGGTGGTAGAGACGGAGTGCAGCGCCACAGAGAGTGAGCAAAACGATTGGAATGACGTTGAGCCAAACAGAAGGGCGAGAGGTCTGGACAGCAGGATTCATCTGGCGATTCTCACATGCACTGTTGCAATGATAGGCAATGCCTGCATCTTGGCACATTTATAGTAGAATCCTGAAAAAGGAGGCAATGCGTATTGCAGCGATAGTCAAGTCGGATTGTCTGTCTGGTCGCTAAGCAAATCGCGATTCTTGAGCAGGTAGATCGTTCCGGAAAATACGGTAAAGAATGCACAGATGTACAGCAGAATCCTTAGGCCAATATCCAGCCACCAGTCCAGACCCCATCCTTTCACGATAATGCGATCCCAGTGGCCACTGAGCATGAGCGTATCGCGGCCGCAAAGGAAGAGCAGCGTGGCGATGACCGTGAGTACCTGGGATAATGTTTTGTGCTTGCCCCAGCGATTTGCATGAATGATGCGCCCCTGAACCGAGCCAAGCGATCGCAATCCAGTCACAATGAATTCCCGGCATAGGATAATGATAACGATCCATGCGGGGAAAATTTCTAGATCAACGAATGACACAAAGGCCGCAGTGATGAGCAGCTTATCTGCCAGGGGATCGAGTAAACGGCCAAGCCTGGATTCGATATTAAGGCGTCGAGCCACAAGCCCGTCAATGTAGTCCGTTATCGAGGCTACAATAAAAAGCAGCAGCGCGGCGTAGCGACCAATTGTGACAAGTGAGAGGTTGGCGCTGAGATGCTCAAAGAGCAGAGCAAACATAAAGAAAGGAATAATTGCAATGCGGCTGAGCGTCAGTCTATTAGCAATATTCATAGTCTATGCAAGGTCTTGGAGAAGTCATTGAAGTGCGATAATTCAGGCAGATTCTGTACATCGCGCCATGATAAAGTCAATTAAGAAATGGGAATTGCCATGGAACGAATAATACTGGGTTCGAGTGGTATTGAGAGATTTTCCCTTGAAAAATCGCCGCTTTATGTATCTGATTAAGTAATTGCCTCCTTGAATTAGATGGAGCATACTAAATTTGTGAAAGCGGAATGACGCTAAGGGTTCTACAGCTTTGCGCGGTTGACTTTACTGTCAAGCATTTCCTGCTGCCGCTGGTTGACTTTCTCGAAGGGCAAGGATTTGACGTCACGGTTGCCTGCTCTTCTGGGCCGTTTTTTCCGGAGCTGCGTGACCGGGGCGTAAAGCTCAAGGCAATCGAGATTTCGCGCAGCCGCCATCTCCTCCGCCATCTCAAGTCTACCTGTATGCTCTACAGCTATCTGCGTGGGCAGCACTTCGATATTATTCATGTTCATACCCCGATAGCCAGTCTAATTGGACGCCTTGCAGCCACCTGGGCTCGAGTGCCCATTCGCATATACACAGCGCATGGATTCTACTTTCACGACGACATGCCTCGCATGCAGCGGCGTTTTCATATTACTCTGGAGAAGTTCGGTGCGAGGTTTAGCGACTTTATCTTTACGCAGAGCGATGAGGATCGCCAGACCGCGATTCGTGAGAAAATCTGTCGCCCGGAACGAATTCTGACGATTGGCAATGGGATCAACCTGGAACGCTTTGATCCAGCGAAAGTCACGGAAGCCGAGATAGCGCGCCTGCGCGAGGAGTTTGGTATTCCTGGGGGCACGAAGGTCATCGGAATGGTGGGACGCATGGTGCGTGAGAAGGGGTATTTTGAATTCTTTGAGGCCGCAGCAGTTGTGATCCGACAGATTCCGAATGTGCGTTTTCTTGTTATTGGAGATGTGCTGAAAAGCGACTACGATAATTCAAAATTGGAACTCGAGCGCTGGATCCGTCAGCTGGGTGTGCGTGACAAGGTGCTTTTCACAGGAATGCGCGATGATGTTTCTCAGATTCTGAGCCTTGTGGACATCTACACGCTTGCGTCATATCGCGAAGGAATGCCACGGTCGATTTTAGAAGCAATGGCAATGGCACGTCCAGTGGTTGCCACGAATATTCGGGGCTGCCGGGAAGAAGTGGTGCACGAAGAAACCGGCCTGATTGTGCCGCCACGCGACAGCCAAGCACTTGCCCGAGCATTCATGGAGTTGCTCAATGACCCCGAACGTGCACAACGCTACGGTATAAAGGGACGCGAGCGAGTAGTGCAGTGTTTTTCCGAAAAGCAAGTCCTCGAGCGGCAGATGCAGGTCTATGAGCAGCTGATTAGAGAGAAAGGATTGATGGCGAAGCGATGATTCTTGTAACCGGTGCAGCAAGTCCAACCGGATGCCGCCTGGTCCAGCGACTTGTGGACAAGGGCGAGAACGTGCGGTGTTTAGTCAGAACACCAGACCACGCGCGCTACATACCCAGCGGTGAGGTGGATATTTTTTATGGCGATCTGGATCGGGCTGCTGACATCCAGAGCGCGCTTACCAACGTCAGAATTATTGTGAACGTGGCGCACATACGCTTTGCTCCGGCACTGATAGCAGTAGCCCGGCACATGAGTATTGAGCGCATCATATGTGTGTCATCCACGCGGAAGTATACACGCTTTCCAGACTTCACAGCACGCCTTGTGGATGAGAGTGAAGCGGCTGTTCGCTCAAGTGGGTTGGCGTGGACGATTCTGCGCTTAACCATGATCTTCGGCGATGAGCGCGATCGCAATATCAGCAAGCTCATTGACTATATTCGGGCTCATAAGATCGTCCCGTTGCCTGGTTCTGGCCGCAATCTGGTTCAGCCTATCTTTGTATGGGATGTAGTTGAAGCACTGGTCAGAATCCTGGGTAATCCAGCGACGGCAGGCAAGGAGTATACACTCGCGGGGCCCGAGCCGCTTCACTATCGCACCATGGTACGCATAATCGCAGAGGCCCTTGGCCGGAGGGTGATTCTGGTTCCGATTCCCGTGCGTTTAGCGCTGGGGGTGGCGCGAGTGTGCGAGACATGCGGGTGTTCCTTGCCACTTAACGTTGAGCAGATTCAGCGTATGGCAGAGGATCGCGGTTTCGACATCACCCCAGTGTGTAAGGAATTGGGATTTACGCCACGTCCTTTTGCCGACGGTCTTGCTCTGAAGTTGGATGGGAAAGTATAAACGTGAACAAATCTTGAGCGCCAAGGGTGAAGCGAATTCGCCGAGGTGGCTGATGTGCATATGATGAAGGTTTGTCCAACATGTGAAGTGTATAACCCAAAGGAGAACAACCGCTGCTTCAAGTGCGGGTCTATTCTTGAGAGCAGCGGCTCGTTTGACGTTCATCTCGAGCGGCTCTCGCGGAAGCGGCATAAGGGTATTCTATATCAGCTCCAGGGGTTTATCTATCGAGTAGGCCAGCGGCTTAGTCCGCTGTGCGAACGCAAGGAGTTGTCGTACCGCCACCCGTGGCTGGCGGGATTCCTGGGATTGCTTCCCGGGCTGGGGCAGATTTACAATCGCCAATACGGCAAAGCAGGGATATTCTTTGGCGCGTTTGTTGGTCTCCTGGCACTGGGAATTCTGACCATCACGCAGCCTTATTCAAATGTGCTTACTGCGCTCTTCTTGCTTTTTCTGCTCTATTCGTATCAGGACGCCTTTGCTGTGGCTCTTATGATCAATGGCCAATTCTGGACCGTGCGCAAGTCATTAGCTTTCATTTCGTACCTGCTTTTTATCTGCGGTGTGGTCTTTACAGTGTCGCAGTTTGCCATCTTACCCATAGGTCGTTTGGTATTTATCTCCAGCGATACGTTTGCACCAACCCTGCTGAAAGGCGACCGGGTAGTGGTTAATTCGCTCAGCTACCTATTTCGCTCGCCACGGCATGGCGAGGTGGTTTATTATCGTCCGACCCACGGTTTCAGGGTGCTTTATAGTCCACCGGGAAAAGACGGAAAGCTGCCTGAACAGCGTGAGCCAATCGAGTATTTGATCAGGCCGGGAAACTCAGTAGAACGTGTTGTCGGACTGCCGGGTGATACCGTTGAGCAGAAAGCGGATGTTCTCTATGTAAATGGTAAGCCGTTAGAACAAAAACACTATCCACTGGTGACGGATCAGATTCTCGAAGCCTTTGGCGACTTTCGGCTCGACGTGCCTGAGGATCATTATTGTATTATCATGTCTGCAGTTCCCCCTGAAGAGGCCCTGATCTACAAGGTTCTTACCCCACCGGCAATTCTGGAACACGGTCCGGAACTTAGACGCGAGATCGAGGAGACGGGCCAAATGCAGATACCCATCAAGAGGAGTTTTATCAACAAGAATTGGACTGAGGCATGTATTGTTGATCGCAAAGATATTATTGGATGCATCCTCCTTATCTATCACCCTCCCAAACACCGTACATTACTGACCCACTAGCTAACAGCGAGGCGACAGCGGACTTCCCTGTGGGGAATTGGCGCCGTGCGTGATACGCTGGCATCAGAAGACCCGCCGAAGGCAGGCAAGCTTATGCATTGTATCTGATTTATGCGCCTGAAGCGTATTAATCGGACACTGGCTGTTTCGCGAGTTTGGTAGGCGCGACTGCGTCGTGCTTATGCGGGTCACTGCGGAACACACCAAATCCCTCCACGCTATCCAGGATCCAGCCGTAGCAGAAGATAGCGTGGCCGGACGTATGCAGTCTGCGCACAAGTTCAATTTGTTGGCTGATTGGGGGGTGGCCTGATCCTCCGTAAAAGTCCGCAGTTCTCTTTGCAACGGCAAGGCCGGGCACAAGACGCACACAAGACCCAAGGCTTTTTGGGGCTTGAATCCGGTTTTGCACATCAATTATATCCGCCTCGATCTGCGCCAGCGTGGGTGCGTAGGCCATTGGCATCAACATATCAACCAAACCATTCTTCGCCCATGTGGCCCAGTCTTGCAGATGAGGGTCGTTTGGGCGGTTCTTATAGTAGCTTCCAAATACAGCAGCTGACAACCATACGGAAGGTTTGGTTGAGCGAACGAGATCCGACACTTTCTCCACAAACTCAGTCACCTGATTCTCGCGCCATTCCACCCACTGCATCCATAGAGCGGGACTTGTCTGTCGGTCTATATCAATCGGATCAACATCCGAGAGCGCCTCAAATTGCTTGCGCGAATAGGCGTCATAGCCGGCGTCCTCTTTGCCCGATGAATAGCGAATATAGTCCAGATGCAGACCATCAATATCATAACGCACAAGCAAGTCCTTAAAGTAGTTGAGCATGAACTGCTGTACCCCAGGGTGCGCAGGATTGGCAAACAGATGTGCTGGTTCCGAATCGCTTGTCGGCTTCCCGCTCCGAAGTAGTAGTAGCCAGTCGGGATGGAGGTCAAATAGCGGTGAGCGGGGTAGATCAGGATATTTCGCCGTATCTACTTGCCAGTAAAAGACTTCCACCCATGCATGAATCTGGAGATTTCGCTTATGCCCTTCGGTGAGAAATATCTGCAGCACGTCGGTCTTTCCGTATTTCGGACGTGGAGGGACAATCGCGTTAGGGTAGAGTGTGAACCCGTGGTAGAAAGTCTCTACAAGAACAAGGTTGAACCCTGCCCGTTGTATTTGATCTAGCATCTCAGGGATGGCCGAAACGTCTCCGGGAGGGCGCAGCCAGAGAGCTCTGGCCTCCACTGCGGTCTGACCTGATGCACTAAAGATTGACGAAAAAAATACGATAAGGCAAAAGACGACTGCATATATTCTAAACCGGGGCAGTCGATGGGGTGTAGAGGCCATGGAGACACTCATTGTAACCTCCTTAAACTTTGAATTTGCTGGTGGATGTCCACTGTTGCAATGGATATAGAAATCTTACGTGCAGAGCAAGTTTTTTCTTGCTTCCTCTGCCATGTTTTGAGTATAGGAAGAGTTGTGTTTGGCAAGGTAATTATATTCCGCAAAATGGTGTGATTGAAGGAGTATCTGCGTTACCTTGTAAGTTGGCTTGGGAGGAGTGCGTGTTCTTTGCAATGACAGTTACAGCAGACTGAGAAGAAAAGGAGGGTAGGATTCATGACTATGCGCAAAGGATGTGTGGCAGTGGTGGTTGGTGCAGTAATTATGCTGTTGATCTATCCGGTCTTTGGCCAACAACAGACGGTAGGCGAGGAACTCCAACCTGCTGAAAGAGCCGTGCTCCATACCGCGTCCATGGAAACGTCTCCCGCGCTTATGGATATGTCGACGGAGCATTGTTACTGGAAAGGTGTGCAAGCAATTCGTGATGGTAAGTATCGCAAAGCGATTGTTGCGTTTTCCACTGTCCTGGCTAAAGATCTAGGATACGCGAAGGCCCATTATCAAATTGCCCGTGCATTGATCGGCATGAACCGGATTGACGAGGCGGCGCTCCATGCTGCCGAGGCTGTGGCACGCATTCCAGATAATGGCTCCGCGCACCGGACCCTGGGCCGCGTGCAACGCCTTCAGGGTGATCCTGATGCGGCCAGAGATTGTTTTGAAAAGGCCTGCGAGCTGGAACCAGAGGTTGCATGGAACTTTAACAATCTTGGCCTCATTTTTATCGAGACGGGTCGCTTCGAAGATGCCAAGCAGGTCTTACAAAAAGCCGTAATGCTGGATGATTCACAGTACGTGATGTTTAACAACCTTGGCGTTGCCTGTATGCGAAGCGACGATGCAGAGGGGGCCATGGGTGCATTTGAGAAGGTTCTGGAGCTCAATCCCGATTTTCCACCCGCGAAAAGGCATCTTGAAATGCTCAGAACAGAGAAGCCGCCGGAAGATGTGAGCACGCCAGAGTGAACTTCGGCTGCACCAATGTAATATAATAGAAACGAAAGAATGCGCGGCACGACACGGGAAAGAGTCTGGCGTATCTGAAAAAGACGGTGGGGAGTCCATGGGCGCTGCGCGGTTGTCATAAACAGAACCCTCGGAAATGAAAATGGCACATTTCCGAGGGTTTTTATGCGGGATGACGCCCGCGCACCTGGGCGAAACGAAGTATGTTAGCTACTTCGACTAACAACATCAACCAACTTGGTCGAATGCTTTTTAGGAATGGTTTTCAGCTTGTCTTCCATAATCTCCTTGATTGCCACCGTAGTCGGATCAGTCGGGTGATCTAACTCAACCATGGGCTTGCTGCCGGTGTTCAGAGCGCGTGCTCGTTTTGAGATTACGTTAACAAGAAAATACCGCCCCTTTCTTTCCTTATACATCGCAGATAGCTTTTCCTCCATAGGGTGTTACCCTTTCTTATCGTCCTCTACTTCGAATTCTGCGTCAACAACCTCGCCATCCTGCGCAGGCTCCTCTTTTGTCTCGGAGGGCTCAGCCTGTGCCGCGGTGGCAGATGCTGTAGACTGCCGGGCAGTGGCCTCACGGTAAAGCACTTCAGAAAGTTTATGACTGGCCGTATTCAGCTTATCAATGTCTTGCTTTATATCATCTGTTGACTCACTTGCAAGGGATTTTTTTAGCTGCTCGATAGATTCTTCGATGTTTTTCTTGTCCTCCTGACTCACCTTATCGCCAAATTCTTTCATTGAACGATCCACGGAGTAGATAAGTGAATCAGCCTGGTTTCGCAAGGTTACTTCTTCGCGCTTACGTTTATCTTCTTCAGAATGAGCGTCGGCGTCTTTGACCATGTTTTTAATCTCGTCCTCCGAAAGCCCACTGGACGACTCGATGCGAATCTTTTGCTCTTTGCCGGTACCGAGATCTCTGGCCGAGACGTGGACGATTCCATTTGCATCAATGTCAAACGTCACTTCAACTTGTGGCACTCCACGTGGTGCAGGAGGAATGCCGATCAGGTCAAACCGGCCAAGAGTCCGGTTGTTGGCAGCCATTTCCCGCTCACCCTGAAGCACGTGGATGCTGACAGCCGTCTGGTTTTCCGCTGCGGTAGAGAAGATCTCGCTCTTCTTCGTAGGAATCGTGGTATTACGCTCGATCAGGCGGGTAAATACGCCACCCAATGTCTCAATGCCCAGTGATAGGGGAGTAATGTCGAGCAGCAATACGTCGCTAACCTCGCCAGCCAGCACGCCCGCTTGAATAGCCGCGCCAATGGCAACGACTTCATCGGGATTCACACCTTTGTGCGGTTCTTTCTCAAAAAGCTTCTTAACGGTCTCCTGCACCAGGGGAATCCGCGTTGACCCGCCTACAAGAATCACTTCGTCAATATTTTCTGCAGTATATCCAGCGTCAGCCAGAGCTTGTTTGCATGGTTGGACGGTGCGTTCAACAAGAGGTGTCATTAGGCGCTCCAGTTGCGCGCGTGATAGTGTAATATTCATGTGCTTCGGGCCCGAGGCATCAGCCGTAATGAAGGGCAGATTGATCGTCGTCTCCATAGATGTTGAGAGCTCGCACTTTGCCTTTTCCGCGCCCTCTTTCAGACGCTGCAGGGCCATGCGATCCTGGCGCAAATCAATTCCCGTGTCCTTTTTGAACTCGTTGGCCAGCCAATCAATCACCACCTGGTCAATATCATCGCCGCCCAGGTGCGTGTCGCCGTTTGTACTCTTCACTTCAAACACGCCCTCGCCTAGCTCCAGAATGGAGATGTCAAAGGTCCCGCCGCCAAAATCGTAAACAGCGATTTTCTCCTCCTTCTTCTTGTCCAATCCGTATGCAAGCGATGCGGCCGTAGGCTCGTTAATAATCCGGAGCACTTCCAGACCGGCAATACGCCCCGCATCCTTGGTTGCCTGACGCTGGCTGTCATTAAAGTATGCCGGCACGGTGACAACGGCTTTTGTTACTTTTTCACCGAGATAGTCTTCTGCCGTTTGTTTCATTTTTTGTAAAATCCGAGCCGAGATCTCCGGCGGAGCGTGCGTTTTTCCTTTAACCTCAACCAGGACGTCGCCTTTTGGCCCTTTAACTACCTTATAGGGTACATTCTTGGTCTCTTCTCCGACTTCACCGTGTTTACGGCCCATGAACCGCTTAATTGAGAAGACGGTATTCTCAGGATTCGTAATTGCTTGGCGCTTTGCCACCTGGCCGACCAGAACTTCGTCTTTGGTAAAGGCGACTACAGAAGGGGTCGTTCGCATACCTTCCAGGTTCTGAATAACAATGGTATCCCCTCCTTCTCGCACTGCAACGCACGAGTTTGTGGTCCCCAGGTCAATTCCAATCACTTTACTCATTCGAATCACGCCTCCCTCATCGTGTTTGATAAATTTGCGCTATGATTTTTCTCCATGGTATCTTGCGCTTTCATAGCATATTGGCCCGATAGGCGTCTAATAAGCTATGACACCGCAAGTCCGCCTCTGGCGGCTAAGTCAGAGGATGGACGGCGGTGGGGCATAGAGCCTCACTGCCGTCCTCATTCATAGTGCATGTATCAAGCACGCCCAGACATTACCGACTGTGTCCAGGCTGCGTGGTCACCTTAGTACATGCCGCCACCCGGAGGCATTGGAGGTGCCTTTTCCTCTTCCTCTTTGATGTCAGTGACCAGACACTCTGTGGTGATCAGGAGCGCGGCGACGCTCGCAGCATTTTCCAGGGCATGTCTGGTGACTTTTGTTGGATCAATAATGCCGGCTTCGATCATATCCTCGTACTCGCATGTTTCGGCATTGAAACCCTTGTTGCCTTTGAGCTCCTTGACTTTCTCCACTACAATCGAGCCCTCGCATCCAGCGTTTTGAGCAATGTACTTGGTGGGGAATTCAAGGGCCTTCTTTACAGTGTCCACTCCGATCTGCTCGTCCCCATCCAGTTTTAACTTATCAAGCGCAGGAATCGCGCGGATAAGCGCCACTCCGCCTCCTGGCACAATACCTTCCTCGACAGCGGCACGAGTAGCATGAAGGGCATCTTCCACGCGGGCCTTCTTCTCTTTCAATTCCACCTCGGTGGCTGCGCCAACCTTAATCAGGGCAACGCCACCAGCCAGCTTGGCCAGCCGCTCCTGGAGTTTCTCCTTGTCGTAGTCGGAGGTGCTTTCGTCAATCTGGAGCTTAATCTGCTTGATGCGGCCTTGAATAGCTTCTTTGGTGCCCGCGCCTTCGATGATCGTGGTATTCTCCTTCTCTATGCGAACGGTCTTGGCCTTGCCTAGCATGTCAAGGTTCGTGTTCTCCAGCTTCAAGCCTGCTTCTTCGCTGATCACCTTGCCGTTGGTCAAGATTGCGATATCTTCAAGCATGGCTTTGCGGCGATCGCCAAACCCCGGAGCCTTAACAGCGGCACAGGAGATCGTGCCACGAATCTTGTTGACCACGAGCGTGGCTAATGCCTCGCCTTCGACCTCCTCGGATACAATCAATAGCGGCTTGCCTTGCTGGACAACCTTTTCGAGCACCGGCAGCAAATCCTTCATCGAGGAGATTTTCTTATCATTAATCAGAATATACGGTTCGTCCAGGACGGTGATCATTTTTTCGACGTCGGTGACGAAATAAGGTGAGAGATAGCCCTTGTCGAATTGCATCCCTTCGACGATTTCCAGCGTCGTGGTGATGCCTTTTGCCTCTTCCACGGTAATCACGCCGTCCTTGCCCACCTTATCCATTGCGTCGGCGATCAGGTTGCCAATGGTCTGATCGTTATTGGCCGAAATGGAGGCAACCTGAGCGATCTTCTTGTGCTCGCGGGTTTGCACACTTGCCTTTCTCAGCTCTTCGACAACCACTGCAACAGTCTTTTCCACGCCGCGCTTGATCGCCATGGGATTTGCACCGGCTGCCACGTTTTTCATGCCTTCTCGGTAGATTGCCTGTGCTAGCACGGTGGCTGTAGTCGTTCCATCGCCAGCCACATCGCTAGTCTTGCTCGCCACCTCACGTACCATCTGTGCGCCCATATTCTCGTAGGGCTCTTCGAGCTCGATTTCCTTGGCTACGGTCACGCCATCCTTGGTGATCGTTGGGGCGCCGAATTTCTTGTCAAGCACGACGTTGCGCCCTTTCGGGCCAAGGGTGATTCTCACCGCCTCGGCCAGCTTATCGATCCCTCGAAGGATGGCAGTGCGCGCCTCTTCACTGAACAACATTTGCTTTGCCATATTCTAACGTAACCTCCCTTTTAATTAAATTCCTCGGCTCTTTGCTGTCTGGCAACTCATTTACGAGCCTGAGGCACATTTACCCCACGATCCCCAGAATCTCGCTCTGTTGAATAATTAGATACTCAACGCCGTCAATCTTGATCTCGTTGCCAGAATACTTACCGAATAGTATCTCGTCCTCTTTTTTGACTTCCATAGGGATCCGCTTACCTTCCTCATTGAGTTCTCCTGGCCCAACGGCAACGATTTTGCCGCGCTGGGGTTTTTCCTTTGCCGTGTCTGGAATGTAGATACCCCCGCTTGTCTTGCCTTCTTTTTCTTCTTCTTCGAGCCTTTTTACCAGAACCCTACTTCCCAAGGGCTTAAACCGCATATGTAATCTCCCTCCTTTCATAGATTTGTTCTTACACTCAGTTAGAGATAACCATGCAAATTGCATACCATTACGGCAAATTGATTCGGACGCACTTAAGTGCTTTTATAGGAGTATTATACGGAATATTCGTCGAGTCGGATTCTCTTGTTTTTCACAAAAGTGTGTCATTTTGACCCACGCATGACCTGCCCGTGCCTGAACTGTATCATTTTTACGCTTTTTACTGACGCTCCAGTGCATCTCTATGCCTTGGTCTACTAGCTCACCTAAGATGGCCTGCCACAGTCTAAGGTTAGCCGAACGATAATGATTTGTTGCTTGTAGACGCATAGGGGCCTTGCGGTATATAATAAAGGAAACAATAATCGTGCCATATGGATACGAAAAAAATCATTGTATTGGCAAGTACCTGAGAGATACGATAATGGCTGCAGTCTCATTGAAGAGATTGAGGCGTCTGTTTTCTCAGAACATTGCGCGCTGGAAATTTCTTCACAGCGTCACTGAGGGGTGATGGCCGATGAGGTGCAGGGCTGTACATTTAAATGAGGTGGGCAGAATAGCAGTTCTGGCCGGGCTTTTCTGCGCCATTATGGCGGTGTGCTTTTTTGTAACTGCTCGTAGTGCCCAAAGCCAGCCGGGCGTGGATTCGATCGATCTGACACAGAGGGAGCAAGCCCTCCTGAAACGGGCCGTTAATCAGAGCATAGAGAATCTGCGCCGGTATTATGCGCGGAAAGAATACGACAAGGTATTGGAAGAATGCAAGAATTTGGAAAAGCTGGACCCCAGCAACAATATTGCAGTGTATTATCGTTCGATTGCGAAAATGGGTCAGACCCAGAAGCCGTTCACAGTAGACCTCAGGCAACCGTCTGGCGAGGCAACCGTAACTTCCCCAACGACGCGTGCCATAGCATTTCCACGAGTGGTCCCACCGCCATCCCTGGCTGTCGCAGCACCACCTGTAGAGACGCCACATGCGGGCGTAGCGCCGGGAGTTGCAGAGCCAGTTCATCCTCCTGAAGATCAACCCGAGGTACTGGTGCAGCGTGGTGAATTAAGGGCAGCACGGCAGGAAGCGAAAGCCACAAAGCGCGGGAGGATTCATGAGCTGTTGGCTCAGCCTTCCACCAGGTATGTCATTGTTGGGGTTGGAGCTTTTCTTAGCTTTTTTATCGTTTTCCAGATTATCCGCTCGCGAAGGAAGACAAGACTGGTCATTGAAGCTGCAAGAGCTGAGGTCGTGAGCAGAGCTGAGACAGCAACAACGGAGCTGCCGTCCGGACCGCCGGTCTTGGAAGAACGTGTAGATGAAAAAGCAGAAGCGCCAAGCCCTGTGGCCGAAGAGTTAGAACATACGGGTCTGTATACTGACATGCCAGGTATAACTGATAGGGCTGATCAAGAAGAGATAAAGCGCGCAGAGCCTGAAACCACCGAAGAGACGGTTTCGGCAGTACCTGAGGTGGAAGCCGTAGATATATCAGAGGCAACAGAAAGAGATCGGCTAGTCTCTGCGATAGAGGGCATCCCGACCGGTGCCGAACCAGTTCAAGAAGAAGACATCGGGGAAGTCACACTGGGAGCAGAAGAGAAATCAGCGGTGCAGCCTTCAGCACTATTTTCTGATGAGGACATTCGTCCGGAGAGCGAGAAGGCGGAAGTGGGCGCTCCGGAGAAGAAGGAACAGGTTGAGCCGGAGCCCTCTGTGTCTTTGGGAGAAGAGGACGAGGATCTCGGTCAGCCGGATGGCTCCTTGAAGCTCGACGAGTTTCTGTTCGAGCAATCCGGGAAGCCGCCAGATGCGCCGCCGGTACCCAAACCTGACGATTCAACTGTAGAGGAGTGGAAGCGAAAAGCGTATGATGAAGATTTTGAGAAGATGATGTTCACTCCGGCAGCAGAGGATGCCACTTCAATCGGCAAGAGAATTAGCGAGGATGATACGCTTGCTGCACCTCCAGGAAAAGAGCAGCAGCCATCTCCCACAGATGAACCATTGAAAGCATCTGAGGCTAAGGCGGCTGAACCACCGCCCCCGCCGCAACAGGAAGCTCCGCCAGCACCAAGCCCGGATGATGAAGAAACAAAAGTCCTGCTGGAGCACGAGACAAAAATTTTGCACCCCTCGGATGACGAGGGCCCCGTTAAGGAGCCAGGTGAGTCAGAGCGAGACGCAAGGGCGGAGGCATCATCACCCGGCGATGAAGATAGGGGATCTACAAAAACGTCTGCTCGTGCCAGGCAGGATGAGCTTGAAATTTCAGATGATTTGATAGTTACCCCTGAAGAACAGGAACTACCGCATCCAGCGGATGGCGTGGAATCGCAAGGGCAGCAGGCTGAGGTATTTGGCAAGCTGGACCTCGAAAGTATGCGGGAGGTTGAGTCTGAAGCGGAGGATAAGGCAGGGGCCGGCGCCTCATCAAAAATTATGGAAGAACGCAGCGAGGCCCTGTTTCGGGATCAATATAAGAAAGCACGCGATGCTTTTGCGCAAAAAGACTGGCAAAAGGCGATTCATTACTTTTCAGTGGCTGTGGCCCTTCGGCCCAATGACAAGCATGTGAAAGAGAACTTACGCATCGCCCGCGAGAACCGAAAGAAGAAAGAGGATAAGAAATAAGGCTGGTTGTTCTCCAGCTTAGATTGGCCTACTGTTATGCTTTTGCCATTGAGGGCTTGCTTAGGAAAACCATCCAGCCGTCCTAATCAGGAGATGAGCCTCCTGGATTTGCACTCCTTAACGGTTTCCTTTAGGAATCCTTTGTAAACTCTGCACTGCCCCTCTCCCCTCAGGGGAGAGGATTAAGGTGAGGGGGATTATCTCTCCTGAAGTGCTGACTCATTTTAGAAAGAGCCATTAAATATTTCATTATGGCCCAGGCCCTGATTTAAGCACTCGAATTGCCAAAATAAAAATCAGAAAAATGAAACCGGCCAAATAGGCAGCTCTCAGGCCGAGGCCAGGCAGCCCCAAAAGCATCCATATGTCTGAAAAACAAGGTATGCAAGCAGGGAAAAACAGCCAGCATATTATGATAGTGAACAGCAATGATATGAGGAGAAGTTTGCCAATATTGGGCATAGTTTCTCCTGCTTTTGTTCTTTATCTTCTTCACGTCGGGAAATTAGGGCTGTTCGCGAATTTCGTCCATGCCCCTACACACATCGGATTGCCTTTTGGCCCAACTTTTTCTAGCCTTTCAGGACGCCAAGGGGGCGCATTTTGGCGACTACCCTGGCAAGTCCTGCACCGATGACTACTTCCATTACGTCCTGAATATTCTTGTACGCGGCTGGGGCCTCTTCCTTGATGGAAGCCTTATCCTCGCAGATCAGGTGGACGCCTTCCATGCTCTGGCGGAATTGTTCGTCAGAAATAGCGCCGGGCTGCAGCACCTTGCCGTCGCGCCGGCGGATTTTACCAGCAGCCTTGCGGCGTGACATTACGCGCCCAGACCCATGATTCACGCTGTAAAGGCTCTCCGCTGCTTCTTTCGTTCCGACCAGCAGATAACTGCGCGTACCCATGGACCCCGGGATAATCACAGGCTGCCCACTTTGCTCGAACGGAGTACCTTTCATACGCTCAGGAGGAAATGCGCGCGTGGCACCTTTGCGATGCACCCAGAGCTGTTCACCAAAATGGGTTTCGAGTTTCGCCATGTTGTGCGGAACATCATAGACGAGCGGCATTGGAATATTGCCGTAATGGTGGCGGAAGTTCTTGCGCACAAGCATGGCCATAATCTGGCGATTGACAAAGGCGAAGTTCGCAGCGCAATGCATAGCAGCGATGTAGTCCTGGCCGAGTTTCGATTTTGTGGAGAAGAAGCCCAGCGATTTTTCAGGAATCTGCTCTCTGGCAAATTCAGCAGCCCGTGGCATGTAGTCGTTACCCACCTGGTGCCCAAGGCCGCGCGAACCTGAATGAATCATCACCACAATCTGGCCTTTCCAGAGCCCGAATTCCTTTGCCAGTGCGGGGTTCAGGATCTCTTCGACGATCTGAATCTCAATGAAATGATTGCCGCCGCCAAGTGTGCCGAGCTGGTCTTTGCCCCGCTTGATCGCGCGATCCGACAGGGCTTGGGCACGTCCCGCCATGGAGCCCTGTTCTTCTATATGCAGGATGTCGCGTTCTTCCTCTTCTTTATTGCGGCCCTGCCAGATGCGGCCTTCCTTTTTGGCAATTTTGCGGATGCCTTTCACCCCTTCTTGTACAACGATCTTAAGCTCCTCTTTGCTGAGGCGGAGATTACTCTTCCCCTCCCCGAGTGGAATGTCACGGTGGATTGAGTTGATGATCTCTGCAATGTCAATGTCGCTTTGTGAGAGTGGAGTGGCAAGCAGGTGCATGCCGCAGTTGACGTCGTAGCCAACCGCTGAAGGGATAATGGCGTCACGCATGCCGACTACCGCACCAATAGGGACCCCGTAGCCGCTGTGGATGTCCGGGCTAGCAAGGACGCGCACTACATCAGGAATTCTTGTTGCATTTTTGAGCTGCTGGAGCGAGTCGTCATCCATCAAGATCTTATCGCTGGCATAAATCAGGGCGTCCACCTTCATCGCGCCCTCTTTTTCTATGATTACACGATTCGGATCAATGCGTTTCAACTTCATGTTAAACACCTCAGTGTCGCGCACGTGTTTATTGGTGAGCGAACCTTTATCCTGGGCCGAGCGTACGGCAGGCGATCTGGTTGTATTGATTTTTCAGCCGTTGGAAACTCAATTGCTTTTCCCTGAGGCTCGTCCAGTTTTTAAAAAATACTATTTACAAACAGATGGAGATTCAATAAGTTTCTTGTGTGCTATCGTATAAAGCGCTTTTAGCACCCATTGATGTCAAATTGTGAGATGCAAGGAGGGCGCGATGAAAGTCTATATCTCCTGCGATATCGAAGGAGTTGCAGGCATTGCAGACTTTGAGTATGCGATGCGTAAAGAACTGGATTACGGGGAAGGGCGGGAGCTGATGCTTGGCGAGGTAAACGCCGCGGTTGAAGGGGCACTTGAGGCCGGGGCAACGGAGGTGGTCATTAACGACTCGCACGGGAGTATGCTTAACTTGCTGCCATCGAAAGTACATGCGAAAGCCAAGCTGATTTTGGGGCGAGTCAAACCAATGTCAATGATGCAGGGCATTGACGCATCCTTCGATGCTGTTGCGTTCATTGGCTACCACTCCATGGGGGGCACGCAATCCGGGGTGCTGGCGCACACGTACTCCAGCCAAGTACTGGAGGCGACGGTAAACGGAAAACCGTTTGGGGAGCCGGAGCTGAACGCTGCGATGGCAGGGTACTACAATGTGCCCGTGGTGTTTCTCAGTGGCGACAAGGCTACGACGCAGGAAATCGGCAAGCACATTCCGAAGATCGTTACCGCAGCGGTGAAAGAGGGATTTGGCCGTAAGGTGGCGATGTCAGTTCATCCAGAGGTGGCGCGCGGGCTGATCAAGAAAGGCATGAAACGTGCGATTGGGCTCCGCAAGCAAATTCGGCCGTTCAAGCAGAAATCGCCGTATCGTCTGGTGGTAACAATGAGCATGAGCGAAATGGCGGATCTGTGCGAGCGGATTCCCGGAGTGGTGCGCAAGGATTCAAGGACGTTGACCTTCACGGACCCGGACTATCGAGAGGTCTACAAAGCCTTCTTGACTATGATGAGTATGTCGTCGCTGGCGAGGTAAGAGCAATGGAATTCAGTGCGGAAGAGCTGACCAGAATACGATCAGAATTTCCGATTGTCGAGCAGTGCTTGTTTTTTAATCACGCGGGCACATCGCCATTGCCTCGCTCAACGGCGCGCGCGATCCAGCAGTGGGCGGATGATGCTGCGCAATTCGGTAAACAGAAATACGCACAATGGCGTTCAACAGTGGAAGCCACGCGCGGCCAATGTGCAGCGTTGCTGGACTGCGATGCTGAAGAAGTGGCGTTTGTAAAGAACACCACCCACGGGCTCCTCATTGTGGCGTCTGCCATCGACTGGCAGCCTGGGGATAACATCGTATCGGCGCAATACGAGTTTCCAGCCAATGTCTACCCGTGGAAGGCCCTGGCGTCGCAGGGGGTTCAGCTATGGCAGGCCGAGGAGCGGGATTATCGCTTTTCCGTGGAAAGTATTGCAGAAAAGATAGACGAGCGCACGCGTTTGGTGACGCTTTCATTTGTAGAGTTCTCCACAGGATTTCGTCATAATCTGCGTGCCATTGGGGATCTCTGTGCGGCGCGAAACATTTTGTTTTGCGTTGACGGAATCCAGGGCCTCGGAGTGATTCCAATAAGCGTTCGAGAGTGTCATGTGGATTTTCTCGCAGCGGATGGCCATAAGTGGCTTCTTTCGCCCGAAGCTACAGGGATGCTTTATTGCAGAAAAGAGCGGCTTAATCAGCTGAGGCCAACGGCATATCTTGGCTGGCACGGCATGACTCGGCCAGACGATTACCTGGATTACGATCAAGTGCCTGCGCCATCGGCTCGGCGGTTCGAAGAAGGATCGCTGAATACGATGGGTATCCACGCGCTTCATGCCTCACTGGAATTCCTCATGCAGATCGGGATTGAGCGGATATATCGCCAGATTCTCGCGGTAACTGGCCATCTAATGCAGCAGCTTGCCGAAAAAGGGTATGAGGTGATCTCTTCGCGGGTACCGGAGGAGAGGTCAGGGATAGTGGTCTGCCGAACCAGGAATGCAGGTGCTGCGGAGGTCTATAAGCATTTGCTAGGTCAAAATATCATTACCGCGGCGCGGCGCGAAATGCTGCGTATCTCTCCGCATTTCTACAATTCGATAGAGGATATTGACCGGTTGATCGCTGCACTACCAGGATAGTAGCGACGCCACACCGCCAGTGCAGTGAAGGGAGTAAATGCGGTGTCTTCATAGAAAAAAGACTTGATTATTGGAATTTTTGGCCGTAGCGATTGTGGCAATTATTAGTCTTTCCCAAGTCTTTCTCAGGAGAAGCGTCATGATTGTGGGAGTGCCAAAGGAAATCAAGGACAATGAGTACCGGGTGGCCATTGTGCCCGCGGGAGTTCGTCAGATGACTCAACACGGCCACAAGGTGTATGTTGAGAAGGAGGCAGGGCGTGGCAGCGGTATCCCCGATGAGCAGTACAAGGACGCAGGGGCGATTATCGCGCCATCAGCGGAGGAGGTTTTTTCAAAGTCGGAGCTCATCATCAAAGTCAAGGAGCCTCTCAAGGCGGAAGATCCGCTCATTCGCAAAGGGCAGATTCTGTTCACCTACCTTCACTTTGCCTCTTCTGAACGGCTCACGCGGGCCATGATGAAGAGCGGAGCCACATGTGTTGCGTACGAGACAATTGAAACGGATGATCACAGGTTGCCGCTTCTGACGCCGATGAGCGAAGTGGCCGGGCGCATGTCAATTCAAGAAGGGGCGAAATATCTCGAGCGGCCTATGGGCGGGCTCGGCGTGTTACTTGGCGGGGTTCCTGGTGTTGAGCCTGCAAACGTGATTGTCATTGGGGGCGGAACAGTCGGGACGAACGCGGCAAAGATGGCTGCCGGCATGGGGGCACATGTCACCATTCTCGACATTTGCATCGAACGATTGCGCTATCTAGCTGATATTATGCCTGCCAATGTGACCACCATAATAAGTAATGACTATAATATCCGGCAGAAAATCAAGGAGTCCGACCTTGTAATTGGCGCAGTCTTGGTAACCGGTGCCAGGGCGCCAAAGCTGATTACGCGCGATATGCTCAAGACAATGAAACCGGGCTCAGTCATAGTAGATGTGGCTATTGACCAGGGCGGATGCGTGGAAACGGCAAAGCCAACGACGCATAGTAATCCGGTGTATGAGATCGATGGTGTGATTCACTACTGTGTAGCGAATATGCCCGGGGCCGTGAGCAAAACGTCAACATACGCACTGACTAACGTCACATTACCCTATGCCGTGCAACTCGCCGACAAAGGTTTTCCTGGCGCAATTAAAGACGATAAGAGTCTGGAGCTTGGTATAAACATTGTGGACGGGAAAATTACCTACAAGCCGGTTGCCGATGCATTCAATTTGCCTTATCATCCGCTTTCGTCGCTTGTACAATTCAGCCAATAGGTTTAATTTCAGGAAACTGTGGCAGCGTTGGATATTCTTCCCAACGCTTTATTTTTTTAGGCACATTCTGGCGCAGATCCATAAAGCGCTCGGAGTGGATCACAAGGCCTGTTTGCCGTGGCTACAATTCACTTCAGATTCTATGGGCCAATTCGTAATGTGCTGAAGAAAGATACGCTCGAATATGGGGTTTCACCCGGTCAGCCACTGCGCGACATCCTGCTTGAAATTGGCGTTCCGCAGGATCGGCTGGTCTATACTATGGTTCTGGTGGATGATAGAAAAACTGATGTAGCCTATATTCCGTCGGACGGCGATCGGATTGACGTGTTTCAGCCAGTTGGGGGAGGAAAAAGGTAAAAAAAGGAAGTACGCTTGCTGAGGAATGTAAATGGGCCGTACTCCAGATAGAAAGTGTGCTGATTCTTCACGACCGTCGCTTGACGTAACACTAATGCCCAAGCAAATACGATCATGAGCCAGACACGCTTCGTTGGGAAACCAATCGCGCGCATTGATGCGCTTGAGAAGGCGCTGGGAAAAACGCGCTTCATGTCGGATCTGGTGTTTCCAAACATGCTATGGGGGAAAGTGCTGCGAGCAGCCTACCCTCATGCGCGGATTTGCCGAATAGATACGAGCCGATCCGAGCAGCTGCCCGGTGTGCGCTGCGTACTCACGCATCGCCACGTCATGGGGCTGAATGGGTTTGGCATAGTGAAGCCTGATCAGCCGGTATTGTGCCACGATAAGGTGCGTTACGTCGGCGATGCTGTGGCGCTGGTTGCGGCCGAAACGGAGAGCATTGCTGAGGAGGCGCTTGGGTTAATTCAGGTAGACTACGATCCCTTGCCAGTCGTGGAAGATCCTGAGGAAGCGTTGAGTGAATATGCACCGAAGGTTCATGAGCAAGGGAATCTGTTGCTCCGTACCAAGCTGCAAAAGGGTGATGTGAAGCAAGGCTTTACAGAAGCAGATGTGACCCTTGAGCAGCGCTACTCCACGCAGCTGTTTGAGCATGCGTTCCTTGAGACTGAAGGCGGCATAGGCATATATGACGAGGAATCAGGGGTGATCACGGTATATTGCGGTTCGCAATACGCATTCCGTGATCAGCTGCAGATAGCCCGTGCACTGGACTGGGATCCTAAAAAGATTCGGGTATGCAGCTCACCGGTGGGCGGCGCGTTTGGAGCTAAAGACGAGATCACGATCCAAATCTACCTGGCGTTGTTGGCATACTATACCCGGTGTCCAGTGAAAATAGTCCTCTCACGCGAGGAATCATTCATCTCTCATGTGAAGCGTCATCCAATGCGGCTGGATGTGCGGTTGGGCGCGACGAAGGTAGGTGAGCTGAAGGCGCTTGACGTGAGGATTCTCTCCGATACTGGTGCTTATGCTTCGCTCGGTGGGCCGGTGCTGAATCTGGCGCTTGAAGGCGCACCCGGGCCCTACCGCATTCCACACACACATCTGCTCGGCCGCGCTGTCTATACGAATAATGGTATGAGCGGCGCATGTCGTGGATTTGGCGCAACTCAGTCCTGTTTTGCCATGGAGATTACGCTGGACATGATGGCTGAGCAATTACGGATAGATCCGATTGAGCTTCGTTTGAAGAATGTGCTCCGCCGGAACGACCTCTCAGCAATTGACCACCTGATTTTCACGAGCGTCGGGATTGAAGAGACATTGAAGATTGCTCGCGATAGCGAGTTATGGCGTACACGTGATATCCGAAAGCGCGATTTTCAGCCGCCGATTTTCTACGGCGTTGGTGTTGCTTCCGAGATGCAGGCACTTGGACTGGGTAAGGGCATCCCAGACTTTGCAGGGGTTAGCATTGAGCTGGATCGCGACGGATCGTTTCTGCTACGCCAGGGATGCATCGAGATCGGACAAGGAAATCTGGTATGTTTTCTACAGATGGCTGCTGAGGTTTTGCAATGTGACATTGAGCGCATGCGCCTAACACATGGCGATACCTTTGCAAGCCCGGATTCAGGCTCTGTCACGGCTTCGAAATCAATCTATCTTGTAGGGAATGCGCTTTACCTTGCTGCAAAAACGCTTCTTCAGGAACTGGAACGTTTTGCGAGCGAGACGATCGGCGAGCCTATGCGCTACCAGGAGTGCGAGCTCGTGGGGCCATCGCGCCGAATACCTTTACATGAGCTTGCGCAAACGGCACACTCGCAGGGGCGGCAGCTCAAGGGCGAAGGACATTTTGTGCACCCGACTTCAGACAAAGATTATGGTGATGGACTTCCCCATTGTCTCTATTCGTTTATTACACAGGTTGCCTCAGTTGTAGTGGACGCCGAGACAGGGATGGTCAAGGTGCACGACGTGCTCAGCATTCCCGATTGTGGACGGGCGATCAATCCGCAGGGCGTTGAAGGGCAATGCGAGGGTGGCGTGGTAATGGGCATGTCGTATGCTTTACTTGAAAAAGTTGAGCTGCAGCATGGACGCTTTCTTACGGATAATTTCTCAACGTACACGTTGCCAACCGCTGCAGATGCTCCACTCACGAACAAGACTGTGATTGTAGAGTCCATGGAACCAACGAATCCATTCGGCGCGAAAGGTATGGCTGAGCCGCCTAATGTGGCGATATGTCCTGCAATTCTGAATGCAATCTATGATGCCATCGGGGTGCGGATTTTTGACATTCCAGTTACTCCGGAAAAGCTGCTCGCTGAGATAGAGCGGCAGAGGAAAATTTAGAGCTTCTGGCAAAAAGAAACGTACTGGTGTGATAGCAGTAAGTAGGGGCGTTTAATTAAACGCCCCTACAAAGATCGTGGACGATATGTCGGTAGTGGCAAAATTTTATTTCAATGACGTTTTTTAAAAGGACAAGACGGCAATGCCTGATCAAGTCACCATTGAGTGCATTGTAAATGGCAAGCAGGTCAGAACCAGCATTCCTTCGGGAATGTTGCTCACGGAACTGCTGCGTGACGTACTGGGTCTTACCGGAACCAAAGTGGCGTGCGGAAAGGGAGAGTGCGGCGCGTGCACTGTGCTTTTGGATGACGAGCCGGTGAATGCCTGTCTTATGCTGGCTGCGCAGGTGAACGGGCATTCCATCGTGACCATAGAGGGGCTGGCGTCGGACAACGAGGCTACGGCACTACAACAAGCCTTTGTCGAGGAAGGCGCAATTCAATGTGGATATTGCACCCCGGGAATGATCCTGGCCGCAGAGGCTCTGCTGCGCCGCAAGCCGGAACCGAGTGAAGAAGAAATTCGGGAAGGCATCTCAGGGAACCTGTGCCGATGCACCGGCTACACGAAAATCATACAGGCGGTTCAGAAGGCCGGTGTTCTTCGCATGCGGCAGAAGGCGTAAGCAAAAGGTGATGCAGGTCATCACGTTCGTCATGACAGAGAGTCGCATGCGAAGAGGAGTGGATGACAGGTGCAGCACGTCAGAGGAGATCAACGATCTGCTGAAAGTCGTCGGGCAGTGGCGCTTCAAACTGAAGTCGCTCTTTGCTATCAGGATGTAGAAAATGCAATTCCATGGCATGAAGCAGCTGGTGAGTGAGCCGGCGCACCCTGGCGATAAGATCAGGTTTGGAGTGGGGGAGTCTCGCAATGACCGACGTCGGTTTCATTCCATACTCCGGATCGCCAAGCACAGGATGCCCCAGGTGACTCATGTGAACGCGAATCTGATGTGTTCGTCCGGTTTTTAAAAAGATACGAAGCAGTGTAAGTCCCTCCGAGCGCTTCGCTACCTCGTATTCTGTTATCGCCATTCTTCCTTTTGTAAAGCTCACGCGCATTTTTTTTCGATGCTGGGTGTTGCGGCCAATTGGCAGTTCAATCGTGTCTTTGTCAGGGCCGACATTTCCGACAACTACCGCCATGTAGGTACGCCCCAGGGTGCGGTCGGCTAGCTGCTTTGCGAGAAAGCGATGAGCCTTGTCGGTTTTAGCTACAACCAACAGGCCTGAGGTACCTTTGTCGAGCCGATGAACGATCCCCGGCCGCTCTTTTCCTCCAACGCTCGAGAGTGTTTTGCAGTGGTGGATAATGGCATTGACCAGCGTATTGTCTTTAATTCCCGCAGCAGGATGGACAACCATGTCCGCAGGCTTGTTTACGACAAGGAGACAATCGTCTTCACATACAATATCCAGTGGCAGGGCCTGAGGTTTGGGCGTTAGTTCTTCGGCAGGCGGCAAGTAGACGGTGATTTCTTCTCCGCGGGTGACGATATGATTTGGCTTGACTCGTCTTGCATTGGCGAGGACTCCTCCTTGCTTGATCAGCTTCTGAAAGAATGTGCGAGAATGCTCAGGGTGCAAGTGAGTGAGATACAAATCGAGACGCGTATTGTGCGCCTCCGCGTCGACGTATAACTTTATCTTTCTGCTTTCAGCCATAAATCTTCTTTTTATGCCATCTCGCCGTGCGTTCTGGATCGCAGGTCTCTATGAATGAATGCTCATCCCATGAACAGCCTCGAACGCCTCGAGCAGGACTTCAGAATAGGTAGGATGAGCATGGATTGCGGCGATCAGCGCTGAGCAGGGCAAATTATTCTGCATGGCGACACACGCTTCATGGATCATTTCCGGCGCACCATGACCGAAGATGTGAACGCCCAGAATCTTATCGTGCTTCTTGTCTGAAACGACTTTTATCACACCCTCGGGCACGCCTTCGGCCAGGGCTTTCCCCAGGGCTCGATAGTAGAACTTCCCAACGTTCGCTTCAATGTTTTTCTTGGTGGCCAGGCGTTCCGACAGGCCGACAAAGGCAACTGGAGGATCTGTGAATATACACGATGGGACGACGTCGAAATTGGTAGGCGCAGAGCGGCCCAGAGCCATCTCGACCGCGACAATACCTTGTTTCGATGCCACATGAGCAAGCTGCCATTTTCCTGTGATGTCGCCAATCGCCATCACACTCCGGACATTCGTCTCCATTCGCTCGTTCACGAGAATCTCGCCTTTTGTCCCGCACTCAACACCGAGCTCGTGAAGACCGAGATTTTGAGTATTTAAGCTGCGGCCGATGGAAACAATTGCCTTTTCTGCGCCATAGGTTTGTCCGTTATCCAACGTTGCAACCACACCGCCGGTTTCTGGGTCGCTTGTCAGAGATTGGATGTTTGCCTTTGTAACAACAGTGATGCCGCGCTTCTTGAAATGTGCCTGAAGCTGTTTTATGATCAGCTCATCGAGCGTCGTAAGACCAAGCAGAGTGGGCAGCGCTTCGAGGAGCGTAATCTTAACTCCCGCGCCACTGAATAGCGATGCGAATTCGCACCCGATTACTCCGCCCCCTACGATAATCAGCGATTCGGGGAGTTGCTCCAGATTCAGGGTCTCAGTACTTGTCAGAATTGTCGTACGGTCAATTGAGAATGCCGGTATAAGAGATGGTTCAGCCCCTGTGGCGATAATAATGCGTTCACCGCGGACTTCTGTCTCATTTCCCTGTTCGTCAGTGACCAGCACGCGGCTGTGATCGAGCAATCGCGCGGTTCCTGATTTTAGCACAACATTGTTCTTTTTAAACAGGTAGTGGACGCCCTTCTCGAGCTGGCTGACAATGGCGTTTTTGCGTTGCATGCAGCTAGACCAGTCAAGCGTGACGCCATCCACGCGAACGCCGAAGTCTTCGGATGAAGCGGCGTTTCTGTAGCGGGCAACGCTGGCAATCAGGGCTTTCGACGGAATGCAGCCACGATGCAAACAGGTTCCTCCTACCTTATCTCGTTCGATCACACACACGCGGGATTTTAGCTGTGCGGCCCGAATGGCTCCCACGTAGCCGCCAGGTCCCGCCCCAATGAAAATAAAGTCATAGCGATCGGTCATGTCTTATTCCTTTGATGAGGTATGAGGCCTTGCCGCAACGGGCAAATAACTTCCCTCCTACGCACAGGTGGTTTATCGTGCATTCATTCATGGGACAGACACAGATGATCTTGGCGGCGAAAAAGACTATCTGTCAAGTGTGATCAGTTTGAATGATGCAATGGGCCAGCCACATGCTGGTTTGGCCGTGGAAAAAATGCGTTTCGACATAAATATATTGCATGATGTAGGGGCAGACCCGTGTGTCTGCCCTTAAAAGGCGAACACATAGGTTCGCCCCTACAGGTCTTCATCCGCCTATTCATATGCGTAACACAATTTGTGAAATAGACCTCCTTTGATGACTGCGAGTGCCCTTCATGAACTCGTCGGACCACCAGCAGCAGAAAGGATCGAATCACGAATACCGAACTTCGTAGACATCCACACTTGTTGTTTTCCCTTTAAGTTTCACCTTAGGGAGTTTGAAGAAAGATATGCCTTGCGATTCAAAAGCTGTGGATTGAGTTTTCACGGCCTGCTGAAAGGTTTGTTCACCAACAAGAATCTGGTCTTCTGCGGCAATTCCTTGCAGCCGCTCGGCGATATTGACGCTATCGCCAATGGCGGTGTATTCAAATCGTGTTGCAGCACCACCCACAGTCCCGACCATTACTTCGCCGCTGTTAATGCCGATGCCAGTCTTCAGGGTGACATTCAATTCGCGCATCAGAGTCAGGGCATTAAGCCGGTCTGTTGAGTGCTGAATTTCCACGGCAGCCTGAATCGCTCTCGCTTCGTCTGCGTCCCCGCTAATTGGTGCACCAAAGAGAGCCATCACAGCATCGCCCATGAACTTATTGATTTGTCCTCCGTGCTTCAGAATAATGCCTGACACCGTATCGTAATAGGCATTGAGGACCTGAACGATTTGGTCGGCGCTCAGTCGCTCCGACAAGCCGGTGAACTGACGAATATCAACGAAGAGTATGGTGACGCGCTTCTTTGTGCCCCAGATGGCTTCGCTGTCTGGTTGCTTGAGAATCTCCTCCCCAATTTCTGGCGAAACGGTTTTCAAAAAGATATTTCGCACTTTGCGCCGATCTTTCTCTTTGACCCCTATCGTATAAGTAATAATGAAGACGTAGCCAAGCAGCATAGCCATGAGCGGTCGGATAATTGGCAGTACCACTGAGGTGCTAGTAAAGAACACAACGCAGAATATTGAGTAGCCAAGTGCGAAGGCCAGCAAGATTAGCGAGGCCTTTTTATAATCCATAAATAAAAAGAGCAAGCCAAGAACCAGAGCACAGCCCATGACGATTGATCTTGAGGCACCAGAGGGGAGTAAGACCACATAATCGTCGTGAAGAATATTATGCAAGACGTTGGCATGGATGCCAACCATGGGAAAACCCGGCTGCAGGGGTATCGGTTGGGTGTCAGTCCCTCCCACGTTGTTCTCGCCAATGATCACAATGCTATCAGCGAAAACTGAGGGTTTGATTTTCGTCGGGAACTGGTCGCGGTATTTCGCATAGTGGATGAGAGACTGGAGAGTATAGGAGCGCTCAATAAACGACTCGCTTTCGCGAAAATTAACGTAGATATTACCGCGAAGGTCAATAGGGATACGCTTCGTCCCTTTAGCATTTCGGGTCGGGTGGAATTCGATCGCATCGCCAAAGCGGATGCTAAGATCCTGCAGCTCAACTCCGTAGTAGTCGCAGATATAGACGAGATCAATGTGCGGATAGAGCTTTCCCTGGTATTCATAAACCAGTGGGATGCGGCGAAGCACGTCTTCATCGCCCTTCTCCACGTTAATAAATCCCAGCCCCGCGGCATTAATCGCCAGGAATTCCGATGGCAATACCACATGTTTGGCCCTGTACGGATTGGCGTTCTTAGACTGAGGAAGGTCCATAGCATAATGGCGATTCAAGAAGGCCTCGGCAAGCAGGTCGAGTTGAAAAGGAATTCTGAATAGTTTTACATCAATTTCCTCAAGCTTTGCTTCGTCAGGGGGAGCCTCTGCTTCTGCGCGCACCTGCTCCAGCTTGGTTTTTTCCTCATTCAAGTGTTCAATGCACTGTTTGATCTCGTCGCTCGATAACGTCCGCAGCTCCTGCTTGAATTGAGCAACATCATGGAACCCAATCTCATCGGCGAGCTCATCGAGTGGCAGGGGCTCGCTAAGAAATTTGTAGCTGAGATAAGTTGACAGCTCCTGAAATTTAAAGGCGATCAGGCTATCCTTCGGTCGCGGGTACTCAAAGAGAAGGTCGAAGATTACCACCCGAACCTTCAACCGCTGCAGGGCTTGCAATACTAGCTGGTATGCTTCGCGTGTAAACAGGCGCTCGCCGAATAGTAAATGGTCAAGATTCGTAACACCCACAAGCAGGATTTTTGGATCAATGGGCTGAACCGGACGAAGCCGCATACGCACATCGTATGAAGCCCATTCCATACTTGTGAGAAACTCGTTCAGCCGATGATGGGGAAGGGGAATTATGGAAAGTAGGGCAGCGAAGAAGGCCAGCAGAAGCGTGAGTACTCGCGGTGTCAACTCACGAAGTCTCGGCGTGCCGGCTATAGCCACACTCGGCGTCTCCTTTAGCGTGTGACAGTGAAGTAAAGAATCAGAACTTTGATGTCATCCGTGGCCGGGCTCCCTTTGCTGTGAATTTTGTCCGGTCCGGGACTGATCAGCTCTCCATATACGTTTCCTGTCGCTGCACTCTGCTTTTTCTCGTAAGTGATTGTTGAACCCCAACGGTCAGTGAGAAGATCTGCAGAGGCAAGATACGGCCCATTCCAGTTCTGAATGTCGGGGTTTTGCAAGAGCACCTGAAAGCCTTCGTCAGTTGATGGGATATGGCCGGTGTCTTTGTAAAACTGGATAAAGGCATCGCGAAACTGAAAGAGCTTGTCAGCTTCACGATTGTAGAGGATGCGCTGATTCGCTTCGTTCATCATACGGTCGTAGCGTTTCCCGTCCTCAGCGACGAGCCGGGCTATGGCATCAATCTGTTGTCCACCAAAGACGAACCGCGATGCAATCTGGTTATGCACTTCCAATGCCCATTCATCCCACTCATCCCATTCTTCTCGCTCCTCTGGATCAACTGCTGCGGGTTGCGATAGCTGCCCTTCCTGGTCAACAGTGATAAAACTATTTGTCGCAACAGTAATCTGCTCTTGCGTTTTTTCGCTGACAGTGAGCACCTCGCCCTCAAACACCGCGACGCGCGATCCTTCAGTCGGTGCAGTGCTGACTTTGAACAGGGTGCCGCGTACTCCGGCCACAAGATCCGGCGTCTTGACAGTGTAGTTCACTGCTCCTCCGCCTGGCGTGACATTGTTCCAGACGCGCCCTCCTGTTAGTTCGATGGTGATCTGCGTGCCTTCGCGGTTTAGAGTTACAATGATCAGATGAGAGCTAGGCGGGAGTCGCAGTTCGCCACGGCCGCGTAATCGAATTTTGGTTTTTCCCTCGCCCGTATAGATTTCATCGCCTACTTTCAACTGCATTCCTTCTTTAGCGGCTTCCCATCCTTGCCCACGGCGTCTGACCTTGACCGACTTAACGACGTCAAACAGTACAGCATCGAAGCCGGCTTCTATAGTCGGCCGTTCGGGTGTCGGCAGTGGGGGCATATCTAACGTTGATGACACGGGGCTTGGTGTAGGGCCTATGGGCGATGCCACTGTCTCTGCGGATGCCTCCTCTGACGCTGAGAGATTGCCTGTTATAACAGAGAGCGGGGCAAGATCCCCAGACGACGGCTGAGGCTTGGGCGGCACCGCGGTATCTTGCATTGCCAGGTTCACTGATGGCAATGGCGGGGTTGCAGAAGGGACCACGGAGGATGAGGCTGTCGGAGATAGACTCGGTGTTGCTGCTGGGTGTGGCTCACTCGTATAGATGATTTTTTTTAAATTGGCCTTGTCAAACACCAATGCTCCATACTCTTCGGTCTCGATCTCAATTCTATGGTCGTCCTCGTCAGTAATGGTCCCTGAAATTATCCGGCCGTCCACGTGGTGGATTTCGTCGCCGCCGGCTGGACAAACAAAAAGGCCCCACAGAAACCCCACTAGCAGCCTCAATAATAGCCGATGCAACATGTATTTTGTCATACGTTTCGTATGTTTCATCTTACGAACCATCTTTTAAACCAAGCACTAGAAAATCATATAGTTGCGTAAAGTTGAGTGTCAACACAAAAGAGACAAAAGCCGGAGCGAACCCCGTTAGGGAATTCACCCCGGCTTTCGTTGAGGGGGGATTAGGGATTTTCTTTTTTACGAACCGTGCGGCTTACGCTTTGCCCGCACAACCGAGAAGCCGCATCTTATGGCGAACCATATTCTTAATCGCCTCGCGTGCTGGCCCAAGGTATTTTCGTGGATCGAAGACCTCCGGCTGAGTTACAAGAATCTCTCGAATTGACGCTGTAATGGCCAGCCGGATGTCGGTGTCAATATTAACCTTACAGACGTTGGTCTTCACCGCCCGAGCAATCATCTCCTCCGGGACGCCTCTGGAGTTGCCCAGATGGCCGCCATACTTATTACACTTGTCAACAAACTCTTTTAGGACACTCGAGGCGCCGTGCAGCACGAGCGGGTAATTGGGGAGCAAATGTTCGATCTTGTTCAGCCGCTCGAAGTCCAGCATTGCCTCCCCCTTGAACTTATAAGCACCGTGACTTGTTCCAATTGCCACTGCCAGGGAATTACACCCGGTTCGCTCAACAAACTCCTTCGCCTGCTCGGGCACCGTGAAAATGGCATCTTTCTCTTCGACGGAAATATTGTCTTCAATACCCGCCAGCCGTCCCAGTTCTGCCTCGACAACTACTCCTCGTTCGTGTGCGTAATCAACCACCTTTTTGGTCAGAGCAACATTTTCCTCAAATGGCATCTTCGAACCATCAACCATGACCGAGGTAAAGCCTTGATCCACACACGCCTTGCACGTCTCAAAATCCTCGCCATGGTCAAGATGCAAAACTACCGGGAGATCTGCTGTTGCTAAAGCCGCCTCCACGAGCTTCATGAGATACTCAGGTCGTGCATATTTTCGGCCGCCTGCAGAGAACTGTAAGAAGAGAGGTGCACGCTCCTCGGCTGCTGCGTCAACAATACCCTGGATGATTTCCATGTTGTTGACATTAAAGGCCCCAAGTGCATACCCTTGTTTTAAGGCCTTTTCAAATAGATCTTTCGATGTAGCTAGTGGCATTATCTAATATGTCGAGAGAAAAAGATTTTCAAAAAAACTATTAAAAGCTGGGCTATATATCCTTTGGATTAAGGAACTTCTATCAAATTAGCCAACTAACCGTTTAAACCGCTTTTCCCTCTTTCTCGCTGAAAAATTCACTGTGTTTCTAGAGAATTCACTTTTGCTTGTCAAGGAGAAATTTAAAAATACTTAAGTCGCTGGTCAACATGCGTCATCGTTTTGCCTCTTTTTGCGTCTTTTGTTATATAAGACTTTTTTCTCGAAAAGTAGGGAACTTTGCCGGAGCATCCAGCAGTGAAGGGATTTACTCTGATTGAGTTTCTGGTGGTAATCCCCGTGATTCTCCTGCTTGGTGCTATCTGCATTCCAGGGTATCGGCACTGCCTGATCCGGGCAAAAGTTGTTGCGGGCAAACCACTTAGCAAGTCGGAGCATCTATTTGTGATCAAACATTATCCGAATCTTGCCGCCACATTCGGAATCTCAATCAGGGAAGACCAAGAGGAATAGCCGGGCTCCCAGCGATTCCGTGGCTTCGCCAGTTTTCCCTGTAGTGCACCTGGCTCATGGCAGTTTGCCCATTTATGTTACTGCTGCAAGGGAGTCTCGCCAGCGGCGGGTGAATTCTCTGTGTATCTGATGGCTGTCCCGCGAAGGAAATACAAATTGTATTTTCCTTGTTTCCAAGCAGGAAATGGGACGCGATCATCTATAGCGTAGCCTTGTGCCTTTTTCGTGAGTAGGCGTATGTCCTGGACCGCATCCGCGCCAAGTTTGCGTGCAAGGCGTTTCAGCTCCTCCAGCTGTTTGGCCTTTGTCTTTTCGTCTTTCGATGTGTTGCCCCTGGATTGAATGATGGCCACCTCTATGTGATGCCGACTAACTGTACCCACGTATAGGTCAATGGGTGCGGAGTTTGGCTTCGGAGGGAAGTGGGTAGTGGTCAGTCGCTTCAGTGAAGGAGTGTGGCAGGCCAGAGCGGCAAGAAGTATAATTGCCAGCGCTACAGCCGCACCAGACGATTTGCGGATTTCCTTCACACACACACCTTTTAAACGAATATCTTCATTTCTATAAGAACCTCAAACTTCTGTCAATACTCAATGCATGGCTGCGCCAAAGGTAAATGGCGTCGCGCATAATTTCCTTGATAAGACCCCCGAGATACACTATCGTTTTTTCTTAGTTGTAGCGCAATCCGAGAAAGACATCCAGGTTGCCACTGGCAGGTTTATGTGCCTGGAGCGCATTCAAGTGAGGCTAGCGTAGCGATGGGACAACGGAAAAAGGTGTCAAATCTCCGCCTTTGGATCGGGATCGGCATCTTAATCCCGCTTCTGTTGGTATTTGTCACTCTCAAGTCTAACCGCGTGAAGACGTATAGAATCACCTCCAATTCCATGTTCCCTACGCTGAGGGTAGGCGATTGCCTTTTTGTCAGTGGTAGCAAGCACTATCGTCCGCAGCGCAATGATATTGTGGCTTTTCAAAATCCGACAAGCAAAGGTGAGTATCTGGTCAAGCGTGTAGTGGCGATCCCGAACGACCAGGTGGGCATTTGTAACAGACATCTCCAGGTTAACGGAACGATTTTGCAGGAGGGGGAAATCAACGGGCAGTTAATCGCATATAAAGACTTCAGTACAGAAATAAAAAAGGACCATATTTTTGTACTCGGAGACAACCGAAATAACAGTTACGATAGTCTGGATTTTGGCCAGCTGGAGTATAGTAGCATTCTGGGTAAGGTAACGTACATATACTGGCCGCTGAAGCGTGTTGGTGCAGCAAGGTGACAGGCATGCGTAATTGGACTGAGCGGGTTAACTGGATGAGAAACAAGGAACCGTTATGGCAAGGGATGTGTGACCCAAAAGGCTACGCGGCTGATCATAGATTTGTGTTGTTTCCCAAGGCGAAACAATGAGCAAGATACGCAAGGTCAATCCAGGCCGAGGTGTTCCCCACTCTGATAATGCAGATGCATTCGTGTCAAAGGGTGTGGCTGCACTGAGGAACGAGGCCTTTGAGGAGGCGGTGGAATATTTTCGTTCTGCATTAAAGTTGGCGCCATTTCGTCGTGATGTCCGTGAGCTGCTGGCCATGGCGCTAGACAATTGTGCCATCGCGGAGGTAGAGGAAGGCGAGGAGGATATGGCGGTGGAGGAGGCCAAGGCTGCCAAGCATCCCTCTCGCATTACTATTCGGACGGGCATCTGGTTGTTTGTGTTTGGATTTCTGTGTCTGAGCACAATGGCTTTTTTTGTATTTTACAGTGAAAACATCAGGGAGTTCATCCAGAAGTTCGCGTGGGCAAAGGAAGCGGTTAACCCTGTTGAGAAGCAGGTGAACGTTCTATACAATACGGCGGAGATTTACCGGAATCAAAATCGGTATAACGAGGCGATTGCCTCTCTGGAAAAGGCTCTGGATCTCAATCCGCCTAATAAGAAGGTGATCGAAGATCAGCTTGCTCTGGTGTGTTTTGAACAGGGGGAGTCTTCCTATCGAGCGAAGAACTACACGAAAGCGCTGGAAAGCTACAAAAAGGCGGTGAGCTATAACACCCACGTAACCGATTATCATTACAACGTGGGATGGGCCCAGTATATGATCGGCAGAGATAGTCAGAACAAGGGCCGTCCGTATGTGAAATATTACCGCGAGGCGATTAAGGCGTTTACGAACGCACTGAAAATTGATTCCGGACATGTGCGTTCTTATAGTGCGCTAGCGCGGGTGTATGTGCGGATGAACAATCCTGAGGAGGCAGCGAAGAATTATCGGAAGGTCATTGAGATTGATCCAGATAGCCCGGAGGCCCAGCGCGCCCGAAGCCAGATTGAAAGTATGCTGGGCAAGTCTGTGTGAGGAGTGGCTGATCGGGTGCTTGTAAATCCGGGGCCGGGAGGTCAAGCAGGTTAGCAACATGGAAACTGCACATCGCCGCAAGAGACGAACACGATCATTCCGCTTTCCTGCACCGGGTGAGGTAATTATTGCACCGTCGTTACTGGCGGCGAATTTCGCGGAATTAAAGCAGGATCTCCGGCGCATTAGGCGGGCACGTTGCGAGTGGGTTCACCTGGATATTATGGATGGCCACTTTGTGCCGAATCTCACCTTTGGCCCGTGTGTGGCCGAAGCTATTCACCGCGCGATGCCGAACATGTTCTTTGACGCCCATCTGATGGTAGAGAGCCCTGAGGCCTACATTAACCCATTCGCGAAAGCCGGTGTTAAGTTGCTCACGATTCATCAAGAGTGTTGTCCGGAAATCGGACGTGTGATCAAAGCCATTAAGAAGACAGGGCTGAGGGTTGGGGTTTCCATCAAGCCAAAAACTGCACTCGCGAAAATAGAGTCTGTATTAGACCGAATTGATCTGGTGCTCATTATGACGGTGGATCCAGGATTTGGCGGCCAGGCGCTGATTCCTCCGACCTTGAGCAAAGTGCGGCGATTGAACTTAATGCGCAAGGCAAAAGGGCATCGTTTTGTCATTCAGGTGGATGGTGGAATTGACCAGTCAACTGCGCCGCTTGCCGTGGCTGCGGGCGCTGAGGTGCTAGTTGCTGGAACCGCAGTATTTGAAAATGGAAGGGTGACTGAAAACATTCAGGCGCTCCGTAACAGCATTTCTGCCGCATTATCCACCTAGCAATACATCTGATCTTTTCCCCACATGTTACCCATTGGCAGACCGAAAGGGCTGCGTTGATTGGGCAGCACAAAATTCATTATAGGATGGAGTAGGGGTTCAAAATTTTGAACCCTTACCAATGGGCACATATATACTCAGTGTTGACGTATCATGCCAGGAAGGGTTTCGATTGTTTGGCGTTCTTTCCATGCGATTATGCTCCTGCGTACGGTTCTGCATTGCAGGGCTCTTATTATGTATGTGCCTTTCAGGCAGTGACGGGTTTTGCATCGCAAGCAGCGAGCGTACCTCACCACAGAGCGCGAAGGAGGCATTCTCTCTTACCGATCTGGAGATGGCAATTCTGGTTGATGCTGAGACAACTGTTTTTATTGATACGAGTTACTATGTCTCCATTGAGAATCTGAATGATCTCTTATCACCTGACGTTACGCATTGGTTTGACTACATTGGGGAAGGGGGAGGCACGGCAGTCTTGGATCTCGCCACGGGATTTTTTAAGCCCGAGCGCCAGGACCTGACGCATCTACTGCACCTCTGGCGTGGGCCATACGTCAGCTTTGCATCCGAGCGTGTCTCGCTGTCGGGTGCTGGTTACGATCCGGGCACGCTGCTCGACTTTTGGTGGCACCCGTATTACCTGTTCTCTCCTGCCGGGCTGGTGCGGTCGCCGTCCATGAGCATTACGCAAGAGTTGTATGGCGATGTCTTTGATGCGTGGGCCATCGTTAGCCTCGGCCCGGATGGGATAAAAAGTAGCGACGACATTATCCGGCAGTTCGGTGTTCCGCCAACCACGCTGATTATTACGTCGCTGTCAACCCCTCAGGCAACATATGGAAATCGTGTGACGATGCGCGGTTATAATTTCGGAGCTTCCCAGGGCACCAGTCAAGTGGTTTTGAACGGAGTGCCGGTTTCCACAGTGGAGAGCTGGACATCACGGGAAATCATTTTTCGGGTAACTGAGGGAATGGCCAGTGGGAACATTGTAGTTGCAGTTGGTGGGTATGAAAGCACACCCGTCGGACTAATGGTTCTTCCTCCATCGTCCAACGTAGCATTATGGTTTCTCTACCAATAGGGGACATTGCGCTTTGGGACCGTGAAGGAATTTCTGATTTTGTAATATTGCGTACATACGTGCGTCGGGCAAGTTGCTTATTGTTCTATACATAGAACTTAGCAAAAGGTGGCAAGAACTGTGGAATCAAAACGCGAAAAGCTGACCGCCTTACAGGGCACATTTAAGCAGTATGGCACAGCGTTGGTTGCCTATTCTGGAGGTGTGGATAGCACATTCCTTCTCAAGGTGGCAACTGACACGCTTGGGCGCGAGAATGTACTCGGAGTTACCTCGAAATCCGAGACACTGTCGGAAGAAGAATTTCGCCAAGCGATGGAGATTGCTCAGCACCAGAATTTTAATGTACAGGTTATCGAGTATTCCGAGCTAGGGATTGACGGGTTTGCCAACAATACGCCGCAGCGCTGTTATTTTTGCAAGAGAGAGCTTTTCGGGCGCTTGCGCCAGATGGCTGATACGCAGAACATTGCCGTCATCATGGACGGATGCAATTATGACGATCTGGACGACTTTCGCCCCGGCATCAAGGCGGCGCAAGAGGCTGGCGTGGTAAGTCCGCTCAAGGCCTGTGGCCTGACTAAGGCCGAGATTCGGGAGCTTGCGTGTGAGATGGGTTTGCCAAATTGGGACAAGCCGTCGTGCGCATGCCTTTCGTCACGATTTCCATACGGGACAGCGATTACCCGCGAGCGCTTGAAGATGGTAGGCGAAGCAGAAAGGTTTCTCACGCGACTGGGCTTGCCGCAACTGCGCGTACGCTACCATGACGCTATCGCCCGCATCGAAGTGCCCCCTGATAGCCTCGCTTTCCTGCTCGAGCCCGACGTTCGTGAGGCTGTTTTATATAAGTTCAGAGACGTGGGATTTACCTACGTAGCGCTCGACCTCCAGGGTTATCGTACCGGCAGTATGAATGAGACAATGTTTGTGGATGAATACCCGAGCTGATAGAAATTATTACTCAGAGTACCACATATTTGTGTCGCTGTATGACTTATTAAAGCTCCACGCAAAGCCGCAAAGAAGATGGGAAATTTGCGTTCCCGGCGTCTTTTCGGGAGATTTAAAATCTGTAAGCTATTTTGTGCTCTTATTAATAACTGAATCGTCGGAAGAATGAGGATGTATTCGTATGAAAAATGAATGTTCGCGACGTGAATTTCTTAAGCAGATCGGCATAGGCGCAGCCGCACTGGGCTTCCTTCCTAGCACCTTTGCCAAACAAATTGTGAGTGCGGAAGGGACTACAGTGCCGCAAACCTCAACGGCCGCGATACCGGACATTGTGGTAGCTGAGGGGAAAGACCCCGCGGCCATGGTCAGGGCTGCGATTCAACATCTTGGTGGCATGAGTCGTTATGTCAAGGCGGGCGACATCGTGGTGGTCAAGCCGAATATCGGATGGGATAGACTGCCAGTCCAGGCAGCCAATACGAATCCTGATGTCGTGGCTGCGGTCGTGCGGCTGGCTTTGGAAAGCGGAGCAAAGGTAGTGAAGGTCTTCGACAATCCGGTCAACAATGCAATGAGCTGCTATAAACGCAGTGGCATTGAAGACAAGGCAAAGGCCGCAGGTGCTCAGGTTAAATTTATGGACGATCGCTTTTTTGCCATGGTGCGATTTCCAGAAGCAAAGTTCCTGAAGCAATGGCCAGTCTATCGCGAAGTTCTTGAGTGCGACTGTTTGATCAATGTCCCCATTGCCAAGCATCACAATAGCTCAGGGCTGACTATGGCATTGAAGAACCATATGGGAGTCATCGGTGGGAATCGGGGAAAGATTCATACGCAGCTGCACCGCGCTATTGCCGATCTTGGTGCACAGTTTAAGCCACGGCTCACGGTACTGGACGCCTATCGAATCCTCGTGCGCAACGGGCCCACAGGTGGAAGTCTGCAGGACGTTAAATTTGAAGGCAAGTGTATTGCCGGCACGAACCAGGTGGCTGTTGATGCTTACGGAGCTACGTTATTTGGCCTGAAGCCGGAGCAGTTGGAATACCTTGTGCTGGCCAAGGAATATGGGCTTGGGGAGATTGATTTGCAGAAATTGCAGATCAAAAAGGTCGAGGCAGCATGATTCATCTGCGTCGGGCGTCGCAACTTCTTTTCCTCGCATTTTTTATCTATCTGGTCATCAACACGCAGGCCAAAATTGTTGATACCCTCTATGACATACGCTCGCCGTTTTCCGTCCACCTGTTTTTTACCTCTAATCCGCTGACGTTTCTATCCGTGGTTGCTTCAACCAAGCAGATCATTGCAATAAACTATTTGCCGATGCTCGTTCTGGTGGGACTTGCCCTGGTTTTCGGACGGTACTTTTGCGGATGGATCTGCCCCCTGGGGACGTGTATTGATGCGTCGGCGCATATAGTTAGGCCACGGCCAGGCTCTGGCCGGCCATCGGGCAAAACAGCCCACAGCGTTAAGTTCTACGTCCTGTTGGCACTTCTACTGGTTGCCCTGCTGGGTATGAACCTGGTGGGCTTTCTGGATCCCATTACAATTATGATGCGTAGCACCACGTACTCGTTGCTTCCTTATAGCGAGCTGCTTGTGCGCGGTGCGCTGGACCCGTTGTACAATGTGCCGGTGGTAAACCGGGTCTCCGAGCCGGCGTATAGTTTTCTTAAGCGGACGGTATTGACCTTCTCGGAGCCATATTATCAGAACGCTTTTCTATTCTTCTGTTTGTTTCTGCTCGTGCTGGGGCTTACGGCGGTGCGCAAGCGATTCTGGTGCAGATACGTCTGCCCGCTGGGTGCATTTTATGGATACGTGGGGCAGGTAGGTGTGGTGCGACGCCGTGTGGATGAGAAGTGCACGCAATGCGGACTCTGTGAGAAACAATGCCGGATGCGGTCAATCAAAGAGCCAGCAGAGTTGTTTGATCATCGCGAGTGTATTCAATGCATGGAATGCCAGGCCATCTGTCCGGTAGATGCAATTCACTATTCTCCACGACCGCGTCGGGGCGTTGCGCACGATACAGCGATTGACCTGAGCCGTCGCGGATTTATCAAGACTGTGGGAATTTCCATCCTTGTCTTTCCTCTGTTCAGGGTGGGTCAACGCAAGATTATCGCCAGTGAGTTTCTCATCCGACCACCCGGCGCAGTGCCAGAGCCTGAATTCCTTCAGAAATGCATTCGGTGCGGGGAGTGTATGCGGGTTTGTCCGGGAAATGCCCTGCATCCGACGCTTTTCCAGTCTGGGATGGAAGGGCTCTGGACGCCAATCGTAATTCCGCGCCTGGGGTACTGCGTTTATGATTGTGCGTTGTGCGGAACCGTGTGCCCCACGGGAGCCATTGAGGCGCTCTCACTGCCGGCAAAAAAGATCACGTGCATTGGAACTGCTTACTTCGACCAAAATCGCTGCATACCGTTTGACGAACTGCAGGATTGCAGCGTGTGTGAGGAGGCGTGTCCAGTCTCGCCTAAGGCGATTAAATTGGTACCCACTGAGGTCGTTGATGATAAGGGGAACCATAAGGTGATTAAGCAGCCGTACATGGTTGAAGAGGAATGCATCGGTTGTGGGATTTGTGAGACTAAATGTCCGATTGAGGGGACCTCGGCTATTCTGGTGACCTCACGTAATGAATCCCGCGCAGCTCGAGCGCAGGGGGCGCAGACTGGCGGCGTGCTTGAGGGTAGTTTTTACTAGCAGTACGGAATAAGGGCTAGATGTATATGATCGCCGTATCGCCAGTGATTGCCCTATTGATCTGCGTTGGTTCCGGCGTAATTGTCTTTGTGCTGCTAATGGTAAGAAACCGCAATTGGAGTTTCTCGGATCTCCTGTCAGCTCTTTTCGTTACGTACGACTTCCAAAATCCCGTCAAATGGTACATTCTTGCGGCGTTTGTGACCATGGTGCTCGTCTTCTTTTGTTTGTTCGCAGCGATATTCCCTGGCAGCGAAAAGCCCTTGTTTCGCATTCAGTAGGTTGGTGCGCCGCTGGTAAGATTGCCGTTGTCGGGTCGTACAAGTTCCGCGGCAAATACAGAGGCCGGATCATGCGGATGTTCTGGATAACTTCAGGGATGGCGCTTGGTATGGTTTATGCACGCTCTGCGTATGAGCCGTCGCGTGTATCAATGCGGACGATATCACCTTCGTTGATGAACATGGGAACCTGAACTTCGACGCCGGTCTCGAGAATTGCGGGCTTGGTTGGGCTTGACACGGTATTGCCTTTAATCCCTGTCACAGTCTGGACTACCCGAAGTGCAACCTTTATAGGCAACTCAATGCCAATCGGTCTGCCTTTGTGCATGGCCACGTTCACCTGCTCGTTCTCCTTCAGATACTTCATTGCATCGCCCAACAGCTCATCCGGAAGCTCGATTTGTTCGTAAGTTTGCAAATCCATGAAGATGTAATGCGGATCATGTTTGTAGAGATACTGCATGTTGCGCAGCTCGAGGTCTGCCTTGGTCACCTTTCCACTGGAAGTGAACGTCTTATCAATGACGCGTCCGGTAGTCACGCTTTTCAGCTTTGTCCGCACTATTGCGCGACCTTTGCCAGGTGTGACATGCTGGAAGCGAGTCACAATGAACACGTCGCCGCCAATCTCCAGGCGCGTTCCATTGCGAATCTCAATGGCTTTAATTTCCATATTCGACCAACCCCTTATTGTACGATTAAGTTTTGTTTATTTAGAGACTTGCTGTCGCTATTGCAAGCTAATTTTTCTAAGGCAGATTGTGTTGACCTTGCCAGAAGCGGGTATGGGTGGACATTGCAGGTTGACCACAATGGGGAGCGTGCGATTGTGCTTGATTTTTGAAATGGGTGTCGGTAACAGGTGTAGAGTGAATGGTCATAGTAGGAAGACGTGGTTTATGACACCAGGCGAGGCGGTCTATGTGAAGAACGGGAAAGGCTGGTGCCCGGTGGCGCCCCTGGCCTTCAAAGCCAGTTAGTGCGGTCTAGACGACCGTTGGTGGGTTCGACTCCCATCCTTTCCCGCCATTTGTGTATATTTTTAAATGCCGGAAGGGGAGCGCGGGATCACGTTGGATTGGCACCGCGATCAGGTGCGCCAACAGAAGGAAGGGAAAACACATGAAGCAGACACGGCGAGAATTCTTAAAGACAGCAGGCGTTGGAATGGTCTCGTTGGCTACGGTGGGGCTGGGGGCAATCGAGGCGCTCGGTAAGCGTATTAGCCAGCGCACCCGGCCGGAAATGTTTTTCAAAGGTTTCTGGATGGCGCCACGGTTTCGCGATGACTATGACGAGATGTGCAAGCGCATGGCGGAAGTAGGCAGCTCCAAGATCTGGCCTCTTGTTGAGCGTTTGAATAGGGACGATTATGCGCGGTTTGTTGATGCTGCGCATAAGTATGAGATCGAGTTTCATGCATGGATGAACAACAACAAGCCGGAGCGTCCGCTGATGAACCGCGAGTTCATGCTTAAACAGAAGGATTGGTATGTCGTGAATAAAAACGGGGTGAGCTCTGTGGATTCGTATCTTTTCGGAACCTATCCCTGGATGTGCCCGACCAGTGAGGGATTTCGTAGCTACCAGCTTGATCGCATTGAGAAGTTAATAGAGAATCCCGACATAGATGGGCTGCATCTTGATTTCATTCGATACCCGGATATTTTTCGCATTGAAGGCCGCCGCCAATACGAGCGCGAAGAGGTGCCCGGGTATAGCTTCTGTTATTGCGATCGCTGCCGTCGGCTCTATTATGAAGAGAAGGGTGTGGATCCTATAGAGATTGAGCTGAAAACGGGCAACCCGCAATTGCTCGATTGGAAGCAGTGGCGACAGCAGCAAATTGTGAAGGAGGTACAGGAGATTCGCAAGCATCTTGACCCGCGGTTCAAGCTGTCGGCTGCCGTATTTCCCACTCCCGAGATTTCCCGCAAGAATGTGCTGCAGGATTGGCCGGCATTTGCAGATCAGATGGATCATCTCTGCACAATGATTTATACGCCCCTGCAATGGGGCCGTCCAATTAGCTGGATTGAGGAAGCCACACGCGAGGGAGTGAAGGAAGTTAAGGGGAAATGTAAGCTGTACGCAGGGTTTGGCCACATGGTGGAAGAGCGGCGACCCGGTGAGCTGCGTGAAGGAATTCTTGCGGCGCACAGAGGCGGGGCAGATGGTGCGTTGATATTTCGCTATCCAGGGCCAACACCTGAGATGATGGGGGAGATTCGTGCGGTAAATGAAGAAATTGCCAAAGGGGAGTAGCCGGTAAAGTCTTGTGAAACTCCCAGCTGATACAATGCACCATAATCTTTATGCAAAGTCGGAGGAGGTAGTATGGACGTAATGGAGGCAATTCGTACGCGGCGGAGCATCCGCAATTATCAGCATCGTGATGTAGAAGAGGAGAAGTTACGCCGGGTTCTGGAGGCTGGGCGTCTGGCACCATCAGCACGCAATATGCAAGAGTGGAAGTTTCTTGTGGTCAAAGACCCGTCGGTTCGCAAACGCCTGGCAGAAGCAGCAAAGGGCCAGATGTTCGTGGCTGACGCCCCCGTTGTGATCGTTGCGTGCGGGACAATTTGTGACTACGTAATGTCGTGCGGCCAGCTGTCATATCCGATTGACGTTGCAATTGCGGTGGATCACATGACTTTGGTCGCAGTGGAAGAGGGCCTGGGCACGTGCTGGTTGGGGGCATTTTATGAGGATAAGGTTAAGGAGATTCTTGGAATTCCTGAGAAGATTCGCGTAGTGCAGATGTTGGCACTGGGCTATCCAGAGCATGTGCCGGAGCCGAGAGCGCGGAAACCATTCGATGAGGTGGTCATTTTTGAGCGCTGGCAATAACTTCCTCGGAGTGGCTTATCACGACGTTGAGAGTCATTTTCAGGGAAAGTCATTATTGGCTAGCCTGCAAAAGGAGGTTTTGCATCATGCAACAGGACCAACCAAGCCTGAAGGAACTGTTGGGCGAGAAGCAACTGGCTGAGATTCTAGGAGTGTCCAAGGCCTCGATGCTGAAGTTGCGCAAGGAAAAAGGACTTCCTTTTATCAAGATCGGGATCAAGACACTCTATTACGAGCCGGATGTTATGGCTTGGCTGATCAAGCAGGTGCAGAATAAATAGGGCTAAATAGCAACGTCGCACCTCTTCTGAAGGCGCTTGATTAGTGCAGATTGGTGCGGATTTGGGAGATTTCGGAGAAAGGGTCCTTTGCCTGGAGATTAGGCGAGAAATCTCTAGCACAGTCAAAGAAAGTCAAGAGCGAATTCGCCGAATCGTTACCCGGAGTTCCTAAGGAACACGTACGGACGGTTATCCCCAAAAAATCAGGTTAATGATTGGTGGTTAAGAGAAAGGGGGCGTGAAGGATGGCTCAGGGGAGAATTCTGGATGTCTTGCCAACGGGCGTGGCTGTTGTTACAAGCCGCAAGGGCGAGAAGATCAATGGTTTGACTATTGCCTGGATGACGCAGGTTTCTTACAACCCGCCACTTGTGGTAATTAGCGTTGCCCCTCAGCGCTACACTTACGAGTTCATTATGGAAAGCAAGGTATTCGCTATTAACTTGCTGGACGCCGGGCAACAGGCGCTAGCCAAGCATTTTGGGAGCAGCTCGGGACGCGAAGTGGATAAGTTTAAAAATGTTCCATACTCGACGAAACGAACAGGAGCACCAATTCTGAAGGAAGCTATCGCCTATCTTGAATGTGACGTGGTGTCAACGTTCGCAGCAGGCGATCACTCGCTGATCGTGGGTCACGTGATTGACTCAGAAACTCTGAAGAATGTGGCTCCACTGATTTTCAGAGCAGAAGAGTACTTCTAGTAATCCAGCCAGGCCAAGGGCGCTAGCCAGGATAAAAAGGACAGCCATGAAAGCACGACACAAGACAAAAGCCATGTGGACAGCATGTGGTCTCCTTGCCGCAGTCATGCTTACTTCAGGCGCGCTTTATCTGCGGGCACAGGTTGGTGGTGGCGAGTATAATCACAGGAAGGTCACTACTGCGCTGGAAGCCTATTTCATTGACTATAATGCCTATCCTGTATGGGAGTATAAGACCTACAAAAACCGGCTGGTTCCCACGTTTAAAAATACCTGTCTAACGACCCCGACGCCATACCTCCCTCGTATGCCTGTTGATATCTTTTCCTTCGACGAGAATCACTGGTATAGCTACTATTCGATAAATGCTAGGCGGGAGGGTGAGAGGTCGGGTTGGGTCCTCATTAGCGCTGGGCCAGACGAAGACTACGATATGGATTTAGTCAGGGAGTACGATGTCAACTCAACTTTCACGGTTGTGCGAGCTCTGCTTCATAATTACGATCCGACGAACGGAACGATCAGTAGCGGCGATCTCATCACGCTGAAGCAGTAGCGCCGCTGCTTTTCCGTGGTTCACCTGCCTTATTCGAAAAAAAGCAAAAGCACTTTGCCGTTCGGAAATCTTCGCGGTCTCCTTCGCAAAATCACTCCGTAGCCTTTTCACTCAGCGGCTCGAATTTCATTTTATAGCTGAACTGGCCGTAATAAATATTTTCCCCATCGGTCTCCAGCTCACCGCGTTGAAAATCCACTGTGTCAGACCGCAAGAAGCGCTTGGCAGGAAAAAGAGGCACGGAATGATCGTTGTTGGCTATAAGACGGAAGTGATCCATGTTGCCAAAGTAGAAATCGCGCAACGCCTCGCGCTGATCGGATGTGAGCGTTTCGTCCATTGACACCGTGAAGATGCCCAGGTAGGGATCTACAGGAATCCAGCCATACGGGTTAATATAGATCTGCGTCCAGTCGTGCATGCCTTTCCAGCCTGGATACGCAACCCATCCTGATTCCCAGCGAGCAGGGATCCCGTTCATGCGACAGAGGGTAATGAAGAGCAGGGCCTCCTGGCCGCAGTCACCATAACGGTGATCGTAAGTATACTTGCTGATATTCAGCAATGTTGAGTATTCGCGGGCATAGCTGTAGACGATATTATGTGCGATCCATTCATAAATCTTCCTGGCTTTCAGATAAGGATTGGTTTCGTCGCCGAGGATTTCGGTTGAGAGTGTCTTGAATTCAGGAAGAAAGACCACGTGCAGTGGCTTTTGCCGGGTGTATTTAATGTACTCAGGGTCAGAGGAGTCATAGGGAAGCACGCGCGCGGGGTCAATGGAAAAGCACCGCGAGAAGGTCTTATAGCGATACGTCATACGGAAAACCGTCGGTGTGTCGGGCTTGGCTGGCTGTTCGAAGTATGCCGACCGCATGAGGCTTTGCGGCTTGTCGAGCCATTTCAGTTCAGGTTCGGAACTGAGAAGATGGATGTCTGTTTGCGAGGGACACGCGCGAGGGTAAGGTAGCCAACAGCGAATGGTATTGCCCGCAGGCACGGCATTCGCATCTACGGTGGCCGTCATCGTCACGCGAAACGTCTGGGGATATAGCACTGGATCGGGTGACGTCTTTGCCATCTCCGTCAGCTTTATATAGTTTTCCCATGCTGCGTTGGCAAATTTCTGATTTCCAGTGGATTTTGCGATTTTCCTGGCGCGGATGTCCGGGTAACGAAAGAACAGATTGCTAACGCTTGGGCCCACGTAGTACGTGGTACCATCAATACGTCGCATATCGAAGCGGTCTTCATCTTCCCATTTCTGGAGCTCCTCTGGTTGAAAGTCCTTGACCCTTTTTTGCAAGCTATCGAGGAGGTTCTGGCGTGTAAGATCATAGTCCAGACGAATACGCGCGAGACGTTCAATTAGAAATTTGAGCCCTTCCTTTTGTGCTGGCGGCAAATCCTTGACCGAGGCAAGATACTGCTGCATAAGCGCTGTGGATTTTGCAAATTCTCCCTCGCGTTCCAGTGAGCGTGCTTGGTCAAGGATGCTCTCATTGCCCGCACTTGCCAGCGGGAACATCACCAACGACATGACGCAGAAAACCAGCAGACCATAAAGCGCCTTTTTCATGTTGCGGCTCCTTTCCAGAAGGAATCAGCACGATTTGCGCATGTTTCTTGTCAGGCAATTCGTGTCGTAAGCAAGCCATATACCCGCTACTATGATTCGGCGGAATTATCAAGAGGAAATAGACGGGTGTAAGAATGAGGAAAAGGCTTGCTTATGCTATGTGCGGCCGCTAGTAATGACATGCAAAATTGGATTTGTGAAAAAACAATTGGTATCTACCACAGAAAGGAGGCCGAGTTATGAATGAAATACTCCAGAAGCCATGGGTATTAGGCCCCGCGGTTTTTTTCTTGTGTGTGGTGATTTTGCTCATTGTGAAAAGGATTGTGTATGGGCGGATTTTGCAATGGGCGCAGCGGCACGAACGCAAATTTGCTGAAGCAATGCTCAAGGCGCTCCACCTGCCGCTTATTGGCTCCATCTTGGCCATTGGATTTGTAATCCTCAAGGGTATTATGGATTTGCCAGCCGGATGGGCTGATCTATATGGAAAGGCTCTGCAAGTCGTACTTATCGTTCTGGTCTTTCTTTTTATCGACTCTTTGATTGTCCAAATCGCCATGGGATACGACGAGCGGATCAAAATGATCCGAACTTCGCAAGGAATCGTGCGCTTTATCATTCATGCGATTGTCCTCACCCTAGGTGCCTTGATTGTATTGGCAGTGTTGGAAATTCCAATCACACCGCTCGTGGCAACCCTGGGTCTGGGCAGTCTGGCCATTGCACTTGCCCTGCAGCCCACGTTGTCGAATTTCTTTTCCGGAATTCATATTCTGCTGGATCGGCCTGTGGAGGTGGGTCAGTTTGTCCGCCTGGAAAGTGGCGAAGAAGGATGGGTTGAAGATATCGGATGGCGGAGCACGCGAATTCGTTTGATTTGGAACAACATCGTGATCGTGCCGAATAGTAAGCTCATTGACAGTATTATTACGAATTACTATCTGCCAGTGCAGGAGATGTCGCTGCTGGTGCAGGTGGGGGTACATTATGATAGCGATTTAGCGCATGTGGAACGTGTGACGTGCGAGGTGGCCAAAGAGGTGCTACAGCGCATTCCGGGAGGCGTGAAGGAATTTGACCCATTCATTCGCTACCACACGTTTGCAGATTCCAGCATTAATTTTACTGCTGTCCTTCGCGTTCGCGAATTCGTCAACAAATACCTTATCCAACACGACTTTATTAAGACGCTCCACAAACGCTATAAAGAAGAAGGAATCGTCATTCCATTTCCGATTCGGACCCTGGATATGCCTCCTGCGCTTCAGGCGCTGGTTAAGGCACCTCAGACGCATTAAGGATTCAGAATGTAGGGGCAGGTTTCAAACCTGCCCTTACTTTTCGTCTATGAGCCCCTGGCTCATTGTCAGCGGATCTTCGCCCCACCCTTATTAGCATTCCGTACCAGAGTATAAAGTCTATGGCACGGGAATAGCTGCCATAGTTTGAAGGCGCGTTCTTCCAGTTGGGCCGACACAATTTGCCTGAAGCTTTATCGCATTTTCCTTCTCATCGTATACCGGCCAGGGTAATTCACCAGACTGCACGTCTTTTCCTAATTTAGTATAATCAATTTGCAATGGGATGAACTGGGCGTACTGATTGATGTCGCCGGTGGGAATCTTTTCAACATTAACGATAACCAATTCAGGCGAGCGGCTGCGTTCCAGAATCTCTGAAGTAAACTCCTTCTTCTTCTCGTGGAATAGAAGCGCAGCAGGAGGATGATCTATCAAGGCGAACTTTTTCCCTCCCTCCAGCCAAACCAGCGTTCTCTTCTCTCCGACTACATGAAACCAGCTAACGTCAGGCTTGTCATCTGTCTCCAATGCTCTTGCGCGCGCCTCCTCCCAGGCTTTAAGCGCAAAATACTTTGGAGAGTCGGGTGGATCAGAATGGAAGAAAGGCTCGGGGTCGTAAAAGGGCAATACCTGAATTCCATCGTATAGAATGCGGTGATTCCAACTGATTACCAAATGTTCTCCATCCGGGCTGGCCGTCTCACTCACATAGTCAGACGGGGAGTTAGAAATTATGATTTTCATGCCAGTGTTTAAAAATACACACAACCGATTCCCCCAGCCTCCACGATTGAAAGCCCACAGTACAACTATTTGTTCACCACGGAAAGCGCCTCGCCTCATTGGGAAAGAGTACTTCCTCTCAATCGGCACAGTCTGCAGATCCTTGCCCTCTTGGTCGCAAATGTGCAGAATCATAACGATCTCCTCAGGATTATATGGATAAGCTGGCGATTCTCGCGAATTAAAATACGGCTCAAGATTCACTTCTGCCAATGGCGTCTTTTCCAAGTACATCAACTTCCTCTCCTTCGGCGACTCTTTGAATGTTAGTCTCTCATCAGGCATTCTCAATGTCATTGTTGTGACAAGGACACGAGGTGTGCTGTATTTTACTATTTTGCTGAACCCGCCGCGAGGGACGTAGTATGCTCCATAATCATAGTCAATGGCTGTCGCATCGCTTGCACTCGCAAAAGATACAGCCAGTATTATTACAAAAGCCTTTGTCGAGAATTTCATTGTGCTTCAACCTCCTATTCTTCAGATGGTTTTTTTACCTTCATATAAAATGTCCCCAAGTCATCGACTACCGAAGGGTCTATTCCCTTATCGGCATCTGTTTCCTCTAGGTAAATATCCAGATGCTTCTCGTCAACGAGGCGCTGCTTCTTTTAATGAAAGAGATATTCTCTGGCCCGAAATGGCAGGGGTACTAGATTAGACTTCTTTTCTTACGTTTGAGTTTGGGAGGTGGACATTTTTCGGGAGGGAATAGCTGATTACAGATTGATGCAGACGAGTTTGATTTCCGTCATTTCTTCGATAGCCTGCTTGAGTCCTTCACGTCCTACGCCGCTATCTTTCATTCCACCGTAGGGCATAAGGTCGAGGCGATAGGTTGGGATTTCGTTGATCATGATTCCACCTGCGTCAATCTCTTTTGCGGCTTTGAGGGCTGCTGATATGTTGGAGGTAAAAATGCCGGCTTGCAGGCCGTAGCGGGACATATTTGCCAGCTGAATGGCGTCTTCCAGATTCTGGCAGGCCGAAATTGTCACGAGTGGAGCGAAAGCCTCCTGGCAAAATACTTCCATTTCCGGCGTTACTTCATCCAGAATAAGCGGATATAGAAAGCTCCCTTCTCGCTTCACTGGAAGCAAGGCTTTCGCGCCCTGGGCAAGCGCTTCGTTGCACAATCGCTCAGCGCGTTTGGCCTCGGCCTCGGTGATCATCGGCCCGACGCAGGTCTTTTCGTCCAACGGGTCGCCTACCGTGAGTGCAGACACACTTTCCAATAAACGCGCGGTGAAATCTTTCCGGATGGATTGATGAACAATCACGCGTTGAACCGAGATGCATACCTGGCCGGCGAGCGTATAGCCGCCAACGCTAATTTTTTTCACTGCGAGGTCGAGATCAGCATCTGGCAGAATGATCACAGGCGAGTTCGAGCCGAGTTCCATGATGTATTTCTTTAGTCCGCCTGCGAGCATGATCTTTTGTCCAACTTCAACGCTGCCCGTAAATGACACAATACGCGGACGCGGGTCTTTAACAAGTCGCATTCCTACCTTCTCGCCACTGCCAGTAATAACACTGATGGCTTTGCGCGGCAGTCCAGACTCAAGAAGTATTTTCCCCATCTGGATGTCACACAGGGGCGTAAGGCTCGCTGGCTTCAGAATTACACTATTTCCCGCAGCAATAGCAGGGGCAACTTTATGTGCTGCCAGGTTCAAGGGAAAGTTAAACGGAGTTATTGCCACAACAATTCCCGCCGGACACCGCATATAAAATCCCATCTTATTTTCAGACCCCGGCGCAGCATCAAAGGGAACAGTTTCGCCGGTAACCCAGTGCACTCCTTCTGCAGCAAGGGTGAAGGTGTTGATGCAGCGAGAGACTTCGGTGCGGGCCTCGAGGATCGTCTTGCCGACCTCGCGCGAGAGCAGTGTGGCGAGCTCCTCTGCGCGCGCGCGAATCGTTTCAGCGGTTTTGCGCAGGATAGTAGTGCGCGCGTGAGCTGGGAGATGTCGCATCTCTCGGGCTCCTTCTTCAGCCAAGGAAAGCGCGTCCTCAACGTCCGACTCGTCAGCGGATGGTACCGTGTCAATGACACTGTTGTCGTAGGGATTGATAACGTTGATCTTCGATTTGCGATCAACAAACTTGCCCCCAAGAATCATTTTCATGGCTTCATCCTCACTGCTTACAGTCTATATTGATTTATGAGCCTGAGGCTCATTAAAGATTGCCACAGAGACACGGAGTAGTGAATTGTAAATTGCAAATTGAAAAATGCAAAATGCAAATTTAGAATTTGATATTTTCAATTTTAATTTTACAATTCTTGCATCTTTAAAGATTTCTGTGCCTCAGGGGCTTTATGACATATTCCGTCATGGAGTTGAGCGCTGTCTGTGGCTGAGCTCTGCGGCCTGGCGAGCGCGCTTTTCGATTTCTTGCCAATCGTTTCGCGCAATACATTCTTTCGGCGCAATCCATGTCCCACCGCACGCCAGCACGAGCGGGTGTGCTAGATAGTCGGGTAAGTTTGTCATATTGATTCCGCCCAGAGGGATAAACCGCACGCCAGTGTGCGCATAGGGGCCGGCAAGAGCATTAAGCATTTTCACTCCGCCTGCGGCTTCTGCAGGGAAGAATTTCAGAGTATTCAGCCCAAGCACGAGCGCCTGTTCAACCTCCGACGGGGTCATCACGCCTGGGTAAAAGTGAAACTGAAGGCTCAACGCCTTATGGAGAACCAAGAGATTCAAGCCCGGGGAAACGCCGAAGTCTGCTCCGGCCTGCTGGGCTATCTCAGCCTGTTCAGGCGTGAGAATTGTGCCAGCACCAAGAAGCAGATCCGGTCGCTCGCGCTTCAGCAGGGAAATCACTTCCGGTGCGGCAGTGGTTCGAAAGGTGATTTCCAGAGCAGGGAGTCCACCTTTGCTCACAGCATCCGCCAGGGGCAGAGCATCTGCAAGTCGTTCAATCGCTATCACTGGAATCACCCGTAACTCAGAAATCCGCTGAACAACATTCATAGTTGTTAACCTTTCAGGCTCTTTTTCGAATGAGTTAGCATTTCACGACGAAGGTAATCCCCCTCACCTTGCTCCTCTCCCCTCAGGGGAGAGGGATGGGGTGAGGGGAACATTAGAAGCAAACTGCCGTGACGTTTCAGTTACCCTTGAAGCCCTAAACATACTGGAGTTGCTCTATATCGCAACAGTTATTTTGCTAACCTTTCTGACAAAGAGCCACCTTTCAATTTTAGATCTGCTTCAGGACTGGATGAGAGGCCTATGTCTCTTGCCCGGTGGCACAAACATGCCGGGCGCATTCAGAACCTTTAGACCTATCGAATATTGTTTGACGTTGTAACTTCTTGAGCCCTCATATCATCATTTGTCTTTGCTGCAAAGGGAAAAATGTGTAACAATGCGAATCTATCGAGCATAAATTCGGCCGCCGCATTTTTCCTTCCAACATACTAAACAAATATCACACTATGAACGATCCGTACAAGAGAAGAACGTGCTCGTACTAGGGGATTCAATGCTATTGTGGGTGCCAGGAGCGGGAATCGAGCCCGTACGGTCCGCAGTGCGAACCGAGGGAGTTTAAGTCACTTTATCTTTACAGCAAAGCCTTTGAAATTAATACTCACAGGGTTTCTAAATAGGACAAAAGATTCTCTATCTCTTGCTCTGAAAGCGAGTCAAAGGAGGGCATGGTAGAAATGGGGGTCTTAAGTTGTTTCCTGATATTATCAATGTTGGCAGGCCTTTCGCTATAAGGAAGATTTTCCTTTTTCAATACGCCTTTAAGTCCTGGGCCCATCTTTGTATCTTCTTTGTCCGCGTAGTGGCAAAAACTGCACTTACTATCGAATAGTGCCAATCCTTTTTCTGCGTCTCCTATGGGCGCGGTTTCAGGAGTATGAAGAGGCACCGAAATTTTTTCAGATTCAGGTTCTTCAACTTTGGTTCCTAAAAAGTAATACCCCGCCGATGTGCAAAACACTACAAAAGCAAGGCTAAACACAATCATGCCCAATACAGGCGCATATCTGATGAATTCTTTGAAGAATCTAACTATAGAAAGCTTCAAAGCAAGCACTGCAACAAGTCCGAGTGCCAGAACTCCATGGAGAACGGCTCTGGTAGAGAGCTGATCGCCCATCAAAGCTACGTATTTAATGCAGAAGTAACTTATGACTATAAGCAGCGCTATGAAAACAGCGCCGGCGGCCTTGTGCGTTCTCCTCAAGAATGTCGCACTGATTTTTCTTTCTGCTCTGCCCATCAAAGTGAACATGCAGATTACTGCAGTCACTCCCGCTGCCAGAAAGAACAAGGCAAGTATTGATTTAACGTAGACTAATTGCATATTACTTCGCCCCTGATTGGTCAATCGTACTGCTTTATCAGCAAGTCAAAATCCAGACGGGATACTTTTTCGTCTACGACAATTAACTTCACGTATTCCCGGCCAACTGCTTTTGAAACTCTTATCCGCGCGAATTGCCTCTGATAGTTACTCGGCCGCACCAATTTGGCAGTAATACATTTTGTCCAGCCTATTTTCTGACGCCACAGGACATGCTCCGCAGAGACAACCATTTCTGGTAAGTTCGCAGTCGGTCTTACTTCTTGCGCAAAACAGCTCCTGTATTTTGTCTTTCATACATTGATTGTATGAAGGACAACCCGTGCAAATACATTTTTTCAAGTTTTCCTCGGTGTCTGCAATTTTTGCCATCTTTCCCTCCTTATGCTTTCGTTATCTTCCACACATTCCCACCCGATTTTTCTCCTTTTTTCATTCCTACTTCACCATGTAGATCGGTGAAGTATAATCCGTCGGGCCCAAATGCCAAACCGCACACACTCGCCGGCCCCTCGCCTACGTATCTAACAAATTCATTCAAGTACGCAACATTGTCACGCTTATCAATAACCATCTCAACTATTTTCTTGCCCTTGTCTGTTTTTCCCTCGACATAAGCATATCCGAAAAGCGCTACAAAGAGGTGGTCTTTGTATTCCAGCCCGAACTGGTTCTCGGCAAAATCAATTCCTGTTGGAGCCTCAGTATACCACCACACAAATATTGAATTGGTTCTCATCGAAGCAGGCCATCCATAATTTTCACCAGGAAGGATCTTTGCGATCCTGTCGTCCACTGCTGGGCCGTTATCAGAGATGTATAGGTGATTGTCGGATTTTCTCCAGGCCGCCCCAAAAGGATTTCGCAGGCCTTTAGCGTAAATGGAGCTTTTGGGATTGGGATTATCTTGGGGGATTGAGCCATCAAGATTAATACGAAGTATCTTGCCCCTCAGATCATTATCATTCTGAGCAACCTCCGGATCTATCATCCCATCACCCACATTCACGAAGAGCTTTCCTTCGCGAATTGTCAATGCTTGTACCTGGTGGGCGGCATTGATTGAAGGGATATTGTCAAGTATAGTCTCCGCTTTTTCAGCTTTCAATCCGTCTTTAGTGGTGAATTTGACCACTCTATTCTTGAATGCTTTTTCATCCCTATACAGCATCGAGGCGAAAACATCTCCATTCTCATGCACCACAATCCCAATCACACCAGATTCTCCGGTTCCTGGCATCTTATAATCAGGCTCATAGTTAAGCAACTTGTCAGCAAAGGTAAAAACCTTGAGCTCATTAGTAACGACCTTGATCTGGCCGTAGAGCTCAGTCACATAAAAGAACGGCGCTGTTTTACCTGGCTTGGGATTTGGCACAAATGCTATGTTAACCGGCAGGGACAAACCAGAGGCGACCTTCGCTATTCTGAACGCTTTTTGTATCTTCCAACTCATTTCTTGAGACATTTGAACCTCACTTAGCTAATTTTGTGCATTTACAACAGGCAGATCCGAATCAAAACAGACTACCCCTGCGCAAAGTAGAAGAACCTTGCGCAGGGGATTGTACATCTGCAAGATTCGGTGCTCTTGCTACCGGAAGGATCTCTACTCCTCCTTCTTTTCCTTTGTTGCTTTCTCAGGTTTTACTGACGCCACGTATGCAGTCAGGTCGGTCAGTTTTTGGTCATCCCAGCTAAGGGGCTCTCCCTTCAGAGGAGTTTTTATGCACCAATTAATTACCTGATCCAAGGTCATCACCCTCTTTGCCATTCCGAAGTACTTCGGATACTTGGCATTCAGAGCATCGAAGGCCTTCATGGACATCTCACCCATCTTACTGTCCACTGTTCCGCCCTTCGCATGACAACTATTGCAAGTCATGCCGCTGGTGCCCAATTTGGCGTCATTGAACAGAGCCTTCCCACGCTCGACAGACTTCTGAAGCTCGGCTTTAGGGTCCACCTTGGCGACTTCCTCACCCTCCTTCTGTGTATATGCTAACATACACAAAAAGCACACCAACACGATGATTGAAAGAACCAAGACTTTCTTCATTATCTCCACCCCCTTTCCGCATAGAGCTTTTCCAAGCTACAAGAATTTTCATATTATACTCTTGCTTGTCCTGTCAAGATTTTTTTGAACCAGAATCTTCTTGACGCAAGGAATCCTGCTTGCCTATGTGCTGGGCTCAGTTTTTCCCATCCGCTAGCCGGCACAATTCTGCGGAACTTTTTGGACTTGACTCGGTTTCGCCATAGGTTTAGGCTCGAATGCTTAGATAACCTAGCTCAAAAATTACAAACAGTATTCTCCCTATGAAAATGGTATCAAAAGGAAAATCTCTGATTTCGCTTTTTTGAAGGTAAGAATAGCATGATGTCAGAATCTTCAGACTTTAGATTAGAGATTTGTAAATCCTTAGGAATAGCAGATGTAGCAGAAGCCCATGAGATTATTGTAGCGGGGGCAAAACAGGGTGTTGATGCGCTTTTAGAAAAAGGCCTGGATGCTAAGACTCTTATGAAGATCGGCTATGATGCTCCTGGAATGCAAAAGCTTGGTTATAAGAAACCTGCTCTGGAACGTCTTGGGTATTATGAATCCAGCTTGGAAAAGAAGGAGCCTTCTGTTGAACAAAAGAGAGCTGGTGAGCCGGATGTCAAACAATTGATATCATCTGGCTATAGAGCCAGTAAATTGAAAGAAAAGGGCGTGACTGTTCATCACTGTAATAAGGCAGGATACTCTGCCGGTGAATTAATGGCACTAGGTTTTAGTCTCAACGATTTGGCAGCTGCATATAGTTGTTCTAAATTGAGAATGGCAGGATTTAGAGCCGATGAGCTAAGGAGGTTTTTTAGCGGCCCAGAGTTGAGAAATTCAGGATTTAATGCCCGCGAGATGAGAATTGCAAGTTTTACTATTAGGGATCTGTTGAATTATGGTTATAATGAAAATCATATCGTAACTGCAGGTTATAGCATTAATGAGCTGGTGCGAGAAGGGCTTTCCAAAAGAACGAAACTTGGAGTGAAAGAGAGGTAGAAGGATTTCGATAAATAAGTGTGACCTTACTTTCTTTTAAGCTTTATCTCGCCTTTCTTTGCCTCAACTTCAGGATTATCTTAGGGACTTGAGAAGAGATAGGAAAATGGTGCCGGGAGCGGGAATCGAACCCGCACGGCCCGTTGTGCGAACCGAGGGATTTTAAGTCAGTTTCAGCCCGATTTACAAAATACTGAAACCATTGAAAATAAAAATGATAGAGATCAAACTGAGACCTAACTTCTAGCCATCTTTTGGCCATTCACCATGGACAAAACCATGGACAAAAATATTCTACATGTAAGGCTCATTTGGTCCGCAAGAATACAGAACAGTTGGCCCACATTGTTGTTCCATTCCGCGCTGATATTGTGCTAGATTAGATACGCTAATATTCAGGCATTTGCGACTATTTGCAACTGTATGCAGAGATATGCAACTATCTGCAAAGCGGGTGGAATATTACTCTTAATCAGAAGGTTGGGGCCTGCCTGCCGGTCAGGCAGGGTTCGATTCCTCCACGGCCCACTGTCTACCCTTCCTGAAATCAATTCTATAGGCACTTATCCCTATGATCCAGTAGCGTTATTCTTGGCCCATTGTGCTACAATGTGCCAAATTTTGTTCAGTTCCCTTCGCTAGTATTCAGGAATCTGCAAAAGGCCAAAAAGGCTAGAGCGCTCTTTATTGGCTAGGATATGGTCATAAGACAGACAAATACAGGCCCTCTTTGAAAGGCGCCGACTTAAGCACATCCAGGAGCTCCTGGTCACTGATTGACAAAAAAATTCCACTTGGTGAAGTAGAAACGAAGCCGTATCAGATGTCCCGCAATGCACGAAATCCATCTCCCCCTGCCGCAAAAACGTCTTGCCAAATCTCATGACAATTCATAGCATCTTTTTTCTGATCAGTCATCCGTTCGCACCTCCTATAGTTAGTCCTAGCGAACTCAACTGGAGATGCTGATGGCTCGCCTCTTTCATCAACCGTTTTTTCAGAACCTCAAGGATATGATCTCAATGGAATAAAATCAGCGTAATAAGGAACTATATCTAATAAAGAGCAATAAGAGCGCAATGCAATCCGAGGAGAGTATTAATTTGCGGATTTCCGATCTGGAGCTCGTACGCAAAGCCGGGCAAGGAGAAGATACGGCATTTCATGAACTCGTGGATCGGTATGCAAATGATCTATTCAGACTGGCGTATTCACTCACCGGTAATGCAGATGATGCTGAAGATATTCTTCAGGAAACCTTTTTGGGTGCATTCGAACACTTGCGTTCTTTTAAAGGAAGATCGTCGGTGAAAACGTGGCTTATCCGTATTCTGGTCAAACAGGTAGCGAAATACCATCGTTACTGGCGGATTCGGAAGACAAAATCGATCGATGAAGTTTCGGAGTCTGCAAAAGCAGTCTTGCCGGCAAGAAATCATGAATTTCGTATGGACATCAATACGATGATTAGCACGCTTTCTCCCCATCACCGTGAAGTTATCATACTTCGGGAGTTGCAGGGATTTTCCTACAAAGAAATTGCCGAAGCATTGGGAATTGCTCCGGGAACTGTAGAATCGAGGCTTTTCAGAGCACGCCAGGATTTAAAGGAACGATTTAAAGGTTACTTTTCATAAGGACCGTAAGAATGGCTGAATCTATCGTTTTAAATTAAAATAAAGAATTAGCAAGGAGGTAATAGGTCATGTCTGGTTGTAAATATTCTTACAAACTCAATGCGTATCATGACAATGAACTCTCCGATGAGGAGCGTCATAAACTTGAGGAGCATATTCAGGCGTGTCCATATTGCACTCGGGAGATTGAACGACTTCAGAAACTCTCAGAACTGTTTAAATTAGTACCAATTCCTGACATCCCGGAGGAAACGTTAGTCTGTTTGCATCAGAGCCTCCAAACTCGGCAGGGAAAGGGAATTTTACGATTCGCGGAGATGCTTACCGCGGCTGCAGTTCTTGTGTTTTTGGTGGGCTCAGTCTTAAATTTGCGAATGGAACCACAGAGGGAAATATATGATTCGGGCTGGGAGCAAACTGTCTTGACACTACAGGTTGACGTTCCTTCAACAGAAAGCCCGGAACTTCAAGTTACTGAGTGGCTTGTTGCAAATCTCTCAGAGGAGAATGAAAATGAATAAGACAAAGTTGATTATCCTGATATCGTTCATTGTTGCCTTTGCTGCCGGAATTTCTGTCGGCCTTGTTGTTGGGCGCACAGGAAAGACATCGCGTGGGGGATCAATACTTACGCGTGAACTGAACCTTACCTCCGAACAACGAGATCAGATGCAAAAGATATGGGAAGAGACTGTGGGACCTATTAGACGGTTACAACATGAGCAGAGACAAAAGCTTCAAGAAGAGAGGGAAGAAGCAATACTGAATCTTTTGAGCCCGGAGCAAAGAGAGCAATTTGAAAAAATTAACGAAGCGCATTCACTGAGTATGGAGAAATTCGCTCAGCATAGAAAAGATTTGTTCAACGAAGCCCAGGAAAAGACCAAAAAGATTCTTTCTGAGGATCAGCAGAAAAAGTATGAAGAGATTTTAAAGGATAGAGGACCTCGCAGAGGAAGATTTCCCGGTCGTTCTCCGAGAGGATTCAGAATTAATGTTAGGGAAGAAAATACAACATCAACAAGAAATTAAGATGGAAGAAAATTTAGAGGAAGAGGAACTGTATTCTATGAAAGACGATACGAAATCATTTTTTCAAGAAAGGAGATTAGTTATGCCGGGACGCAGGATTACTTTAGGCTTTGTGATTGTGGGCCTTCTGGGCGTGGTGCTGGTAGGTCAATCACTAGCGCAGCAGCAAAGAGCACGGCCAGAGGGCAGGCGTGGCTTTCAGGAGAGAATGGTTGAGCGCATGAAAGAAACACTCGAAGCCAGTGACGAAGAGTGGAAGATTCTTCAGCCCAGGGTCGAGAAAGTGCTCACACTGTCCCGTGAGGCCAGAGGTATGGGAGGTATGGCAGGTATGGCCGGCTTCGGTCGGAGGGGTCGTCCACAAGCAGGAGAGAGCGCCCGCGAGCAGACTCAAGTGGAGAAATGTCAGGAAGAGGTTAGAACGGTTCTGGAAAACAAAGAAGCAAAACCAGAGGAGATCAAGCAGAAGTTGACTGCATTGCGTAAGGCCAAGGAAAAAGCCAAGCAAGACCTGGCAAAGGCCCAGCAGGAACTGCGCGAGGTACTGACCTTGCGCCAGGAAGCACGGCTGGTCTTGATGGGATTACTCAACTGATCAACGGCAACTGAAGGTTATTGAATCGTAACCTTCTCTATAGTGATTTCGTATCGTCTTTTTTAAAATGAGGAGGGAAACTACAACGAGCGCTATTGTAAAAAAAATGCTGCAAGAAGGCCTGCTGGATGAGCAGGCTGCTGAACGTGTCAGAGCATACTGCGCCGAAGGAAACACTCTTGATCAAGCGTTGCTGGTTGCCGGCGGTTTGTCGGAAGAGCAGATGCTTCGTTACCTGGCAAAGGAGTACCAGTTTGCCTACTTGGACCTCGAACACTATCATCCGACGAAGGAATTTCTTTCGCAATTTCCAGCCCGGATACTTCTCGAACGACGTGTATTGCCTCTGGAAGAATGTGGTGGTATGGTATTAGTGGCAACGTGCAAACTGTTCGACACTACGGGCGTAGACGAGCTCCGTTTGGCAACGGGAAAGGATTTTCGATTGGCTCTGGCACCATCATCGGAGATTGATCGCTGCATCAAGCGATGTCTTGGTGTGGGTGCCGACACCGTGCAGTTAATGGTCTCCCAAGCTGCAGAAAACGGCCTCCAAATCATCGACCAAGAAACTGATGATATGGATCTGACAGAGGCTGCAGAAGGCGCTTCTATCATCCGGTTCGTCAACCAGGTACTCACGGAAGCCATCGAGCTGCGAGCTACCGATGTGCACTTTGAGCCATACGAGGATGAGCTGCGGGTCCGCTATCGAATTGACGGTGTGCTTCAGGAGGCCGCCATTCCGCCTGGAGTAAGGCAGTTCCAAGCGGCAATAGTTTCACGACTGAAGATTTTAAGCCGTCTGGACATTGCCGAAAAGCGGCTTCCCCAAGATGGACGAATCAAGATCAAAATTGCAGAGCATGAGATCGACGTCCGTGTGTCCGTGATTCCAATGCTTCATGGGGAGGCGGTTGTTCTGCGGCTGCTGAATCGAAGTGCTGTCCTCTTGGGACTGGAACGACTTGGAATGTCTGGTGAGGACAGCTCTGTATTTGACCGCATTCTTGGGCTGCCGCACGGAATTATTCTCGTAACCGGACCCACCGGAAGTGGCAAGACCACCACCCTATATGCCGCATTATCACGGATAAATAATGTCGAACGTAAGATCATCACTATTGAAGACCCCATAGAATATCATTTGAGAGGAATTAATCAGATACAGGTCTCCAGGAAGGCGGGCCTCACCTTTGCCCGTGGGCTACGCTCTATTCTCCGCCACGACCCTGATGTGATTCTCGTTGGCGAGATTCGCGATCTCGAAACGGCGGAAATCGCCGTGCAGGCTTCGTTGACAGGTCACCTTGTCTTTTCGACACTGCATACAAACGATGCGCCCGGCGCTCTGACTCGGCTTGTAGACATGGGGATCGAACCGTATCTCGTTGCGTCTTCACTCGAAGCGGTCATCGCGCAACGTCTGGTGCGTCTTATCTGTCTGGACTGCAAGGAAGAATATTCACCGAAGGATATAAAAACATTACGAGTCGCGTTTGGTAGCAACCTCCCGGATGTGCTATATAGAGGACGGGGATGCCGGAAATGCCAGGGGACTGGTTATTTGGGACGAACGGGGATTTTCGAATTGATGGTCGTGCTGGAAGATATCCGCTCGCTCATTCTCGAGGGCGGCTCCGCGCACAAGATTCGGAATCTGGCGATGGAACAGGGCATGAAAAGCCTTCGGGAAGACGGCTGCCGGTATCTTTTACAAGGCCTTACGACAGTTGAGGAAATCCTCCGCATCACAAAGGACGAACGACTCAGTGGAAATGGTACAAATACCATAACGAAAATGACTAAAATGTAACTCCGGGAGACGGGAGATAGGTTATGCCCGATTTCGTTTATAAAGCTATAGACCTGAAGGGACAGGAGCTTTCGGACACTCTTACTGCGTCAAGTCGAGCAATGGTTGTAGACCAACTTGTAGAAAAGGGCCTGTGTCCTGTTTCTGTGGATGAGCGTGGAGAGTCGACGTCTTCGGGTACCGGGATTTTTTCTCGAACCGGTTATGTTTCGAAATCCAGCGTAGAAGCCTTTACCCGCGAGTTGGCGAATCTGCTCACCGCAGGAGTTCCCTTAAGCAGGGCGCTGAGCATTCTCACTCGTGAGGCGGCGCAACCGGCGGCGAAGAAGCAGTGGGCCGCCATCCACGAGGATACGATGGGTGGCATGTCGCTTGCCGATGCCCTTGACAGGTGGCCCCGCTCGTTCCCTCCGGTGTACGTGGCGATGGTACGGGCAGGTGAGACAGGGGGATTCCTCGATGTGGTTCTGGGACAGATTGCAGATTTTCGCTCTCGAGAACAGGATCTGAAGGGAAAGGTGAAGGCCGCCCTTATTTATCCGGCAGTTCTGGCAGTTCTGGCGTCTATTATTTTAGCTTTTCTGCTGACGTATTTCATACCGCGATTTTCCGCAATATTTGCGGAATTCGGCGGCACTCTGCCAGGGCTTACTCGCGCCATTGTTGCTGCCAGCCAGATTGTAGTAAACTACTGGTTTGTACTTTTCATCGTTGTGGCTCTTGCGGTCGTTGCCGTCAGACGGGCCTTTGTCTCAGAATCGGGACGGCGTGCTTTGGAGCAAAGCGTGCTCCGGCTTCCTGTTTTTGGTGAAGGTGTGGCTCGCTTTGCCCTCGTGAGATTCTGCCGGATGCTCGGCACATTGATGGGAGCGGGGGTACCTCTTGTTACCGCGCTGAGAGTGGCGAAAGAAGCAATCGGAAATCAAACGCTTGCCGATGTTGTGAATCAAACGATTGAGAAGGTGCAGCACGGATCTCCACTTGCGAGGAGCCTGGCCGGTTGCCCGCAGCTCTTCCCTCCCTCTGTTGTTGAAATGGTCTCGGTGGCCGAAGAAAGCGGGAGACTGGATAAGGAACTGGTCCGGATGGCGTCGGTATACGAAGCTGAATTGGACCGGAAGCTCAGAATGATGGTGGCCTTGGCCGAGCCGGCACTCTTGTTCGTCATGGCGGCTATTGTCGGCACTGTAGTCATTGGAATGCTTCTGCCGGTATTTACTCTTCAGGAGTTTATACGATAAATGTTTGGCTAAGAATTTTACGCTGAGAGATGGAGTAAAACCATGAGCAATCAACGATCACTGGTCATGCATAACAAGTTCAAGAGGCACCTGGGTCGCGGTTTCACCCTTATTGAACTCCTGCTGGTCCTGGTCATTCTGACCGCATTAGCGGCGATTGTAGTGCCGAAATTCACCAAGCGGTCCGAGCAAGCACGCATTACGGCTGCGCTCACGGACATAGCAAACTTAGAGGTTGCAATTGACGCCTTTGAGATTGATACCGGGCGCTACCCGACCACAGAGGAGGGCATCAAGGCGCTGGTCGAGCAGCCGACCAACGCCAAGGATTGGAAAGGGCCTTACATCAAACGCGGTGTTCCCAATGACCCGTGGGAGAACCCCTATTGGTACAGATACCCGGGCCAGAATAACACTGCAGGATACGACTTGCATTCTTTTGGTCCCGATAGCCGGGAAGGCGGAGGCGACGACGTTGACAACTGGTCCCAACGCTAATCGCTTCGGGCCGTGGCTTCCCCGCTTCAAGCGAGTAAAAACGGGAAAGAGGCATTACACAGCCGCCATCGGATTTACACTGCTCGAGCTCATACTGGTGATGGTTGTTATCTGCACTGTGCTGGCGATGGCTGCGCCATCGCTGCGAGGCTTCTTTGCCTCCCGCGAAACAAGCAATGCCGCCGCGCAGATCGTTGCACTGACACAACTGGCGAGGTCGCAGTCCATTGCCGAAGGCCGAGTCTACCGATTGAATCTGGATGTGCAGGAAGGCACTTACTGGCTTACCGTGCAGCAGGGAGGAGCATTTAAGAATATTCGTTCCGAGTTTGGCCGAGTGTTCTCACTACCGAAGGGAACCCGGGTTGAATGCGAGAGCCCGTCCGAAGAAGTTTGGCGCGATTGCATTGAGTTCTATCCTGACGGCAGAACGCAAGCGAGTGCTATTCGACTAATCGGCCTCCACGGGGATGTGGTTGAAATCATCTGTCTTTCGCCGACTGAACTGTTTCGTGTGATTGTACCGGAGGAATCTTAATTAATGATGAGAACGACCTATAGGACATCGGATCGACGAGCTCATCGAAGATGTGGCTTCACGCTGGTTGAAATTCTCGCTACTTTTGTGCTGGTGGCGATCATTCTTCCGGTCGCAATGAAAGGAATCTCGCTTGCCACCACAATGGCCAGCTTGTCGAAGCAAAAAAGCGAAGCTGCCACGTTAGCCGATACAAAGCTCGCGGAACTGCTGGCTACGGGGGAATGGCAGAACGGCGATCTATCTGGGGACTTCAGTCCGGACTGGCCGAACTACCGATGGACTGCCGAGGTTCAAGAGTGGAAAGAAGCGACGCTGCGCCAATTGGACGTGAGAGTGGAGTGGGAAACTCGAGGCATGGAACGTTGTGTTAAGTTGACGACACTTGTATATGTCGAGAGCCTATAAAATGAGCTATCCCAAAAACAAGGTATCTGCATTCACGCTCTTGGAACTGATTCTGGCGATGGCCTTGATGAGCGTGCTCGCTGGATCGCTTTACGCGAGCCTGAGTATCGGGTTCAAAGCCAAGCGAAGTGCCGAAGCCGCGGTGCAGCCTGTCCGCAAAGCACAGCTGGTCATGGAGCTGCTGAGTCATGATATCGAAGCGGCGCTGCCGCCGACCGGCATTTTGGCCGGTGAGTTTAATGGAATCGATGAGGAAGACAGTACTGGATTTGACTGTGATAGACTATTATTCTATTCCAGTGCCCATGAGCCCAGAGAGGAAGAAACAGCTTGTGATATCATAAAGATTGAATTGGCCTTGGTTACTCTTTCCGATACAAATGAGCGTGTTCTTGTTCGCAGGATCACGACGAACTTGCTGGCTCCAAGGGTGCTGGAACCCAAGGAAGAAATACTGTGCCGCGGGATTATATCGTTCAACCTGAGGTACTTCGACGGCTTTGACTGGCTGGACAATTGGGATTCGGTTCTTCAGGGCGATCTCTTGCCGCAGGCCGTTGAGGTCAGCCTTGAAGTGAAGCGCCAGGAGAAAGGCATGTCGGCTCAGAGTGGATATCAATCTACACGCGTGTTTCTCATTCCCTGCAGCATCACGCCTGCGGCGGAAACGGGCATGGAAATTATTCGGGGTTTTTAGTCGGCCAGATTAGTATTCAAAAGAAGATTCTGATGAAAGATATTGAATCAGGAATAGATCGCCGGACCTTTGTAAAAAGGAAAGGCACTTCGCGGTCGTACGGAGTCCGGGGCTTCGTGTTGCGCAGAAACCAGGAAAGCGGCACGGTGCTAATTGTCACGATGTGGATTGTTCTAGTGCTTGCAGGCCTGGTTCTAGTTTTTTCCCGCTCCATGCGAGTAGAGGCTATCGCTTCGGCCAACTATATTGCATCGTTGCAGGCCGAAGCCGTAGCGCGAGGTGCGGCACAGTTTATCCTTGCCCAAGTAGAAAACCAAGAGAGTCCTTCGGGGCTGGAAGGTGAAGATCTTTACGAAGCCGTCGAGGTTGGGGAAGGTTTATTCTGGATTCTTCGGCCCAGCTTTGATGATGACCGCACTTACTCCTTTGGTATACGGGATGAAGCAGCCAAAATAAATCTGAACTCGGCATCAATGGAAATGCTCCTGAAGCTTCCGGGCATGACAGCCGAACTGGCCGCTGCCATAATTGATTGGCGGGATGCCGATAGTGAGGTCTCTCCGGGTGGGGCCGAAGGCGAATACTATTTGCTTCTTTCGGACCCTTATTATTGCAAGGATGCTCCTTTCGAGACGGTCGAGGAACTCCTTCTCGTTAAAGGGGCCTCACCTGATCTTCTGTATGGCGAGGACACGAATAGGAATGGCGTGCTCGATTCGAACGAAAACGACGCCGATGAAAGCGAGCCGCCTGATAACAAGGATGGAAATCTTGACCGTGGATTTCTGGACTACATTACCGTGTACAGCAGGGAACCGAATGTGAGTGAGACCGGAGAGGAACGTATCAATGTCAACGAAGTCCAAGGTAATGCCCTGCCGGATCTTCTTCGTCAGGTCGTAAATGAGGACAGGTTTTTTCAGATCATGGACCGGGTGCGGGACGGCCGTCCCTTTCAAAACATCATGGACTTCTACTTTCGCACCGGATTGGAAATTGCTGAGTTCACACAAATAGCGGACCAGCTAACAACGACGCGAGATACATCTCTCGTGGGATTGATTAACGTGAATACTGCTTCCCGAGAAGTGCTGCTCTGTCTGCCGGAACTAGACGAGAGTGATGTAGACGCTCTCATCGCAAAACGTGTGTCTCCGGACACGGATCTAAGCTCCATTGCATGGGTTGCCGAGGCTCTACCACAGGAGAAAGCTGTTTCAGTCGGCAGATACATCACAACGCGTTCATTCCAGTACTCCGCTGACATCGTCAGCGTGAGCGGGGATGGAAGGGCTTACAAGCGCAATAAGACTGTGCTGGACACGCGAGACGACACCGCCCGCTTCCTCTATTGGAAGGATCTGACTTCCCTTGGCTGGCCGCTGGAATCAGAGATAATTTCAACACTGCGTTCTGGGCTTTCATTGGATGAAGCAGCACTGAACACTATCCACAGGATACCTTGATGATAATGAGAGCGCGCAAAATTCTGGGATTGGCTATGGAGAAGCGTTCAATTCTCGCCGTTGAGCTTCGCCTGGATGGAGAACGATTCGAGGTCAAACGTGCAGCCGAATTTGTTTTTCCGGAAGAGGTTTCTTTCGATGAGCCGACCAGGTTGGGCCAGCTTCTGCGGCAGTTTTTACGTGAGTATCGCTTCGCCGCGAAATACGCTGTTCTCGGTATTCCTGCGAAATGGCTAATAGTTCGGGAGAAAAACATTCCACCTACAAATGCGGATTCGCTTGCCGGTATTCTCAAGATACAAGCTGAGCGGGACTTTTCACTAGATTTCAATGACCTGGTGCTCGACTATTCGGGTGAGGCAAGTTCTACGGAAAACAGCTCCTTGCTTCTTGTGGCGGCGCTTAGCCGAACGATAGACCAGATTATTACAACTGCGCAAGCAGCGGGGCTGAGCGTTATTTCAGTCACCTCCTCCGCGTTAGCTCTCGCATCTACCTCCAGTCAGTCGCAGTCCGCATCCCGGTATGTACTTTACATAAGGCCAGACTATGTTGAATTCTTGGTTCAAAGTGGCAAATATTTCCGCGTGTTAAAACACCTACCGGTAACAATTCCCGGCCAACAAGACGCGAAAAGAGTATCCGGAAATAGCACCATTGAATCCCTTGTCATTGAGGTGAGCCGTCTGGTCTCGCTGCTGCCACACGGCCCGGGGACATCCGAACCTGAGAAAATGTTTGTATGGGATGCGGCAAATCTTGGGCCAGGTGCGATGCAGACTCTGAGCGAGCACCTTTCACCGAAGGTAGAAGTTATTGATGGTAGTGCGGTATCGGTAATCGAGAAATCGGCACAGTCAAGCGAAGCAGAAAGGCGTCAGTTCGCTGCTGCTGCAGCACTCGGCCTGGCAGGCGCCCGGCGAGAGCTGCTCCCCATCGATTTTATACATTCGCGCATTAGTCCGAAGAAGAGCAAGATACCAGGAAGATACACCCTGTGGGCTGCGGCCGTTGGTATGGCACTTATTTTGTGTGGCGTGTTCCTGTTTTGGGATTTGCAAAAGGACAAGGAAGAAGTTGCTGCATTGAAGATGCGTCTGGAACAAATGCAAGAGGACATCGAATTGGCCCAAAGTATCGTCCAAAAGGTCTCGTTCGCCCGGGGCTGGTACTCTGGAAGACCCAAGGTTCTCAATTGCCTTAGAGGATTGACATTGGCGTTCCCCACTGAGGGGCGAATATGGGCCACAAGCCTCGCCATGCACGAGGATAAGCGCGGGATTATTTCTGGAAAGTCTCTGGATGAAATAAGTGTCCTTGAAGTACTGGATACGCTCAAGGGAAACGGAATCTTTTCCAATGTTAAGATGCTCTATATGCGAGATGCGGGGAGAAACTCGCAGGAGGTTTCATTCGCCATTAATTTTATTTTTGTAGATAGGGAGTGAGTAAGTGGTTCTCTCGAAACGCGAACGATACGTTGCTATTGTTTCGATCATAGTGGTCACACTACTTTTATCTGACCGCTACATCGTAACGCCATTCCTGGACCGCCGGGCACAGGTGGAGACCGAGATGCAGAGTTTGCTTGGCGAAATGGAGCGTGCAACGAGCCTCTTTAAGCGCAGGAATCTGATGGAACAGAAATGGCAGGACATGGTCTCTGGTGGCCTGGTGAGCGATGCTTCCAATGCCGAGAGCCAGGTTCTGCATGCTGTGCGTAACTGGTCACAGGAGTGCGGACTGATGCTCTCCTCTATGAAGCCTGAGCGTGTAGTGGGAGAAGGGAACTTACAGGAAATTACGTTCTTGATTGCCGGAACTGGAACCATGAGTTCTGTGGGTCAGTTTCTCTGGCGGGTCGAGACCGCCTCCCTTCCCCTCAAGATTAAGGAGATCCAGTTGGGTTCCCGTAAGGAAGATGCAGACGACCTGTCGCTTCAATTGCGACTATCAGCGCTTTATCTTGCTGCCGAAGCACAGGCTTCAACGGCTGAAAGCGCACAACATCTAGCAAGAGGAAGCATGGAATGATATCACAGCGTTGCCAATTCTGCGTTCTCACGCTCTTGTTTCTCGCATTTGCTGGCCACATATTGGGCGAGGAACAAGAGGAACTGCAGGGATTCTGGGGTAATTACAAGATACTGGTGGATCGAAATATCTTCTCTCGCAATCGTGGCCGCAGTTTTGAAAGAGAATCCAGGGAAGCAAAGGAACAAGTTGCCCCTGCTCCTGAAAGCTACTTTGTGCTTAAAGGGATTGTTCAACAAGGAAGTGAGCACATCGCATTTTTTGAGAATTTCCGAACAGGAGAAACTATGAGGGCCCGAATTGGGGACGCCGTGGCTCGGGGAAAGGTACAAAACATCACGCTTGATACCGTTGAATACGAGTTAAATGGGAAATTGACCAAAACTGAGATCGGCAATAATCTGGAGGGTGAGGTTTCATCACCACCACTCACGTATAATGATCTTATCGAGTCGACAGCCATGTCCTCTGAAATTTCTACCGCCTCGACTCCCAGCGCTGGGGAAACCCAGCAGGAGGAAGACGATGATGTTCTTAGGCGGTTAAGAGAGAGGCGACAAAAGGAACTTGAGAAATGAGATACATCAATGGGTGTAACCACGTGATTAACATTCATGTTTTAGAGAGGATTAGACAGATGCGAAACTATAGCAGAATCATACTTGCAGCTTCCATGCTGCTCATGAGCCTATCCTGGAGCGGTATCGCACTCGCTCAGGAACAGGATTCAAAATCAACAGACACTATTAATCCAGGAATCTTGTTGAATTTCAAGGAGGCTTCTCTGGAAACAGTGCTTGAATACCTCTCGGAGGTTGCTGGTCTCGTGGTGGTACAAGATGTGGACGTGGATGGTCGGATAACGGTTATCAGTCGGCAGCCCCTAAGTGTGGAAGAAGCCATCTCTCTGATCAATACGGTGCTCAAAGAACAGGGCTATGCAGCGATCCGGATGGGTAGGACTCTTAAAATCGTTACGCTGGAGGAAGCGAAAATAATGAACATTCCGGTGCGCTCGGGAAACGATCCGGAGAAGATTGTACCTGGCGATGATCTGGTTACTCATATTATCCCGATACGTTTTGCGAATGTAGTCAAGCTGAAGGATGACCTCGCCTCGCTGATTCCCTCCTACGCCGATTTGGCAGCAAATGAAGACACTAATGTTTTGATTCTCACAGATACCACGGCGAATATTCGGCGGCTTGTCGAGATCGTTCGTGCTCTCGATACGCATATGGCCGCCGTAGCCGAGGTTAAGGTGTTTCACTTACAATACTCCGACGCAACAAACACGGCGAGGCTGATTAACGAGATTTTTAAAGAAGAGGATCAGGCAACACAACAATCCAGAGGAGGCTTTTTTGATAGAATGAGGACATTCAGGAGCCCCGGTGGTCAACAGACAACGACATCAGATGGCGCCGGTCCATCAATGAAGGTAATCGCAGCGGCGGACGAACGCACTAATAGTCTGGTTGTGACCGGGCCCCCGGATGTGTTGAAGGTGGTTGAGAACGTGGTCAAGGATCTGGATTCCAACCCCGAAGAGGAACAATCCGTTTTTATTTATCCGTTGAAGAATGCCCGGGCCGAGAACTTGAAAGAGGTGCTTAATAGTCTTTTTAGTGAAATGGAAGCACGAAGTACCGGCGCTTCTACACAACGAGGCCAAACCCGGCAGGCTGATCGTCGGGGTGGATCGGCTTCCGCAGCCCAGACCGCAGCTGACCTTGCGGGACAGGTCTATTTCGAAGCCGACGAAGATACCAATTCACTGCTCGTCATGACTGCGTCGAAAAACTTTCAGCGAATCAAAGAGATTCTAGCGGATCTGGACAAACCCGTCCCGCAGGTTCTTATAAAAGTCTTAGTTGCCGAGGTAACACATGAAAAGTCGGTTGATTTGGGCGTCGAATTCTCATTACTGAACATACGGGAAAGCGGATTAGGCTCTACGCTCTTGACCGATTTTGGAGTGGCGAATCAAACCGGAGGGCTTATTGTAAGGACCATCGAGAAAGATGTTGAAGCAACATTGCGCGCGCTGGAGGAAGTGGGCAAGCTGGAGGTCCTCTCACGACCATACATTCTCACCAGCAACAACCAGCCTGCAATAATCACCATAGGAGAGGAAGTCCCATTCATCCGTAATACCCGGGTAACCGAAACCGGGCAAACTATTAATACAATAGAGTACGAGGATATTGGGATTATTCTCGAAGTAACGCCTCACATTAACCCAGACGGGTTAGTCATTATGGATGTCAAACCGGAAATCTCCGCAATCACAGGGAAAACAGTGCCTATATCGGAGACGGTTAACGCATCAGTATTCGCGAAACGTTCAGCCGAGTGCCGGGTGGCTATTCGAGACGGACAGACAATCGTAATTGGTGGGCTAATTGAGGACCAAAAAAGAGACATTATCAAGCAGGTACCGCTTCTTGGAGATATTCCTTTGTTGGGTTATCTTTTCAGGCGAACCGTGAAAGAAACAAGAAAAACGGAACTGTTGATCTTCCTTACTCCTCACGTGGCTACGAAAGATGAGGAGTTGGAGGCAATATCGGAGAAAGAAAAGGCGGGTAGCAATCTTGTTCAAAATGCGGTAGAACCAGGTGCCTTTGAGGAGCATATGAAGGGTATGCAAAGCGAAAAATCGCAACGTGAGAACGACAAAAAAGAGTGAGTATCTCACGAGAATGTCTATTACTCGATAGCGGACTAAAGGTAGGTTGAAAGAAAAAATAGCCTCAGGGTATTTATTATTGAAGAAAAGAACGTTGCCGTTTTTTGCCATTCTTTAGCGATACCTGAGCGTTCCTGAGCAGGGTGCCAGCGGGGTAAGTCCAATTTCTGCAGTTTGTAAGTCTATTGTTTTCAGGCCTAATAAACTGACTCTGGATCAGAAGGTTGGAGGTTCGATTCCTCCGCGGCCCACTGCATTTTCAGCTGTTTATTGTCTACTTTTCTGCAGTTCTCAAGCGGACTTGCGTTAGTCGGCTAAATGCGCTTTCGGCTTTGCGTCCGCTTTCCACCCGGGGTTAAAGGGGGTTGTAGGCTTATACAAAACTTACATTTTTTCCAAGGGGGGAAGTTTACCACTTCCCCCCTCTCTTTTTTTGCCTGGCATAACTGCGCTAGTATACTTCCGAGTTTGATTTTCCTGTACGTCATGATCTCACCGAGATTGGGAAATAGAAAATGGTTGATAACGCATATGGGATTAAGGTATGTGAGTAAAGATGCTAAAACAATTTTAGTATACTCATGTTATGAATTGTAGTGGAAAAGAAGGAGGAAGGACAGTGAAATGGACGTGCATTTGTTGTGGCTGACGACACGAAAGCATCAGACGAGGACCCAGCACCTCTGAGTAACGAAATCCTAATTCCTCTCAAGACGGAAAAGTAGTGATAAGACTGTAACCGGAGCGTCTGCTTCTGCTGAGAGCTAAGGGCCGCTGGAACAGAAAGTTAAAACATCAGCAGTACCGAACCAGTCGTTGCAGCCCACACGCGGATTCGCGTGCTGCTGAAGCGCAACGTTCAAGAGAATAGCAAAATATGAGTCGGGGCTATAACAAGTATTTGCTAGCAGCAGATGGAATCCTGCTCATGCATTTCGCTTTTGTCGCCTTTGTTGTTCTTGGGTTTGCATTCATCTGGATAGGACATTTTGCAAAACGCAAATTCGCAAGAAATGCCAAATTCCGTATCTGTCACATATTGGCAATGGGCTTTGTTTTCTGCGAAAGTTTGTGCGGCACGATTTGCCCTCTTACTGAATGGGAGAATGATTTAAGGGTAAGAGGAGGTCAAGGTGAGGTATATGAAACAACCTTTATGCGAGAATGGATCCACAGAATTATCTTTTACGATTTTAGTGAACGAACGTTTATAGTCATGTATGCAGTCTTTTTTGCACTCATACTGCTAACTTTCTGGATGATTCCTCCAGAGTTAACGTTGAGACGAAAGCAAAAGAAACCATAGCACTTCTCGAGCCATCGCTTCCAGGCGACGTCCTGAGGGCCGCGCCTGAAGCGCACCGTTAGCCAGACACGACTAGGGAGAAGGACATATGGAACACAGAACACCAATCTCTTTCACCGAAAATTCCAAGGCAGCCGTGGAAGTTGCAAAATCGGTACTGGCTTACAATAGGTTCACGGTCAATTTGCTGAGCAAGGAATTTTGGGGCTAGATTCTAAATCGGAGGATATAATGAATCGTAGAGACTTTCTCAAGTATGTGAGTGTAGGGGTGGTGGCACTGGCGATGCTGGGTTGCCTAAATGGACTGAGGCAAAGCACAGCACATAAAGGACCGCCAAACATTGTCATCATCTTCACCGACGATCAGGGTTACGCGGATGTCGGTATATATGGGGCTAAAGGTTTCGAGACGCCGCACCTGGACAAAATGGCGGCAGAGGGGATGCGCTTTACCAATTTTTATGTTTCTCAGGCCACGTGCAGCGCCTCACGTGCCTCGCTGCTGACCGGATGTTATGCCAATCGTTTCAATTTCCCGGGCGCTCTGTATCCCTGGTCGAAAGAGGGCCTGAATCCGCGGGAGGAAACCATCGCCGAGCTGTTGAAAAAAAGGGGCTATGCCACCGGTGTTTTCGGCAAATGGCATTTGGGCCATCAGCGGAAGTTTTTACCGCTACAGCATGGCTTTGATGAATATCTGGGTCTGCCTTATTCCAACGACATGTGGCCCGTGGATTTCGACGGTAAGCCCGTCACTGAGGGGAGGAAGGCCAAGTATCCGGTTCTGCCACTGATTGATGGCAATGAAAAAGTTGCCGAGATTCGTACGCTGGAGGATCAGGCGACACTAACGACGCGTTACACGGAGCGTGCGGTTCAGTTTATCGAAAAGAACAAGGACAGGCCGTTTTTTCTTTACCTGCCCCATTCCATGGCCCATGTGCCCTTGGGGGTGTCGGACAAGTTCAAAGGCAAAAGTGAACAGGGTATGTATGGCGATGTGATCATGGAGATCGATTGGTCGGTGGGACAAATCCTGAAGACGCTGAAGAGGAACGGACTGGATGATAATACGCTGGTGGTGTTTACTAGTGACAATGGGCCGTGGCTAAATTTCGGCAATCACGCGGGCTCAGCGTTTCCGCTGCGTGAAGGAAAAGGTTCCATGTGGGAGGGCGGAGCGCGAGTGCCTTGCATTATTCGCTGGCCCGGAAGGATCAAGGCGGATTCGGTCTGTGACAAAATGGCCGCGACCATAGACCTGCTCCCCACAATAGCGACAATTGTGGGGGCACCGCTACCTCAAAATAAAATCGATGGCGTAAGCATTTTGCCCCTTCTGGAAGGGAAGGAAGGTGCCCAGCCGCGAGACCATTATTTTTTCTATTACGGTGGGGAACTACGGTGTGTTCGGTGGGGCAAATGGAAACTTCATTTTCCCCATGAGTATCGGTCTTACGAAGGGGTAAAACCCGGAGAGAACGGCTGGCCGGGTCCCTATGCTAGAGGTAGAACCGGTTTGGCGTTATACGACTTGGAAAATGACATAGGTGAGACCACGAATGTAGCGGATAGGTATCCTGAGGTAGTGGCACAACTACGGGCATTGGCAGAAAAGGCGCGCGACGATATGGGCGACACCCTCACCCAGCGAAAAGGTTTGAACATACGTCCTTTAGGCAAGATACCGGATGACGGACGGTAAAGGGAAAGTTGGGGTCTTTATAAGATTTCCCCAAAAGAGGACAAGGCAATAAGAGAATTTATTCGTCACGAGCCAGATGCAGCAAAATTTCGAGATGTCACCGGAAAGGACATGCGGAGCTCTTTTTCGACTTTTTGTGAGACTGTCTTAAAATGCAATGGGACGGCTCTTTCAATGTACATGGGGCAAAGCAGGGGGAGTATAAGAGATGCGCATTGTACAGCAAGAGACATAGAATTCTTAAAGAAAGAGATCGTCGAGAAGATAGACAATTATTGTGTCGGAACCATGGACAAAACCATGGACAATTGCTTTGAACCGGAGGGTCTAGCTGAAAATACAACGATTGCTAAGTCTTTAAAAATGAGTGCCGGGAGCGGGAATCGAACCCGCACGGCCCGTTGTGCGAACCGAGGGATTTTAAGTCCCTTGTGTCTACCTATTCCACCATCCCGGCACGCTCTGGCGAGCACGAAGTCGCTGGGGCTGCCAGCGGGCAGTGTAAGTAAAAACAGGGGCAAGAAAAAATTTGGAGGCGACGAGCGGATTCGAACCGCTGAATAGAGGTTTTGCAGACCTCCGCCTTAGCCACTTGGCTACGTCGCCTGAATTACTTTTTGTTGCTTCCTAAAGCCCTTAGTATGTTTTAACGTTTCTTTTATAGGGCCGGATTGGCTGCCCTGTCAAGCAGTTTTGCCCCGTTTCTTAGCCTTGCTCAAGTTTTTTACTTGCCTTCGCCAAATATGGTATTAAAATTTCCTACACAGTATGCGGATCTACAAGGAAGATAGCACCATGGCGTCAATCAAGGAAGTTCTGGATCAAGCAATTCATGCAGCAGGGGACGTTTTATTGAAACACTATCGCAGTGTGAAAATCCTTGAAACCAAAGGCGAAATTGACTTGCTGACCGTGGCTGATAAGGAAGCTGAGGCGAGCATCATCAGGGTGATTCACAAGGCATTCCCGGATCACCAAATTCTGGCTGAAGAGTCAGGACATATAAAGACGGGTCAGGCCGGCTACAAGTGGATCATTGATCCACTCGATGGTACGACCAATTATTCGCACTCCTTTCCGATCTTTTGCGTCTCGATTGGCGTCGAACATCAAAATGAAATCATAATGGGTGGCGTCTATAATCCATTTGCAGAGGAGTATTTTTTTGCCACGAAGGGGGAGGGGGCATTGTTCAATGATGAGCCGATCCGCGTCTCTTCGGTTGATGGACTTGAACAAAGTCTGGTTGTGACAGGTTTTCCTTACGATCGGCGTGAACATATTGACCATTACCTGCGTTACATTCGTGAATTTCTATTGTGCTCCCACGGTGTGCTGCGCATCGGTGCAGCGGCGCTGGATTTGTGTAGCGTTGCGTGCGGACGGCTGGAGGGTTTCTGGGAAGAGAAGTTGCACCCCTGGGACGTGGCAGCAGGCATCTTGATTGTGCGAGAGGCTGGCGGGGAGTGCACAGATTTTTCCGGCCAGCCCTCGTCGCCTTACGATACCTCTATCCTGGCAACAAACGGTCATATTCATCAAGCGATGCTTGAAGTGTTGCAGCATTAGCTCTGGTCAAGACCGTTACATTCCTTTCGGGAAAGGGTTTAAAATGAAGATTACCGGTCGCTACAAACTTACATTAGCTCTGATCCTTTGTGTAATCGGACTGTCTGCAACGTGGTGCTGGGCTAATAAGCTGCTCGGCAACCCTTACGCAGTTGACGTGTTGTTGATCCATGAGAAGAACAAGGACTTTGCAGACGGAGAATTCCACGGCACGGCACTTGCATCTGGCAACAAAGAAGGCGTGATGCTTCAGCGGGGAAGTTCGCATGAGTACGAGCCAACCGGCATTTATTACTCCCGAATTATTCAGGCTGAATTTCCATTTAATGAAATGGTGCCGTCGTGGAATGTTGATGTTCCGCAAGACACGGGTTTTGCCGTTGACATTCGCGTGGGCCGCGGCAAGAAGGAATGGTCAGAATGGTTTCATCTTGGCCGAGACGGAGTAGCGGGGCCGGGAGAATTCGCGCCGGTGCTTTCGAGCAAGTGGGGCGAGGTGGATGTTGATTACCTGCTTCTGAGCAAGCCGTGTACAATGTTTCAGTATAAAATTTCATTTCATACGCAAAACCTTGCACTCTCGCCGCGCATGCGTCTCCTTGCTATTTCGTACAGTAATTCTCTAGGCAAAAAGAGGCTATGGAAGCACTGGCAACGTGAGCATCCAAAATCATCCAGCAAACCCAGCCTTCCGATTTCTCTCGATGTGCCTTTTTGGTCTCAGTTGGTCGTAAGTCGGTCTCTGCGCGGCAGGATCTGCTGTCCTACCTCTGTTAATATGGTACTGGGATTTTATGGGATCGACCGGCTCACTACCGACGTAGCGAAGCTCTGCTACGAGCCTGACAGCCGAATTTATGGCAATTGGCCAAAGGCCGCGCAGGTGCTTTCGCAGTTCGGTCTCAAGAGCTGGATACAGCGGTTCAGAACTTTCGACGATGTTGCGGCGGAGCTCGCCAAAGGCCGGCCGATCATAGCCAGTACGCGGTCAACACGGGAAGAAGTTCGTGGGACCCCGTATAGGTGGACAGCCGGGCATGTCATTGTTGTCCGGGGGATTACGGCCGATGGGGACATTCTGGTAAACGATCCAGCCAATGTAACGGAAGAAAAGGGAAAAACCGTGCGCAGCCGCGACCGTATACAGCGTATCTGGTTGGACAAAGGTGGGGTGGGAATCATGGCAACAAGGCACTAAGACGGATTGATGCGATAGAGAATTGCCCAACGTTTTTTCGCGACCTCTTCAAGATAGTGTTCCTTAAACTGTGCCAGTTTAGCCTCGAAAGCGGGAAAGAAACGCCGGATAAACTCGCCCGAGTAGTTATTCCAATAAACAGTATTGATGAGCAGATGGGTTATGCCCTTCTGTTTTAGCTGAGCATAGAGCGCCTCAGGTGATTCAGCTGTCGCGATCATCTGGGCAATGCGCGAGACTTCAAAAGTCCCGTCCGCTATGTAGTCTCTCTCCAGATAATATCCCCGATTTTCAAATAGCATGAGGATCTTGGCGTCTTTTGGCAGATTTGCATTACTATACTCGACCATGGGCTGGATGTCCACGCTGCACGTCTGCTGAAGGAATTCGGCCTTGTCATCGTGTCCGATTGCTACACCCAGGTTTTGGCCAAGAAAGCTCAGATCTCGCGGGTCAATCAGGAGCGAAACTGCAGCAATGATTGCATAGACCAGCACGATGGCGAGTGGGCCTTTGAAGTAACCTTCCGGACCAAAGCAGCGCGCAATCAGCGAGCCAGCCACAATACTTAGCAGCGCCAAGCCGGGTATGAAGAATCGCACTTGCTGCGAGCCCAGAAACCAGCAGGCCAGATATGTGATCGCCCCCAGGAGCAAGAACAACGTCAGGCGTACGCGCCGCAATGCAAATGGAATCAAAACTAACGGGAAGAAAAAGAATGGCGTGATGATCCCGGCAAACCGATCGTAGGTATACCATCCGTAGACGGTCATGCGCCATGGGAGGAGCAAGAAGTCACCAATCCCTTTTCCCATGCCCATTGACTGGAGCCAGATGCTGAGATGCTTGGCCAGCGCAGGCGACCAGTCGCGCCCATCAAATAGCCAATAGAGATTTGGATATACCGGGTTCCCTGTTAGCACAGAATTCTTGATTAGCCAGGGAAGCAACAACAGCACGCTGAGGGAACAGAAAATGACAAGCCCATGCACTGGCGGCGTGACGCGCTTGACAGATGACGTTGCCAGCCGCTGACCCAGAATAGGGCCTGCTATCAGCATTACCAGTAGGGCAAGTAGCCCATAGACTGCCGGATATTTACATCCCAGCATCATGCCGCAAAAGACCCCTGCCAGCACGATTAGCCCTCGACGCTGTTCTTCTATCCAGATCAAGATCATGTACATACTCAAAAGGAAGAAAAACGTCATCCCGAGGTCAGCAAGGGCAGCCTTGAGTTCAGTAATGACAATGGGTGTCGAGAGAAAGATCAGTGCGGCGATCCAGCCGCTTGTGGTGTCGTAGAATCGCTTGCAAATGACAAAGAGCGCCACGGCGCTGAGAATGCCCAGGCAAAAGTGTAACAGACGCGCTGCAATATCGTTTGCTGCGAGCAGGCAGAATGTGTAGAGGAGATTGACGTTATGTGGCGCGTCGAAGTAGACCAGATAATCCATTCGCACAAACCCACCGGCGTGGACGTATTCTTTAGGAATCGTGAGTTGATAGACCAGTTCATCCCAGTGATTTGGCGGGGTCAGCGTGGCAATGAAGGTTGGAAGCAGGACAAGACACAAAATTCCAATGAATACAACGTGCAGGCGCGGCCCTGCTTCCAGCGCGCCCTTCAGTGCGTGCATACAGCGCTTGAAGAATGCACCAAGGAGATCCACGCGCACGATAATTGGCAGGAGAATAAGAATCCATGCTAGCAGTTTTCCATAGCCGCCCAGCGTTGCAAGCAAAAAACTCACCATAATATAGGCCGAAAGGCCAACCCCGACCGCTACGAGCAACTCAGTTGCGGACCACTGGCTGAATAGATTATAGCGGCGGACAAGGGATAGCCCTACCAGGAGCGCGGAACAAAGAAAGATCGCAACGAAAAGAAGTGTGGCGAGCTGTGCAAGAACCCGGTGTGGACTGACAAACAGTGGTCCGATCTGTACGTCGAAGTGGCGGTACTGGAAAAACGCAAAAAGAAGAAAAAGCGACAGGATGGTAAGCAAAATTGCGATGGGTGTTCGGAAGAGAAACTTCATAAGCAGGCCGATCGAGCGAAATTGCCCTTCATTTCTCCAGGCGATCGCGATTTGTTCACGGGATACGTTGCACCATGCGCAGAGAACAGCTGTGGGAGAACACTATACGGACATCGCTGGAGGTGTCAACTGTTTTGGACAGGGAGAACGGTAGGGCGATGAATCCAGGGCCGACAGATCTTTGTGTGCCTATTCCTGAGGGATTGAGCGTGCTGAAATCCCAGGACGTTAAGTTAATATGGAGAGAGCCCGGCTCAGCAACCGCACGGCATAGGCGGAAGCCGGAAGGCCTGGTACGAACCGCCTTCTCATGCACATGACTCGGCGAAATTCAGGAAGGAAAGAAAAAAGTAGGGGCGTATTTCAATACGCCCCTACTACAGCGAAACAATGCAACCATGGAGAACTGAGTCGGCAGCTAGTTCTCGTGCTACTGCTCAGCTGGCGCCTTTTCTTTTTCCAGCTTCTTCAGGTACTTGCCCGGATCTTGCTGAAACTTCTCCACACACATGGGACAGCAGAAATTCACCTTCTTGCCGTTGTATTCGACAGTAACGTCGCTCTTCGTCTTACCACCCATAACGGGGCAAGTTAGGTTCGCGACGCCCTGAGAAGCTATAGCTTTTGATGCGGCCTTCTTTTGTTCTGCGTACACCTTGTTGTAGTACTTGTCCGGATTCTTGGCAACGGCCGCTAGACATCCTGCGCCACAAGTATAAATGCGGCCGGACGTATTGCTCTTCTCATCCTCATACTCGTAGAAGAGTTTCGGATTGATCGGCTTGCCAGTCATCGGGCACGTCTTGTTCGAGTAGCACAACAATGTGTCGGTTGTTTTGGCGCCCTTCCCCTGCGTACAAGCAGCTGCTGGCTTGTCCTTTTGAATCGCGGCATCATGTTGATACGTTTGATCTGCAGCCACTGGAAACGCTGCAATCAAAGCCAGCAGGGTCACAACCACAGGAATTGCGAGTGTCCTTGCCTTCATTTGCCTACCTCCTTTTGGATTTTATTTGAAGTCTCCTGCAATTAATCTCTCAGTTCCTATATACTTAACAAGAAGCGAGCCTATCAGGGAAAGAATTGATTGAGTATTGATAAGTCCATTCCCTTCAGGACTGTAGCTCAATTGTCTAAACAGCGCACTCACTCAAAGCCAGGCCGTATTGTTTGTTTCTCAACACATGCGGTGTGGGAATTGCATCAATCCACCGGGTAAATCCGCAGCCCGATTGGTCTTTGTCTGACCACATCGCCGATATGAACCTGAATACCCGACGCAGCTGCTCAGTTGTTAAAATTCAGCTGGTGGTAATAAATCCCTATTTTTGTCACGCTGAAGCATTTAAGTCTCTTTTGACAGCGCTAGCGACTTGTTGCGAGTTCGATGGCGAGTTTATCTTAATTCGTGTCGCTGTTTTATGTATTTAAGCTTGACTCATTGCTTAACATTACTTAGGGGAGATGGTGTTGTTCAGCATAGCAGCTGCACCGAAACTTGGCAAGGAGGAAGCGCATGAAAAAAGTGAACTGCATAAAAAAGGCCCTTTCTGCAAATCTTATAGGGGTTCTTCTTATTGTCGTAGTGTGCTCGCTTCAGGCCGCAGCAGCCGTCGCTGTAGAAAGCGAAGCCAGAGCGGTTTGGGTCACCAGGTGGGACTATAAGACAAAAGATGATGTGGTTGAGATTATCAAGAATGCTGATAGCTGTAATTTCAACATGGTACTCTTCCAGGTGCGTGGTAATGGGAATGCGTTCTATCCATCAGATTATGAAGCATGGGCCGAGGAATTGGGCGGCAAAAACCCCGGGTTTGATCCCCTATCTGTTGCAATTGAAGAGGCACATAAACGAGGGATTGAGCTTCACGCTTACGTCAATGTCTATCCAGCATGGAAAGGAACAGAGCTTCCTAAAGCGCCGACGCAGATTTTTAACCTTCACCCGGAATGGATCTGCATGGGCAGGAGCGGGAGGCGAATCGGACTGAATGAACATTACGTGTATCTGAGCCCGGGGATTCCCGAGGCAAAGGATCATATCTACACTGTGTTTATGGACATCGTGTCTCGCTATCCAATTGATGGGCTGCACCTGGATTACGTTCGCTATCCGGAACGCAACTTGAATGGCTTTGTGGATGACTACTCGTACGATGCGATAAGCCTCGAGCGATTTCGCAAGCGCTATCTCAAGTCTCCCGATGAAGCGCCGCAGGAATGGGCGAACTGGCGACGTGAACAGGTGACTGACCTTGTCAGGAGAGTCTTTTCTGGCATGAAACGCATTCGCCCTGGTACCAAGCTGTCTGCTTCGGTCTGGGGCAACTACCAGGATGGGTATGATGACTACTTTCAGGAATCACAGGAATGGTTGAAGGAAGGCACGATTGATTTTGTTACGCCGATGATCTATACGACCGACACGGTGAAATTCGTTCATGATGCGAAGAATTATAGAGAGAATATCCACGGGCGACACGCGTTTCCCGGAATTGGCTGCTATCGGTTCAAAACACCTGAGGAGACGATCGCGAGGATGAAGATTTGCCGGGAGCTGGGATTTCGCGGGATGGCGATTTTCTCTTACGTCAGCATGTTTCCATCAGCCCAGACGCGCATGAAGGGCAGATGGGACACGCTGGGGGAGAGGAGGGCCACGCTGGTGAAGCTTATCAAGGAAGAGGTATTTCAGGAGAAGGTGCCTACGCCAGAAATGCCTTGGCTGAGATAACTGTAGGCATTGGGGAAAAGACTGAACCTGGTAGGGGCGTTAAATTTAACGCCCCTGCTTTTCTTTGTAGAGGCAATTAATGACTTGCGCGCCTCAGGCGTAATTGCCCCTACGTCTATTCTTTGGCGGGAGAATGGGGAGTGGATTTTGGGCGGCGCAAAATTGTAGGGGCACGTTGCAACGTGCCCCCTACATTTTTAATGGCACAATTCAAGGGACGTCGAGGGATTCGACAGTGACAGTATCCAGCAATAGTGCGCCAGTTGCAGCATCGGAGGGGTCAAAGTTCAGAATGTCGAAGGCCACCAGGATGCTGTCTGCATCTGTTCCCACGAGCGATTGTGGGGGATAGAAATAGAGGTCGTAGCTCTGCCCTGCAGGAGTCGGGCTCATTTCTGCTCCAGTAACTGAACTGATAGCCTTCACAATGCTCGACTGGAAATCTTCGCTGGATACACGTAACCGCAGCTGTGGGACATCATCCTGGGCAGCAACTTCTGTGCTCACCGTGAAGCGCAGCCGATAGAGTTTGCCTGCTTCCGCCTGAACCTCTTGCGAAGGCCCACTCCAGTAGCCAAAGGTGTTTGTGTTATTCTGAGCAGTGAGCCAGAGCGCACCATTACTACTATCACTCACCGGCGCTGTAAAGACTAGCGTACTGCCAAACTGCCACCCCTCAGCATCCGTGTCGAAACTCCAGGTCTGCAGCAAAGTTGGTGTCTCTAGCGTACTAAGAGGAATTGCCTCGACCACTACGCTATCCAGCATTAGCGAGCCACTGGCAGCATCCCCTGGGTCAAAATTCAGAATGTCAAATGACAGGACGAGATCGTCCTGATCTTCCGGTTTTCCCAAACAGCTCTCCGGAGGGACAAAATACATCTCGTACGTTGTCCATCCCTCTGGAATTGGCGCATACGAGCCATCTCCAGAGCTGGTGATCACCAACATATCTGCCTGCTGGAGATTCTGGCTATTCACCCGCAGCCGCACCTGCGGCACTTTCAGTGAATCGGTAACATTTGTTGCCATTGTCCATTTTATTCGGTACAATGAATTCGCCGCGACCGGGATCGCATCCGCCTCACTCGACCAGTAGCCAAACGTATTAGTATTATCCTGCGCAGTGAGAAGAATCTGCCCTGGCATATAATGGAAATCTGGTGGTGTGAAGGCAGCAATGGTGACCGCGGTCCATCCCTCATTCGTGACGTCAAAGGTATAGTTTTGCAATTTTCCGGGGAATTCATCAGCGCCAATGTCAAAATCCGAGCCATCACCACGAGGTTCTGAGGTACCGTCCATGGGCCTCGGATCGCCTTCAAAGTCTTCGGTTAAACCGCTGACAGTGCCACCCGCATCAATACATGGAGAGGTTGATTGTAGATGGAAATCGCCATTAGCAGGGTCAACTAACTGAGGATCAGAGGAGATATTTCCGGTTCCCCCAGCTGTCCAATACTGAATGCAGCAGTAAGAAGGTCCGGTGCAATAATCAAGTTGCCTACCTGCACCGGAAATATTTTGCCAGATAATACAGTTTCTGATAGTCCCATCGCAATCATAGAGCCCGGGACCACTGGCATAGGAAGCGGAGTTGCCAAAGATAGTATTGTTCAGTATGGCACCTTGACAGCTATGCAGTCCTCCGCCAGTCTTAGCAGAGTTGAATGAGATAATGTTGTTCTGGATGGTTCCATCGCAACCAAACAACGCTCCGCCATCATCAGCGGAGTTGTATGTGATGGTATTATTCTGGATGGTGCCACGGCAATAGAAAAGCCCACCCCCACGGTAGTCGGTCTGATTGTTAGAGATAATATTGTGCTGAATGATGCCGTTGCATCTAGAGAGCCCACCTCCTATACCACCTTGTGATACCCCGGCCATTGCTGAGTTATCGGAGATAACATTGTTCTGGATGGTGCCGTTGCAGCTGGCAATCCCGGCGCCAGAGCTAGCAGACCAACTGTAAACATTGTTACCGGAAATGATATTGTTCTGAATAGTAGCCAGAGTGCCATTCCCCAGGATGCCGCCGCCTATGTTGGTGAAACCACCGGTAATAGTGAAACCGGAGAGAACGCAGGTTTCATATTCTGTACCGGAAAATCGAACAACGCCTCCGGCTCGATTGCCATCAATGATAGTGTTGGCAACAACGGAAGGATCTGTTGGATCTGTAGACCGCAGCACGATATTCTTTTGATCAAAAGTGATACATTCTACGTAGGTTCCTGGGGAGACGATGATTTCATCGCCATACCATGCGCCATTAATCGCCGCTTGAATGGTAGAATAATCACCCGGGACAGTGATCACTATAGGAGTGGGAGGCATTGGGGTTGGACTAGGTGTAGCTGTTGGCGTTGGGCTTGGAGTTGGCGTTGGTGCCGTGCCGCTGAACTCATCAGCACCGATGTCAAAGTCGGAGCCGTCGCCACGAGGCTCTGAGGTGCCATCATATGGTCTGAGATCGTCTTCAAAGTCTTCGATTAATCCATCAATATAGCGGCCAGCATCTATGCAGGGAGAATTGGGTTGCAAATGGAAATCGCCATTACCAGGATCAACCAGGAGAGGGTCAGAGGAAATATTACGAATGCCACCGCCGGTCCAATTCTGGATGCACGAAAAAGAAGGTGTGGCACAATCATAAAGTTGAGATGAATTTAGCCAGATAATACAGTTTCTGATGTAGCCTTTGCATCCGTAGAGTCCGCCATACTGTCCTGCGTTGCCCCAGATGGTATTGTTCTGTATGGTGCCGTCGCACGCCCTAAGCCCACCGCCTAAACGAGCTGAGTTAGCCGAGATGATATTGTTCTGAATAATGCCGTTGCATGCGTAAAGCCCGCCGCCAATATCAGCCGAGTTGCCCGAGATTATATTATTCCAGACGGTGCCGTTGCAGTCGTAAAGTCCGCCACCCCAATAAGAAGCCGAATTGCCTGAGATGGTATTGTACTTTATGGTTGCAAAGCAGCTATACAGGCCTCCGCCAAAATAGTCAGCCGAGTTGGCCGAGATGGTATTGTTACGAATGGTGAAAGTACAGTTGTAAAGTCCGCCACCACTCCAAGCTGAATTATCCGAGATGATGTTGTTCTGGATGGTGCCGCCGCAGCTGGCAAGGCCGCCGCCTTTGTAATCGGCGTGGTTGCCCGAGATGGTATTGTTCTGGATGGAGCTGCCGTCGCAGCCATAGAGCCCCCCACCTTCATAATAGGCGTAGTTCTCAGAGACGGTATTGTTCTGAATGGTGCCATCGCAGCCATAAAGTCCGCCGCCCCATTCCGCTGAGTTCATTGAGATAGTGTTGTTCTGAATAGTGCCGTTGCAGCGATGGAGCCCGCCGCCATAATCGTACGCCAAATTGTCATAGATAACATTGTTCTGAATAGTTGCCAGGGTGCCGTCGCCAAAGATACCGGCTCCTATAGAGGCAAAGCCATCGGTAATAGTGAAGCCGGAGAGGATACAGTTAGAAGATTCTGCGCCAGAAAAAGTAACCACAGTACCGTCGCCATAGCCATCGCCATCTGTATCGCCACTAATGACAGTGCTGGCGACGATGGAAGAGCTCGTAGGGTCGGTAGAGCGCAGAAGGATGATTTTGCCCTGAAAGTTGATATTCTCTCGGTACGTGCCTGGCATGACAGTGATTCTATCACCGTCAATAGCAGCATCAATTGCTGTCTGAATGGTTGAATAATCACCAGGGACAGTAATCACCGCAGCATTTGCTGTATGGCATAAAAGCGAAATGATTATTAATAAGAAGATGGGAATCAGCTTTGAAATGGTAGAATTAATGCTTTTCATTTTCCCCCTCGCTCCTCTCATCGATTTTATAATTATGATTAACAAATACATTTTTTATGATTCTTTTTCAAGAGAAAAAGATACCAATACCACTTTTTTCTACATTTATGAAAATTAACAAGGGAAGGAAATAGGGAAACCTATTGTAACAGGCGTTGGGGTATGGGGAAGATTTCGCCGCGGGACTCAAGGGCGAGTTGTTTTTCGGGAGTCAATCCGATTTCCTCGTCTGAGAGATAGCAACCGGGATCAGGGGCAAAGGGGTCGCCATAGACCAGATCAGCGCGCACGCGCAACGACCCACCGCAGGCGTCAAACCACTGGCATTCCGCACAGCGTCCTTTTATCACCGCGCGCCGATTCTTCAGGCCAGCCATCAGGGAGTCTGAAGTATCCATCCAGATATCGCTGAATTTGCGCTTGCGCACGTTTCCGAAACTGTAGTGCATCCAGAACTGATCAGGGTGAACGTTGCCGTGGAAGTCAATGTCTGCAAATCCCACGCCCGAGCTGTAGAGCCCACCGCCATTCCACTTCAGGAGCTTCAAGATTGCATCAGCACGGTCAGGCATTTGCTCACGCATTTTGCGATACAGGTAGACGCCGTCAACGTGGTTGTCCACAGTGAGGATGTCTTTTTTCAAGCCACGCCGGTGAAAATCAATACTGCGCTCAATGATAATATTAACTGCGGCGCGCGATTCGCTATGGGTAAGGTCTTCGTCGGCGATAGTACTGCCGCGGCCAGAATAAACCAGGTGATAGAAGCAGGCGCGGTTGATCTGCTCGCGCTCAATAAAATCGAAGATGCCGTGTAATTCCTTAAAATTATGGCGCGTCAGGGTCATGCGGAGGCCGACTTTCTGGCCAACCGCCACACAGTTTTTGAACCCGCGCATGGCAAGTTCGAACGCGCCCTTTTTGCCGCGGAAACAGTCGTTGACCTCGCCTATCCCATCCAGGCTAATACCCACGTAGGAAACGCCAACGTCTTTCAAGCGTTGAGCTATTTCGGGCATAATCAGGGTGCCATTTGTGGAGAGTGTCGAGCGGATGCCGAGCTTGCGGGCATAGGCAATGAGTTCGAAAATGTCCTTGCGCATAAGAGGCTCGCCGCCGGAGAAGAGCAGCGCTGGAATCTGAAAGGTTGCCAGATCGTCGATGAGTGTTTTCCCTTCATCGGTGGTTAACTCGTCGGGCGATGCAGATTCATCGGAATCCGTGTAGCAATGGATGCATTTGAGATTGCAGCGTCGCGTAACGTTCCACGCAACCACGGGGTGGCGCTCTCTGGCCGAGCGCGGTGTGGGGCGCAGAGGACCGTCATTGCTCGTTTCCGGCACGTGAGAGCCGTAACGG